>JBHJOB010000111.1:0-32387 GCA_050330195.1 Rhodomicrobiaceae bacterium | reverse complement strand
CCGAACTCGATAAGCCGCCCAAGGTGAACCCGAGCAGACCACAGCCCAAAAGCCACCCCGCTCAACTGGAGATCGCATATGCCTGAGTTCCCCGGACAGCCCTGCGCTTTCGCGGGAATGACGGAGGAAACGCGGTCCTGCGGCCTTCACCTCAACCAGATCAGGCCGCTGGCCGGATGTGGCCGCACACCGAGGTGATGTTAGACACGAATTGGCGGGCGCAGGCTTCCCAACTGAATTTCAGCGCAAAATCGCGGCAGGCGTCCCGGTCGACGCTCAGCGCCTGAATGGCCGCTTCCTGCAAATTCTCGTCGATGAAGCCGACCTTGCCATTCTCGACAACATCCTTCGGGCCGGTCACCGGATAAGCCGCAACGGGCACGCCCGATGCGAGCGCTTCCAGCAGCACGATCCCGTAAGTATCAGTCCGGCTGGGGAAAACGAACACGTCCGCCGAGGCAAATGCTTCCGAAAGCGCCTCTCCCAAAAGTGGCCCGGTGAAGATCGCGTCGGGATAGGCCGATTTCAGCGCCTTCCGCTGCGGTCCTCCCCCCACAATGACCTTCTTGCCCGGCAAGTCGAGATCGAGAAACGCCCTCAGGTTCTTTTCAACCGCCACGCGCCCGACATAGAGAAACACCGGATCGGCGCCGAACAGACGCACATTGCGGGGACGAAACATGTCCGTGTCGACGCCCCGCGACCACGGCATCAGCCGCTTCAGGCCCTTGTTGCTCAACTCTTCCTGAAGCGAAGGCGTGGCGACGAAAATCCCGTTGGCCGCATTGTGGAACCAGCGCTCAAACTTGTAGCCCCATGAAAGCGGGATCGGCAGGCGCGCCGAAACATATTCGGGAAAGCGTGTGTGATAGCTGGTCGTGAAAGGGTGGTGCGCCTTCACGCAAAACAGGCGGGTAGCCAAGCCGATCGGGCCTTCCGTGCCGATATGAATGTAATCGGGCCGGAAGGCTTCGACCTTGCGCCGGGCGCGAGCGGGCGTGATCAGGGCAAGACGGATTTCCGGATAGGTCGGCAGGGGCAAGGTGCGGAAGCCTTCCGGTACAAGGAACTGCACCTCATGTCCGAACTGCACGAGTTGCTCCTGAAGCCGCTCATAGGTCTGCACGACACCGTTCACCTGAGGACGCCAGGCATCGGTCGCAATCAGGATACGCATCAGGCGGCGGCCACGCTGTGCGCCATTTCGGCGGCTCTGGCCTGTTCCTCGGCCTCAACAATGTCGAGCCAGCGGATGATCTCGAACTTGCCGTCGAAGGTCTCACCCACAGCCGTGCCGCTTTCGACCCAGTCGCCGCAATTGATGTAGGTCACGCCACCGACCTCGTGCATGGCGGGGAAATGGATGTGGCCGCAGATCACGCCATCCGCGCCATGACGCCTGGCTTCGCCGGACAGCGCCGTCTCGAAGTCGCCGATATAGTTCACCGCCTTCTTGACCTTGTGCTTCAGATAGGCGGACAGCGACCAGTAAGGCAGGCCGAACCGGCGGCGGACCTTGTTGAAGCCGGCATTCATGGCGAGCGCCGACACATATGCCCAGTCGCCAAGGAAGGCGAGCCATTTCACATATTGGATGACCACGTCAAACTCGTCGCCATGCATGATGAGGAAGCGGCGCCCGTCGGCCGTTACGTGAATGTCGTTGCGCTTGAACTCGATGCCGCCGAAATGCTGGCCGCAATAGGCGCGCAGGGCCTCGTCATGATTGCCGGGGATGTAGACGAAGCGCGCACCCTTGCGCACCTTGCGCAACAGCTTTTGAATCACGTCATTGTGCGATTGTGGCCAGTGCGGAGTGCGCCGGATGCGCCAGAAATCGACAATGTCCCCCACAAGGTAGTACTGATCGGCTTCGTATCGCTTCAGGAATTCGAGTAAATTGCTCGCCTGACACGCCTTGGTGCCCAAATGGACATCAGAGATAAACAGCGTGCGATAGCTCTTGCTCAAGCCGTCTTGCTGGCTGGGTTGCTCCAAAATCCTATCCCAACGCAATTAAAATCGTGCCAAGTCTTGGGGATTCTTTGTTTCAGAATTGTGACGTCAACTTCGTCTGCCACAGCGCCTGATCGATCGGCTCGCGGGAGCCTATCCCAAAACCTTGTAGCTTCATTGGCACGGTCACGCAACGCTTCTATATGCGCGAAGGCCCGCGTTTCCACGCATCAGAATCCTGGCTGCCAAGCCCTGCCCCCATCTTAACCAATGAGCATGTTATTAGATGCATGGGTCGCACGATTTTGTTTAAATTTTTACCATTCATACAGTTTTCAAGAGCGGACCCCACATGACACGTTTTCTCTCCATAGGCCTCCTTTTGCTTTGCGCGTCCTTCGGGCTTGCTCGGGCCGCACAGGCATCGATCTACGTGGAGGTCGATCGCAGCGAGCAGCTCATGCGGGTCTATGTCGAGGACGAGCTGTATTATGTCTGGCCCGTTTCGACCGGTCGCGGCCGCTACAGGACGCCGCCGGGCCGTTTCCAGCCCTACTCGCTGCGGCGGCATCACCGATCCAGCAAATACAACAATGCGCCGATGCCCTATTCGATTTTCTATAAGGGCGGCTACGCAATCCACGGCACCGACGCCATTCACCGGCTCGGCAGCCCGGCCTCGCATGGCTGCGTGCGGCTGCATATGGCCAATGCGCGCGAACTCTTTGCCCTGGTGCAGGAATTCGGCAAGCAGGCCACGCGGATCGTCATCCATCCTTAGCACTGCCGGCGCCCGGTTCGCGGAATTTGCGCAGCTCCGCGATGAAGTCGCGCAGGCGCGGGCGTTCGGCTTCGATGAACGGCAGCGGGCGGCACAGATCGATGGCGGCGATGCCGATGCGGCCCGTGAAAGCGCCGTTCATGATGCCTTCGCCGAGCCGCGCCGACAGCCGCGCCGTCAGACCATGGCCGACAAGCTGCTGAATGAAATCGTCACCAATGGCGACGCCGCCGGTCAGCGCCAGATGGCCGAGCACCAGCCGTCCCAGACGCAGTGAGCCCAGCAAGCCGGGACGTCCGCCATAAAGCGTGGCGAGACGGCGCAACATGGCCAGATTTTCGATGGCGACGAAAAGGACGTCGATGATCGCGGACGGACTGACGGCAGTGATCAGCGCAACGCGCCGCGCCGATGCGGAAACGATGCGCCGCGCCTGACGGTCGAGCGGGGTCAGCAATTCGCGTTCCGTCAGAATGAGCCGTTCGCGCGCATCGAGGATGTCCCGGCGATGTTCGGCCAGCCGCTTTGCCCCCCATTTCAGCTCGCTCCGGTCTGAGAACAGGCTGCCGATCCGGTCCGACACGCTCATGGCGCGCTTGTTGTCCGCCTCGGCCAAAGCTGCCTCCGCGCCAAGCCGGATGGAGGCGACGCGGCCAAGCCGGAAGAAGCCGAGAATTTCGCGTGCGGCGATAACGAGGGCGGCAAACGCGGCGATCAGCGCCAGCACGAGCGCCACATAGCCGAGCCAGCCGCCGCTTGCGAAGAGATCGGCGATGAAATTGGCGATCCAGATGCTGACGCCGATGGAGATCAGCCCGCCAAGCGCGGAGAAGAATATCGCCCCCCAGCCGATCCGGCGGAACCGCATCAACTGCGCGCTGGCAAAATTCCGCGACGCCTCGCGCGCCTCCTCCGCCTCGCCGTCCTCCGTGCCGGGAGGCGCGTCGATTGGCGCGAGCTCGGCGGGACCGAGGCGCGGATCGTCGAGCTTGAAGGTCTTCGGCTTGCGGGCCGTATCATCGGCGCTCATTCGAGCTTGTCTCCGAACAGGAACTGCATGGCGCGGTCGAGACGGATATGGGGCAGCAGCGCGGCCTCGCCAAACCGGTTGGCGTGCAGAGGCGGCGGCCGGAAGCGCAGAAACGAGAGCGATGTGCCCGCCAGCGCCTCAAGCGGCGAATCGCCCTGTCCTTTTGAAAGATTCGGCAGGTCGCCTGGAAACAGCGCCACTTCGCTGGCCCCATCAAAACGCTGCCCGTCGAGCGTCTCTCCGCTGAGCGGCATCCCGGCAATACAGGCGAGCGGCCCGCCGCATTCGCGCGCCTCGACCTCGCGGGTGGCTCTCACTGCGGCCATCGCCACGGACTGAACACTTGCCCCGGCGAACAGCGCCCGATCCATCGCCCGGCGCACCAGCTCGTTGAGGATGGTCTCAAGCCTGTCGTGGCTTGTGTGATGAATGTGGTCGGCCTTGGTGGCGGCAAACAGAATACGGTCGATCCTCTTGCCGAGAATGCCGGACAGCCAGCTATTGGGACCGGGCCGGAAACAGGTGAGGATGGCGTGCAAGGCGCGGTCGAGATCCGCGAGCGCCTGCGGCCCGCCATTGAGCGTCCCCAACACATCCACCAGCACGACCTGACGCTCCAGCCGGGCGAAATGATCGCGGAAGAACGGCTTTACCACATGCGTCTTGTAGGCCTCGAAGCGCCGCGCCATCATCGCATGGAGCGAACCGCGAGGGGGCTGTGCGCCGGGCCTGACATCGAGCGGCATGAAGGTCAGGGCGGGTGAGCCTTCCAGATCGCCGGGCATCAGCATCCGCCCCGGCGAAAGCGTCGAGATCAGATTGCCCTGATACCGGCAGGCGTGCAGATACGCCGCGAACAGCTCGGCCCCGCGCATTGCCGTCTGTTCATCTTCATCCGCAGGCGGATCGAGTCCGGCGAGGTAGCCATGCCAGTCCGCTGCGAAAGCTGCCCTGTCCGGCGACCGGCTCAGTCCGACCGCCTCCTCCGCCCAGTCCTCGTAACTCAGCTTGAGCAGCGGCAGATCGAGCAGCCATTCGCCCGGATAATCGACGATGTCGATATGCAGCGTCGACGTGCCGAACTGCCGCCAGAGCAGAGCTGTCGGTTCATATTCGAGCGTCAGCCGAAGCTGGCTGATCCGCCGCGTGCTTTCCGGCCATTCCGGCGTTTCCGCTGTCAGACGCGCCAGATGATCCTCATAGGCAAAGCGCGGCACCTCATCGTCCGGTTGTGGTTCGAGATAGGCGCGGATGAGGCGTCCCTGCCTTGCGGCATTGAAGAAGGGCAAGCGTCCGCCGGCAATGAGATTATGGACGAGCGCGGTGATGAAGACGGTCTTGCCGGATCGGGCGAGGCCCGTCACGCCCAGCCGCAATGTCGGCGTCAACCAGTCCCCGGCAGCGCTCCCGGCGGAGCGGGTAAGATCGGATAGTCCGTCGAGGATCAAGAGCCCCTCGCATTGGTGGCCGATGCAATGCGGCCAGACAGCAGGCAGGCCGGCATCGTGAAAATCATGAATTGCGAAATCCCCGCGCGGGGGCGGGGATTTCACGGAATGCAGCCCGTGTCACCGCACGAATGCCCCGGTTTCGGCGGGATGCGATGGCGAGCGAGGCAGCTATGCCGAAAACGGCCTAATCGTAATAGCGCCGCCATCCCGGCTGGTATGGATGGTAGGCTGGTTCGTCATACTCGTCATCATCGTCATACTCGTATTCGTCGTAAGGCTCGCGCCACGACGGTACGTATTCGTCGTCGCTTTGATACAGACGCCGGTAACGGCGATATTCGGGCTGATAGGCGTAATCCCGCTCGCTGTAGGCCGGATCGCGCTCGACATAGCTACGCCCTGTATAAGCCGGATCGCGCTCGACATCCGCCTCGCGGGCGCGCTGGCGGCGCGGCGGATCGCGGTCGATATTCGCCTCGGCTTCGCGTGTGCGGCGGCGCGGTGGCTCGGCGTCGACCGGCGCGTCCTCGGCGCTGCTCAGCGAACGCGGCGGCAGATAGTCGCGACTGTCGCCGGCGGACCGGGCGGCAGGCTCTTCGCGATCGGCATAAAGATTCGGCGCAGGGCCGGTGCGCGTGAACTGCAGGCTGCTGGCCGAACCTTCGTCCGTATAGCCGGTGATTTTGCATCCGTCGCCGGAGTAAAGCGGAGCCTGCCCCTGCAGAAGGATTTCGCCCTTCTCCTTGTCATAGGCCCCCTCGACGTAATAGTCGACCGGATCGCAGCCCTTGCGGAACAATTTCGCATAGCCTTCGAGGCGCCCGTCCTTCTTCTCCTTGCCGTCAAAGAGGACCGTGCCTCTCTTGACCTTTGCAGCCGCAAGCGCGCCGCGCGGATCTTCGTAGATGAAACGGGTCTTCTCGCCCTTGACCTCCAGCCGCATGACCGAGCCATTGTGGTCCCACTGACTCGCCTGGGCACTGGCATGGCTGGCAAGAGATGAGCTGCCCGCAAGAATGACGCCAATCGTCAAAAGCTTTCCAAGGGCACGCATTTTGGTTCTCCTATACACCCGGCATGCAAAGATGCCTTTATACCACGATGTGCCGCGAAAGAGTTTACGAACCGTTACGTTTCTTTCCGCCGCATCATGAAGGCGAGCCTTTCGAAGATGTGAACGTCCTGCTCATTCTTGAGCAGCGCGCCATGCAGCGGCGGGATCATTTTCTTCGTGTCGCGCTCGCGCAGCGTTTCCGGGTCGATATCCTCGTTGAGGAGCAGCTTCAGCCAGTCCAGCAACTCCGATGTCGAGGGCTTTTTCTTCAGGCCCGGAACGTCGCGGATCTCGTAGAAGACGGTCAGCGCCTCCTTCAGCAATCTCTGTTTAAGCCCGGGAAAATGAACATCGACTATATCGGACATCGTTTCGGGGTCGGGAAACTTGATGTAGTGGAAAAAACAGCGCCGCAGGAAGGCGTCGGGCAGTTCCTTTTCGTTGTTCGAGGTGATGAACACGATCGGACGCTGCCTGGCGGTGATGGTTTCGCCGGTTTCGTAGACGTAGAACTCCATCCGGTCGAGTTCCTGCAGCAGATCGTTGGGAAACTCGATATCCGCCTTGTCGATCTCGTCGATGAGGAGGACGGGACGCTCGTCCAGCGCAAAGGCTTCCCACAATTTTCCGCGCCTGATGTAATTGCGGATGTCCCTGACGCGCTCGTCGCCGAGCTGGCTGTCGCGCAGGCGGCTGACGGCGTCATAATCATAAAGGCCCTGCTGGGCCTTGGTGGTCGATTTGATATGCCATTCGATCAGCGGCACTCCGAGCGACTCGGCAACCTCGCGTGCGAGAACGGTCTTGCCGGTCCCCGGCTCGCCCTTGATGAGCAAGGGGCGCTCAAGTGTAATCGCCGCATTGACCGCCACGCGCAGATCTTCGCCCGCAACATAAGAATTTGTGCCTTCGAAACGCATTGTATGTCCTGGTTGTTGTCCGTTCCGCGTAGTTAACGGTGCGGCGACCGGCAGGGCAAGCTTTTCGCAAAGCGTTACCTTTTATTTACCTCCTCCACCCAATTCAAAACCGCCCACAGAGTTTTTCATCGAATTCTTCTGTCATAACGGCGCAGGTGTTTACTTTTCATAAGTGTTCACTGGTCTAACGTGATGGAAATCTGACAGTTTCGCTTTGTGTGAGGAGGCGTAAGATGGGGCTTATGGAAGCATTGGCGGCGGCTCGCGGCCTGCGTCATTATGCAAGACCGGCAAGCATGGATCTGCCCGGCGACCTGCGCGATATGGAGCCGACGCTCGGCCTTCCCTGGGAACAGGAAGAGCACGAACCCGAACCCGCCGAGCCCGAGATGGATCTCAAACCGGCCGCGCGGGACGTCTTCCTGGTTTGCGAGCAGGCAGGCAGCAGATCGACCGGCGAGCCGATTTTCGGCCCCGCATTCGGCTCGGTCGATGACGATCTCGCGCTCAGCGAGGACGGCTATCTGATCAATGGCGCGGGCCGCTTCCTGCTCGGATTGCCGCTCGATCAGGCAGGCGAGCCCGCGGCCCCCGAGCCGAAGATCGTTCGTCTGGACGCATCCGGCATCGAGACAGAGGCGACCGCGCGGATCACCTACCGGGCTAACCTTCCCGCCTTTCCGATGACCGCGAACGCCGAATTCGACGTCGATGGCAGCGAATTGCTCGACAAGACGCTGTTCGCACGCGATCCCTCCGTTCAGGCCTCCGGCATCGTGCTTGGCGACGACAGGCTGAAATTCCTCGACCGGACGCTGGCCGGCGGCTCCCTCAAGCTGACCACGCCGGAGGGCGGCAAGATCCAGCTCGTTCTGCGCTGGGCGAAGATGACTTCGCAGCGCAGCGCGGGCAAGGATTGCTGGAACCTGTTCTATCGTGTGCGCCGCGACGCCCGAGCCGGCGAAGTGGCGTGGAAGAATGCCGGCCAGAATTTCGTCTTCAGCCCCGATGGCAGGCTGGACAAGGCTTCGCTGGTCGTGCCGGTCATCGACATGATGATCGACGGTGCCCGCATGGGCAACGTCTCGCTCATTTTCGGAACCGGCGGGATCACGCAGTTCCCCGACCGCAGCGGCCTCGTCAAGGTGCTCAAATCCGAAGCCGACGGCTGTGTCGGCGGCGCTTTCACCGGCCTCTCCATGTCCGGGCGCGGCCGGCTGTTTGCCCATTACGCAAACGGCACGATGCGTCCGCTCGCCGATATCCAGTTCACCGGGACCGAAAGCTGGTTCCGGAACGAAGAGGATGACTGGGACGAAGATGAATGGGACGAGCGCTACGAGCGGCAGGTCGCATAAACCAAATCTTTCAAACCATTCATCTTTATAGAAAATTGTCGATACGGCGTAGAGCCTATTGCAGTACGCGACGTGTAGTTTGCCATTGTTACGCTTGACTTGAGAGCGATTACGGCTAAATACGTGCCGCACAGCCATCGTCCGGGATGCCATTTGAAAACAATTTCATGGCATTTGCCCGGATGATCGATGCGGCAGCGCGTTATTTGCGAGAGGTCTTATATGGGCGGCTCTGATCTGCCGGACGGTTACACACCGTCGGAAGACGAACCGTTTATGAATGAGCGGCAGCTTGCCTATTTCAGAGACAAGCTGCTGGACTGGAAGTCGGAAATCCTGAAATCCAGCCGCGAGACGCTGGATAATCTGCAACATTCCGGCCACCATCCCGATCTAACCGATCGCGCCAGTTCAGAGACGGACCGTGCGCTTGAGTTGAGGGCGCGGGATCGGCAACGCAAGTTGATTTCGAAGATCGACGAAGCCTTGCTGCGAATTCAGGACGGCAGCTATGGCTATTGCGTCGACACCGGCGAACCGATCAGCCTGAAAAGGCTGGAGGCGCGTCCGGTGGTCGAGCGGAGCCTGGAGGCGCAGGAGCGCCACGAACGGCGCGAGCGCATCTACCGGGACGAATAGCCACAAACCAGAGTCATCCGCGCACCGATCAATTCGGAGCGTGGGGCTCTGGCCGGTTACCAGCTCCCGCTATACGAGCAAGGGACGCCATTTTTTCTCGACATTTGACGCCCCCGCCCCGACGATGACGAAACAGCCACGATGGTGGCGACAGATGAGGGGACGACATGGCTGTCCTGGTGACTGGCGGCGCAGGCTATATCGGCAGCCATATGGCGCTCGAACTCGTCGACAACGGCGAAACCGTCGTCGTTATCGACGATCTGACGACGGGACTGCGCCGCCTCATTCCGCGGGAAGCCCATTTCATCGGCGGCGACATTGGCGACGAAACGCTGCTGGACCGCATCTTTTCCGAACATGAGATCGACGCGGTGCTGCATTTCGCCGGGTCCGTGGTGGTTCCGGACTCGGTTGCCGACCCGCTTGGGTATTACCTCAACAATACCGTCAAATCCCGCAGCCTGATCGCAGCGGCGGTCGCGCATGGCGTAAGGAATTTCATCTTCTCCTCCACGGCTGCCGTATATGGCATTCCCGACAACACCCCCGTCGCGGAGACAGCGCCGCTGGAGCCGATCTCACCCTATGGCGCCTCCAAGATGATGACGGAGCGCATGCTCGCCGATACAGCCGCCGTCCATCCCCTGCACTATTGCGCGCTGCGATATTTCAACGTGGCGGGCGCGGATGCGGCCAGCCGGTCGGGCCAGGCGACGCCGAGAGCCACCCATCTGATCAAGGTTGCCAGCGAAGTCGTCACCGGCCAGCGGCCCTACATGACGATTTTCGGCACGGACTACCCGACGCCGGACGGAACCTGCGTGCGCGATTACATTCATGTGACCGACCTCGTGCGCGCCCACTGGCACGCGCTGCAATATCTGCGTGGCGGCGGCGAGAGCGCGGTGCTCAATTGCGGTTATGGGCGCGGCTATTCCGTCCTCGACGTCATCGAAACGGTCAAGCGAGTATCGGGAGTGGATTTCGAGATTCGGAAAGGCGGGCGGCGCGCGGGCGATCCGGCGGAACTGGTCGCCGAGACCAAGCTCATTCACGACACCTTCCGCTGGCATCCCCAATTCGAGGATCTCGAACTGATCGTCGAACACGCACTGAACTGGGAGCGCAAGCTCCTGGCGCACAAGAACGCGGAACGCACGGCCGCCGAATGAGGTTCAGCCGCCGGAGGTCATCACCCCGACGGCTTGACGCATCGCTGCTACTGTGCCGGCTGGTCTTCCCCTTCGGCCGGGATGTCGACATCGGCCGGGAGATCGGCATCCGCCCCATAATCGGCAGGTTCGTCGAGGAACATCAGGCCCTCCTCGATCGAGACAACCTCGGTCCCGTCGAATTCATACTCCTCGCCATCCGGCGTCTTGATCGTGCAGCCTTTCAGGCAGAAGCCGTCGAGCATCTCGGCGGATTTCACAACCATTTCCTGGGACGCGCCGTTTTCCGTCACCACGAGGTTGATCGCGGCCGGATCGCGGTTGGTAAGCTGCAATGCGCTTGCTTCACCGATCGCAAGGAGAGCCGCGCAGCCGATGGCGATAGCGTGGATAGTCCGTGACATGATTTTCTCGCTAAGATTGGAGTGGAAGAGGGGATTTGCAAGAAAGGGAAGAAGCATTCCTTCCCTTGAGATTCGGATTGTTTCTGCGCTCTGTTATTGCGGAACCGACATCTGCGTCCCGAACAATGGCACAGACCTCATTTCTTGCCGGCTTTTTTGGCGCTGCCAGCCGCTTTCTTGCCGCTTTTTTCCGGCGCGTCTGAAGAGGACTTCGATTTTTCCGGTAATTTCTTTTTCATTTGCCCGTATCCAAGGATAAATGCGGAGCTTCAATCCGCCGGATGCGAATTTGTGCGCGTGCGACGGATTAGACAAACGAATTTTTTCTTTGCTTCATATCGACAAATTCGATTGATAGATCATGGCCAACGCCATGGACATCACGCTAGCAAGGACATTTCTGGCCATCGCCGATACCGGCTCCTTCGTGGAGGCCGCCGAAAGGCTGCATGTCACGCAGTCCACGGTCAGTTCGCGGATCAAGGCGCTGGAGGAGTTGCTCGGCCGGTCGCTTTTCGAGCGTTCCAAGGCGGGCGCCACGCTTACCCCGGCGGGGCAGCAGTTCCACAAGCACGCGCTCGCTCTGGTCCGCGTCTGGGAACATGCGCGGCTGGAGGTGCAACTGGCGGAAACCCATCGGGACCACATGGCGGTCGGCGGGCAGCCCAGCCTGTGGGAAGGGCTCCTGCTCCCCTGGCTTGCCTGGATGCGGCAGAACCTGCCTGACATCGCCGTCACCGCGCTGAACGGTTCATCCACCAGTCTGATGGATCGGCTGGTCGACGGTACGCTCGATCTGGCGATCATGTACCGCCCGACCAATCGTCCGGGCCTGGTCATCGAACACCTTTTTGACGAGGAACTCGTTCTCGTCTCGGCCAGCGGTGACCGTGAAGCGCCCATGGCCGATTACGTCTTCGTGGATTGGGGGCCGGAATTCGGGTCCGATCATGCGCTCGCCTTCCCAGCGAACCGGCTGGCGGGATTGTCACTGAAGCTTGGCGCGATTGGCGTCAGCACCCTGATCGCGACGGGCGGCGTGGCCTATTTTCCCCTGCGCACCGCGCAAGCCTATCTCGATCGCGGTGAACTAACGCCAATCAAGCGTCTGCCGCGCTTTGTCTATCCTGCCTATGCCGTCTATCCGGAAGACCGCGACGAAGAGGCGTATCAGCCCATACTCGACAGCCTGAAACGGATCACCTCGGCGTTGACCTGAGCATGTGCGCTCAGGCCGCGATTTCGCCAACCTCCAGCACGATCCGTCCCTTGACCTTGCCCGCCAGAATCTCCGGGGACAGTTCCACGACATCGCGCAAGGGGCGCGTTTCCGTCATGCCGTGGAGCTTGGCGAGGTCCAGATCCTGCGCCAGGCGCTTCCAGGCTTCGGCGCGCTTCGCCTTCGGGGCCATGACGGAATCCACACCGGCAAGCGTGACGCCGCGCAGGATGAACGGAGCCACGCTGGCGGGAAGGTCCATGCCCTGCGCCAGACCACAGGCCGCGACGGTTCCGCCATATCTGGTCTGGGCGAGCACATTGGCCAGGGTTGTGCTCCCGGCAACATCGACGGCGCCCGCCCAGCGTTCCTTGCCGAGCGGACGCGGCTTTTCGGACAGTTCATCGCGCGCCACGATTTCGGATGCGCCGAGCGATTTCAGATAGTCCGCCGTCTCGGCGCGGCCCGTGCTCGCCATCACGCTGTAGCCCAGTCTTGCCAGCAACGCGATTGCGACGCTGCCGACACCGCCCGCAGCACCGGTCACCAGCACCGGCCCGTCTTCTGGCGTCGCGCCGTTCGCTTCCAGCGCCATGACGCATAGCATTGCCGTATAGCCAGCCGTTCCGATGGCCATGCAATCGGCCGGCGAGAACGCCTCCGGGATGGGCAGCAGCCAGTCGCCATTCACGCGCGCCATCTGCGCATAGCCGCCATAATGGACCTCGCCAAGCCCCCAGCCATTGGCCAGAACGCGGTCGCCCGCCTTGAAATCGGGATGGGTCGAGGCCGTGACAGTCCCGGCGAAGTCGATACCTGGGATCATGGGGGAGCGGCGAATGACAGGGGCCTTGCCGGTCACGGCCAGCCCGTCCTTGTAATTGACGGTCGAATGGCTGATCTGAACCGTGACATTGCCATCCATGAGGTCTTCTTCCGTGAGGCTCGTCCATTCGGCGGTCTGGCCGTCATCGGTCTTGTGTACAAGAAGGGCATCAAATGAAGTCATAATCCAGGATCCTTGGCGCTTTCTCAGTTTTTCAGATTGACAGCAACGAGATGCCCTAATCAAGGGCATCGCTCCGAAATTTATACTCCGTTCAAGACAAAGTGGCGCAGCTCCGTTTCTTGAGCAGAAATAAGGCTTTCAACGAAACAAAGTGCTGATATATTAGCGAAAGTGAAAGAAGCGATGTCAATGCTGCATTGCAGCATCTTTTTTTCTTGCGAAATTGGCACAAAGCTTCTTACCATCGGTTTTTCAAGCCATGCTGCACGCTGAGTAAATTCCAAGGCGCTGCAGTTCGAGCCTCTCCGCAAGGGCAGTCTCTCTGCCCATTTATGCGGCCTCTATCGCGTGTTGATGACGAATTCAGGAGGAAACGGATGGGACACAGTGCCAGCTTGAAGATGGTTGCGACCATTCTGGCATTCGGCTTTATCGCCGCTATGGTCCTGGGCATGATCTGAAAAAGGTCATGCAACCCAAATAAAAAAATCAAGAGCCGCGGCATGGTCCGCGGCCTTTTCTTGTTTTCCTGATCACGCGGAAAGCTCATTCACTCCGGCTCGGCTTCTCCCCGGCCGCTTCCGCCGTACGATGGCTCTGCGGCAGGGCAAGCGCGCTGGCGACCCGTGACTGGAACCAGCCATTTTGCGGAAACATGCGGTAACGGAAAAACTCTGTCACCTCTGACGGCTTCATGATTTTCCGGAATTCCGCCGAGGGCGGCGCGATCATCAGCGCAACCATCAAAGCGCCCGCCATAAGCAGGGAGGAACCAGGCGACCGCCCATCGAACAGTTTCAATGCGCTGCCGAACGAGCGCTTGATCCGCGCACCCACGAAATCCACCGAATAGATCTCGTCGAGCATCAGATGGATGACATAGCCGAAGAACACGAACAACCCGGCCATCCAGGCGACCACCGGCTCCCGGCCAAGCGCATAGGCCAGGATGATCGCCGTCACGGTCATGAAAAACACACCCGCAAGCAGCGAATGAAAAATGCCTCGGTGAACCGCGTTGTTGTGGAACAGATAAAACACGCCATACCGCATGGAGGCGAACACGCCCAGCCAGATGATCCAGAGTTCGGTGACGGAATAGGTCGCCTTGAAATTGAACAGCACGACAAAGGCGAGCAGCAGTCCCAGCCCGGTAAAGAGCAGGCGCGAGGGAACCGCCTTTTCAAGGTCGATATCCGGCAGGACGCTGCCGATCACGCCGGCCAGCGTCAGGGTGAGCAGATCGCCCGCAGGCACGACATCGGCCGCATAGGTCGCGGAAGCGGCGAGCCCGGCTCCAACGGCGCCCCAGCCGAGATGTGTCGCGAAGTTCGCCATAGCTTGTTCCTCATGCATTGGTAGCCCGGTCGCAGCTTAGGCGATTCGAGAGGACTGACAGCACGGGGCCCATGCGCGGTGCACAGAAAAGAGCGCGCAACGCAGTGAGGGAAAATTGCTTGACCGGCTTCGATCTTGTGGATAAACAGCGGAAAAGCCGTGGCGCTTTCAACAGTGTCAAGCGTATTCATCTTTCAGGTCATACTTTTGACATAAGCGAGCGGCACAAAAGACACACAAGACGGCAATAACCATAGGGACAGTCGATGGCGGAGTATCAAGACATTTTACGGTTCCTGGCTCTCAATCCGCCGGATCAAGAACCCGATAAAATGCTGCATGCGTCGCTTCTGGAAATGCTGGCTAAAAAATTACGCGGTGAAGAAATAAATATCGAACATGCGGTCTTGAAAAACAGTCAGAACTTCACAAATAATAGCAAGAAGTACCATTGATTGAATTAATTTATTGTTTGTGTTCGCGTTTAGTAAGTGTGGCGTTTGTTGCGTAGAGTACTGAAAACCTTGGTCAGACTTTGCTGGAGTTCGGTTATTGTTTGGAGTGCCCCTGTTGCAATCGGTGTTGCGTTCAGATTTGCATCCGGGACCGTGACGAGAGCAGCCTGACTTAAAAGCCTTTAGGCAGACGAGGCCAGTCCTCGTCTGCCGACGATGCTCCAGACGCAGTGATATTTATTTGATTTTACAGAGAGGCGCGGGCCGATACGCCCCCCCCATTGCCCCCTTGGCCCGCCCTCTCGCCCCCCAATAACGACCCTGCAAGACTGAAAGCCGTTTCTCCCCCGGAACGGCTTTTTTTTCGCCTGCTCTTTACCGATCGCGAAGGTCAGCGCCCTGGTCGCTCGAAAATCTCCCGCGCACATCTCAACGAAGCAGGAATTCCAGCCGCTCATCGGCCCTTGAAGGCGCGATTTCAAGAATTTCGGCATCGACAACGTTTTCAGCGACGAAGGGATCACTGTTCACGCGTATTTCAAGATCAGTCAGCGACGTATCATGCGCCAGGATTCCCCCGCCCGGCTCAGGCTTGAGGCTGCCAGCCAACAGGAAGACGCCGTCCTCGAAACCGCGCTTGAGCCATTCCTTGTGTCCCTCCATGAATTCGCCGGCACGGTCCTTATGCCGGGAAAATTTCAGCAGCACGATGTACATTGGATTTTACTCCTCCTGTTAGTTTCGCGCGGCGCTGCCGGCCTGCGCATCGAGCCAGTCGCACATCTGCGCGACCTCCTGTTTGACGAAGTTTTCGTCGCGAAAGGCGGTGGACAGCGTCGCCACGCCCTGACTGCGGGCGAGGAGATGCATCGCCAGCGTATCGGCATCCGCTTCGCGGCCCAGCGCCACGAATTGCCGGCGGAGCCACTCGTGAAACAGCGTGAACAGCCTCGTCGCCTGCGGCTGGGCGGCATGATCGAGCTTGGCAAGCTCGGCGCACAGCGTGCCGACCGGACAGCCATGGGCCATGATCCGGGACTGGTTCGCGATCAGAATATTGATGAAGCTGCGGATGCGACCCGCGGGACTTTCGCCGGCTTCTTCCCACTGATCGAGCATCTGTCGCGTTTTCGACAATCGCCGCTCGATCACGGCATCGAGGATCTCGTCCTTTGATTTGAAGTGATAGTAGAAATTGCCACGCGAGATCCTGACGGCATCGGCGATGTCGGCAAAGGAGCTGTGCTCGAAACCTTGCCGATAGAACAGCTCGTCAGCCGCTTCAACGATCTGATCGCGTTTCGACTTGCCGCCCATGACAGACCTTCGGCCCAAAAGCTTCGGATTACCGGAATGATCCCGATTAGGACAATCGTCCTATTTACCGCAAATTAGGTCAACTGTCCTAATCTGTCAATGAAGATGTATGAGAGCCGAAAATCCGGCTTGCGCGATGTTCGGTGGTCGGGGCGGATGGCCGGCTTATTCAAGCACCCAGAGCTTGTCGCCGTAGATCAGGGCATGCCAACGCGCTTGCCCGGCAAAAAGGGAGGCAACCGCTTCGCCCGCGCTGCTGAGACCGCCCGCATAGGCCCCGAAAGCTGGCATCAGCAACAGATCGCGCCCGAGAATAAAGCAGCGCGCGGAAATGCGCCGGCCGCCCAGATTTACGCCATGCTTGGGATGAAAATGCCCGGCGATCATGGGAGCCGCGCCGTCTTCCGGCCTGTGACAGAGCGTCAGCGCTCCGGCGGCAAGGTGCGGCATGGCGCGCCCCGGCAGCCCTTTTGGCGCATCCGGATCATGATTGCCGCTGACCCAGATCCACTCATCCGCCGCCTCGACCAGATCATGCAGCGCCTCCGCATCGGCGCGGCTCATCCGTCCCGCCGCGCGCCCGTCGTGAAAGCTGTCCCCCAGACAGACCACGCGTCCCGGCCCGTAGACATCAATGACCGCCGACAACCGCGCCAGCGTGTCGCGCGTATCGAAGCAGGGAACCGGATTCCCGCGCACGGCATAGAACGAGCCCTTTTCCAGATGCAGGTCCGCGACCAGCAGCAAGTCGTCATCAGGAATATAAAGCGCACCTGAAGCATCGAGGACGATCCGCTGCCCGGCGAAGTCGCTCTCCATGCGTGTCTGGCAGGACGAGGCTCTAGGCAAGGGCAGTGCGGACATCGGCGATCATTTCCTCGGCATCCTCGGCGACATTGGCCTGAGCGAGCAGCGCCTCCACGCCAGAGCCGCGCACCTGCTCCGTGCGCACTTCAGTTAGGATCGGCACCGACAGCGGCGAGGCCATATCCAGCGCCTTGTAAAGCAGCTTGCCCGAAAAGCGCGTTAGCATATCCGATAGCCGCCGCAAATCCAGCAACTCCCGCTCGGCATCGCGCCGCGCGACCGAAAGCAGCACATGGTCCGGTTCATGACGGCGCAGCACGTCATAGATCAGGTTCGTGTTCACCGTGAGCTGGCGCATGGTCGAGCGCTGGCCGACATGCTGCTGCTCGGCAAGCCCGGCAACGATGGCGACATGCCGGAAGGACCGCCGCAGCATCGCCGCCTCCATCATCCATTCCTCCAGATCGTCGCCCAGAATATCCGGTGTGAGAAGCGCGTTCGCGGCGTCTTCCCCGATTTCCTCAAGACCGGCAATGCCCAGGCCATAATCGGAAACTGTGAAGCTGATCGGCTTGAAGCCTTCGCGCTCCATGCGCCGTGTCAGCAGCAGGCCGAGCGTCTGGTTGGCCCGGCGGCCTTCGAATGTGTAGAAAATCGTATGACGCAGTCGGCGGCGCGGAAAATGTTCGACCAGCAGGCATTCCGGCGGGGGGATTGCCGAGAACGCGCCTTGCAGGTTCAGCCATTCGCGCACTTCGGACGGCAGGCCACGCCAGCGCGATGGATCGTGAAGCACTTCGCGCACGCCGTCGGCGAGGAATGTGGATAGGGGCATCTGGCCACCAGCATAGGCGGGGATTTTCGGTTCGCCGCCCCGCGCCGGGCGTGCTTCGATGGTCAGGTCGCGGATGCCGACGAAAGACAAGAGTTCGCCCGCGAAAATGAAGGTGTCGCCCGGCGTCAGCCCTTGCGCGAAATATTCTTCCACTTCGCCGAGAATGCGGCCCATTTTCCCGGTCTTGTTAAGCCGCTTCACCTTAAGCCGCGCCGCCTCGACGATGACGCCGATATTCATCCGGTGACGGCGGCGCACGGCGTTCGACGCGGCGACGTAGCGGCCATCTTCCTGCTCGTGCAGTCGCTTGTAGCGCTCGTAATTCGCCAGCACATTTCCGCCATCGACGGCGAAACGGAACAGCCGGTCGAAAGCCTCGCGCGTCAGGCGGCGATAAGGCAGCAAGCGCGTGACCTCCGCATGGATGTCGCCCGGCTCGATCGGCTCGCCGCAGGCGCAGTTCACGATATATTGAATGACCGCGTCCTGCGATCCGTCGATCGGCTCCTCGCCATCGAGCTGCCCGCGCCTGATCGCCATGAGCGCCGCCTGGCATTCCAGACACTCGAAACGGTTGGACGGCACCAGCAGCGCCTCGCTGGGCACGTCGAGCCGGTGATTCGAGCGCCCGATCCTCTGCAACAGGCGGCTGACGCCCTTCGGCGCGCCCACCTGAATGACGAGATCCACATCGCCCCAGTCGATGCCCAGTTCCAGCGCCGCCGTCGCCACCACCGCCCGAATCCGGCCCGCCGCCATCATCGCCTCGGTGCGCCGGCGTTGTTCTCGGTTGAGGCTGCCATGATAGACAGTGATCGGCAGGGAATCTTCGTTTACCTCCCAGAGAAACTGCGTGATCAGCTCAGCCTGCGCGCGCGTATTGACGAAAACGATGCAGCTTCGCGTCGCCTTGATTGCCTCGTAAATATCGGCGACCGCGTAATGTCCCATATGCCCGCCATAGGGGATGCGGGCCCTGACCTTCATGATGCGGACATTGGGGCGGGCCGATAGTCCGGCTTTGAGCAGCGTCGCCGGGCTGTCGGCGAAGCAGAGCCATTTCGCGAGCTGTTCGGGTCGCGCAGCCGTCGCGGAAAGACCGAAGCGGATGTGATCGGGCGCAAATTCCGCTAGCCGGCCAAGCGCGAGGGCGGTGAAATCGCCGCGCTTGGTGGGGGCGAAGCTGTGAACCTCATCGACGATCACCAGCCGCAGATTGGCGAACATCTTGCGTGCTCCCGCAAAGGAGAGCATCAGCATCAGCGATTCCGGCGTCGTCAGCAGGATATTCGGCGGGCGCTCGCGTTGCCGGCGGCGCTTGGAGGCGGGCGTGTCGCCGGTGCGGCTCTCCACAGTGACATTCAGCCCCATTTCGGCGATGGGCTGATGGAGATTGCGCTCAATGTCGTTCGCGAGCGCTTTCAGCGGCGATATATAGAGAGTGTGAAGGCCCTTTGCGCCGCTCTCTTGAATGTCGATCAGCGCGGGAAGGAAACCGGAGAGCGTCTTGCCGCCGCCCGTGGGCGCAACCAGGAGGGTCGATTGCCGCCGCGCGAACGCCTCGGCCATCCGGCGCTGATAGGGCCGGACCTCCCAGCCCTTCGCCGCGAACCAGCCTTCGACATAGTCCGGAATGCCCCCGCCTCGCGACTTCGCTTTGCTCATGAGGGGCAATTTATGCGGTCAGCCTGACTTATTCCAGCGACATGGACGCGGGCAAACGCTGACCGAGTGCGGCTACTCCTCGATCTTTTTCTTCTTGCTCGGCGCAGGCAGGCGATAGGCAGGATCGAGCCGCTGATCGAGATAGCCGTGCACCGTGCCGATCATCTCTTCGAGGCGATTTTCGAAAAAGTGGTTCGCGCCGGGAATGGTTTCGTGGCTGATGACGATGCCTTTCTGCGTCTTCAGCTTGTCCACCAGCCCTTTCACCGAATCAGGCGGGACGACGCGATCGTCCGCGCCATTGATCATCAGGCCGGATGACGGGCATGGCGCAAGAAAGCTGAAATCGTAGAGATTGGCGGGCGGAGCAACCGCGATGAAGCCGTCGATCTCCGGGCGGCGCATCAGAAGCTGCATCGCGATCCACGATCCGAAGGAGACGCCGGCGATCCAGCAGGAGCGCGCATCCGGATTATAGGTCTGCAGCCAGTCGAGCGCGGTCGCGGCGTCGGCCAGTTCGCCGGGCCCGTTATCGAACAGCCCCTGACTGCGCCCCACCCCGCGGAAATTGAAGCGCAGCACGGAAAAGCCCCGCTGCGCAAAGGCGTAATAGAGCTGGTAGACGATCTGGTTGTTCATCGTGCCGCCGAATTGCGGATGCGGATGCAGAATGATCGCAACCGGCGCGAAATTCGAGGCTTCATGGTGATAGCGGGCTTCGATCCGGCCCGCCGGACCGTTGATTATGACTTCGGGCATGACAGTCGCTTCATGGTGAAAAACTCGGGGAGGCCGGGCGTAACGGCGCCGGATGCGCCCTGCGGCTCATTACGCCCCTCGCATTTTTAAGGAAAAGTTGGCGCGGGAAACTTGACTTCTCTTGTCGGGATTTCTATACATCATAGTGAGTTTTAGAATAGTTCAAAATTGGCCAGCCGAACAGGCGCGCGTGCATCTCTTAGCACATTTGCCCCATTCGGCTGCAAGCCCAATCGACTCAAGCTCTTACCGGAAACCCGGCTGAAGGCGAGGCACCATGCAACTGAGCACAAAGGGACGCTATGCCGTCATGGCGATGGCGGATCTGGCGGAATATGGCGGCGATACCGCGATGCCACTGGCCATGATCGCCGACAGGCAGCACATTTCCATCGCCTATCTCGAACAGCTCTTCATGAAGTTGCGCCGCGCCGGTCTGGTCAAGGCCATTCGCGGGCCCAAGGGCGGCTACATGCTTGCAAAGCCGTCCGAGGAAATCTCCATCGGCGAAATCATGAACGCAGCCGACGAAGGCGTTCAGATGAACCGCTGCTCCATCGAAGGCGCGGAATGGTGTCTGGGCACCAAGCGCTGCATGACCCACGATTTGTGGCGCGCGCTGGGCGACCATATCAGCGGTTTTCTGGCGGACGCCTCGCTCAAGGACGTGCTTGAGGGACGCTTCACCAAGGCGGCGATGAAGAAAGCCGCAGCGGTCAAGCCAACGGATCAGGATGTCGCGGCGAACTAGATGACCAGAAGCTATCTCGATCATAACGCCACGTCGCCTCTGCGCCCGGAAGCGCGCGAGGCCGTGCTGGCCGCGCTGGATCTGGCGGGGAACGCCTCCTCGATCCACGCGGAGGGGCGCGGCGCGCGTGCGCATGTGGACACGGCCCGCGAGCGGGTTGCTGCGTCTCTTGGCTGCGAGCCCCGGCAAATCGTGTTCACGAGCGGGGGAACCGAGGCCAATGTCATGGCGCTTTCGCCGTCATGGCTGGGAGACAAGAAGGAAGGCGGGCTGTTCATCTCCGCCGTCGAACACGCATCCGTGCTGCAGGGCGGGCGCTTTGGCGACGACGAGACCGGCGTCCTGCCTGTCGATGCCAACGGCATCATCGACCTGGAAGCGGCGCGGACCGCGCTGGAAGCCTGGCAAAGCGAGAGCGACGGTGCGCCGTTTCTCGTCTCGGTCATGCTGGCCAACAATGAGACCGGCGTCATTCAGCCCGTCGCGCAGGTCGCGGCGCTGGCTCACGAATTTGGCGGCCTCGCCCATTGCGACTCGGTACAGGCTTTCGGCAAGATGCCGCTCGACGCAGGCGCGCTTGGCGTCGATCTGATGACGATTTCAGGCCACAAATTTGGCGGACCGAAGGGCGTCGGCGCATTGGCGGTCCTGCGCGATGGCTTGCCGGTGGCGGCTCTCCTGCGCGGCGGCGGACAGGAATTCGGCTATCGCGCGGGCACGGAAAATGTCGCGGCCATTGCCGGATTTGGCGCGGCTGCGGCTTCGCCGGTGCAGTGGGACCGCATCAGGGCGCTTCGCGACCTGCTTGAAATGGAAGCCGCCGGGATTGCGCCTGATCTGACCATATTCGCCGCGAAAACGGAACGCCTGCCCAATACGAGCTGTTTCGCCGTCGAAGGCATGGATGCCGAAACCGTTCTGATGGCTCTCGATCTGGAGGGCGTCGCCGTGAGCGCCGGTTCGGCCTGCTCGTCGGGCAAGGTCGCGCGCAGCCATGTGCTCGATGCGATGGGCGTGGCGCCGGAACTTGGGTCCGCCGCAATCCGCGTCAGCCTGGGCTGGAATACGGACGCAGAGGATATTCAGCGGTTCGCCGCCGCATGGAAGACGATTTACGGCAGGTTCGCCGAGCGCCGACGCGCCGCGTGACCTGCATTTTATGAGTTAACGGAGGACGATCATGACAATAGATGTCGAGACAATCGAACGCGTAAAAGACATCGACGTCGACAAGTACAAATATGGTTTCGAGACGGAGATCGAGTCCATCCGCGCGCCCAAGGGGCTGAACGAGGACACGGTCCGGTTCATCTCGGAAAAGAAGGGCGAGCCGGAATGGCTGCTCGAATGGCGTCTGTCCGCCTTCCGGCGCTGGATCACCATGACCGAGCCGACCTGGGCGCATGTCCATTACCCCAAGATCGACTTTCAGGACCTTTACTATTATTCCGCGCCGAAATCGACCGAGGGGCCGAAAAGTCTCGAAGAGGTCGATCCCGAGTTGCTGCGCACCTATGAGCGCCTCGGCATTCCGCTGAAGGAGCAGGAAATGCTGGCCGGCGTGCAGGGATCGCGCGTCGCCGTCGATGCCGTATTCGACAGCGTTTCCGTCGTCACGACATTCAAGAAGGAACTGGGCAAGGCGGGCGTGATCTTCTGCTCGATCTCCGAGGCGGTTCGCGACCATCCCGAACTTGTGCGGAAGTATCTCGGCTCGGTCGTTCCGATCACCGACAATTATTACGCAACGCTCAATTCGGCGGTCTACTCCGACGGCTCCTTTGTCTATATCCCGGAAGGCGTCCGCTGCCCTATGGAGCTGTCCACCTATTTCCGCATCAACGCGGAGCAGACCGGCCAGTTCGAGCGCACGCTGATCATCGCCGAGAAAGGCTCCTATGTGAGCTATCTGGAAGGTTGCACAGCGCCGATGCGCGACGAAAACCAGCTTCACGCCGCCGTTGTCGAGTTGATCGCGCTGGAAGACGCCGAGATCAAATATTCGACGGTGCAGAACTGGTATCCGGGCGACAAGGACGGCAAGGGCGGGATTTACAATTTCGTCACCAAGCGCGGCGATTGCCGTGGCGACAATTCCAAGATCTCCTGGACGCAGGTCGAGACCGGCTCCGCGATCACCTGGAAATATCCGAGCTGTATCCTGCGCGGCGACAATTCGCGCGGCGAGTTCTACTCCATCGCCATCTCGAACGGCCGCCAACAGGTCGATAGCGGCACCAAGATGGTTCATCTCGGCAAGAACACGTCGAGCCGCATCATCGCCAAGGGCATCGCGGCGGGCAAGTCGGACAACACCTATCGCGGCCTCGTCTCGGCGCATCGCAAGGCGACCGGCGCACGCAACTTCACCCAGTGCGACTCGTTGCTCATCGGCGACAAATGCGGCGCGCATACCGTGCCCTATATCGAGGCGAAGAATTCCTCGGCGCAGTTCGAGCATGAGGCGACGACGTCGAAAATCTCCGACGATCAGCTGTTCTATGTGATGTCGCGCGGGTTGTCGGCGGAGGAAGCGGTTGCGCTGATCGTCAACGGCTTCGTCCGCGATGTGCTGCAGCAATTGCCGATGGAATTTCTGGCCGAGACGCAGAAGCTGATCGGGATCTCGCTGGATGGAAGTGTTGGCTGATTGCCGTAACTCCCTCTCCCGCGGGGAGAGGGTCGGGGAGGGGTTCGTCCGTTGCTTGACATTCCCCATCCCCTCACCCGCCGCTGCGCGTCGACCTCTCCCACGGGGAGAGGTAAGAAAATGAACGAGAGTACGACTGAAATGATCCTTCGCATCTGGCATGGCTACACGACACCGGCGAATGCCGACACCTACGAAAATCTTCTGTTGTCGGAGATTTTCCCCGGCATCGCGATGAAATCCATCCCCGGCTATCGCGGCATTCAGCTTCTGCGCCGCATGACGGGCGACGAAGTCGAGTTCATCACCGTGATGCGCTTCGACGATCTGCAGGCGGTGAAGGATTTCGTCGGCGAGGATGTTGAGCAGTCCTACGTGCCGGAAAAGGCGCGGGCCGTGCTCTCAAGATATGACGAGCGCTCGCAGCATTATGAAGTGCGCGAGACGCTGGACTACTGATCAGGCCGAAAGGCGAGAATGGAAGAACAGGGACGACACATGCTGGAAATCAAGAATCTGCACGCTGAAATCGACGGAGAGCCCATCCTGCGCGGCCTCGATCTCACCATCCCGAAGGGTGAGATCCACGCAATCATGGGACCGAACGGCTCCGGCAAGTCGACGCTCGCCTATATTCTCGCGGGCAAGGACGACTATGAAGTGACCGAAGGCTCGGTAACATGGAACGGCGAAAACGTTCTGGAGATGGAGCCTGACGAGCGCGCGATTTCCGGCATCTTCCTGGCCTTCCAGTATCCGATGGAAATCCCCGGCGTCGCGTCGCTGAATTTCCTGCGCACCGCGATGAACGCACATCGCAAGGCGCGCGGCGAGGCTGAAATGACGACGCCGGAATTCATCAAGCTGGTGAAGGACAAGGCGGAAAAGCTGAACATGTCCATGGACATGCTGAAGCGTCCGGTCAATGTCGGCTTCTCCGGCGGCGAAAAGAAACGCCATGAAGTGCTGCAGATGGCGCTGCTGGAGCCTTCGCTCTGCGTGATGGACGAAACCGATAGCGGCCTCGATATCGACGCGGTCCGCATCGTCTCGGCCGGCGTCAACGCGCTGCGCTCGCCCGATCGCGCATTCCTGCTGATCACGCACTATCAGCGTCTGCTCGACTATATCGTGCCGGACAAGGTGCATGTCATGTCGGCGGGACGGATCGTCAAATCGGGCGGCAAGGAACTCGCGATGGAGCTGGAGAAATCCGGCTACGCCGAATATGACGCGAACGCCGCTTGAACCGGAGAACCAGATGAACATGCCAGCAATGAATATCGAGGCGGCGCGCGGCGAGAGACCTGAGGATGTGGCGGCGCAGCTTGTCAGCCAGTACGCCCGCGTCGCGGAACGCCTGCCGGGCGGCGCGATCGACAGCATTCGCCAGATGCGCGAGGACGCCATTGCGGCATTCGCCGAGAAAGGCCTGCCGCATCGCCGCGTCGAGGAATGGAAATATACCGATCTGCGCCGCATGATGAGCGAAGCCTATGCGCCAGCGGAAACGCAGGCCGAGGTGAGCGCGGCCGAGCTTGACGAGGCGCTGGGCGAACTCGCCGGGATCGACGCGATGAAGCTGGTTTTCGTCAATGGCCATTTCAGCGAAAAGCTGTCGGCGATGAACGGCCTGCCGTCCGGCGTCGAACTGATGAGTCTGGCCAAGGCGCTCTACGCGCCGGCCGACTGGCTGCTTGCCTCGCTCGGCAAGGTCAACGCGCAAGACAGCGAGACGGTCACGCTGCTGAACACCGCCTTCATGACGGACGGCTTCGTGCTGCGCCTTGCCGAAGGCATCGCGCTGGACCGGCCGATGCATGTCGTGCATGTCAGCGCCGGGGACGACGCCGTCGCCAGTTCGCTGCGCAATGTCATTGTTGCCGAAAACGGCGCCGAAGCTACGCTCATCGAAAGCTTCGTGTCACTGGATGGCGCAACGGCCCAGACGAATACCGTCACCGAAGTCAAGGCCGGAAATGGCTCCAAGCTGCGGCTGTACAAGCTTTCGGCTGAAAACGCCGAGACGCAGCATTTGTCGAGCACGCTGGTCGATCTGGGCGAAAAGGCCGACTATCGCGCCGTCAATTTCGCCGACGGCAATGCGCTCGCCCGCCATCAGACCTTCCTGCGTTTCAGTGGCGACAATGCGCGCGGCCATTATTACGCCGCTCAGCTCCTGCGCGACAGGCAGCATTGCGACATGACGCTGCTCGTCGATCATGACTCGGTCGGCTGCGAGAGCCGCGAGACGGTCAAGGCCGTGCTGGCGGACCGCGCGCATGGCGTGTTCCAGGCCAAGGTCTGGGTCCGCCCCGGCGCTCAGCAGACGGACGGACGCCAGATGGCGCAGAGCATGATGCTGTCCGACGAGGCGGAATTCTACGCCAAGCCCGAACTTGAGATCTATGCTGACGATGTGAAATGCAATCACGGCGCGACGTCGGGCGCGCTGGACGAGGATCTGCTGTTCTACATGCGGGCGCGGGGCATTCCCGAAGCGCAGGCGCGGTCGCTGCTGATCCAGGCCTTCGTCGGCGAGGTGATCGACATGGTCGAACATGAGACACTGCGCGAGGTGCTTGGCGCGCGCGTTGCGAACTGGCTGGCTTAGCCGATCCCCGGATCGACACCATCGAAATCCCCGCGAAGGCGGGGATCTGGACGAAGCAAGCAGACTCGATCCCCGCCTTCGCGGGGATTTCGGGGCGGAGGCGGGGCGCAAAGCCCACGAGGGAACGGAAATGACCACTGCGACGACATTTCCCGAGCTGACGGCTGACGAGGCCGCCGAGCTGATTACGCAAGGCGCGGCGGTCGTGATCGACGTCAATCCGCGACGCCGCTGGTCGAGCGGCCATCTGCCCGGCGCGGTCAATCTGGACGCGTCCGAGTTTACCGCCGCCGACCTGCCGCGCGACAAGGAAACGACGCTGATCTTCTATTGCTCCGAGACCGGCAGCGCCAGCCGTTATGCCGCGCGCAAGGCCGCCAAGCTCGGCTATCTCCACATTTTCCTGATGCCAAGCGGGCTGAAAGGCTGGATGGCGGCCGGCCATCGCGCACGTGCGGGGCACTAAATTCGAGGAGGCTTTCATGGCCGCGGACAGACGACAGGCAGGCGGCGCGACGGGGGCGCAAGGCTTCGACGTGGCGAAGATCCGTCAGGATTTCCCGATCCTCTCGCGCGAGATCTATGGCAAACCGCTGATCTATCTGGACAATGCCGCCTCCGCGCAGAAACCGAACGTGGTGCTCGACGCCATCCAGCACGCCTACACCCAGGAATATGCCAACGTTCATCGCGGTCTGCATTATCTCGCCAATGCCGCGACGGAGGGTTACGAGAACGGCCGGAAAGCCGCCGCGCGCTTTCTGAACGCGCCGTCGGACGAAAATATCGTCATCACCAAGAGCGCGACCGAGGCGATCAACCTCGTGGCGCAATCCTTCGGCGGCCAGCGCATTGGCGAGGGTGACGAGATCGTCATCACCATCATGGAGCATCACTCCAACATCGTGCCGTGGCATTTCTTCCGTGAACGCCTCGGCGCGAAGCTGAAGTGGGTTCCGGTGACGCCCGAGGGCGAGTTCCGCATCGAGGATTTCGAGGCGGCGCTCAGCCCGCGCACGAAAATGGTCGCCGTCACGCATATGTCGAACGTGCTGGGCACGGTCGTGCCGGTCAAGGAACTCACGCGCATCGCGCATGAGCGCGGCATACCGGTGCTGGTGGACGGCAGTCAGGGCGCGGTCCATCTCGATGTCGACGTTCAGGACATCGACTGCGACTTCTACGTTTTCACCGGCCACAAGGTTTACGGTCCCTCCGGCATCGGCATTCTCTACGGCAAGAGCGAACATCTGGCCGCGATGCCACCCTATCAGGGCGGCGGCGAGATGATCGAGAGCGTAACCGAAGAGGGCGTGACCTATGGCAAGCCGCCGCATCGCTTCGAGGCTGGAACGCCCCCCATCGTGCAATCGGTGGGCCTTGCCGCCGCGCTCGACTACATGACGGGCATCGGGAAAGAGGCCATCGCGGCCCATGAATCGGATTTGCGGGACTATGCGATGGAGCGTCTCGGCGCCATGAACTCGGTCCAGATTTTCGGCCGCGCCGCCGACAAGGGCGCCATCGTCTCCTTTGCCGTCGAAGGCGCACATGCACACGATGTGGCAACCATACTGGATCGTTCCGGCGTCGCCGTGCGTGCGGGCACCCATTGCGCCGAGCCGCTGCTGGCCCGATATGGTGTGACATCGACCTGCCGTGCCTCTTTCGGCATCTACAATACGCGCGAGGAGGTCGACGCTCTGGCCGAAGCGCTGATCAAGGCGCAAAGCTTCTTCAAATAAAGGCGTTTGCCATGGGACAGAATTTCGAGAATTTCGACAACAAGCCGCCGCAGGACGACCGGATGGTTGCGCCTGAAGTCGGCGAGCAGCCCAAACCAACGCCTGTGGCGGGCTCAGCGCTCAGCCAGGAAGAGCTGGATCGCCTGAGCGAGGACATCATCGCCGCTCTCAAGAGTGTCTACGACCCGGAGATTCCGGCCGATATTTACGAGCTTGGGCTGATCTACAAGGTGGACGTCGATGACGACCGCAATGTCACCGTCGACATGACGCTGACGACGGCGGGTTGCCCCGTTGCCGGCGAGATGCCGATCTGGGTGGAAAATGCCGTCTCGTCGGTCGAGGGCGTCAAGCATGTCGATGTGAACCTGACCTTCGATCCGCCGTGGGACATGAGTCGCATGTCGGAAGAAGCGCGCATCGCGCTGGGCATGTTCTGACGGCAGGGCCACGATAGCTGTCCCGCCGCTCCTCCCGCGAGAGCCGGATTTCAAGTGAGGGATTTTGGCCGCGCTGAACCACAAACTTTGCTCCCGTTGAGCTTTTCCCGTTTTACACACCTTGCCCATCGCCTCGGCGGCATGCGTATATGTGAGTGTATACTTTCGGCCTAACGCTGCGCGTGAGTTTTGCCTCATTTTCCAGCGCGGCAGGGCGCTGTGAAAAGAGATGAGGGACACTGCTCATGAACGCGCCAACCCACCAGAAGCGTTACCTCCATCCCAGCGACGAAATCGTCAAGACATTCGCGGCAAAGACCTTTCAGGGCGCATTTGTCATGCTCCACCTCGTCCTGTTTCGCGATATTGCGGATTATTCGGCCGATCCGGAACTGGCGCCCGAAGAGCCGATTTCGGGAAGGGAGGCCTATGCGCGCTATGTCGAGCACACACTGCCCTATTTGGAGGCAAGCGGCGGGGAAATTCTGTTCATAGGCGAGGGCGGGCCGTTCCTGATCGGTCCCGGCCATGAACGCTGGGACCGGATCGCGCTGATCAATCATCGCACGTTCGAGGACTTCATCGCCTTCGCAACGAATGAGGATTATCTGAAAGGCATCGGCCACCGGAGCGCCGCGCTGCTGGACTCGCGATTGCTGCCAATCGAAAATCTGCGCCAGCAGAATTAGGATTCAAGACGCTTGCCCGGTGAAGGAAGCAGCCGCTGGCTCCGGGGTATGGACGTGCCGTTGCTGCAGCGACTTGCTGAACCATATGAATACCACCACGTTGCACTCATGAACCTGAATGAGTGAGGGATTTTCCATGAGCGATAGCAGGGTACTGTTGATTACCGGAGCATCGAGCGGAATCGGCGAGGCGACGGCGCGCCTTGCCGTGGCCGAGGGGTGGCGCGTCGTCCTTTCTGCACGCTCGGCGGACAAGCTCGATCTCCTCGTCTCCGAGCTCGGGCCGGAGCGCGCAAAAGCGATCGCGACCGACGTGACCGATTACGCCAGCCAGGAAAACATGGTTCGCGAAGCATTGCAGGAATTCGGCTCCATCGACGCCGTCTTCGCAAATGCCGGCACAGGAGGGCAGCCGGGCGGCTTTTCCGGCGCGCCCGTGGAATCGTGGCGGCGAATCGTGGACGTCAATATTCTCGGCGTTGCCTATACGCTGCGGGCCTCGCTTGCCGCGCTCAAGGAAGCGAAAGGCCATGTCGTGCTGACCGGCTCGGTGGCTGGACGCCGGACGATCGCCGGCTCCATGTATTCGGCGTCGAAATGGGCCGTTTCGGCAATCGGCTACGGGCTTCGCGAGGAATTGCGGGGCACCGGCGTGCGTGTCACCCTGATCGAACCGGGCATGGTCGATACGCCCTTTTTCGACACACCGAAGCCGGACGCGCTCGGGCCGGACGATGTGGCGCGCTCGTGATGTTCGCCCTGTCACAGCCGCCGAGCGTCGATGTGCATGAGCTGATGATCCTGCCCACACCGCCTGTTGAGTGAGATTGTCCCGCTATTCGGTTCGGCTCCGCCGGTATGCTACGGCGTTCCGTTCCGGCCATGCGCAATGAAGGCGGGACGCTGGCTAAGCAGATCGTAATATGCGCTGGTCGCCGGGAATTCCGGCCGCTCGATCGGTAGCTCGGTCGCAAACCAGCGATTGACCGCCAGCCCCATCGACACATCGGCGAGATTGAAATCCGCGCCTGTAATATATGCGCCGGTCTTCCTGAGCTGGCTTTCGACTTTCTCCATCTGCGCGGGCCATGCCTTCAGCGACGCCTGAATTGCTTCGTCTCCCCCTGGCACAGGCCCCTTCAATACGAGCCCGACGAACGCGGCCCGCATCGCATTGTAAAGCTCGGTCGCTTGCCAATCCATCCAGCGCTCGACGACGGCGCGGCCTTGCGGATCGGCCGGAAGCAGATCGGTGCGGCCATGTTTCGCCGCCAGATAGCGGATGACCGTGTTCGACTCGCTCAGCAGGAAGCCGTCATCGTCGATTGCGGGAATGAGGGCGAGTTCATTGACGGCCAGAAATGCGGGGTTCGTCAGCGGCTCGAAGCCACGCCCCCAATCCTCGCGCTCATAGGGGATGCCGATTTCATCCGCCGTCCAGAGCACCTTGCGGACATTGATGGAATTGGCCCGGCCATAGATCTTCAGCATCGGTTTCCTCTCTATATCGAAATCGGTCACAGGCTAAGGTTGCCGCCGAGGGAGAGCAAGCTCTAACGCGATCCGCCCCGTCAGGGAATGAGCGATTTCAACGTGTCGAGGACGTCCGCCTCGTGAGCGGGCTTGTCCCAGCGAATCCGGTTGATGCGCGGGAAACGCATGGCGACGCCGGATTTGTGGCGCGTCGAGGCATGCACGCTGTCGAAGGCAACCTCGAAGACCAGCGCCTTGTCCACCTCGCGCACAGGGCCGAAACGATTGATCGTATTGTTGCGAATCCACTTGTCCAGCTCGCGCAGTTCTTCATCGGTAAAGCCGAAATAGGCCTTGCCGACCGGAAGCAGCTCATCGCCCTGCCACAGGCCGAAGGTGAAGTCGGAAAAGAAGGATGACCGCTTGCCGCTGCCGCGCTGAGCATACATCAGCACGGCGTCGATGAGCCGGGCCTCGCGCTTCCACTTGTACCACTCGCCCTGCGGACGCCCGGCGATATAGGGACTGGCGCGGCGTTTCAGCATCAGCCCTTCGACATGCTGTCCGCCCTGCTCGGCCGCGGAGGCGCGCAAGACCGTCAGCTCTTCCGCGTTCGTGAAAGGCAGCGGAGCCGAGAGATCCATCGCCCTGGGCGTCGTTTCGACATACCAGCGCTCCAGACGAGCGCGGCGGTCCGACAATGGCAGCGCCCGCAAATCCTCATCGCCGAGACGCAGCACATCGTAAAGAACCAGATGGGCCGGCGCGGAGGCGATCAGTTTCGGACTGGGCGTTTTCCGGTTGAGGCGCTGCTGGAGATCGTTGAAGGACGCGATCTCCCCTTCCCGGCTGACGACGAGTTCGCCATCAAGCACCGCGTGGAAATCGGCATGTTCGAGGATGTCGGGAAACGCGGCGCTGATTTCATCGCCGGTGCGGGAAAACAGCGCCTTTCCGGCCGGCAGGCTGACCAGTTGCACGCGAATGCCGTCATATTTCCATTCGACCTGAAATTCCGCCGGACTGATCTTCGCGATTTCGGTATCGTTCAGCGGATTGGCCAGCATGACCGGGTGAAACACGACCTGCTCGCTGGTGTCGGGCTTCGCCGCGCGCCCCTCCAGCCATTCGAAAAGCTCCTCATAGGGCGGCGCCAGCCCGTGCCAGACTTCTTCCACCTCGCTGACGGCGACGCCGCCATATTCCGCCAGCGCGCGTTTCATGAACCGCGCGGATACGCCCACGCGTAGCGCCTGCGTGCCGAGCTTCAACAGCGCCCAGCGCTGCTGCGGAGTCGCCCGGTCGAGCAATTCGGCGAGATAGAGACGGATTTCCGGCTTCGTGCGCTCGCGAAATTCGGAGATCACCTCATGGAGCGGCGGCAAATCCTGGCCCGGCATGCGATCGGGCGGCGTCGGCCAGAGATGCGCGACCGTTTCCGCCGTTTCGCCGACATAGTCATAGGACATCGCGAAAAGCGTCGGGTCGGTCCGCTCGACGATGAGATCGCGGACAAGGGCGCGCTTGAACAGGTCGAAGCGCAACTCGCCGGCAATCGCGGCAACGGCCCAGCCACGGTCGGGGTCGGGCGTATGGCGCAGGTAATCGTGCAACAGGGCCGTCTTCGCCAGGTTGCTGTAGGTGAAATAGAGGCGGTCGAGCAGATCGGCGAATGCGCGCATCGGCTTAAGATAGGCGATCGCGCCGCCCAGGCAACGTCCGGGCGGGGAATTTGCCAGGGTGAAATCATGAATCGTTAACCTGCGAGGATTGCGGTACGGAAATCGGAGCTGATAGCGGCTTTGAGGCGCTTGCGCTTGAGAGACAAGGTGGAAGGCTCGCGTCGCAGGAGA
>JBHJOB010000110.1:0-11782 GCA_050330195.1 Rhodomicrobiaceae bacterium | reverse complement strand
CTCCGCAACCCGATGATGCACTCGGGCGGCGCCGTTGGGCGCGGCTTTCCAAGGCTGCGATTCAGCAGCCCTTTCCCCGGCCTGGGCTCCTTCGAAGAGAATGAGCGCGCCTTGTGCGAATGGTGCGCCCACCCGGATCTTCGGGGCCAGCGTTTCCTTATCTACGATGCGATCACTGTCAACGTCGATGCGCGCACTTTCTACTGGGCTACGCGGCGGATGATCGAGAACTTCGCTGCCGACCCAGACGTGCAGACCGATATCGCGACGAGAATACTTTAGCTTGCGGGTCAACGCGGCTATACGCTCGTGCTGCCCGGATTCCGGAATCACCGCAGTTTGATTGCGCTGACCGACGGCGGTTGACGGCTGGAATGGATCAGAAATTCTCCGCACACGATCAATCCGCTGACTGGCGCTTTCGCCTCGAAGCGGTCGTACCGAGTAATCCCGCAGGATTGACTTGCAAGTCTTTCAGCACCAGGCTGAGCTTCTGGCCCTCCGCCAGACTCACCGATTCGCAACAATCTCTCATTTCAACGTCGATCGCTATTCGTGGCCCTAGCTCGCAGAGTCATCATCGCAAGCGTTGGCGTGACAAATGCTTTTTAAACCAGCGAGTTGCCGCCTTGCGCTAAGTCGGGCTGAGATTGATGCCGGCTGAGATAAGCACAGAACAAATCAGCCATCGCATCGGCATAGGCCTCGATCTCGGACGTGGTTCGTGGTGTTTCTGAAAACTGTTTTCCAACCGTGCTCATTGTCGTCATGATCAGGTCGCCGACCAAGTTGCGGGTCGCATCCGGCGCTTCCGACAGCACCTCTCGCAGGAAGGCCTCGAAGATAAGGTCCGCCTCCGCCCGTGCATCTTGCGCTTCGGGAGCATCTCGATAGAGAGGAGCTGCGTCGTCGAGCGCCACGCGAACCGCCGCTTCATCACATTCTGAACGGACGAAGGCATGAACCAGCATCCGTAACCGTTTGAGTGGAGGTCTGGAAACATCACCGAGGATCGAGCTGAACATCTCGGTCGTCTGCCGCCATTCGTCGCTCTGGAGCCGAAAGAGGATCGCCACCTTATTGGGGAAATACTGATAAAGCGAGCCGATGCTGACGCCGGCCTTTTCCGCCACCCGAGCCGTGGTGAAACGCTGCGCGCCTTCCTCCGCCAAAACCTGAATAGCCGCCTCTAGGATCGTCGCAACGAGTTCGGTCGACCGCGCCTGCTTAGGCTCTTTTCGTGAGGAAATCCGGGGGTTTGGGTGATCGGCCATGCGGCCCTCCGGTAACGCGAATAGAAAACGCGAACAATCAATCGTATTTTTTAAACCAGCACAAGGAAATGCCCACAACGACCGGAGTCCCACGATGCCCCCCCTTACAACCGCGACGTTTGCAAGTCTGTCGGATCACTCGTTCCAAGAGGCCGCCGAGGCGACGAACGGTGCCATGGCGGATCTCGCGATCAGCCGCCGGACAACCCTGAAGGGTGCGGCTGCCGTGGCGGCGCTAGGTATTCTTTCTGCCGATCACGCCATCGCGCAAGGCGACGGAGCATCGCTCGAACCTATCGTACCGGATCCAAACAAGATCGTTGTCAGGACAAAGATCAATGGACAGCCCGTCAACCTGACAATCGACGCGCGCGCATCGCTTCTGGACGTCCTGCGCGAGACGCTGGGGCTAACCGGAGCAAAAAAGGGCTGCGATCACGGCCAATGCGGAGCCTGCACCGTCCATGTCGATGGCCGCAGCGTCGTCTCCTGCCTGACCTTTGCCGCCAAGGTGGATGGCCGCGAGGTCACCACCATCGAAGCGATCGGCAACGACGGCGAGCTGCATCCGATGCAGCAGGCCTTCATCGACCATGACGCTCTCCAATGCGGATACTGCACGCCCGGCCAGATCATGGCGGCGATTGCTTGCGTCAAGGAGGGGCATGCGAACAGCCCCGAGGAAATACGAGAATTCATGAGCGGAAACATCTGTCGTTGCGGCGCCTATCCCGGGATCGTAGCGGCGATCAGTGACGCAGCCGCCAAGATGCGGAGGGGCTGATGGAGCCGATCGCATACAGCGTTCCCGCCAGCGCCGAACAGGCGGTGAGCGAATTTACAAGCTCCGGTGAAGGCGCACGCTACGTCGCCGGCGGAACGACCCTGTTCGATCTCATGAAGCTGAGGGTGGAGCGACCGACCCGGCTGATCGACGTGACGCGGATCGGGCGCGATGCGGTCACAACATCGGGCGACGAACTCCGCATCGGCACGAATGCGACGATGAGCGATGTCGCGGCCGATCCGATGATCGCGCGTGACTACCCGGTCCTGGCGGAAGCCCTGCTTAAAGGTGCGTCCCAGCAATTGCGCAACATGGCGACCGTCGGGGCGAACCTGCTCCAGCGGACCCGGTGCTCGTATTTCCGCCACGGAGCCGGCGCGATTGCCTCCGCGGGCGCGGTTTACCCATGCAACAAGCTCAACCCCGGCAGCGGTTGCGCCGCCATTGGCGGCCTCGATCGTGCCCAAGCGGTTCTCGGCGTCAGCGATGCCTGTACGGCTGTCTCCCCGGGCGATTGGCCGGTCGCGCTGACTGCCCTTGATGCGCGCATCAACATCCTTGGACCGGACGGACAGCGCAGCCTTCCCGTTTCCACTCTTTACCGCCTGCCGGGGGACACTCCGCACTTCGAATTCGAACTCCAGCCCGGCGAACTGATTATCGAGATCGTCATCCCTAAGACGAGCGCCGGACGCCGATCGACCTATCACAAAGTCCGGGATCGTGAATCCTACGCCTTTGCGCTCGCATCGGCGGCGGTGGCGCTCCAGTTCGACGGCCGCCGGGTCGAACGTGCTCACGTGGCGCTCGGCGGCGTGGCGACCAAACCATGGCGCGCGGCCGCCACCGAAAACTTCCTGATCGGCAAGGCCGTAGGGCGCGAGATCGCCCTGGAAGCGGCGCGCCTGGCATTCGCAGATGCGCAACCCGGTCTTCACAACGGCTTCAAAATCGAACTCGGCATTCGCACGCTTGCGGACGCCGTGATGATCGCATCGGAAAGGAGCGCCTGATGGCCCTCGACAAACTGCCTGACCGTGCGCGGATCGACGCGCTCGACAAGGTGCGCGGCATGACGCGCTACGCCGCGGACTTCCAAAGTCCGGGCGTCCTGCACGCCGTCCTCGTTCCCTCACGCATTTCCAAGGGAAGGGTGGTCCGTGTCGATTCCACCCCGGCTCTGGCCGTGCCAGGCGTGCTGCGAGTGCTTACGCCAAGGGATTTCCCCAAGCCCAATGCCAACTTCGAAGCCCCGACAGCCGAGGACGAAGAGGAAGAGGAAGAGGGCTACTCCGTTCCTCCCACCGTCGTCGACACGATTGCCTATCGCGGCCAACCGATCGCGGTAGTCATTGCCGAGACGCTCGAGGCTGCGATCGAAGCCGCGGAAAAGGTCACAGTCGGATATGAGGAAGAACCGTTCTCGGTCGTGATGGAGAGTCGGGACGCGCGCCGGGAACCCATCAATCATGAGATCGTCGCGGGCAATGCGGCGGAAGCCTTCGACCGTGCCCTCGTGGTCGTGGACGAGACTTATGTTTCGCCCACCCAGCATCACAACCCGCTCGAGCTGCTGGGCGCGATGGCGGTGTTCGACGGCGAACGGCTGACCATCTACGATACGACGCAGCATACAATGGGTATCAAGAACGCGGTCGCCGCCTCGCTATGGATCGACCCGGCCAGGATCGACGTGAAGAGCACTTCGGTTGGCGGCGGTTTTGGTCAGAAGGCCGCACCGCACGGATATTCCGTGATCGCAGCGCATGCCGCCATCCTGACCGGCAGACCGGTCAAGATCGTTATACCGCGCGGTCACATCTTCCACATCGCGTCCTACCGCCCGCGAAGTCTGCACCACATTCGTCTCGGCGCCGATACCAGCGGAAAGATGATCGCGGCCCACTACGTTGCCGAGCACGAGAATTCGCTCGGAGGTGGATTGTCCCCCGCCGAGTATCACGAAGGCACACCCAGGCTCTACAATATCGCGAACTACCATGGCGGCGGCGTCCAGATCCGCCTTGACCGGCCAGATGCCGGGTACATGCGATGCCCGTTTCCGCATCAGGCATGCTTTGCCTTCGAAAGCGCGGTAGACGAGCTTGCCTACAAGCTCGGGATGGATCCCGTCGCGCTGCGCCTGCAGAACGACGGACAGATCGATCCGATATCCGGCAAGCCGTATTCCTCCCGGTTCGCGGCGGAATGCATCACCGAGGGCGCGCGCCGTTTTGGCTGGTCACGGAGATCGCACGAACCTGGTTCGATGACCGCCACCCACGGGACGCAGATCGGCTGGGGCATGGCGCTCGGCAACTATCCGTCCCCGATGTCGCCTGCCATCGCCACCTTGCGGATAAGCGCCAATGGCAGGACGCGCATTGCCATCTCCGGTCACGAAATGGGTCAGGGCATCAAGACGACGATCGCCAATGTCCTGCTTGCAGGGCTGGACATCGATCCCGATGGGCTGGAGGTCGTTGTCGGCGACACCAGCGCCGCGCCGCAGCATCAGACGGGCGCCTCCTGCGGCACGGCCGGATGCGTGCCGGCGACCTTAAAGGCTGTCATGCGCATGCAGACAGCCATGCGAGAACTTCTGGATGGCAGGTCCGTGCCGGGCAACATCCACCGGCAACTGGCCACCATCCGGCGGCCCTATCTGCAGGTCGAGGTGTCGGAAGTCGCGCCAGGACAGCGCGCGGAAGCCATCGAATATCTGCGCGTAAGCGGCGATGGGGCGGCTGGGCCCGAATACCCGGAATTCATTTCTATGAGCTGGATCGCCCATTTCGTCGAGGTCCGCGTCGAACCGACCGCCCGCCGCATCCGCATGCCGCGTTGCGTCAGCATTGCCGACTGCGGCCGTGTCATCAGTCCCCGCACGGCGCGAAGTCAGGTCCATGGCGGGGTGGTCTGGGCCTTCAGTGCGGCACTGCGCGAAGCGACCGAAATCGATCCTCGCTATGGCGGATACCTCAACTGCGATCTCGCCGAGTATGTCGTGCCCGTCAACGCGGATATCGGCGAGATCGAGGTCGGCTTCGTCGACAAGCCGGACCCGTTGGCCAATTCCGCCGGCCTCAAGAGCCTCGGAGAGGTTGTGATGGCTGGGGCATCGGCAGCGATCGCGAACGCCGTCTTTCATGCGACGGGAAAGCGCCTGCGCTCGATGCCATTCCGGATCGAGGACCTTCTTTAGGAGCTGTTGGCGTCGTTTTTTCAGCGGCCTGCCAGATCCAGCCATCGACTGCGAGATCGACCACAGTCAGGCGTGAATTCAGCGCGATGGTGGTGCAAAGCCGGGGGGAGTCGTCCGCCAAGCATAGCCAGAGACCTTTCGCTCGTCCGTAGGCAAATCGCTTGTTCAGATAAGAGCCATTCGACCTTGCTCGCTCGATAATCATTCGCGGTCTCGGCGCGCCTGACACATTTTGGCCACGCCTTTGAGGCCCCTAGAGTTGGCTCCATAAGCGAGATCACAATGCAAAGAATCCTCCTCATTGAGGATGACGAGCGGCTCGCCGAGATGCTGAACGATTATCTCGGCGGAGAAGGATATGCCGTGTCGCGCGCCGCCAGTGGCGGCAGCGGATTGCAGCTGCACGCGCGCGATCATTTCGATGCCGTGGTGCTGGATGTCATGCTGCCGGATATCGACGGCCTTGAGGTATGCCGCAAATTGCGAGAAGCGGAGGCTACGCCGATACTGATGCTGACGGCGCGCGGGGAAGCGACCGACCGGATCATTGGGCTGGAACTGGGCGCAGACGATTACCTCCCGAAGCCATTCGTGCCCCGCGAGCTTTTGGCGCGTCTGCGCGCGATTCTGCGCCGCGGGCAGGATACGCGCACGCGCGATCTTTTGGTGTTTGGCCGCCTCGAAATCGATCGGAGCGCGCGCTCGGTACGGATCGACGGCGTCCCGCGCATGTTGACGGGTTACCAGTTCGAGTTGCTCCTTGCGCTCGCCGAGCGGCGCGGCCGTGTCATGGCGCGGGAAGCGCTCATGGATCTCGTCAAGCGCGAGGCGCTGGAGGCTTTCGACCGTTCGATCGACGTCCAGATCTCGCGAATCCGGGCATGCATCGAAGACGATCCCAAGAAGCCGCGCCGGATCATCACGGTCAGGGGGGCAGGCTATGTCTTCGCCAGGACGCAGGATTGACCGTGATCGCCAGGCGTGTGCAATATCAGCTGTACGGAACGATTTTTCTCGCGCTCTCTTTGTTCGTCGGTTCGATAATCGGGCTCTGGCATTTGAGCGGACGCAAGAGTGAAGCGCACATCGTGCTCGAAAGCGTTTCTTCTCTAGAAGAGCGCGGCTTGCTGTCTTCCGATTCCGATCCGGTCGCCCGTCGACGATTCCTTAAGGAACTAGCAGACCTGGAAGGTGTGGACCTAGCCTTTTTCGACGCCGAAGATCGTCTCATCGACTCCGTCAGCGTTCGCGGTGGCCAAAGCTTCAATGGAATTACACGGCCCGCCGTTGGCATTCGGCTGCGGAACGGATACTGGATCGAGGTGACAGGCTTTTCACCGACCGAAAAGCTTTTCGAGATGGTGCAGCTGATCGTTCCGTTGGGTGTTCTGATCGCGGTTCTCTGCTATCCGCTCGTTCGGCGCCTGACGCGCCGCCTTGAGGACCTGCAATCGAGTGTCGCGGCATTGGGATCCGGCGACCTAACGGCTCGGGTCAAGGTCGAGGGCCGCGACGAGGTGGCGCGTCTGGCGCAAAGCTTCAACAGCGCCGCGGCCCAGATCGAGAAACTGGTCGGAGCCCATAAGCTGTTGCTCGCCAATGTCTCTCATGAACTCAGAACGCCGCTGTCACGGCTCAGGCTGACCGCCGAGTTACTCAAAGAGGTCGCGGACCCGAAGCGCAAAGCCGATCTGGAAAAGGACATCACGGAAATCGACGCATTGATCGAACAGATCCTGCTCTCAAGTCGCCTTGACGCGGTAGGCGAACTCGATGTCCAAGAAGAAGTGGATCTGTTGGCGCTCGCCGCCGAGGAAAGCGTTCGTTGCGGAGAAAGCGATGTCACGGGCGCGCCTGTGATTGTGCGGGGCGATCCGGCACTATTGCGACGGATGATCCGCAATCTCGTCGAAAATGCCCAGAAGCATGGATCTCCCCCGATCGAGGTCCGTGTCTATCCCCGGCAAAACGAGGCCATATTGACGGTTAGCGATAGCGGAGATGGCATCGCGTCACCTGAACGTGAGCGTGCGTTCGCGCCGTTTTATCGCCCGCAAGGAACGCGATCGCAAGGATCCGGCCTGGGCCTTGCCCTCGTTCGCCAAATCGCCCGGCAACATGGCGGCGAAGCCGGCGCGCCCGCCACGCCAGCCAGCACGATAGAGGTGAAGCTCCCCGCCCTCACCTGAGACGCCTGCGTCGGCGAAGCGGGAAGGCGGCATAGGGCCAATGTCGCAAACCGCAGGCCCTATGCGAAGTGCCCCAGTTGAGCCGCATTGGCGCAACACGCAAGAAAAGCAACAAGGGTACGTCTTCCTGGCAGGCAAACAGGAGGATACTCGATGGCCCTTGGAACGTTCGTATCTGCTCCGACACCGGCGCGTGGAATCCGATCGTGTCTCCTGCTGTCGCTTTTGCCGCTGGTGACCGGATGCGCCTCGGTCTCCTTGCAGGAGGCGGGCTCGCTGTCCTCTTACGAGCGGCTACAACAGCCGGCCGACAGCAAGTTGAGCTCCCGTAAGTCGCGCGTCCATGTCGAAAAGGACGCGGCGCTGGCGGCCAGAAGTGTGCGTATCATTCCGACCGCATATTCCCGGTCCGCCATCTCTGCGAAGCTCTCCACGCTGGACCGGCGGCTTGTCGCCAATGCGGTGGACCGCGCGGTCTGCATCGGCCTCAGCGATCGCTTCCACATCGCCTTGCCCCCGCAGCCGGCCGACCTCACGGTGCATGTGACCATCGCGACCATTGTCCCGACCGACGAGGTGGCCGCCGCCACCACGAAGGTTCTTGATATCGGCCAAACGGTTTTGACCGGCGCAGGCGTCTTGGAGACGTCGGTTCCGATCCCCACTGTGCGCGTTCCGATCGGTTTGGGAGGCATCGCATTGGAAGCCGAGGCGATCGATGCGGGCGGCCGGCAGATTGCGGCCATGCTGTGGGCGAAGGGAGCAAGGTCCCTCTTGGGCAACACGACCCGCGTCTCCTCAGTGGGAGACGCCTATGAACTCGCCTCGTCCTTCGGCGATGATTTCAGCGAGTTGCTGGTCACAGGTGAGGATCCATTCCGGTTCAAATTGCCGGGCCTCCCATACATGCACCGACTGAGGTCGAACTTCGGCGGGCCTCCCAAAGAGAAGGCATGCGATGCGTTCGGGCGCCGCCGCGTGGCCGACATAGTGGCGGGAGGATTCGGCTTCCCGCCCGAATGGACGGACGCCGCCGGACAAGAGCCTTCGCGCGACAGACTAACGCGATAGGAAAATTCCGGTGGGCACAATGAGCAATGAAACGCCTCTCGCATACAGCAGTAGCTGTGCGTCACCGCAATGGCGTCTGCGGCCGCTGCTTCAAGCAAACATCACATTCTCATAGTGGAGGACCATCAGGGCATCGCGGACATGCTTGTCCAAATGCTCAGCGAGAGTGGCCATGAAGCGGCTGTTGCTGTTTCGGCCGGTGAGATGGACGAACTCATGGCGCAACGCGAGTTCTATCTGGATTCCTTATGTTGTTCAGCATTGATTTCAATAGAAGATATGGAGGTAGAGATGATCGGGCGACGATTGCTGAAGCGTTTTATAGTCACCATTGCTGTCATCAGCACGAATACGCTATTTTCTCCAGCTCTTGCGCAAAATAAGGCAAGCATGACTGATATATCTTTATTTTTATTACATAATTAATCTAAATATATTTCAATCTACAAGGAGGCGTAGAGAAGTGTAATCCCAGACTCGAGTTGCTGTGAACATATGAGGCAAAATATTTAGTGGAGTTGATGTGCTTAAAACTGCAATAAAACGGTCCAATAGTTGGGTTGGCGAATTAATGGCAAGCAGTCAACACCTGCGCGCGGTGGCGTCAAGGGCTGATGACCGAGTTGCCGTGGTGACTGGCGCTTACTCAGGCATAGGCGCCGCAACCGCTGACCTGCTTGCCGCCAAAGGATTTCGCGTCCTCCGCGCCGGCCTGACGCCGGGCCACGGCAACGATCACCTGTTACTCGATCTGCGTCTGCCATCGAGCATAGCGGCCGCTGTCGACAATATCTGGGATCGTGTCGATCGCGTTCATATCCTGGTCAACTGTGCCGGCACCCTCCTTTGCGGAGCTTTGGAGGAGACAGCGCCTGACGAGGCCCGAGAGCAATTCGAGACCAATTTTTTCGGGCTGACAGCTCTCACACAATTAATGCTCGGTCGAATGCGCAGCGCTGGGCATGGCCGAATTATCAATGTTAGTTCCGTTGCCGGCTTTTTCCCGAGCCCCTTCATGGGGTTCTACGCCGCGTCAAAACATGCGCTGGAGGCGTATTCAGAATCGCTCGACTATGAAGTGAGCGCATTCGGCATTCGATCCATTCTGATCCAGCCCGGTTTGATCCGAACGGGCATTTTCGACAAGAGCCGTTCCTGCCCGTCCCAGCTTGAAGCATATGGCGCACCTCGGCGCCGCTTCCTGCGCCGCTTTCGGAGAAGAATTTCTCACGGCAGTGACCCGGCATTGGTCGCCCAGGTCATTTATCGTGCCGCCACTTCCCCGAATCCGCGCCGTCGCTACCGCGTCGGTAAGGGAGCAGCTCTGCTGTGGACTGTGAGGCGTTGGGCGCCGGATCGTTTCGTGGACTACACGCTGTCGAAACACCTTCATCCATGACTCTTTTCGTAGGGAATTTCCCGGTGCGGAGCGCGCCGACCCGAGGTCGCGCGACATTGGCAGGGGACTGGAACCAAGGGGGGCGCCGATGCGGAGGCTACCATCATTCCCGAACCGGGCAGGAGCGCGAGCGCTTCTTTGCGTGATCTGCCTTTCATGCCTGACAAATTGCACCGGGCGACAACTCCCACCCCCAAGCGCAGTCTCGTCTGCGGCGCCAAGCGTAGCAGGGGCAACCGCCACGGCGGCTCGAAAGCAGCGTTGGAACTGCGAGCGAATTGAAAGGGCAATCAACAATCTCATCGCCGCGATGCAAGAGGCGAAGGCGCGCGCTGAAAAGCATCAGGAACAAGTGGCGCCAACGCTTTCACAGATGCTCGCACGGATCTCCGGTCCGCCCGGAGCCGGCAATCCGGCTCTGGCCGAGTTTCAGAAGGCGCACCGAGACGCTGAGCAGTTGAACGACCTTCTCAGCGAAAGGGGCTGCGCCACGCGCTCTGTAGCGGTTGCTCCGCCCCGATTTTCAAAGCGATAGGGGAAGCGGGCCCTGCGATGTTTGAAGCCTCGCGTAAGTAATATTGTGACGAACTGCCCTCCTCACGGCGACAACGGGCCCGGGTCCTCTTATCTGAAGGGGGGAACATTTGCTGGCCAGCCAGGGGAGATCCCCTATTGGGCGCATCAGGTGGCCGTTGACGCCGCAATCGAGCAGCAATGTACGAATCTGTTCCGCCGGCTGATCGGCATGCCTGTCAATGTGACCGGCGCGGAAGCCGCCGCAGAGGTAATCCGCATCTATCGGCTCAGCGGCGGCGATCGGCAGACGTTCTACGGCTTACTCGCAGCCAATGGCCGGTGACGGCTCGATGGACAACGCGCCGTCACGGCGTCGCTTCATGCAGGTTCGGCGTGCGCTGGTGACCGGATTTGCCCGCCATAGGGGGGGAGGATTCGTACCGCTGACGCGTTTCCGCGTTCCGGAGTCTGCATGGGAGACAAGGAGGCGCTCCTAACCAAATACAGGAACTCTTGAGGAAAAACGTTCTGACCTCCTGCCCGACGATCTCGACAAGGAATTGCTGTGGTGCTAAGCGCCGCGCCGAACTTCGGTCGGCCGGATTCGATAAGAGGGTTCCCGAAGCCGCTTCGAACCTTGCGCCTCCGGCCTACTGCGCAATCGCCAGTTTAGCTTGTGGGGCCGCGCCCGTCGGCGCGCGATTTCGACTTTCTGCAAGGTTGGTGGAGTGTCCAGAATCGCCGGCTGCGAAAACGCAACGCGAGTTCGGTGGACTGGGACGAATTTCCCTCGAGTGCCCGTTTCTGGTGTCTGCTCGACGGCGTCGCCAATGTCAATGATTCGATTGTACGGCTCGCGGCTTCAAGGGCGTGAGCCTGCGCGCCTTAGATAGTGCGACCGAGGTCTGGGCGATCTGGTGGATCAGTTCGATGTCAGGAACGATGCTGCCGCCCGTGCACGAAGGCTTCGTACGCAACACCGGATGCTTCATCAGCAAAGATACAGACGACGGCCAGCCGATCTTTGTCCGCTTCACCTGGGTGCGGGATACCCAATTGCCGCGCTGGGAACAGGCATTCTCTTATGACGCCGGCGAAACGTGGGAAGTCAACTGGACCATGGAGTTCATAAAGTATTGAAACGGGGTGGCCCAAAGGGATAAGCGCTGGTGTTGCTGGTTTATTTGCAACGTCATTTTCGTGAAACAATTGCGACGTCGGGTTGTCCGTCGTCGCAATTTTTGAGACAGATGGCGTTTTGATTTAGCGGAGGCTCTTGCTCATTCAGGTTTGAGTTTAAGCAGCCGCCTGCGCGTGCAACAAGCGGCGTTTTTCGATGGT
>JBHJOB010000109.1:0-16428 GCA_050330195.1 Rhodomicrobiaceae bacterium | reverse complement strand
GTCAACATCGGCATCGGCGGATCGGACCTCGGACCGGTCATGGTAACCGAGGCGCTGCGCCCCTACTGGCAGCCGGGCATAGCGGTACATTTTGTCTCCAATGTCGATGGCACACACATCGCCGAGACGCTCAAACGCGTCGATCCGGAAACGACCTTGTTTATGGTCGCCTCCAAAACCTTCACCACGCAGGAGACCATGACGAACGCCGCCTCGGCGCGCGCGTGGCTAATCGACAAGCTCGGACGCGACGCGGACATTGCCCGGCATTTCGTCGCCGTTTCAACGAACGGGGAGGCGGTTGCCGATTTCGGCATTGACCCAGCCAACATGTTCGGTTTCTGGGACTGGGTCGGCGGGCGTTACTCGCTCTGGTCGGCCATCGGGCTGCCGATCGCGCTTGCCGTCGGCTTCGAGCATTTCGAGAAGTTGCTGGACGGCGCATTCTCGATGGATGAGCATTTCCGCACCGCACCGCTCGGCGAAAACATTCCGGTTCTGCTGGGACTGATCGGCATCTGGAACCACAATTTTCTCGGCGTGGCGAGCCACGCGGTCCTCCCCTACGATCAGCATCTTCACCGCCTTCCCGCCTATCTCCAGCAGGCCGATATGGAGAGCAACGGCAAGTCGGTCAGGCGCGACGGCGAGCGTGTCGACTACGCAACGGGCCCTGTCATCTGGGGCGAGCCGGGAACGAATGGCCAGCACGCCTTCTACCAGCTCATCCATCAGGGTACGGAGCTGGTTTCCTCCGATTTCATCGCCGCCGCTCAAAGCCAGACGCCGCTCGGGGCGCATCACGAGATCCTGCTTGCAAATTGCCTGGCGCAGACCGAGGCGCTGGCTTTCGGCAAGACCGCCGATGAGGCCCGGCAGGAGCTGACGGAGAGCGGGGCGGACCCGGCGCGGATCGAGGCGCTCGTTCCGCACAAGGTATTCGAGGGCAACCGGCCGAGCACGACGATCCTTCATGACCGGCTCACGCCCTTCGCGCTCGGCCGCCTCATCGCGCTCTACGAGCACAAGATCTTCACGCAAGGAATCATCTGGCAGATTAACAGTTTTGATCAATGGGGCGTTGAACTTGGCAAGCAGCTTGCACAGGTCATTCTGCCGGAGCTCGGGAGCGCCGCACATGTTGCAAATCACGACGCCTCGACGAACGGCCTGATCAGCCATCTTCGCGCCCGGCGCCGCTCGCCAGCATAAAGGACCTTGCATGCCTCTGACGCAATCGCTGCATCCCTCAATCACGCCGGAATGTCTCAAGGACGGGATCCTGCAAAGGCTGGTCCTTTCCGTCGGCAAGGACCCGGACCATGCCAGCCCCCGCGACTGGCTCATCGCGACATCGCTTGCCGTCCGCGATCATCTGGTTCCGCGCTGGATGAACAGCACAAGGCAGATCGATTCGCAGAAGGAGAAGCGCGTCTACTATCTTTCCATGGAGTTCCTGGTCGGCCGCCTGCTGATCGATACACTTGCCAATCTCGGCCTGCGCGAAACCTGCGCTCAGGCGCTCCGCGAGCTTGGCCAGTCGCTCGACGAGTTGAAGGAGCTGGAGCCGGACGCGGCGCTCGGCAATGGCGGGCTGGGGCGGCTGGCTGCGTGTTTCCTTGAGAGCATGGGCTCAGTCGGCATTGCCGGGTTCGGGTATGGCATCCGTTATGATCATGGGCTGTTTCGTCAGCACTTCGACGATGAAGGCCGTCAGGTCGAGAAGCCGGAAAACTGGCTTTCCTTCGGCAATCCCTGGCAGTTCGAACGGCCGGAGGTCGCTTACGAAATCGGCTTCGGCGGCAAGGTCGAAACGGTCGGCGATCCCGAGGGACGCCGCGCCGTCTGGAGTCCGGGCGAACGCATCCTTGCAGTTGCTTTCGATACGCCGGTTGCCGGCTGGCAGGGACGGCGCGTGAACACGCTTCGCCTCTGGTCCGCACGCTCGCCCGAGCTGATGCAGCTCGATACCTTCAATCGCGGCGATTATGTCGGCGCGCTCGCGGATCAGGCCAGGGCGGAGAGCATTTCGCTGGTCCTCTATCCCGACGACTCCACGCCCATCGGACAAGAGTTGCGCCTCAAGCAGGAATATTTCTTCACCTCAGCCTCGCTTCAGGATCTCATCCGCCGCCATCTCAGCCATTATGACAGCCTTGCCTCGCTGCCCGACAAGGCCGCGATCCAGCTTAACGACACCCATCCGGCGCTCGCCGTACCGGAGCTTATGCGCCTGCTGATCGACCAGCACGATCTACCGTGGGACGAGGCTTGGCTGATAACGCGAGGCTGCATCGCCTACACCAACCATACGCTTCTGCCCGAAGCGCTGGAGACCTGGCCTGTCGCGCTCATGGAGCGCCTGCTGCCGCGCCACATGGAGATCATCGAACTGCTTCACGCCGATCAGATGGCGGCCATGAAACGCGAAGGCATCACTGACGCGAAGACGATCCGCGATGTCGCCCTGATCTCGGACATGAACGGCCACCGCGTGCGGATGGGCAATCTCGCCTTCCTTGGCGCGCATCGCGTGAACGGCGTCTCGGCCCTGCATACCGAGCTGATGAAGAAGACGGTGTTCAGTACGCTGCACGGCCTGTTTCCCGACAGGATCGTGAGCGAGACCAACGGCATCACGCCGCGCCGCTGGCTGCTCGAATGCAATCCCGGCCTTTCCGCCCTGATCACCGAGGCGATCGGCGACGGCTGGCCGGGCGATCTCGAACAGCTTGCAGCGCTTGCGCCCTTGGCGGACGACGCGGCATTCCGTGAGCGCTACGCCGCCGTCAAGCAGGCGAACAAGACGGCGCTGAGCCATGTGATCGAAGCGCAGACCGGCTTGAGAGTGGATGCGGGCGCGATGTTCGACGTCCAGATCAAGCGCATCCATGAATACAAGCGCCAACTCCTGAACATCCTTGAGACCATCGCGCATTATAACGCCATCCGCGCTGAGCCGTCCAAAGACTGGCAGCCGCGCGTCAAGATCTTCGGCGGCAAGGCGGCGGCCTCCTATCACATGGCCAAGCTGATCATCAATCTGATCAATAATGCCGCGCGCGCGATCAACCGCGATCCCGTCGTCGGCGACCGGCTAAAGGTCGTCTTCCTGCCGGATTACCGCGTCTCGCTCGCCGAGAAGATCATTCCGGCGGCCGACCTGTCCGAACAGATTTCCACGGCGGGCATGGAAGCGTCCGGCACCGGGAACATGAAATTTGCCCTCAACGGCGCGCTGACGATCGGGACGCTGGACGGCGCCAACATCGAGATCATGGAGCATTTCGACGCGGAGAACATCTTCATCTTCGGCCTTACGGCGGAAGAGGTGATGGAGACCCGGCGGGCGGCATATGACCCGGCGGAGATCGCCCGCAAGTCAGCCGCTTTGAGCGAAGTGCTCGACCAGATCAGAACCGGCGTGTTCTCGCCGGACGATTCCAAACGCTATCACGCGCTGGTCGATAATCTGATGACGGAGGACTATTTTCGCGTCACCGTCGATTTCGACGCTTATGCCGCCATGCAGCGACGGATTGACGAGACCTATGGCGAGCGGGAGGATTGGGTCCGCAAGGCCGTCCTCAACACGGCGCATTCCGGCTGGTTTTCGTCCGACCGGACGATCAGGGGTTGTGCACGTGACATATGGGGCATCGATCCCGACAAGCCCAGAGGCCGGCCATGAACGGTGTCCATCCGCCAGCGGAGATTGTCGGCGCGGTGGTCAAGGGCGTCCACGGCGATCCCTTCGCCTTGCTCGGGCCGCGGGCGGTGGACGGCGGGGTCGTCATTCGCGCCTTCGTTCCCGATGCCGATGGGCTTGCCGTGATCGACCGGGACACGGGCGCAACGCTCACCGAGTTGGAGCGGATCGACGAGGCGGGTTTCTTCTCCGGTCTCGTCGCGCATGGCGCCATGCCGTTCGATTACCGGCTCAGGGCAAGACGGCAGGGCGATCAATGGGATTTCGAAGATCCCTATCGCTTCAGCCCGCTGATCGGCGAGTTGGACACCTACCTCCTTGGCGAAGGCAGCCACAAGCGGCTCTGGGAACGGCTCGGCGCGCATCTGGTCGAGCATCAGGGCGTCGAAGGCGTGCACTTTGCCGTCTGGGCGCCAAGCGCGAAGCGGGTTTCCGTCGTCGGCGAGTTCAATTTCTGGGACGGCCGCCGGCATGTGATGCGCCTGCATCCGGGTGTCGGCGTGTGGGAGATTTTCATTCCCGGCCTGCCGGTAGGCACGGTCTACAAATACGAGATCATCGGGGCGCAGGGCGAACTCCTTCCGCTCAAGGCCGACCCTTTCGGTTTCGGGGCGGAGTTGAGGCCGAAGAACGCCTCCGTCGTCCGCAAGATCGACAGCTTCGAGTGGAGCGATTCCGGGTGGCGCGCCGAACGCGGGGCGAAACAGGCGGTCGATGCGCCGATTTCGATCTATGAAGTCCACCTTGGCTCATGGCGGCGCGGCGACGATAACCGTTTCCTGTCCTATGACGAACTCGCCGATCAGCTCATTCCCTACGTCACGGATATGGGCTTCAGCCATATCGAACTTCTGCCGATCACGGAATATCCCTTCGACGGCTCATGGGGCTATCAGCCCATCGGCCTGTTCGCGCCGACGGCCCGCTTCGGCGAACCGGCCGGTTTCGCGCGCTTCGTCGATCGCTGCCACGCAGCCGGGATCGGCGTGCTGCTCGACTGGGTGCCGGGCCATTTCCCGACCGACGAACATGGGCTTGGCCGTTTCGACGGAACCGCGCTTTACGAGCACGCGGACCCGCGTCAGGGTTTCCATCAGGACTGGAACACGCTGATCTACAATTACGGCCGGCCGGAGGTGGCGAACTATCTTCACGCCAACGCGTTGTTCTGGCTGGACGCTTATCATCTCGATGGTCTGCGCGTCGATGCCGTCGCCTCGATGCTGTATCTCGATTATTCGCGCAAGGCGGACGAATGGGTGCCGAACCGCTTTGGCGGCCGGGAAAATCTGGAGGCCATCGACTTCATAAAGCGCGCCAATGAGCTGGTCTATGGAGCCGATGACGGCGTCATGACCGCCGCTGAGGAATCGACCGCATGGCCGGGCGTGTCGCGGCCGACTTGGGCCGGCGGTCTCGGCTTCGGCTACAAGTGGAACATGGGCTGGATGCACGACACGCTGGTTTACATGAGCAAGGACCCGGTCCATCGCCGCTGGCATCATCACCAGATGACCTTCGGCCTGCTCTACGCCTTCAACGAGAATTTCATCCTGCCGCTGTCTCACGACGAAGTCGTGCACGGGAAGGGCACGATCCTGAGCCGGATGCCGGGCGATAACTGGCAGAAATTTGCAAACCTGCGCGCCTATTACGCCTTCATGTGGGGCCATCCGGGCAAGAAGCTGCTGTTCATGGGGCAGGAGTTCGGCCAGCAAGCGGAATGGAACGCGGATCGCTCGCTGGACTGGCATCTGCTCGGCGCAAGACCGCATCAGGGCGTTCAGACGCTGATCAGGGATCTCAACCGTCTTTACAGGGACGAATCCGCGCTGCACCAGCTCGATTGCGATGGCGCCGGTTTCGAATGGCTGGAGGCCAATGACGCCGAAGCGTCCATTCTGGCCTGGCTGCGCAAGGGGCGCGAAGGCGCAGCGCCTGTTCTCGTCATCAGCAATTTCACGCCGACACCGCGCGAGGGCTACCGCCTCGGACTGCCATCCGCCGGCCGGTGGCGCGAAATCCTCAATACGGATGCCGAACCTTACGGCGGCTCGGGCATGGGCAATCTGGGCATGATCGCCACGGAAGAGGTGGCGAGCCACGGCCGGCCGTTTTCGGCGCGCGTGACCTTGCCGCCGCTGGCGACGGTCTGGTTCCGGCTGGAGTAGACGGGCTGAATTCCTGCGAGCAAAGCGCCGCCGCGCCGCGCAAAAAACCTAGGGAGGTCGAAGATGGGCAGGACAGAGCGAATCGCATCGAATCTATCGCGTAGCGCCATGGCCTATGTTCTGGCTGGTGGGCGCGGCTCTCGCCTGCTGGAGCTGACCGACAGGCGCGCCAAACCCGCGGTCTATTTCGGCGGCAAGAGCCGGATCATCGACTTCGCGCTTTCCAATGCGATCAACTCCGGCATTCGCCGCATCGGTGTCGCGACGCAATACAAGGCGCATTCCCTCATCCGCCATCTCCAGCGCGGCTGGAATTTCCTGCGGCCGGAGCGCAATGAAGGCTTCGACATTCTGCCTGCCTCGCAGCGCGTTTCGGAGACACAGTGGTATGCCGGCACGGCGGACGCGGTCTATCAGAATATCGACATCATCGAAGGCTACGGCCCGGAATACATGGTCATCCTCGCGGGCGACCACATCTACAAGATGGACTATGAAATCATGCTCCAGCAGCATGTCAATTCCGGCGCGGACGTCACCGTTGGCTGTCTCGAAGTGCCGCGCGCGGAGGCGACCGGCTTCGGCGTCATGGATGTCGATCAGGACAGCCGGATCGTGCGCTTTCTGGAAAAACCGGCCGATCCGCCGGGCATGCCGGATAATCCCGACCTCGCGCTCGCCAGCATGGGCATCTATGTCTTCCAGACGCGCTTCCTGATCGAGGAACTGGAGCGCGACGCCGCTGATCCGTCATCGGATCATGATTTCGGCAAGAATATCATCCCCTATCTGGTCCAGAACGCCAAGGCGGTCGCGCATCGCTTTCCCACCTCCTGCGTGCGCAGCGGCGAAGAATTCAGCACCGAACCCTATTGGCGCGACGTCGGCACGATCGACGCCTATTGGCAGGCCAATATCGACCTGACGGATTTCACGCCGGCGCTCGATCTCTATGACCGCGACTGGCCGATCTGGACCTATGCGGAAGTGACCCCTCCGGCAAAGTTCATACATGACGAGGAAACGCGGCGCGGCATGGCGGTCAGTTCGATGGTGTCCGGCGGCTGCATCATCTCGGGCAGCAAGATCAGCCAGTCGCTGCTGTTTACCGGGGTCCATTGCCATTCCTTCGGCGAGCTTGAGCAGGTCGTGGCGCTGCCGGACGTGACAATCCGGCGGAACGCGCGCCTGACGAAGGTGGTGATCGACCGCGGTGTCGAGATCCCGGAAGGGCTCGTGGTCGGCGAAGATCCGCAGGAAGACGCCCGCCGCTTCCGCCGCAGCGAAGGCGGAGTGTGCCTGATCACTCAGGCCATGATCGACCGGATCACGGGCTGACCGATGAAAGTTCTCTCGGTCACATCCGAATTCTATCCGCTGATCAAGACAGGCGGTCTCGCCGACGTCGCCGGAGCGCTTCCCGGCGCGCTCGCAGGCGAAGGCGTCGAGATGCGGACATTGCTGCCGGGCTATCCTTCCGTGATGGCGCAGATCGGCGAGACCGAGCCCGTCGCTAGGTTTGACGACCTTTTCGGCGGCACCGCAACGTTGCGGGCAACGGCGCATGGCGAGGGCGGAGCTTCCCTCCTGATCCTCGATGCCCCGCATCTCTATGACCGCCCCGGCAATCCCTATCTCGGCAAGGACGGCAAGGACTGGCCGGACAATCATTTTCGCTTTGCGGCGCTGTCATGGGTTGCCAGCCGGATCGGCGACGGCCTCATCGAGGACTGGCGGCCCGATCTGGTTCATGGCCATGACTGGCAGGCGGGCCTGACACCGGTCTATCTGAGCCAGAGCGAAGTCCGTCCGGCAACGATCATCACCATCCACAATATCGCCTTTCAGGGCATATTTCCCGCCGCACTTCTGTCCGCACTCAAACTCCCGCGCTCCAGCTTCACCATGGACGGCCTCGAATATTGGGGCAAGATCAGCTTCCTCAAGGGCGGTCTCGCCTATGCCGACCGCCTGACGACCGTCAGCCCGACCTATGCGAGGGAGATCTGCACGCCGGCCTTCGGCATGGGCCTCGAAGGCGTGCTGCATCAGCGGCGCGCCGTGCTGACCGGCATCATCAACGGCATCGACGACACGGTATGGAACCCGGAGACCGATCCGAATATCGCGGAGATTTTTGACGCAGAAAGCCTCGACGCCAAGGCCGTCAACAAGACGGCACTGCAAAAACGCTTCGGCCTCGACCCGTCTGAAGATGCCTTGCTGTTCTGCGTCGTCAGCAGGCTGACGGCACAGAAGGGGCTCGACCTGCTTCTGAATGCGCTCCCGGTGATCCTTGGCAATGGCGGCCAACTCACGCTGCTGGGAACAGGCGATCCCGCGCTCGAAGAAGCCTACCGCAGTGCGGCGCGGAACCATGCAGCACGCATCGGCGTTGTGCTCGGCTATGATGAGCGGCTATCGCACCAGATGCAGGCCGGCGCGGATGCGATCATCGTGCCCTCGCGCTTCGAGCCCTGCGGCCTGACCCAGCTTTACGGCCTGCGCTACGGGACGCTGCCCATTGTTGCCCGCGTGGGCGGTCTCGCCGATACCGTCATCGACGCCAATCAGGCGGCCTTGCTGGACGGCGTCGCGACCGGCATCCAGTTTGCAGCGGACAATACCAGCGCGCTGGAAACCGCATTGGAGCGCGCATTCGAGCTTTATGCCGACAGGGAAGCATGGCAGATCGTGCAGCGCCGTGCGATGGGACGCAATGTAAGCTGGTCCGTTCCGGCCAAGGCATATGCCGCATTATATCGAAGCGCCATTGCCACGCGCCCGGTTGCAACGCCGATAGATCTAGCGCCTGCAATGCAGGAAATGCCGCAACCAACAGTTCAGATGACCGATCAACCCAAAGACGCCACGCCGGGGGAGCCTCCAATGGAAACAAGAACAGTCCAGACCAAGCCGTTCGAGGGGCAGAAACCCGGCACATCGGGCCTCAGGAAGAAGGTGGCGGTATTTCAACAGCCGCATTATCTGGCGAATTTCGTGCAGTCGATTTTCGACGCCCTGCCCGGCATCAAGGGGCAGACGATTGTCGTCGGCGGCGACGGGCGCTTTTTCAACAGGGAGGCAATCCAGATCATCCTGAAGATGGCTGCGGCGAACGGCATTGGCCGCGTGCTGGTCGGCCGCGATGGCTTGCTTTCGACGCCCGCCGTCTCCTGCCTGATCCGCAAGAATGAAGCCTTTGGCGGCATCGTGCTCTCGGCAAGCCACAATCCGGGCGGCCCCGAGGGCGATTTCGGCATCAAGTACAACGCCACCAACGGCGGACCCGCGCCGGAAAAGATCACCGACGCCATCTACGCCCGCACCCGGACGATCGACCAATATCAGATCCTCGAAGCGGAGGATGTCGACCTCGGCGCGGTCGGACCGAACCGGCTGGGCGATCTGGCGGTAGAAATCGTCGATCCGGTTGCCGATTATCAGGCGCTGATGGAAAAGCTGTTCGATTTCGACGCCATCCGCGCCCTGTTCAAGAGCGGCTTCAGGATGCGCTACGACGCAATGCACGCCGTTACCGGCCCATACGCAACGGCAATCCTGGAAGACAGCCTCGGCGCTCCGGCCGGAACGGTCGTCAATGGCGTGCCCAGTCCTGATTTCGGCGGGCATCATCCCGATCCGAACCTCGTCCATGCAAAGGATCTGTATGATCTGCTCATGAGTCCCGGCGGCCCGGATTTCGGCGCAGCCTCGGACGGTGACGGCGACCGCAATCTGATCATCGGCAAGGGCCTGTTCGTCACGCCGTCAGACAGCCTTGCCCTGCTCGCGGCCAACGCTCACCTCGCTCCCGGCTACAAGGACGGCCTCGCCGGGATCGCGCGCTCCATGCCGACCAGTCAGGCGGTTGACCGCGTTGCCGCGCAACTTGGCGTCCCGCTCTTCGAGACGCCCACGGGCTGGAAATTCTTCGGCAACCTGCTCGATGCGGGGATGGCGACGATCTGCGGCGAGGAGAGCGCGGGCACGGGTTCCGATCATGTGCGCGAGAAGGACGGGCTCTGGGCGGTTCTGCTCTGGCTGAACATCCTGGCGGTGCGCAAACAGCCGGTTGCCGAAATCGTCGCCGAGCACTGGCAAAAGTTCGGCCGCAATTTCTATGCCCGCCATGATTATGAAGGATTGGACGCCGGGATCGCCAGCGAGTTGATGGATGATCTTGGCGCATGTCTGCCCGGTCTGCCCGAAACGGAGACAGAAGCAGGCATCATCGCCAGCGCGGATGATTTTGCCTATCGCGATCCGGTCGATGGCTCGCTGAGCGAACATCAAGGGGTGCGCATCCTCTTTGCCGACGGCTCGCGGATCGTCTACCGCCTGTCAGGCACCGGCACGGAAGGCGCGACCTTGCGCGTCTATCTCGAACGTTTCGAGGCCGATCCCGACAAATTCGCCCTCGCGACGCCCGACGTCCTTGCCTCGATGATCACCGTGGCCGATGCACTTGCTGGCATAAGCGAACGCACCGGGCGGGACGCGCCGACTGTCATCACCTGATGATCACAACCGGCATTCACGACTTCAAGAGCCCACAACTTGCGCGCGATCCCACCGGCAGAAGGGCCGCCGACGCGCAATTCTGTGCCCGTCGCGTTCGAAATCTGCGCATTTTGATATTTGTCCAAACCGCGTAATAATCTGCGGATGGCGACCAGAAATATGGATTGGCGAACCGGTGATCGGCAACCGAGCCTGCTGACGAGGTGTCAGCACCGCACGCGCGAATTGCACCTCGAAGCGGAGAAGTCCGGCATTGTCCGGGAGATCCTGCGCGGGAAAGCCAGCCGATCCGGCTATGCGCTTCTGCTTCGCAACCTGCTGCCGGTTTATCGGCGGCTGGAAGGTGGGCTGGAAGCGCATCGCGGCACGCCGGGCCTCGGTTTGATTGCAATACCGGCGCTTTATCGTTCAGCGGCCATCTCTTCCGACCTTTCGCAGCTTTGCGGCAATGAATGGAGCACGGCTCTTCCGGTCCTGGCATCAGCGGAACGATATATGGAGAGAGTCGCGCTTGCCGCTCAAACCGGCGGACACGGCTTGATCGCGCATTCCTACGTCCGCTACATGGGCGATCTGAACGGCGGCCAGATCCTCAAGCGCTTGTTGGCGCGCTCGCTGAATTTGGCCCCCGCGATGCTGTCATTTTACGACTTCCCCGGAATCGCAGACCTCGACGCATTCAAGGCCGACTATAGAGACTGCCTGGAGCAGGCCGGACTTCAGGTCACGGACGCCGAATCGATCGTGGAGGAAGCCGCAGAAGCTTTCAGGCTCAATATCGCGCTATCGAAGGAAATCGAAGAATTGGCCGATAGCGGCGAGGCCAGCCCGCCGGACTGACCGGCTCATTGATCCTGCTTCGGGTTATTCTTTGCGTGCCAGATCAGGTGTTCGAGCAATTCGCCGGTGCGCGTCATGGACGAGCGGATGCTGCCAAGCATTTCCGGCACGCGCGACAGATCAACGCCGTCCGTGATCTCAAGGGCGGCGCGCTGCGCATTTTCGGTGAGCGACGACAGAAGCCGCAGATATTCAATATCGGCTTCCGTATCCAGTCGAGCGGACTTGATCTCGTGGCTCTTCACGATGCCGTCCTGCAATCGGCGGCGCGCAGCTTCGACGGCCTTGCGTTCAGTCACATCGAAGAACAGCAGAAAGAAGCCCAGAACCCGCCCCGGCGACGACATGACCGGATTGGCGCGCAGCAGCAATGTTTTTTTCCTCGACGCGGCTGCGAATTCGATTTCGCCGTGCCACGGTCGCCGCAGCTTGATCAGTTCACCCAATCTCTCGCGAATCTCCTCGGGGCTGGAGAAGAGCGGTGGCAGGTCCTTGATATTGCGCGCCTTGATCTGCGAGGCTTCTAGAAGCGTCTTGAACGCATCGTTGGCGAACAGGATGTTGCCTCTGGCATCCGCGATCACGGCCAGATCGTCCGAGGGACGGACCTGCTGTTTCAACTGATCGAGCTGGTCCTGTATGATCAGCATACGTAGCGATCGAAACTGCAGCACCACATCCGACACTGTCTCGCCGATCATGCGCGCCAGTGCGAGATCGACCGGCGTCCAGGGCTCGCAGGTGCCTTCCACGATCTGGTGCCATTTCGCAAAGGATCTTCGCGGCGACAGGTCCAGGGGGTTTTCCCCGATAATAAAGGGTTTGAAGGGGTTCCCGCCCCATGTCACCGTATGCACCCGCTCCGGTCTGAACCAGATCAGATATTCGCCGGGGTAGTTCGAAACGGGAACCGCCACAAGTCCGCTTGCGACCGGCGTCAGCGACTCGAACTTGGCCTCGTCCATGCCAAGCGAATTCGTGCTGATGAGCCGGCCCTGCTTGCCGTCCAGCCATTTGCCGATCTCGCGCAACTCGCTCGTGCCCGGCACCTCGCCGACTGAGAAGAGCTGATTTTCATACAGCAGCGCCGCGCCGATCGCGCCGAGAGGCTGCAAGAGAGGTTCGGGGCTCGCGAACAGCGCGGTTTTCCAGCCGCCCTCTCGGGGGATGGCCTCGATCATCCGCTCTTCGAGGCGCCGCACGGAAAGCTCCGACTGGGCTCGCAGGAAGCTTTCCAGAGCCGTGATCCGGGTGGCTATCGTTTCCGCCAGCAATTCGCACACCGCCCGGACTTCATAATCAACGAAGCGCCCGACGTAATGATGGCACGCGACAAGCCCCCATAATCGTCCGCCCACCACAAGCGAGGCCACCAGAGTTCCCGCCACGCCCATATTCTTCAGATACTGGATATGGATCGGCGACATGCTCCGCAAGAAGCACAGCGACATGTCGAGTTCCTGCCCCGTGATCGGCGAGCGCTGCGGAACGATCGGAACCGGCGTATATTCGACATCCACCAGCATCCGCACCCTGTTGCGCTCATAAAGGCGGCGGGCGATCTGCGGAATGTCCGAGGCCGGATACCAGTTGCCGAGATAGGGCTCCAGTTCCGGCTTGCGCTGCTCGGAATAAACCTGACCATGCCCGTCCTCGTCGAAGCGGTAAAGCATGACGCGGTCGTAGCCGGTCAGCTCCTGCACGATCCGGACGGACTCGTCGCAAAGCTGGCGCAACGATGAGCAACCAAGAATGGTCTGAATTGCTTTTTCGACATGCCTGGAAAGGTCGACGGACGGCCCGTCCCGTTCCAACTCGATGACCAGTCCCCCCTCCGGAGGCCGATGCAGCAGAGCATCGAAATCCGCCGCCGGATCGCCGATCTGACAGCGAACCGCCAGCGGGATCGTGCTCAGCGATTCGTGCAGGTTGGACCGGATCCTGTCGAGCAGATTGCCGCTGAACTGATCGAGCGACCGTCCAAGTATCGGGCCGTCGATGTTGAGAAATTCCGAAGCATTCGCGCTCGCCTGAACCACGACATGATCAGGTTCGCGGACCACGAGCAATGCGCCATGCGGCTGAATCGACCCCGCCAACTGGATTTGCTCGCGCTCGCAATTGGAAAGGTCGGCCTTTCCAAAGGCCGGCGGCGAGCCGTAACGAAGCGTCATGCGGCGAAACCTCCAGAAAACAGGAGGTCACTCTAGAACCATCACAAAAGGCTCGTCCAGCACCACGCATAGGAAGGAGGCTTTTTCTGAGGCGCCCCGCGTGGATCGAATAGAACATCTGAATTGGATTGCCGTCTCCCGGCAACACGCATCCGGGCATGCCGTCCCCCGTCAGGACTTTGCCGATGCGGCATGGGATTGCAGCACCTCCAGCTCAATCGGCAACAAGGCGCTTTCCGCTTCAAACAGCTTGCGGCAAATGGTTGTCTGGAATTCGCTCCGATACCAGTCGAGCACCCGATCCGGCTCCAGTGGCCTGGCGAACAGATATCCCTGCCCAAATCCGCAGCCATTGGCGCGCAGGAATTTCAGCTGATCGGCGGTTTCCACACCTTCCGCCACCACCGACAGGTTCATGCGGCGCGCCATGGCGAGGATCGACGTCACGATCGTCACGCTGTCGGCATTGCCCGGCACATTGCTGACAAACGACTGGTCGATCTTGAGGCTCTGGAGCGGGAAGCGCGTCAGATAGAGCAGCGACGAGTAACCGGTGCCAAAATCATCGATGGAAATGGAGACGCCAAGCCGGTTCAGTCCGGCAAGCGTTTCTTCAACGCTTTCGAGATCGTCGATCAGCATCGTCTCTGTGATCTCGATTTCCAGCGAGGCTGGATTGAGATTGGCAGCTTCGAGAATGCGCGTGACCTTCTCGACGAAACGCGGGTCCTTGAACTGGCGCGCCGCCACGTTCACCGCAACACAGATATTGGTCAGGCCCTGGGCGTGCCACAGGGCAGCCTGATTGCACGCCTGGGAGAGCAACCACTCGCCGAGGTCGATCATGAGCGTGGAGGTTTCCATTATCGGAATGAACTTCGACGGAGGAATGGGCCCCAACACCGGATGGTTCCAGCGCGCCAGCGCTTCGAGGCCCATCATCGCGCCGCTTCGCAGATCGACCTTGGGCTGATAGACCAGAGTGAACTCCGCGCGCTGAATGGCGATCTGGGCGTCATGTTCCAGAAGCTGCTTTTCGCGGATCGTTTCATGAAGCTCTTCGTCATAAATCTGGTATATGCGCCGCCCCTTCTGTTTCGCCTGGTAAAGCGCGTGATCGGCCTTGACGAAGAGTTCGTCCGCGGTATTGGCGTGTTGGGGAAAGCGGCTCACGCCGATGCTTGTCGACGTCGATATGCTCTTGCCCTCGATCTCCATCGGCACGGAAACCGCGTGAGCGATCCTGGTGGCGATCTCGTCGATCTCGCGAGAGCCCTCGATTTCATTGAAGATGATCGCGAATTCGTCGCCGCCCAGACGCGCCACGACATCATCCTCGCGCACGCATGCCGACAGGCGGCGCGCCATTTCCTGGATGACCGCATCCCCCATCGGGTGTCCATAGGTGTCATTGATATTCTTGAATCGGTCGATATCGACGATCGCAACCGCCGCGTTCCGGCGTTGCGCCCTTGCGTCGCCGATGATCTCCTGCAGTTTCGTCTGGAAAGCCCGCCGGTTATGCAATCCGGTAACCGCGTCATAATGGGCCATATTCGCGATTTCCGCCTGAAACCGTCTCTGCGCCACCGCGATGCCGACGAGATGCGTGATCGTGCGGAAGAACTCGATATCCGCCAATGTCGGTTGCCGCGGTTCCCGGTAGTACATCGCCAGCGTACCGAGAACCTGGTCGCCTGAGGAAAAGATCGGCTGAGACCAGCAGGCCCGAAGCCCGGCCTGCTGCACGAGATCGCGATATGCCGCCCAATTTTCGTGCACCAGCAGGTCTTGGACGATAACGGTTTCACCGGAATAGGCTGCGGCGCCGCATGAGCCGATGCCGGGACCGATCTTTACGCCGTCAACGGCGGCGCGGTAGAAATCCGGCAGGCTTGGCGCCGCCGCTTCGCGCAGATGCATACCGGTTTCGTCCAGCAAGAGAACCGAGCACATCGTATCCGGCTTGAGACGTTCGACCGACGCGATGAGGGTGGTCAGGACCTGTTTGAGCGGCATGCCGGTGGCAAGCTGTTCAAGAACGACATTGCGGCTGCCCTGCAAGTCTTCGGCCCAGCGGCGATTACGGATATTCCGCCAGATGAGAATGCCGCAGGTGACGCTCAGAAATGTGAGAAGCCCCGACAATCCGAGGAATGCGATGACCCGGATGCGCTCCAGTTGGAGAGCGCGGTCCGTCAGGTCGACATCGACCTTGATCGCGCCCTTGTGTCCCGCTGCGCTGGTCAATGGAACATACGCTTCCGCGAAGACGGCGCGGTCCTCCCTGGCAGAATTCGTTACTATCAGGTCTGTGAGAATTTCCCCGTCCAGAATTGCCTTGGCGATGTCCGGACGCGAGCTGGTGGTCTGAAAGTCGCCCAGCCAGGAAGAGAACGCCACGGCCCCGTCGCTGTTCAGCACCTGATAATGCGATACGCTCCCTGTCGCCAACGCGAAATCGAAGGTGACGCGGTCGGCATTGCTGACGAGACCGGCCGCAAGCAGGTCGTCAAGGCCGGTGAGGTTTTTCTGCAGGAACTGTGCCCAGCGGACGGCGGTGCTTTTGGCTTCGTGCTTGAGGACCACCTGCTGTGCTTCGCCCATCGCAACCCAACTGGCGGCGATGGCGCTGATGATGACGACCACCGTCGAAATCGTGAGCTTTGCGTCCTGGTCCAATTTCATCTCAAATGTCTTGGGGAGCGCCAGGCCAGCGACGGCTGGTGGTTCGACTGAAACATTTGCATCCCCGTCCAGCACCCGCATTTGCAAATGTTTCAGCCATAAGATGCACCAGCTAGATAATTGTTTTCAGAGCAGATTTCCGAATTTGACATTTGAGCATGAACGCAGCCGCCACCGGGTCTCAAATGTCAAGATTCGCTCCACTAGTGTCCCGATTCCGAAGTTCGCATCCATGTCAGCCGCAAGTTCCGTAGCGAACTTCGGAATCTCAAGGGACACTAGCTTATTGATTCTACTAGTGTGATTCAGATCCAGAAGTTCG
>JBHJOB010000108.1:0-3384 GCA_050330195.1 Rhodomicrobiaceae bacterium | reverse complement strand
TTCAGCATCAGCGGGGGAATGGCGGCGACGAGGACGGCCTTGGCCACGCGGCCCGCAGGTTCGCCATGCCGCGCCACATAGCGCGCCACTTCGCCGCCGCCGGTGGAATGGCCGATGTGAACCGCGTTCCTCAGATCCAGAGCCTTGGCGACGGCAAACGCGTCGGCCGCGTAGTGGTCGATGTCGTGGCCGCTATCGACCTGGCTCGAACGGCCGTGGCCGCGCCGGTCATGCGCGATGACGCGATAGCCCTTTGAAAGGAAGAACAGCATTTGCGCGTCCCAGTCGTCGGAGCTGAGCGGCCAGCCATGGTGAAAAACGATGGGCTGAGCATCCTTGGGGCCCCAGTCCTTGTAGAAAATCCGTACGTCGTCGTCAGTTTTGACATAGCTCATGGTGCGTTCTCCTTCTGGAGCGTCGTGAGTGGCGGGCCTTGCGCATGCGCGGTGCCCAACGGAACGGTGAAGGGTCGCGGCAAGCGCCGAGCCCGAAATCAGGACATTGCGGCGGCTGACCGGGTGCCCGGTGCAACACCCCCGCTCAGATCACGCTGCTTTGCTCTGCACCGGCGTGTTGAGCAATTGCTGCTCCCACAGGAAGGCGATCCCGCTGCCGGCGGCATGCTGAAGCATCACTTCATTCAATGGGACGGCGGTGCGGGCTCGTGCCCAATCGCGCTGCCATTCTGCGGCCAGCGCCATCCAGGTCATCATATTGACGCCGGCCGCGATCATGCGCTGGATCGCCACTTGATGCGCCTCAGCCGAAACTGCGCCCGACGCATCGGTGATGACCGTCACATCCCAGCCTTCGCCTGCGGCCTGGATCGCCGGCATCGCCACGCAGATTTCGGTCCAAAGGCCAGCCATGATCAGTTGGGTGCGGCCCGTTGCCTTCACAGCATCGACCGCCTGCTTATCTTCCCAGGTGTTGATGAAGGTCCGGTCGATCACCTCCTGATCGGGGAACACGTCGGTGATCTGCGGGAAAATCTTGCCGCCGCGATCCGCGACCACGCTCGTCAAGATCGTGGGTACGCCGAAAACCTTGGCGGATTTGACCAGTGCCGCAGAATTGTTGACCACCATATGCGGATCGTGGCTGTTCAGGTTGGCGAGTTGGTAAGGCTGGTGGTCAATCATGATGAGCACCGAATCTTCGGGACGAAGAAGCGAAGCAAGACCGTTGCGAGGGGGCATTGCGAATTCCTTTCTTGCTGTCATGAGCGGCATCGGATGGTCTGGCAGCCATTGTCAGCTGTGAGGTTGCCCGGTCATGTCGATGCGTCCTGTGTTGTGGTTACGGACTTAATTTGCATCGCTGCGGGGCTAATCGCTTCCAGATTCCAATCATTGTTTTTTCAGATTTCTGACTTCGCGCCACGGAACGTCACTCACGCGGCGCCGCACTGAGGGTATTGCAGGCTCGAAGTTTCGCCTCAGCCTCAGCGCCTCTGAAGGCGTCTGCGAAATGGGGCTCAGGTCAGACGCCCTCGATCGGGGGCCCGGAAATCCGTCATGGCACTGAGATGCCAATGGCGGGCGTCCACACCATCGGACGCTCTCAAGCAGGGAGAGGCTCAGTTAGGTCAGTCCGCGGTAGCGGCCAGGTTCGATACAATGAACGTGCCGAAGGATCGGATTGCAGCCGATGGACGCGACGATGAATAGGCGAGACTGATGCCGAGTTCCGGCAATGCAGGCAGGCCCGCCGAGACGATTGCAAGGTCATGGGGCACCGCCGGGCGGGTCGCGACGCTGATCGCGCGGCCCGACCGCGCGATCGCCAGCAGGCCCGCCAGACCGTTGCTGGCATGTGTGACGCGGTAGCGCGCACCGGCCGCGTCCATCGCGCGGCAAGCCTCCCGATGGTCGAGCGTTCCGGGCGCGGAAAGGGCCAGTGGAATCGTGGGTTCGTCCAGCAGGGCCGGCGCCCGTGATGACGCGATCCAAACCAGCGGTTCGTATCTGAAGACATCTTTGGGCCGCGCCGATCCAGGCACAGATATCAGCGCCAGGTCGATCCGACGTTTTTGCAGAAGCGGATGAAGGTCTACCGTCTGAGCACAGACGATTTCGATCTCGATGTCGGGATGGGCTGTTCCATAGCGTCTCAGCAGGTCGGGGAAGAAGGCGGTCAGATAGTCTTCCGGGCACCCGAACACGATCGATCCCTGCAATCTGCCTGACCGGATGCTTTCGACGGTTTCGTCATGCGCGGCAAGTATCCGTTCGGCGCCGGGAAAGAAGCGCTCTCCTGCGATCGTCAGCGCCACACCGGCGCCGGTGCGGTGGAACAGTCTTTCGCCGATATTGGCTTCAAGGCGCTTGATTTGCAGGCTGACCGCCGATTGCGTCCGGCCGATACGCTCTGCCGCGGAGCGGATCGAGCCGGCACGGGACACGGCCACAAAGCTGCGCAGCAAGGCGATGTCGAGACTGGTCATGGCATGAGTATTTCTCAATTCTGATCAGAGGGAAATGAATTATCCTTGATCGTTACACGATGATAGCCTTGTGATCCGAACTTGCTCTGCATCGAGGCCGCCAAACCTGATGACGTCCGACGCGACACGGTCTCATTCGACCTTCTGGAGTGCGTCCAGCGAATGAATGCAAACGACTTTTCATCGAGAGACGCCATGGAACCGACCTTCGGATCTCAGCACGATCAAGAAAAGCCCGTTGTGCATAAGGCCATTCTTCAGAAGCCTGGCAGCGAAGGCATCCTCAAGACGACTGATGGCGTCGTTCCACAATTCTCGGGTATGAGTTTTGTCCAATTCTTTTACCCACCCGGAGAAATATGGGCATAATCAACGGCTTTGCGATAATCCTTGACCTCCACATGTCGCCAGCCCTCCAGCGGCGCGAACAGCATAAAGAGGTTCGCAGTGCCGTTGCGCTCATATTCGTAATCGACACGCTCCGGACACCCCTCTTTCATCGGAACCGGCGTGCGCGTCTCGGCCACCAATTGTTTGGAGGTCTCGTCCAGACAGACGAGCGGCTTCTTGGGATCGTGAGGCTGCGTATAAACATCCAACACCTCCTCCATCGCTGCTACAAATGCACCATTCGCCTCCGGCGGGATGACCCACTGTTCTTTCCAGTGAGGTTGCAGCGCGTTTTTTTAAGAACGCGGCCGATGGTATTGTCGCTGGCGCGTTCAACGATGCCCAGTTCCACGACCTTGTCTTCGAGCAAGCGCAGCGTCCAACGCGCATGCCCCTCGGGAGGCGCGGAGCAGGCCAGCGCCGTTAGCCGGCCGTTTTCTCGCCGTCGAATATTATCGGCGTTATTGCCGGGCTTACGCGCTGCTTGCGGCTCAGCACCACCTCCAGGCCTTCTTCGACAAATTGGCGGCGCACCCGCCAGACCATCG
>JBHJOB010000107.1:0-18780 GCA_050330195.1 Rhodomicrobiaceae bacterium | reverse complement strand
TCAGGCTCAGTGTCAATCTCTAAGCGTGAGTCTCAAGCGGTAGACACCACATTCTGGACAATTGACACCTTCGCCGCCTCACCTATCCGCAACGCCGCGAAGCGCCGGCGCGTTCCATTGCGCGGTGGCCCCGGCACGCAAGATGGTTCACGCCGCGGACGGTGCAAGGCCAGTATCAGGATAGGGCTTACCGCGTCGGCACGGGCTCGTCGCCGCGATAATCGTAGAAACCGCGCTGCGTCTTTTTGCCCAGCCAACCGGCTTCGACATATTTGACCAGCAACGGGCAAGGCCGGTACTTGGAGTCCGCCAGCCCCTCATAGAGCACCTGCATCACGGCGAGACAGGTATCCAGCCCGATGAAATCGGCAAGCTGCAGCGGTCCCATCGGATGGTTCGCGCCCAGACGCATCGCCGTGTCGATCGCCTCGACATTGCCGACGCCTTCATAAAGCGTGTAGACGGCTTCGTTGATCATCGGCAGCAGGATGCGGTTGACCATGAAGGCCGGGAAATCCTCCGAAACCGCGATCGTCTTGCCAAGGCTCGACACGAATTCGCGAGCGACCGAGAACGTCGCCTCTTCGGTGGCGATGCCGCGGATCATCTCGACCAGTTCCATCAGCGGCACCGGATTCATGAAGTGCATGCCGATGAAACGCTCCGGCCGGTCGGTCGAGGCGGCCAGGCGGGTGATGGAGATCGAGGAGGTATTCGTCGCCAGGATCGTTTCGGCTTTCAGATGCGGGCACAGCGACTTGAAGATGCTGCGCTTGACGTCCTCATCCTCCGTTGCCGCCTCGATGACGACATCCGCTTGGCCGAGGCTTTCAAGCGAGGGCGCATAGCGGATGCGACCAAGCGCCTGATCGCGGTCCGCATCGGACATCTTTCCCTTCGAGACCAGCCGCGCCATGTTGCCGTTGATCGTGGCCAGCGCGGCTTCGACACGCTGCTCGTTCAGATCGTTAAGCGCGACATCATATCCGGCGACCGCCACCACATGGGCGATGCCGTTACCCATCTGGCCCGCGCCGATAATGCCGACCGTATTGATCGTCCGAGGCAACTCGGCAGGGCTGTCGGATTGACGGCCCGCGGTTGGAGGATTGGTTTCAATATTTGTCATTTGCGCTTCGATGATCCGCTAATCGGTTAATAACCTGCCTTGGTCAATTCGGCCTCAAGCTCGGGCAATGCCTGAAAAAGGTCGGCGACAAGCCCGTAATCGGCAACCTGGAAGATTGGGGCTTCCTCATCCTTGTTGATCGCAACGATCACCTTGGAATCCTTCATACCCGCCAGGTGCTGAATGGCGCCTGAAATTCCAACGGCAATATAGAGTTCCGGCGCGACAACCTTGCCGGTCTGCCCGACCTGATAATCGTTCGGCACATATCCCGCATCGACGGCCGCACGGCTCGCGCCAATGGCGGCACCCAGCTTGTCGGCAAGCGATTCAATCAGCTTGAAATTCTCGCCGGACTGCATGCCGCGTCCGCCCGAGATGATGATGCGCGCGGAGGTCAACTCGGGACGGTCGGATTTCGACAGCTCCTCATTTTCGAACTGGGAAAGGCCGATCGGGGCCGGCGCCTCGATGGCCTCGATGCTGGCGCTGGAGCCTTCACCGGCGGCAGGGAAGGCCGGAGCGCGAACCGTGATCACCAGCTTCATGCCGTCGGGCGCTTCCACCGTCTGGAGGGCATTGCCGGCATAGATCGGGCGCGCAAAGACATTGGGCGCATCGACCGCGATGATTTCGGAGATCTGCGGAACGTCGAGCTGCGCGGCGACGCGCGGCATGAAATTCTTGGTGACGGAGGTCGCCGGAGCGATCAGCACGTCATAGCCCTGCATCAGCGGCGTCACCAGCGCCGCCAGTTCCTCGGCCAGCGCATTGGCGAGGTGATCGGCTTCGGCCACGAGAACCTTGCGGACGCCATCCAGCTTCGCTGCCGTTTCCGCCGCAGTGCCACAGCCCTTGCCGGCGACGAGTATGTCGATATCGCCGCCGATCTTTTGCGCCGCACTCAGCGCTTTCGCGGTTGCGGGGGCCAGAACGCCGCTGGCGTGATCTGCAAAAAGAAGAATAGCCATTAGAGAACCCCCGCTTCGTCACGAAGTTTGCTGACCAGTTCGGCAACACTTCCAACCTTCACGCCAGCCTGGCGCGCGCTCGGCTCCTGTGTTTTCAGCACCTTGAGACGCGGTTCGAGCTCGATGCCGAGTTCCGCCGCATCCAGTTCCTCAAGCGGCTTCTTCTTCGCCTTCATGATATTGGGAAGCGAAGCGTAGCGCGGCTCGTTCAGGCGCAGATCCGTCGTCACGATGGCGGGCATTTTCAGATTGACCGTCTGCAGACCGCCATCAATCTCGCGCGTCACCTTCAGGTGTCCGTCGGCGGGAGCGATCTCGGAGGCGAAGGTGCCCTGCGCCCAGCCCAGCAGCCCGGCCAGCATCTGTCCGGTCTGGTTGGAATCGTCGTCGATCGCCTGCTTCCCGAGAATGATCAGCTCCGGGCTTTCCTTCTCGGCGATAGCTTTGAGGATCTTGGCGACGGTGAGCGGTTCGACGGCGATGTCGGTCTTCACCAGAATGGCCCGGTCCGCGCCCATCGCCAGTGCAGTGCGCAATGTTTCCTGTGACTTCTGCGGTCCGATCGAGACTACGATGATCTCCTCAGCCTTGCCGGCTTCCTTGAGGCGGATGGCTTCCTCCACCGCGATCTCGTCGAACGGGTTCATCGACATCTTGACATTGGCGGTGTCAACGCCGCTGCCGTCCGGCTTAATCCGGATCTTGACATTGTAGTCAACGACACGTTTGACAGGGACCAGTATTTTCATTCAGCGCGCCTCCAAGCCCACATTCCACCGCTTTCCGCCCGGCACGCGGAATCCTGACGCCAAATGCAGTGCAGGACCAGCGATTACGTAACGAGTTTCGCAAGTGCGAAATAATTTGAGGCTAATGCGCCCCCGCCGCCAAGTCAATGCGCTCTGAGCGTGCAACTGGCGCGAAAAACCGCAATAATTTTAGGCGGGCGCGTCAGTCCTTGAGGCGAGGCTCAAGACCTGTCGCACGGTCAAACAGCGGCACGTCCGGCCTGCGCATGAAAAGAATGAGGATTGCGCCCGCGACCAGCCCGCCAATATGGGCCCACCAGGCCGTATTGTCCTGCGTATCGATGACGACGTTCAGGATCTGCAAACCGATCCAGAACAGCAGGGCAAACCCGGCGCTGACCCTCAGCGGAAGCCGGAAAAGCACCAGAACCCAAAGCCGGACATTGGGGTGCAGCATCAGATAGGCCGCGATCACGCCCGCCACTGCGCCGCTTGCGCCGATCATGGGCACATTGGACTCCGAACTGATCATCGCGTGGGTGACACCGGCGAAGATGCCGCAGATCAGGTAGAAGAACAGGAAGCGCAGATGCCCCATCGCATCCTCGACATTGTCGCCGAACACCCAGAGAAACACCATGTTGCCAAGCAGGTGCATGACATTGCCGTGGAGGAACATGTAGGTAACAAGCGTCAACCCCTTGGGAACGGCGATGATCGGCGGGGGGACGGTCGTCCCGGGCTGCTGAAGGAAGCCCTGCTGCACCAGTTCATTGGGGATCACGGCAAAGCCGATGAGAATATGGTCGTCGACCAGATAGAGCACGCCCATCTGGAAAAAGAAGAAGATGGCGCAGTTGACAAGAATGAGCGCGAGAGTGACATACTGAAAGCGAACCCGTTTGACCGGGTTTAAATCCCAAAGCGGCACAAACACTGTGCACGTCCCCCATGCTTATCGGTTTTGTCCAGGCTGCCAGAGCACATCCTTGCTACCTTTACCATTTGCATAGCGGCTTGCCACAAAAAGTAGGTCGCTCAGGCGATTTACGTATTTCAGTACCGGCTCGCTCACCGGCTCGGATGGCTGCATGGCCAGTTCGACGACATGACGCTCGGCGCGGCGGCAGATGGTGCGCGCAAGGTGCAGTGCGCTTGCAGCCGCCGTTCCCCCAGGGAGTACGAAGGAGGTGAGCGGCTTGAGTTCGGTGTTCATGCGGTCGATTTCGTTTTCCAGCCACGTCACCTGATCCGCCGTGATGCGCAGCGGTTCGTAGGCAAGCGGTTCGCCGCGATCCGGCACGCACAGATCCGCGCCGAGATCGAAAAGATCGTTCTGTATGCGCTTGAGCGTGGCGTCGAGCGCCGCATCCGTCTCCGCGAGCCCGTTGCGCGCAATGCCGATGGCCGCATTGGTCTCGTCAATCGTCCCGTAGGCGGCAACGCGCAGATGGTATTTCGCAAGCCGCGTCCCGTCTCCCAGTGCCGTGGTGCCATCGTCGCCGGTGCGCGTGTAGATTTTCGTGAGAACGACCATCGTATGAATTATTCGCCAATATCGCTGATGGAAAGATGCTGCCCGATAGCGGAAACCAATCGGCGGCGAGCGTCAAGCCTGAAATCGGAGTTTCGACAGCCGCGGATCGGTGACGACGGGTGCAGTGCGGCAGAGGCGGGAAAACTGGCGTTCACATCGGTCAGCGGGCAAAATAGAGCGCGGCCATCGCCACGGCGATTGCAACGAATTGCAGGATGACGCGCCAACGCATCAATGTCTGGCTTCGCCCCGGATTGGAGCCGCGCATCATGTTCCAGAGTCCGAGAACCAGCACGGCGCCGACAGCGACGAGCATGATCGGCAATAGAAGCTGAAAGAGCTGATCCATTGGGGAATCTCCAATCGTGAATGCCGGATCTACCAGCCTACTTGAAACAAACAGATTCAGATCAGGATCGTTTCGTTAAGAAATGATCCGCATCGAGTGCACGGCTTACAAATGAGGTGTCCCCACCTTATTGCAGCGTTCCGGGGCGTTGAAACGGCAATGCGGGAGAGCTCCGGTCAGATCAGGCATTGCGGCCGGCAATCAGCCAGTAGACCAGGCCACCCACAAAACCGGCGGTCGCGATAATGGCGAAATATTCGGTGGAATAGCTGGGACTCGCCGCCACTTCCGCCGGAGCCGAAAGCACGGGCATAAGTGCCGCCGCAGCGCCTGAGGCGAAAATGTAATAAAGCGCGGAACGGATGCGTGCGACTTCGCCGATGGCCGCGACGGCAACGCCGGGCAACAGCGTCAGCAGCGGCGTGACCGTCATGAAGAAAGCCATGACGCCGAACCATTCATTCACGATGAAGGACATTTCGTCGGCGGTGTTGGGAGTATGCGCAGCCGCTTCCTGCGCGGCCCAGCGCGCGCCGAGGAAGAACAGCGTGATGGCCGATGCAATGACGGCGAGAAGAAACGCGAAGACCACGGCAAGGATGCGGCCCAGCGTCGGCCAGATCATGAAACCGGTCCGGCAAGGTTGCCCGGAAGCGCGCCGCGCGCACGAAGCTGGCTGGCCCGGATCTTCTCGCTTTCAGAGCGAAGCTGTCCGCAGGCTGCCATGATATCGCGTCCGCGCGGCGTGCGGATCGGGCTTGCATAGCCGGCGCGGTTGACGATTTCGGCGAAGCGCTCGATCTGCTCCCACTCGGAACACTCATAGGGCGCTCCCGGCCAGGGGTTGAACGGGATCAGGTTGATCTTGGCTGGAATGCCGGCAAGCAGGCGCACCAATTCCTTTGCCTCGGCAACGCTGTCGTTGACACCCTTGAGCATCACATATTCGAAGGTGATCCGTCGCGCATTGGAGAGGCCCGGATAGTTACGGCAGGCGTCGAGCAATTCCGCAATCGGATATTTCCGGTTCAGCGGCACCAGCACATCGCGAAGCTCGTCGCGCACCGCATGCAGCGAGATCGCCAGCATGACGCCCATTTCCGCGCCTGTCCGGCCAATCATCGGCACGACGCCGGAGGTGGACAGGGTGATGCGGCGCTTCGAGATCGACAGGCCCTCGCCATCGGCAACGATGTCCATGGCGGTTTTGACATTGTCGAAATTGTAGAGCGGTTCGCCCATGCCCATCAGGACGATATTGGTGATCTTGCGTTCGCTGGAAGGCAGACCGCGCGCATCGTCCGGCGACGCCGAGCCGGGCCATTCGCCCACGCGGTCGCGCGCCAGCAGGATCTGGCCGATAATTTCACCGGCGGTCAGATTGCGCACCAGCTTTTGCGTGCCCGTATGGCAGAAGGTGCATGTCAGGGTGCAGCCGACCTGGCTGGAAATGCAAAGCGTTCCCCGGTCCGCTTCGGGGATATAGACCGTTTCGATCTCCGGCGGTCTTTCGCCCGGACGGGACGGCTTCAGCCGAAGGAGCCACTTCCGGGTGCCATCGGAGGAAATCTGTTCGGAGACGATTTCCGGCCGCGAAAGATCAAATCGTTCAGCAAGCGCCGCGCGCAAGTCCTTGGCGATGTTGCTCATCGCGCCGAAATCCTTGGCGCCGCGTCCATAGAGCCAGCCCCATAGCTGGGCGGCCCGCATTCTGATATGTTTTTCGGGAATGCCGAAACCGGCCAGCGCGCTTTGCAATTGCTCGCGGCTCAGGCCGATCAAACTCTCTCTTCCGCTGATGGCTGGCAAAGCAGAACCGTCTGCGGGAGAACCATTGCCCACCGCATCATTCTCGGGACGATCCAGATACAATGTGTGAGCCATCAACAGGCCTTACGCCTCCCTGAAGCGCCTAGACGCTTAAGGGCAAACCTCTTCAACATGAGCCAGCGCAGCGGTTACGCCGCTGAGCGAGAATGTATCTTCCGTGTTCGTGCCGCGGCTGGAAAGCCCCTTCAAGGTTAACGTCGCTCCCTTGCGCATGGCGTCGACGAGCTTGCGCTCATCGGCGGGATCCCGCATGAAGGCCTTGTCGTCCTTGGGGTACAGCTCGAAATTGTCCGATCCGACCGCCGCCGTCGGCACACTGTCCGACTTGAACGTGTAGCCGATCTTGACGCTGACCTCGTTCTTGACGCCGTCTTTCTGCCAACTGGTCAGATACAAGAACACCGACCCGCGATTGACGCCCTTGGGCGTCATTTCCTTTGGCGCGGACGCAGCGAAGCAGATCTTCTCCTCGCCGGCTTCGTGCACGAAAACCTGCCAGTCATTGAAGGTCTTGACGAGCTTGGCCGTCTGAGCAACCGCCGGCGACGTGGCGCAGATATATATGACTGCTAAGCATGCAGACGCGAATCGCATCCTTCTAGGCCTCCGCATTCGTTCATTTTCAACGGGCTACCTATAACGATTTGCATCCCGCTTGGCCAGACGGCCAATACAAAATTACGAACTCTTCATCATTCTTTCCGCAAGCGTGACCTTCCGGTGCTCAGAGGACGCGGCGGAAATGAGCCCAGCGTCCTTACGCGGTCGTACATTATGATCGCTCCCGCCATCGCGACGTTGAGCGAAAATTGCGTGGGTATGCGAACGAGGTGATCGCACCGCGCAACCAGTTCGGGCGACAACTCGCCTTTTTCGGGGCCCAGAACATACGCCGCCTTTGGCGGATGGCGAAAGCTCGGCAACTCGACCGATTCGTCCATCAATTCGACGCCAACCAGCCTGCAATCGGCCGGCAGGCGCATGTCGCCGATGGCCTCCCAGTGATAATAAGGAATGCGGCTCAGCGTTTTCGAGGTATCGGAGGAAAAATCCAGCGCCTTGGGATGCGCGCCGAGCGTGAAGACGAAGCTGGCCCCGAAGGCGTGCGCCGAACGGATCAGATTGCCCAGATTGAGCGGTTTGGAAATCCGCTCGGCTCCGATACCGAAATAGCCCCGGGCGCGTTTGTCGTCGCTAACACGTTGATTCATTGCTTTTCTTGTCGGCTGTCCGGCGTGCAAATATCAAGGCTCATGCTTAGCTGCGTTACTTCTTGCGGCGCAAGCTTTCTTCGACGGGCGCGGTACAAGGCAAAATGCGATGTGCGATTCTCCGGATCGGGCTTGCGGTCCGGCGCGGAATGCTTTTATAAGGTTTGCCACGAAAGCGTATCGCTTTTACGCTGACGGGCATTTTGAAAATCCTGATATGTCTATTGGAGTGGTGGCCGAGCGGCTGAAGGCAACGGTTTGCTAAATCGTCATACGGGGAAACCCGTATCGAGGGTTCGAATCCCTCCCACTCCGCCAGAAACCCGTTGATTTACAACGGGTTTTTAGGCTGTTTCAGTTCCAGGGCCAGATCCGGGTCATACTTTGGCTTTCCGGGCGGCGGACCATTCAAGCTGCATCTTCGGAGCTGCGGAGATCCGGAACAGGCCTGCTCGGCGAACCCGACATTCACCGGCTGTAGCGCTTCTCCGGCTTGCGTGTGCATCGTGAAATCCCTCCCTGCTTTTCCCATTGACATTCCTTTAAACAACCATAAAACTAGAAATATGGTTATTTCATCGAATGAGCTGGACCTCGAAGAGGTCGCGCAGGGTTTCGCTGCAATGGGATCTGAGGCGCGGCTTCAGGTCGTGCTCACTCTGGTGCGTGCGGGCAATAGCGGCTTGACTATCGGCGACATCCAGAGCCGTACCGGAATGGCGGCATCGACCCTTGCCCATCATCTGAAATTCCTTGCCTCGGCCGGGCTGATCGAACAGCAGAAGGCCGGGCGTGCGGTCATCAATCGGGCGAGCTTTACAAGGCTCGAAACGTTGGCGGCTTACATACTGAAGGAATGCTGCGCCGACGAAAAACGTAATTGCGGAGAGTGACATGAGCGACGCCGTACAGACGGCTCCCAAAAAGACGATCGTCTGGAAGGACTGGCTGAGCACGCCTTGGACAATCGTGGCGCTCGTGCCGATTGCGGTGCTGATCTTCGATCCGGCCAACATCGAAGTCGTCACGATCTTTGCCGCAAGAGCCTTCGCCAGCACGCTGCCCTATATCGGCTTTGCGGTGCTGCTGATCGCTTGGCTGAAAGCAGCCGGCGCGGAAGCGGTCATCGCCAATGCATTCAAGGGACGCGAGAACCGTATGATCGTTCTCGCAGCATTGTTTGGCGGGCTCGCGCCTTTCTGCTCCTGCCAGGTCATTCCCTTTATCGCAGGCCTGCTGGCTGTTGGCGTCCCGCTCGGTCCCGTCATGGCGTTCTGGCTGTCATCGCCGCTCATCGACCCGCCGACCCTCCTGATTACCGCTGCGGCGCTGGGCTGGCCGTTCGCGATCGGCAAGGCGGTGTCGGCCATTGCGCTCGGCCTCGTCGGAGGCTTCGTCGTCAAGGCGATGATGGCGCGCGGCGCTTTCGCCGATCCCGTGCTGCCGCGCAAGGCCGGCGGGTGCTGCCGCAAGGCGTCGCCGTTTCAAGGCCAGCCCGTCTGGCGGTTCTGGGGCGAAAGCGAACGCCGCGAGACCTTTCGCGAGGAACTCGTCGAAAACGCTTTCTTCCTCGCGAAATGGCTGGCACTGGCCTATGTGCTGGAGGCGCTGCTCGTCACCTATGTTCCGGCTCATCTGATCGCTGGCGCTGTCGGCGGCGACGGTGTGATGCCGATCGTGATTTCCGCGGTTCTGGGCGTGCCCGCCTATCTGAACAGCTACCTCGCTCCGCCACTGCTTGCTGGACTGACGGAACAGGGCATGAGCGCGGGCGCAGCCATGGCTTTCATGGTCGCAGGCGCGGTCAGCTCGGTTCCGGCGATGGCTGCCGTCTGGTCACTGGTCAGGAGAGGCGTGTTCGTGACCTACCTGCTCCTTGGACTGACGGGTGCGATCGCGTCCGGCGTCATCTTTCAGCTGTTCGTTTAGAGCGAGATCCGAGAAAATGGAAACCAACCCGCCTTCGCGGGACAAGTTTTTCGGAAAAATCGAGATCAGAGCCTGCGTAGAGCACGGTCCCGACTGATGAAATCGGACCGAACCACACACTCCCATGCAATATAATGCCAACAATGTTACTATATCTGGTGGGCTAGAATGCATAGCCTACAATTCATGGCCGGGCATGGTAAGAACGATGCACAATGAAAAGCATCGGCAGGGAGAGGAAATGCAATGACGCAGTGGATTCGTTTCGCGCGTGACGAACGCGTTTGCTTCGGAAGGCTCAATGACGGCATCATTGACGTTTGCGAAGGCGACATGTTCGAGAACCCCGAGCCGTCAGGAGAGAAAATCGATCTTGCATCGGTGAAGGTTCTGACGCCATGCGTTCCCGGCAAGATGATCTGTCTTTGGAACAACTTCGCCGCCAATGCGCAAAAGCAGAGCCTTTCAAGGCCGCCGGAGCCGCTTTGGTTCCTTAAAGCCTCGAACGCGTTCCTGGCGCATGGCGAGGCGATCAAGCGGCCGCCTTCCTACAACGGCAAGATCGTCTATGAGGGCGAGCTTGGCATCGTCATCGGCAAAAAATGCAGCAATGTTTCCGAAGAAGACGCTTCGCATTACATCTTCGGCTACACCTGCGTCAATGACGTGACAGCGATCGAACTCCTGAACAAGGACCCGAGCTTTGCGCAATGGGTGCGGTCGAAAAGTTTCGACACCTTCGGAGCGTTCGGCCCGGTCATCGCCACCGGCCTCGATCCGATGACGCTCAGTGTCCGTACGGTTTTGAACGGCGCGGAGCGGCAAAATTATCCTGTCAACGATATGTTCTTTCCTCCGGCCAAACTCGTAAGCCTGCTTTCCCGGGACGTCACCTTAATGCCGGGCGACGTCATTGCCTGCGGAACATCCGTCGGCGTCGGCGTCATGTCCTCAGCGGAGAACACCGTCGAAATTTCGATCGATGGCGTCGGCACATTGTCGAATCCCTTCGCACAGGTCGTGCCAAGTGAATTTCTGCTGGGTGCGCCCAAGCCCATGCGCATTTGCGTGGTCGGCGCCGGTGCGATTGGCGGCTTGATGGCGGCGAAGCTGGCGCTGGCAGGGAATGATGTCACGGTCATCGATGTCGGGCAGCAGCTTGCTGCAATTCAGAAAAATGGCATCAAGCTGCGCTGGCATGACGGCAAGGAATTCACCGCCATGGTTCGCGGCGTGGCGACAGCCGGCGAGGCTGGCCCGCAGGATCTGGTGATACTCGCAGTAAAAGCGCACCTGCTTGAAAATGTCGTCCGCGACATCGACGCCATGTTGGGCCCGGACACTATGATCTTGACGGTGCAGAACGGCTTGCCGTGGTGGTATTTCCAGCATCTGGCCGGCCCCTATGAGGGCCAGAAGCTCACGAGCCTCGATCCAACGGGCATTCTGAGCCGGAAGATCGATCCAGGCCGCATTGTTGGCTGTGTCGTCTACCCGGCGGCGGCGGTGCCCGAGCCCGGTGTTATCCACCACGTCGAAGGTGACCGCTTTCCAATTGGCGAACTCGATGGTGAGGAAACAGAGCGCGTCAAACAGCTCCACGACCTTTTTGTTGCGGCAGGGCTGAGATCCCGTGTCCTTTCGGATATCCGCTCGGAGATCTGGCTCAAGGCATGGGGTAATCTCTCCTTCAACCCAATCAGTGCTCTGTCACACGCGACGCTGGAGGATATCTGCCGGTTCGAGGAAACGCGCAAGCTCGCCGCGGAGATGATGAGAGAGGCGCAGTGCGTCGCCGAGAAACTCGGGGTCACATTCCGTCACACCATCGAAAAACGCATTCAAGGCGCTGAATCCGTGGGCGCGCACAAGACCTCGATGCTTCAGGATGTCGAAGCAGGGCGGGCCCTTGAGACCGAGGCGCTGATTGGCTCGATCCTTGAAATGGCGCGCATCACGAATACACCCGCTCCGTCGATTGAGGCGGTCTATGCCTGCGTCAAACTCCTCAACAAGGTGATGGTTGAAACCGGCAGCGGCGTGCGCGCGATGCAGGCCGCGCAATAGGGCGAGGTCCGATATCTACTGCGCAGGCTGGGCCGCTGCTGATGCCGGTCGCGGCGGCGCAAGAACGCGGTGCCGCATGACGCCGAAAATGACAGCCGGTACGACGATCAGGCTTGCCGCAAACGCATAGCCATCGTGGGGGTGGAACATGACAACGAGGGCAAGAAGCGCCAGTACCGCGCGCATTGCAATATTGATTGCCCGGTTCTCCGCGCAGCGGCCGAAGGTGGCGAATGTGATGCCGCAACACCCGGCTGCCACCAAGGCGGTGTCGGCGAGCTGGGGCCAGCCCGGATTCACGACCATGTCGGAGCGCACGAATATGGCGAACGACATGAATGTAATCGGTGTGCAGATTTTCAGCGCTTCCCACATGGTGCGCATGAAGGAGGCATCCGCGATGCGCGAGGCGACCGCCGCCGTGAGCGAGGTGGGCGGCGACAACTCGCCCCAGATAGCCAGCAGGAACGCAAAGAAATGCGCCACCCACGGATCGATGCCAAGCGTCCTGAGCGGTGGCACGATGATGATGGCGACGATGATGTAAGTCGCCGTCGGCGGCAGCCCCGTGCCCGCCAGCCAGCCGAAGATCCATGCCATCAGGATGGTGGCGATGATATGGAACTCGCCGACATCAAGCAGCATGGCGCCCATCCGGTTGATGAAGCCGGTGACGGTAAACAGCCCGATCATGATGCCGAGCGTCGCCATCAGCAAGGTCAGATAGGCGGTCATCTCGGCATGGGTCTCGATGGTGATGCGCACGCGCTTGAGCAGCGAAGGCACCGCGAAGGTCAGGATGCCGAAACCTAGGGCCGCTCCTATCCAGATCGCCAGGCTGGCCGGATTGCCCCGGTAGAGATAGGTGAAAGCGAGGCAGGCGAGCGCCAGCAGCGAGCCGACGAAATATTCCGGCTCGGATCGCGCTTCCCTGACGACCTCGGGATCCTTCAGCACGAACATGAAGACCAGCCACAAGACGAACAGCGCACCGAACAGAAATCCCGCGGTGAACAGGGCCGCGCGCAATGCGCCATAGCCGAACCAGCCCATGAGGGCCATCAGCAAGGCGATGCCGGCAAAGAAGATCGCCGTTTTGAGCCAGTCATAGAGCGGAACATCGGGGGCCTCGACAGGGGCCGCGGGCAGCAGCCTGACGCTGAGAAGATAGACCGCCAGAATCAGCGAGGCGAAATAGACGAACGCCACCGCGAAGCCGCGAATGACGACCTCCCAATAAGGCACGCCGAGGAATTCCGCCATCAGGAATCCCGCCACCGCCATGAGCGGCGGCATGATGAGGCCGCCCATCGACGCCGCCGTCTCGACCGCGCCCGCGAAGGCGCCCGGAACGCCGTTGCGCATCATCAGCGGGATGGTGAAGCTGCCGGTGACGGCCGTATTCGCCGCCCCCGAACCGCTGACCATTCCGACCGAAACCGATGCGAGAACCGCCGTCTGTGGAACCGTATGACGCGAGCGGCCGGCGATACGGCGCATGACATGCACCAGCGCGCCCTGCGCCTCGAAGCCGCGCGCAGCGGCCGCGAGCAGCAGGAAGGCGGCGATCAGCGTGAGGGCAAGCTGAGCATAACGGCCGAAGATGCCGGTAGCCAGCTCGATCGTGCTCGACGTCACCACCCGGTAAGCTGTCGTTCCGGGATGCCAGAAAAAATCGATCGGGCTCAGATGGCCCCAGATCGTGTAACCGATCAGGACGAGATTGACCCAGAACAGGATCGGGTGCGCCAGCCGCGAAAGCTCCATGACCACCAGAAAGATGGCGAGGCCGACGATGAAATCATGCGTCGTGTACCGGCCCTGCCGCCAGATCGCGATATTTTCGTATTCGGCGTAGAAATAGGCGATCGCGTAAAAGCACACAGCCGCATAAATGAGAACCAGCGCGTAATTTGCCAGAGCCGGGAGGCGGCGGTAGAGCAGGTCGCTCTGCATCATCACCAGCAACTGGATCACCAGAGCGAGCGGCACAACGAGAACGGCCAGGTGCCTCGGGCCGCCCGCGCCGGTGAAGAAGTAATTGATGAGGGCGGCGAAAAAAATGACGGATAGGACGAATGTCGCATTACGCAATGTGAGATGCGATTTCAGGACCTGGCGCATTATACCCGCTCGATTGCTTGCGCCGACGCGTCACGCCGGCTGCCATTCGGCATTTCTGAAACCGCGATTGGAGATGGGAATTCTGCTTGCGGCTGTCAGAGCCGGGCGGAAGCGCACTCTCCCGCCCGGCGTAGCTACCCGGCAGGGTCAGCCTGTGCTGTCGGCGATCTTCCAGCTATCGTTCCAGGCATTGTTCTCCTTGAGGAATCGCGCCAGGCCCGGATGTACCGGAATATCGGGATTGGCGGCGACACCGGCGGCCTGCGTTCCGACGAAATCAGCGGCCAGCGGTTTGAAACCGGCATCGCCTTCGACGAATTTGTCGATGTTCTCCATAAAGACCGTCAGCATGCTGTAGACGATTTCCTCGTCCATGTCGGCACGGACATTATAGGCGAAGTAAATCGGCACCGCCTTGACACGGTCTACGCCGAGCGGCTGGCTGAAGGCCTGTGAGGGATCGATCTCCAGAACCCTGAGGCCGGCTGCCTGCAGCTTTTCGACCTCTTCATCGGACGGATTGATGGCGGTGATGTCGGCCCGCAACTCTGCTTCCCGCCACCACGTCGGCAGCGATGCGCCCGCTGTCGTGTAGGATGCAGCCCCGACGATCGAGCCGGCCTCCAGCGCATCGGCGGTAGTGGCGCTATCGATCTCGACATGGTTCTGCTCATAACCCAGCGCGGCGAAGATGCGGCCCATATTGAGCCAGTTCATATAGCCGGCCGGGGTGAAAAACACCGGCTTGCCGGCAAAATCGGCCCATGAGCTGAACTCTTCCGCATTTGCGGTCGGCACGACCAGAAAGGTCTCCATCGGATAGGCGTAGAATGTGTGAACCAGCAGACCGGCGGACGGCTCGAAATCCTTGTAGGGGCCGGAGCGGTCATAGAGGCTGCGCATGCCGACATCTGCGGTATAGGAGATCTCGCCTTCGCCGTTCATCGTGGCGATCTTGGCCGCGGTCGTGGATGGGTAGGGGTGGACAGTGACGGTTACATTGTCGCCAAGCGCCCGGTCGAGCGCCTCGACCATAATCGAAGCGACGGAATAGCCGTACGAGCCGACATCTGAGGTATTCCATCGGATGGATTGGCGCTGCGCGTCGGCTGGCTGCACGGCTGACAGGGAGAATGTCGCAGCAAGGCCCACGGCAAAAATGGAGTAAGTTATTCCCTTCCTTCTCATTTCCCGTCCCTTTCTAGATTTGCTGTTGTTGAAGCCTGCCGGGTTGTCGCGGCGCTGCCCTGGCGCCTGTCTTGCTGCTCCCGCAACGCGCTTTCGCAGCTCTACGGGCCTGGAAGGATGACGCGATCTGTGAGGCAAGATGGCCCCGAAGACTACGTTCCTGCCGCAGTTGATATGTAGTCACACCTATGGAACATGGCATGATACATGCATCCCGTGCAGTATTATATATGTGACAGTCCAGCACAGCCCTGTCAACGTCAGCGGAAATTCGGCACGTCTTATATGGCGCGCATCCGCACTACTATTTCCATGTCAACGGCGGAGGAATTTCCGGCCAGCGTGGCGGAGTAAAATCAGCCGGTTGCTAGCTGTCGGTTGCAGCGGACTCGAATTCGGCGAGCGCGTTCTTGACGGCGCCGAGCACTGTAGTGAGCCAGACTGGATGAGCATAGGTACGAGCGGCGGCGCATCCCCATAAAAGAAGCGGCCCTCAAGCCGCTTCTTCCCACTACCATTTTTGCCGGTTCGAAGGCGCTATGTTGCGAGTTGATCGCCGATAGGCAGATTACGGATGCGTTTGCCGCTGGCATTGAAGATCGCATTGGTCAGCGCCGGGATGAATGGCGGCACGCCCGGCTCGCCGACGCCGGTTGCATGGACCGAGAACGGGTGCGGCACGATGTGGGTATGCACCACCTCCGGGAAATTGCCGGAACGGACCATGACATAGTCATTGAAGTTGCCTTCCTGCACCTCGCCATTCTCGAAACTGATGCCGAGCGACATCGCCGTCGACATGCCGAAGACGCAGGCGCCCTGTATTTGCGAGCGGATGCGCTCCGGATTGGCGGCAAAACCGCAATCGATGACGGCATGGACTTCCGGAACCCGCACCGTGCCATTCTCCACCCTGGCGTAGACCACCATGGCGATGTAGGAGACGAAGCTCCGGTGCACCGCGATGCCCAGGCCTTCGCCCTCGGGAAGCGTCTTGCCCCAGCCGGCCTTTTCAGCGGCAATCTTCGCCACATTGGCGAGCCGGCCGGTGTCGAAGGGGAACTCCTCCTCGGGTTCGTACTGATTCCAGAACTTGCCCGGCAGGCCGCAGGCTTTCGCGTCAAGAATGCGCGGCTCGCCGATCAACTCCAGCAGGAAGTCTTTCTGGTCCTTGCCAAGCTCGGCGGCAAGTTCCGCCGTTGCCGATTGCACGGCAAAGGCGCGCGGAATATTCGACACTGACCGGTACCAGCCGACGCGGGTATGCGCGTAGGCCTTGCATTGCTCGGCGCTGATATTGGGGATGTCATAGGGCAGATTTTCCAGCCCCATGCCGATCTCGATCTCGTGCTGAACGCCTTCATCCTTCACGAAGGTCGAAAGGAAAGACGGCGCGGCGCTGCGGTGACGCCATGCGACGACCTTGTTATCCGCATCGAGCCCGACATCGATCCGCTCCACCGAGGTGGTGTGATAATAGCTGTGGCGAATATCGTCCTCGCGGGTCCACTGAACGCGCACCGCACCGCCGATTTCCTTGGCGAGGAATGCCGCCTCCGTGGCGAAGTCGGCCTTGGATTTGCGCCCGAAGCCGCCGCCCAGAAGCGTCACATTCATGGTGACGTCCTTCGGGTCCATGCCGACATACTCCGCCGTGTCGGTGCGGGCGACATAGGGGCTTTGCACGGGTGCCCAGATCTCCAGCTTGCCGTCGGCGAAATTCGCAATGGCCGCAGGCGGCTCCATCGGCGCATGGGCGACGTGCGGCTGATAATATTCGTAGGTCAGCACTTTTGCCGCGCTTTCCAGTGCACCGTCAGCATCGCCCTGATTGCGCACCGAGGCGCCTTCCTTCGCCGCCGACGCGCGCAGCTCCTTTTCATAATCGCGCGTGTTGAACGAACCATGCTTGCCGCGATCCCACTCGATCTGGAGCGCATCGCGCCCCTTCAGCGCCGCCCATGTGTTGTTGGCGATGACGGCCACACCGCCAAGCGGCTGGAACTTCGAGCCGAGCGGCGTGATCTTGAGCTGTACCGTGCGCTCGACGCCGGGAACGGCCAGCGCTGCGCTGTCGTCCACGGACTTGATGGTCGCGCCGACCACGGGCGGGCGTGCAATCACAGCATATTTCATGCCCGGCAGATTGACGTCCGCACCGAAAACCGCCTTGCCGGTCGTGATGTCGTGCAGATCGACGATCTGCACATGGCCCTTGCCGATATAGCGGAACTCGCTTTCATCCTTGAAACGAAGCTCCTCGCGCGGCGGCGTTTCCTGCGCCATCGCGGCATCGGCGAGATCGCCATAGCCGATCCGGTGGCCGAGCGTCCTGTGCATGACCTGATGGCCGACGGCCTCGACCTGCCCCACATCGACGCCCCATTTCTCGGCAGCCGCCTTTTCGAGCATCCGGCGCACCGCCGCGCCGATCTCGCGGCAGGGCTGGATATGATGGCGCAAGCTGCGCGAGCCATCCGTATCCTGATTGCCGTATTTCGGCTCGTCGCCTTCGGCCTGCCTGACCGTCACGCGGTCCCAGTCGGCTTCCATTTCATCCGCGATGATCATCGGCAGGCTGGTTTTCGACCCCGTCCCCATTTCGGAGCGGTGCGCGATGATCGTGACCTGACCGTCCTTCGCGATGGAGACGAAGATATGCGGATCATTGCGCAGGCCGTGCGGCATGTTCGCGCCTTGCGTCGGGTAAGCCTCGAAGGCCTGAGCCTCGCCCGGCAGCAGATGCATGGCCAGCACGAAACCGCCAAGCCCCTGAAGCACCGAGCGCCGGCTCAGTTCGGTCTTGCCGACTTTCCGGATGACCGCATTGAGAGCGTCTGCCGGAAGAACCTTCGACGTGCCTGCAAATTTTTCAAGCTGATGTAACATGGCTCATGCTCCCGTCGCTGCCTGGCGGACTGCGGTGACAATGCGCTGATAGCAGCCGCAACGGCAGATATTGCCGCTCATATTGTTCAGAATCTCCTGATCGGTCGGATTGGGATTTTCCGACAGCAGGGACGCGGCCTGCATAATCTGGCCGGTCTGGCAGAAGCCGCATTGCGGCACATTCTGCTCGCGCCAGGCAAGCTGCACGGGATGGTTGCCGTCCTCGCTCAGGCCCTCGATGGTGGTTACGGACTTTCCGGCCACGTCCTGCATGGAGGTGATGCAGCCGCGCACCGCGACGCCGTCCACATGCACCGTGCACGCGCCGCAAAGCCCTGTGCCGCAGCCATATTTTGTTCCATTCAGCCCAAGCTCGTCCCGGACGTACCAGAGCACCGGCATGCCCTGATCGCCTTCAAATGTCTTTTCGGCGCCGTTGACGGTCAGTTTCATGTACAGGTTCCTCCCTGGAAAATGAGCGCTTCGTTAGCTTTTACTTGTCGGTTTAATCATTGATATTGGTCATGAATTGGCTGTTGTCGTGTTGCAATACGCCATTTTTTCATGTCACCTTGCTTTATCAAGCAGATGCACAATATCGGATAAGTTTATCTTCGACAATCATTCTGGAAAAGCCGCCGTCCGGGCAAGGATGATCGCCTTGCCGTCGTCCATGTGCGGAAAGCGCCGTCCGGCCGTTAACAGCCCGTTGACGAAGTTGGGGCGGTCTGATTCCCTCACCAAGCAGTGATTCCCAGGGGGGCAGCGCGATGGCGATGGGGCGGCACAAGCCACAACAGGGTGATC
>JBHJOB010000106.1:0-15482 GCA_050330195.1 Rhodomicrobiaceae bacterium | reverse complement strand
CAGGCCTCTTCGGCAAATGCATCGAAGCCCCCTTCGACGAGAACCGCCTGCAACCTGTCGTAAAACGCATGACCCGGTGAGCGGGGCAGATCCGCCCAGCTCATCATCAGATCACCCTGTTGTGGCTTGTGCCGCCCCATCGCCATCGCGCTGCCCCCCTGGGAATCACTGCTTGGTGAGGGAATCAGACCGCCCCAACTTCGTCAACAGGCTGGTAAAGCAGCGGCAGGTTGAGACCCAGCCTTTACGTCGAAGCGATAGCGCGGGGTCGACTGCGCGATTTCGATCTCCTCGGCGGTCATGTCCACGGAAATGTCTTCGAAAAGCGGAGTACTCAGATACCGTTCCCCTGTGTCGGGCAGCATGCAGAGGATATTGACGCCTTCCCGCGCCCGCCCGGCGACTGCAAGCGCCCCGGCAAATGTAGCGCCGCCACTGATACCCGTGAAGATACCTTCCTGCCGTGCAAGCTCCCGCGACAGGTGCAGGGCATCATTGCCTTTGATTGGCAGAATCTCATCCATAAGATGAGCGTCGACCACGTCTTCGGCCAACTTGGGAATGAAGTCCGGCGTCCACCCCTGCATCAGGTGCGGACGGAAATAGGGATGGCTGGCGGTCGGCGAACCATCGGTATTGCGATCCTGTCGGATGCCGCTTCCAAGTATCGGAGCGTTGTCGGGTTCACAGACGATCACTTTCGTAGCCGGGCTGTGCATTTTCAGGATACGCGAAACGCCCTTGAGCGTGCCGCCCGTTCCGACGCCGGTCACCCAATAATCAAGTGTGACATCATCGAAATCATTGAGGATTTCCTGAGCCGTCGTTTTGGAATGAAAGTCCGGATTGGCTTCGTTTTCGAACTGCCTGCAAAGGAACCATCCATGAGCCTCGGCCAACTCGACGGCTTTGGCGAGCATTCCGCTGCCCTTTTCGGACGCCGGCGTCAGCACCACCTTCGCTCCCAGGAACCGCATCAGCTTCCTGCGTTCGACACTGAAATTTTCCGCCATCGTGACGACGAGAGGATAGCCTTTCTGAGCGCAGACCATTGCCAATCCGATGCCTGTATTCCCGCTCGTTGCCTCCACTACCGTTTGTCCCGGCGACAGGACGCCATCGCGTTCGGCTGCCTCGATCACGCCAAGCGCCAGTCGATCCTTGACCGATCCCATTGGATTGAAGGCTTCGACCTTGACGAAGAGATTGATCAAGGGTGGAGCGAGCCGGTTGATCCGGACAACAGGCGTACGCCCGACCGTCTCGATGATGCTGCCAAATCGACTTGCCATTGCCTCAATCCTTCTATCCTCGACGTTGATCAGTCATGATCTGCAGCTTAATCGGCTCCAGACCTGTCAGCGAGCAATCGTTCAGGCCCTGCATGCCGCCCGCACCGCACGCTTTCGAGTTGTCTCGGCAGCAGGGAGGGGCTTCCCGCCTCCATTCGGCAACAGGCAGCGATCGGCATACCAGCCCGGGAAACGCTGGAAATCCGCCGACGCCATGATCTCGCTGAAACCGAACTCAGTCCGGGATGTGCGGTTGTCGTTGTCGCGTTGCCGCCCAGATCCTTTGGGCTCATGGCGATGTCGACATTCGAGCAATTCTGCCGGAGATCCGCACTCCGACACTGGTCATGCACTGCCGGAACGATATGGGTGTCCCTTATGCACAAGGGCAGGAGCTTGCCGCGGGAATACAGGGCGCACGATTTGTGACATTGGATACGGCGAACCACATACTCCCGGTCACTGATCCCGCCTGGGGACGGTGCATGCGTATCATGGATGATTTTCTCAAAGAGTAATGCGTTCGCCAACCCGGTCCCCTGATCCTGACCATCCATGTCGTCCGTCGAGGCGGCGGGGCCCCGTCATTGACCTACTCTCCCTTGACGGCGGCGTTCCTGCTTGCCGCCGTCAGCCCGGCCCAAAACACATCCAGCGTCTCGGCCAGTTCGCGATAGATCCGATACCGCCGGTCATAGTGAGACTTCATCGCGGGATCGGGTTGGAACACCGCGCCTGGCCGCGTCATCGCCTTGATGCCGGTCTCGTAATCCGGGAACAGGCCCGCACCGGTCCCGGCTCCGATAGCCGCGCCAAGCGCGCCGGTTTCCCGGGCCTCGGCAACCGTGATCGGCACGCCCAGCCCGTCGGCAAAGATCTGCGGCCAATGCCTGCTGCGCGATCCGCCGCCCGACATCGCCGCCCTGTCGAACGTCACGCCCGCATTGGCCAGCACCTCGATATGGCGGCGGTGCTCGAACATCACGCCTTCGAACAGCGCGCGCATCATGTGCGCCTCGCCGTGCCATCCGGCCAGACCGTAAAAACCCCCGCGGTAATGCGCGCCCTGCCGCGAGCCGTAGAGGAACGGATGGTAGAACGGGTCGTCGGCGGCCGGTATGAAGCCGTTCAGCAAGTCGTTGCAATAGCCGAGCGGGTCGTCATGATGCCCGCCGCGCTCGATCAGTTCACGGACATACCATTCGAGATTGGCGGCGGACGTGGCGCTCGATTCGATGTTCACGAACCGTCCGGGGCCGAAGCCCGATGCCATGAAGACCTGGCTGTCGATCACCGGCTCGGCCGAGAAGACCTGATTGATCGACCATGTGCCGACGATGATGGACGCTTCGCCGGGAGCGACCGTGCCCGCTCCCATCGCGCTGGCGACAACGTCGAAATAGCCGCCGATCACCGGCGTGCCTTCGGCCAGCCCTGTGTCAGCGGCCGCCCGAGCCGTAACCTTGCCTGCAATCTCCGCCGGATCGATCAGCCGGGGCAGCAACGGTTTTGCATCATCCAGTCCGTACAAAGACAATAGCTTGTCGTCATAGGTGCAGTCGGGCATGCGCACGAAGCCGCAGCCCGACATGTCGGAGATGTCGCTGACGCGCTCGCCGGTCAGGCGGAAAGTGATGAAATCCTTGCACAGCATGACCGTGCCTGTGCGTGCATAGATATCGGACGCGTTCACCTTTACCCAGGCGAGCAGGGATGGCGTCTGCGAGGGCCAAGGCTTTTGCAGGCAGATCTGGTGAAAGGCGTCTCCGCTCCGTGCCGAAAGCGATGCCGCAAGATCTGCCGCGCGCGTATCGAGCGACTGGATGCCCAGAAGCGGTTCGCCGGCCTTGTCGAGCAGGTAAAGCCCGTTGCCATGCCCGGCGCAGCCGATCGCGGCAATCCTCTGCGGATCAATCCCCGCCGTTTCGATGCAACTCCGGATGGCCTCGCAGGCATTGGCCCAAAGCTCGCTCAGATCGCGCTCGACATGGCCGGGCTGCGGCGTGCTCGACCGGCCGTCGATCGCATAGATCGCGAGTTGGCGCCCTTCGAGATCGAACAACACCGCCTTGATCACCGTGTTCCCGGCATCAAGGCCGAGCAGATATTGCGCGCTTTCAGCCACGATTATAGATCTCCCACGCCTCTTCGCCGCCCGCGCCCTGATGGATCATCGCCATCAGGGCATTCACCACGGCTTTGGGATTGTCGTGCTGGTAGATATTGCGGCCATAGACCATGCCCTGCGCGCCCTGTTTCATGAGCGCCGCCGATTTCATCAGCACGGTCTTGAGGTCTTCCTTGCCGCCGCCGCGCACCAGAACGGGGACGCGCGCCGCTTCCACGACGCGGTGAAACTCTTCCGCGTTCTCCGTCGGATCGGCCTTGATGATGTCGGCTCCCATCTCGCTGGCCAGACGCACCAGCGTCACGATCTTTTCCGCATTGCCGTCCACCTGATAGCCGCCGCGCACTTCGTTCGGCAGCATGACCAGCGGCTCGATCATCAGCGGCATGCCGTATTTGTGGCAGCTAGCGCGCACGCGGGCAATATTCTCGACGCACTGGCGGAACAGTTCCGGTTCTTCCGGCAGCATGAACAGATTGACGACGACGCAGGCCGCGTCCATCTCAAGCGCGCCGATGATCGGTTCGTCATGGTTCTGCAGCATCGACCACATGACCCGGTGACGCTTGTCATTATACGGATTGCCCATGTCGATGCGCATGACGAGGGCAGGCTTGTCCTTTTCGGGGCGGCTCTGCAGAAGGTCCGCCTGGCCGTAAGCCATCTGGATCGCATCTGGCTTCGCGCCGATCAGCGTGTCGACGACCCCCGCCATATCCTCAAGGCCGACCATGAAAATCGGCTCATTGCAGACGCCGTGATCGACCGCCACGTCGAGGCAGCCGCCATTGGTGAACATCCTGTTCATGCGGGCTTTGGTGCTTACGCGCATGCCAAACTCCTTTCGCGGGTTCGTTGATCGAGCATCACGCGCGAGACGCCGTAATAGTCGCCCAGTTCTTCGATGAAAGCTTCAGTTTCCCGTACGGTGCGGACATCGTCCCAGCCGAGTTCAGCCGCGGCGATTTCGGCAACTTTCTCGATGATCGGCATTGAAAGCTTGCCTGTGATCGCGAGCGCAGTCCGGCGTAGCAATAGATCGCTCAGCCCAAGGACAAATTCGCGCCGGATGAGAAAGACGATTTCCGCCGCCGTGATCGGGCTGGTTTCGCCTAGCGGCTCGTCATTGTTCTGGCTGCGGCAGAAGGCCAAGACTTCGTTTGCGCGCGTTCCATAAGCATCGGTGAGACAGGCGGCGCGCTCAGGGCTGATCCCGTAACGTTCGACAAGATCGAGCTCAAGATCGCCAGCATCTTCTGGAAAACCAGCGCCGCCGCCAATGGCAAGCTCCAGAGTATCCGTTACCCGTTTGCGGCCGAGTTCGTCGAGTACGGCGTCGGCTGTCTGCTCGGCAAAGGCGCGGAACGTCGTCCACTTGCCGCTGACCATGCAGAATTGCGGAACGGGATCGTCCAACCGATGGACGAAATGCGCGCGCGGAATGCGGCCGGTAAATTCGTGATCGCTTTTCGGCAATGGGCGGATACCGCTGAAGCTGAACACGACGTTGTCCGCCGACAGAGCGATGCCTGGAAAAACCAGACGCAGCGCATCGAGAATATAGTCGCGTTCCTCCGGTTCGCAGCGCACCCGGCTGACCTTGTCGACCCGGATGTCGGTTGCGCCCGCCAGCACCTTGCCGAGATAGGGAAATACGATGCATACGCGCCCGTCCGCATTCTCGAAGAAGATCATGTGACCGTCCAGCGCCTCGTAGAGCGGCGCACAATCGAGAATGAGATGCGACCCCTTGGTGCCGGAAACGAAGTGCTCGGCATTGGTCCGTGAACCAGCGAGTTCGCTTGCGGCTTCATCGAGCCATGCGCCGGTTGCGTTCACGAAAGCCTTCGCGGTCACGGGCATGGTTTCCCCGGTCTGATTGTCCGTAACGGCGAAGCCATTGTCCGACGGCGATATTTCCGCATGGTTCAGCGCGATGCAGTCCGGAGCTGCGCGTATGGCGTCGAGCACAAGCTCGATCCCGAGCCGTTCGGGATAGCTGATCCATGCATCATGATAGGTTGCGGAAAAGCGCAGGCGCGGCGTCAGTGCGGGCCAGCGTTCAAGCGTTTTCCGCGCGCCGCGAAAGCGATGCGGCGGCAGAAGACGACGGCGGCGCGTCACCCAGTCGTAAAGCGACAGGCCGATCTTGATCGGCAGTGCGCCACGGCTCGCCGGTTTGCTGGTAAAGCCGAAAAACCCCGCCATGCCGTTCAGTAGCCCCGAAAACACCGAGGTAATCGGGATCGTGGTCGCCAGGGGCCGGACCATATGCGGCGCGTTCCTGAGCAGCGCATCACGTTCGCGCAGCGACTCCCGCACAAGCGCGAACTCGCCATTTTCCAGATAACGCAGACCGCCATGAATCATGCGCGAGGGCGCGGCGCTGCATCCCGAGCAGAAATCATTGCGCTCGACCAGTAGCACCCGCAAGCCCTGAAGCGCCAATTCGCGAAACGTCCCGATGCCATTGATGCCGCCGCCGACGACAATGACGTCGAAAGCGCCATTGCGGCGGATCTGTTCGAGATTGTCGTCTCTCTGTTCAGGCATAAATCCACTGTTCACCGCCATTGCGGGCGATGTCCGTAAGGCTTCGTTTCGGGTTTTCAGGTCAGGAGTCCAGGTCAGTCAGATGCGTCTTGGCTGCCTCGCTTATGGTCTTGATTTCGTCCTGCGACAGGCGGATGCGTCCCGCCCTGGCGTTCTCTATTGCCTGCTCCGGATTGCGTGCGCCGCAGAGCGCGAAGGTGATGCCGGGCTGTTCGACGGTCCAGGCGATGACGATCTGCGCCTGGGTTGCGTTGTGGGCGTCGGCAAGAGGAGCGATGGCTTCCATGAGCCGCGCAACCTTTTCCCGGTTGGCAAGCGAGAAACGCGGATTATCCTTGCGCTGATCGTCTCCCGTGAAGACGCGGTCCGGACCCATCCGGCCCGAGAGAAGCCCCAGCGCCAGCGGCGAATAGCTGAGCGTGGAAACGCCATGTTCGGCGCAGATCGGCAGAAGCATCGTCTCGACGCCGCGATCCAGCATGCTGTATTTTTCCTGCACGGCGTCCAGTTGACCGGCGGCTATATAATCGCGAAGATTCTCCGCCGAGACATTGCTTGCCCCGATCGAGCGGATCTTGCCCTGTGCTTTGAGATCCTCCAGCGCCGCCATCGTCTCGGCGATGGGCGTGGTTGGATCCTGCCAATGGGTGATGTAGTGGTCGATGTAATCCGTACAAAGACGTTTAAGGCTCTGCTCGACCTCATGCATGATCGCATCGGGGCCGAGATAGCGATGCACCGGTCTGCCGTCATAATCGAAGAAATGATTGCCTTGCTGCGTATGCCAGACGAGACCGCATTTTGTCGCCAGAACGACCTTGTCGCGCCGCCCTTTCAGCGCCTTGCCGACGATCTCCTCGGACCGTCCCTGACCGTAGGCGGGCGCGGTGTCGATCAGGCTGACGCCTTCGTCGATGGAGGCGTGGATGGCAGCAATCGATTGCTGCTCATCCGTGCCGCCCCATTTCCAGCCGCCGATCGCCCATGTGCCGAGCCCGACCGTGGAGGCCGGGATACCGGATTGGCCGATCATGCGCGTCGGAATTTCATGCAACATTCTGTATTTTTCCCATGGTTTCGAGAACCGCGGACGCGGTGTCTTCATCGACAATCAGCGAATTGAGGAAGTGCCCCCTCAGCGCGGCGCGGATCGGCTGCACCTTTTCCGGGCCTGCCGCCACGCCGATGATGCGCGGACATTGCGCCAGTTCCGCCGGTTCCAGCGCGACGAGGCGCGAATTGAGCGGATAATCCGCCACCGTGCCATTCTCCCTGATCAGATGCGCGAGGAATTCTCCGATCACGCCGCTCCGGGCGAGCAGTTCGCGGTCCGGATTGGGGAGAGGATGCAGGTCGTAATAGCTGGAGCCCGCCGGCTGGATCGAGCCGATGCCGACCAGCGCGACGGCGGCCTTGCGGGCGAGGTCGAACACTTCCCGGATCGAGGCCATCTGCATCAGCATGTCGCGCTGTTCGCGGCTTTCCGCAAAGAGCGGCGCATGCACCAGCATGGTCGAACCGCCGAGACGTTCGGCAAGCTGCGTCGCGAGATGGTTGACGTCGGTATAATATTTGCCCTGCACGCCGCCGGTCAGCGGCACCACGGTGACGTCGAAGCTGCGCTCCGGCTCCAGATTGGTGACCACCGCGCTGACCGCCTTACCGCCGGTGATCGCGATGACATCGCCGTCGCGCAAGGTCTCCAGAAGATGATTGGCGGCGGCGCGTCCGACCTGTTGCAGCGTCGTGCCGGGATTGCCCGACAGGGTTGGCGTGACGACCGCGCTTGCGAGCCCGGCCGTCTTGGCGAGTTTTTTCTCCAGATCGACCAGTTGCTGGAACGGGCTGTCGATGGCGATCCTGACCATGCCGAGCTTGCGGCCTTGCGTGATGAGCCTGTTCACTTTCGACGCCGAGAGATTCAGCGTGGCGGCAATGTCGGACTGCTTCATGCCCTCGATGAAATGCAGGACAAGAACCGTATGGATCTGCCGGATCGCTTCAAAATCTTCTTTCTTGTCAGCCATTGCACTATCCGAGAGAGAGCCCGTTCAAGACGTCATTTGCGCCGCTTGTTGAGGTAATGGTCGATCGAAACCGCCGCCAGCAATATCGAACCGCGAATTATGTCCTGCCAGTAGACCGAGACGTCCAGCAGCGCGAGCGAACTGGAAACCACCGACAGCAGGATCGCGCCGAGAATGGCGCCGTAGATCGTCCCCGTTCCGCCCGACAGGCTTGCCCCGCCGATCACGGCAGCGGCAATCACGTTCAGCTCCATGCCGATGCCGAAGGTCGGCTGCGCGGAGCCGAAGCGCGCCATGTAGATGATGCCGGCCACGCCGCATAGCGCGGAGCACAGCGTCGTAGTCAGGAACACGACCTTCTTGGTGCGAATGCCGGAATAGGCCGCGGCCTTTTCATTGCTGCCGGTGTAAAACACCTTTCGGAACATGGTCGTGCGCCGGAGCATGAAATCGAACGCGATCACGACGACCACGAAGATGATGATGACCACCGGGATCACGCCGATCGAGCCTTGGCCGATGAACTTGAATTCGGGCGGAAGCGTAAAGAGCCCGAGCGGCCGTCCGCCCGTGCCGAGCAGGCAGAGCCCGCGCGCGATCACCATGACGGCCAGCGAGACGATGAAATGATGCAGGCCGACGCGCGTGACGAAGAAGCCCATCATCGCGCCGATGCCCGCGCAGGCCGCGATGGCGATAATCGAAGCCGTCCACGGATCGACGCCGTTGAGGAAAAGCAGTCCGGCGATCACCATGGCCAGCGCCGTGACCGATCCCACCGACAAGTCGATGCCGCCGGAAATCAGCAGGATCGTCATGCCGACCACGACGATGCCTTCGACAGCGAACGCCATCGCCATCGCGCGCATGTTCACCCAGGTCAGGAAATAGGGCGAGGCGAACGACATGACGACAAAGAGGGTGAGGATGATAAGGATCAGCCCGGTTTCGCGCATGCGCAGCAGCCGCTTCAGAAGCGCGATCAAACCGCCCGGCGATTGTCGGTCCTCTTCAGCAGGCGTGACTGTCGTCGCCATTCTCTCCTCCCGCCTTATACCGCCTGCCGCGGTTGTTCTTCGATCGAGGCCAGATACATGATCCTTTCCTCGGTCATCTCATCGCCCGCAACCTCGCCGCTGATCTGCCCTTCGCGCAGGACGATGACGCGGTCGCAGACGCCGATCAGTTCGGGCAGTTCCGACGAGATGACGATGATGCCGACCCCGTTGCGGACGAGATCGCGCAGTATCCGGTGTATCTCGGCCTTGGCCCCGACATCGACGCCGCGCGTCGGCTCGTCGAGGAAAATCACCTGCGGGCTGACGGACAGCATCTTGGCGATCGCCACTTTCTGCTGATTGCCGCCCGATAGCGAGGATACGGACTGTCCGACATGGCTGTATCTCAGATTCAACTGTCGTCCCAGCCGCTCCGCCTGCTCCGTTTCCTTCTGGTCGTCGATCAAGCCTATGCGGGATGCGACCTGGCCTAAAGCCAACGCCGAGATGTTCGAGGCGATCGGCATCTCAAGAAACAGCCCGTCACCCTTGCGGTCTTCCGACAGATAAACGATGCCCTCCGCGATACTGTCCTTGTAATGGCCCAAAGCAAGCCGCTGCCCCCGGAGCAGAACCTCGCCCGTGACGTCGCCTTCAAGCTTGCAGATCCCCTTGACGATTTCGCTCCGTCCGGCGCCGATAAGGCCCGCGATGCCAAGGATCTCGCCTTTTCTGAGCTGGAAGGAGATGTTCCGGAAACGGGTGCGCTCCGTCAGGTTGCGCACGTCGAGAATGATGTCCTCCGACTTCTCCGCTTCGGTCTGCTTGTCCGGATACAGATCGTCGATCACCCGCCCGACCATCGCCTTGACGACTTCGCCCGGCGTTGTCGCTGCGACGTCCTTCGTCATGATGTACTGGCCATCGCGATAAACCGAGACACGATCGCAATTGTCGAAAATCTCCACCATCCGGTGCGAGATGTAGATGATGGAAATCCCCTGCGCCGAAAGCTTGCGCATGATGTCGAAAAGGATCTGCGCTTCGCGCTCCGTTAGAGCCGCAGTCGGTTCATCGAGAATGAGCACGCGGCAATCGAGCGTCAGCGCCTTGGCGATCTCGACAAGCTGCTGCTGCGAAATCGACAGTGCGCGGACGAGCGCGGAGGGATCGATGTCGCCAAGCCGCCCGAGGACTTGCGCGGCTTTCCGCTCAAGCGCCGCATAGTCCATCAGCAACGCGCGGCTGGTATTGGTCGCGGCCATGAAGATGTTCTCGGCAACGGTCACATCCGGACACAGCGCGATTTCCTGATGCACGAAGCCGATGCCGAGTTGCTGGGCGACAGCAGGGGAAGGGATGCTCACCGGTTTGCCATCGAAAAAGATCTCGCCGCTGTCGGGTAGCAGAATGCCGTCGATGACATTCATCAACGTGGATTTGCCAGCCCCGTTTTCGCCGGCAATTGCGTGGATCTCCCCCTTGCGCAATTCGAAGTCGACGCTGCGAAGGGCGCGGACCGGGCCAAACGACTTGCTCAAATTGGAGATCTTAAGGATCAGATCGTTTTCCATGACGGCTAATCTTCATTCCTGCCTTGACCGGTCCGGACGCCTGCACATTGAAAAAATTGCGACGCAGGCGTCCGTTCTTCGGGAGGTACTCTCAAGCCTTAGCTCGGATCGCGCCCTTCCATGTACTTGTTGAGATCGAACGCGTCGGCATTGGCCTTGGTGATCACTGCAAAGCCGTTGTCGATAAACGGAATCTGCATCGGATTATAGCCAGAGACCTTGTAATCGTTGAACGGGTCGATCAGTTCGGGATGCGCTGCGAGGAACGCAGCCATGAAGCCCATGAAACCCTGAATGCCCTGATTGGGGCTCAGCGCCATATGGATGTTGCCGGCCTTGATATGCTCAAGCGTGGTCGGCGTGATGTCAGCATGCATGATCAGGACTTTCGCTTTCGCTTCAAGCACCGCAGCAACGGCGCCTTCCGCCGAGCCCGCTTCAGGAATCCACAAGGCGCCAAGGTTGGGATTTGCCTGCAGCATGGAGGCTGTGGCGCGATAGGCCGCGTTGCTGTCCTGATTGGACGCCTGCCGGCCAACCAGCTTCATATTGGGATAGTTTTCTTCCATGTAGGAGATCAGCGCTGTGACGCGGAGGTCGTGGTTGCTCTGCCCCGGATTTTCCAGAACAGCATATTCAGCGCTGTCGCCGATCTGTTTGACGATTTCCTCGGCGGCGAATTTGGCCTCGGCCAGATTATCCGAGGTGATGTAGGCTGTGCGTTTCGACTTCGGCGAGTCTGCCGCGAAGGTGACCACGTCGATGCCGCTGTCAATGGCGCGGTCGATCGGCTCGATGAACGGGTCCGCCTGCATCGGGTGCAGGAGAATGCCTGCCGGCTGCTTCACGAGATCCTGCTCGAACGAGGCGATCTGCTTGGTGATGTCATAATCAGGCGTGCCGGAGAAAATGGTCTCGCACCCCATCGCCTCGGCGGCCTGCTTGAAGCCCTGATAGACTGGCACCCAATAGGGATGGGCCGATACCATCACGTTCATGATGTAGGTCTCGCCCTCCTTGCACTGAAACTTGCTTTGCGCGGAAGCCACATTTGCCGTGGCGAAGGCAACAGTCATCGTCGCCGCGGCGAGCGCCGCGGTCATGAATTTTTGCTTCATCGTTTCCTCCACTCTGAAACTTGTTCTTGCGACCAGGGCGTTCAGCTTTTCAAAATGCCGCAAGATATTTCAATCTACGAAATTTATCGCAGACCTCATAAATACAGCCGTACTGAGGGGGCGTCAATGAATTTGAATAAAACTTCGGTATGTGAAATAAATTTCAGTAAGGTGTATTGGTGGCAGGAAAGGGCGGTGCAAAGCGAGACAGTGGAGCAGGTCGAAGATGTGCCGGCACGAAAATTCTGACGATTTGGCGCGGCGGCAAACGATGTCTGCCAATAGACGACTGCATCGAAAGCAAAGATGATCTGCACACGAACAAAGAAAATGTGCTTCTCATCCGGTTGCGGTCATAAAAGCTCCGATATTCTTCTCCGCAGATATTCGGCCGCCCGCTGTGCGGCATCCCGTCGATTGCTCCAGTCGTCTCTGACGTCGCCCAGATACGCCTTATGTGCAAAATCAAGCGTATAGGCTTCCTGATCGGGCATTTGCGCCACGGCCCAGGCTGCGCCAGCATCTTTCGAGACGAACTCTCCCGTTTTAGCCGTCCGCCACATTCGGGCGAGGGTAAGCAGGACGTTCCGCTCGTCCCCCCGCAATCCGCCGAGCAGGGCCGGGAGCGCATCGTGCATCGCGCAACGGACGTGCTCCAGCGGGATTTCGGGTAGCAGGTCCGATGCATTCGGGCCGAACAGAGGGCGAACTTCCCGCAGAGCCTGCGCAAGAACCAGTGAGTTTTCCGGATCGCGCGCAGCTATGGGCATCTCGCCAGCCTCGAAAGCGTCCCGCAGCCATTCGCCGTATGTAAACTCGGCCTGCGCCGGGTAGTCTTGCCCGGCGAGTTCTGATGCGACAAACACGATGACCTCGACGCAGCGCCGGCCTCCCGGCGTTGAGGGATGGGTAGCGGAAATCTGCAGAAAGGCCGACAGGAGATCCTTACGCTGATCATTGGTCATGGGGCGATCGACGATCACCAGAAGGTCGATGTCACTTTGTGGCCGAAGACCGCCCAAAACCGCTGATCCGTGCAGATACACGCCAAGAAGCGCATCCCCAAGGACGACATGCAGGGCTGCTGTCGCCGCCCGCATCTGATCTGTCTCCTCAAGTGCCTTTGCCTGCGTCACCGGCCCGATCCTTGCAGAGTGGAGTAATACATGAACGTCGGCTCCAGACAATCATCCGAAGTTTAGCGCAGTGGCGGATTATGTGCAGGTGCTCGGATGCCGCCGCACCGGTCCGGCGTGCAAAAGTCTGTTCTCGCCACACCGCTGGCGGTTCGATTCCGCGACTCCATTGACGTCAATCGAGTAGCCCCTTGCCGCTTTCTGCGGCCTGGGCGGGATTGGCGCTGTTTCAATATTGACGTGCGAAATGCGTCAGCCGGGTTGCATCCCCACTCAGACCACGTTCACCGCAAGCTGACCGATGCCTTCGATGCTGGCTTCGAGGCGGTCGCCCTTCACGACGGGGCCGACGCCGGCAGGCGTGCCTGACAGGATCACGTCCCCGGCGGCAAGCTCGAAATATTCGGACAGGTAGGAGATCATCTCCGGCACCTTCCAGATCATCTGGTTGAGGTCGCCTTGCTGGCGAAGATCGCCGTTGACGATCAACTGGACGCGGCCATGATCGGGATGCCCGATAATGCTGGCAGGGTGGATCGGTCCGGCTGGGGCGGAACGCTCGAAGGCTTTGCCGATTTCCCACGGGCGGCCCATGTTTTTCGCTTCGCCCTGAAGATCGCGGCGGGTCATGTCAAGACTGACGCCGTAACCGAACACATGATCCAGCGCATGGTCGAGCGTGATGTTCGCCCCCCCAGATCCGAGCGCGACCAGCATTTCGATCTCATGGTGAACGTCGCTCGAATGAGGAGGGTACGGAAATTCTCCTGACGGATCGAGATTGTCGGGATTCTTCTGGAAGAAAAACGGTGGCTCGCGGTCCGGGTCGTGCCCCATTTCGACAGCATGAGCCGCATAATTCCGGCCGATGCAATAGACGCGGCGCACCGGGAACAGGGCATCGGTTCCGGCCACCGGCAACGCCACGACCGGCGGCGTATCAATCACGAACTGGGGCATATGTATCCTCGTCCTTACAGCGTTGGTCATTCAACTTATAGGATGTCATCGTGATTAAAATCAATCGCAATCAATTTTATCAGAATTTCAGATTTTGTTGCAATTCACGCATTGGTGCGGCATATTTTCCGTAATTTCGCGTAATTGGTCAACCAATTGTCAGGATCAGCTCCATTGTTGACGAAGCCGGAGCCATCTGAGTGGGGCGATGCAATAGCGGCCTTGAGGGCCTTTATTGCCGAAAAATCCTACGCGCCCGGAGATCGCCTTCCACCTGAACGGGAACTGATCAGCCGTCTGGGCGTGAGCCGCGCGCTCCTTCGCCGGGCGCTCGATGCCCTCGAACGGGAAGGCGCGATCTGGCGTCATGTCGGCAAGGGCACATTCATCGCCAGCGGAAACGGCGCAACCGGTCAGGGCGGTCTTGCCGAACTGACCCATCAGCTTACACCCGTACGGATGATGCGCGCCCGCCTGTGCATCGAACCTGCAATTGCCCGCGAAGCGGCGATCAATGCGTCGGAGGAAGCCGTTTTACGCATCAAGACTGCGATGGAGCGAGCGCGGCAGGCATCGAGCTGGGCCGACTACGAAGCGCAGGACGATCTCTTCCACAGAACCATAGCCGAAGCTTCCGACAATATCCTTCTGCTCGCGCTGTTCGATCAGCTCAATCAGGTCCGCAGGGCGGTGGCGTGGGAAACGGTCACGCGGAACTCAAGCCGTCCCCCGCCCGGACACACCAGTTTTGCAGAGCATGAGAAGATCACGGAGGCCATAGAGCGGCGTGATCCGTCCGCGGCATATGACGCGATGCGCCACCATATCGGTTCCGTTTCGGCGCGCCTGTTCGGGGAGGCATAAGAACAGGAAAACTGCGTTGCCTCCAATGCCGCCAATAATAATTTTGTCGCCAAGTCAAAAGATAAAATTATACATAGGGAGGAAAAAACATGAAGACGCTGCTGCGTAAACTTGCGCAATACATGATTGCTGTCCCGATAATCTTCGGGATCATGCTATCCACGGCCCAGGCGAACAAGATACGGATCGCACTGGCCGAAACGCCGTCCGATGAGATGGCGGCTTTCTTCGTTGCGCTGGATCGCGCGAAAGCCGATGGCCTCGACTATGAATGGACGGCGTTCTCCGACGAGGAACTCGCCATTCAGGCAGTGCTCAGTGGGCAGATGGATATCGGCTTCGGCACGCCCTATGCCGCCATGCAGCGCTCAAAGGCCCCGCTCCGCATCGTGTTCCAGCTTTCGAAGCTTAAATTCTTTCCCGTCACTTCGCAGAAATATAGCAAGCTGGAAGATCTCGACGGCCAGCCGATCCTTCTGCATTCGCGCGGCGGCGGCACTGACTCCATCGCGAATGTGATCGAGGAAAAGGTTGGCATCAAGTTCAGCGAGCGCTCCTATATGCCCGGATCGGCCAACCGCGTGGTCGCCCTGATCGCCGGACAAGCCGACGCCACGATCCTCGATCTGTCGAACAAGAACAAGATCATGAAGGAGGCAGGGGACAAGTTCAATGTCCTCCCGATGTTCGAGGTCGACGCCAGCGACGAGGCGTGGTCTGCTCCCCAGAAACGATACCAGTTTAATTAAGAGATCCCGGCCATTTTCAACCCAATGATGGGGAATGAGAAATGGCACGGAAGCGATTTACGACGGAGCAGATTATCGGGATG
>JBHJOB010000105.1:0-9737 GCA_050330195.1 Rhodomicrobiaceae bacterium | reverse complement strand
ACGGGCGGCAGCGGGATGCACGCCTGCTCCGGCGACATGCTGCTGGAGGCGCTGGTCGCTTGCGCGGGCGTCACACTGAACGCCGTCGCAACGGCCCTTGAGTTGAATATTGGTGAAGCGCGCGTGCGTGCGGAAGGCGATCTGGATTTCCGCGGAACACTTGGCGTTGCCAAGGACGCGCCTGTCGGCTTTCAGGCAATCCGACTGTTTTTCGACATAGCGGGCGACCTGACGGAAGAGCAACGCGCAACATTGATGAAGCTTACGGAGCGTTATTGCGTCGTCTATCAGACGCTGCGTGCTTCACCCGCGATCGACGTAACCATGCGCACTGCCGCATAGTTACGCCAAGCCGGGCAACGACCGGTTCCAATGACGTTGTGTCCGCATTTGGGAGCGCGGCACTTACAAATCCGCCGCGCTCCCTCAAGAGACAGGTCCATTATCTCAACGGCTCGTATGTCCGCTGCAGGCTGTAGTTGAGGCCAATCTTCAGCGTGTGAATATCATTATCATGAGTGAACAGATCACCATCCAGATTTGTTGAGAGATCCTCTCCGAAATCCATGTAAAGATATTCGACTTTCAGGGAGACATCTCGCTGGAAGGCATGCTCGACGCCAACGCCGAGAGCCCAACCGGTCTTGACTTCATGAAGTCTTGTGAAGTCATCGGGATCGATAAACCCACCGCTGATCGCACCCGCTGTATTTTCGATATCGGCAAATGCGAAACCGCCCTTACCGTAAAAAAGCCAGCGATCCTCGGTATAGCCGATACGACCCGTGAGTGTTCCGTAGCCGCCATATTCGGTATTTGCGAAGCCGACCGCGTTGGCCCTCCCGTCTTCCGCGCCGAGATAGCCCAAGTCCGCTTCGAGGCCGAATACGAAGGCGTCGGTCTGCCAGTTGTAACCGATGGTCGCCCCGCCGAGCCAGCCCGACGGATCCATCTCATAGCCCAAGGTGGCGCCTTCAAATGCGCCGGGTGTCAGCGCCTCGGAGGACGATGTGCCCCAACCATAGCCGAGATGGCCGCCGATGTAGAAACCTGTCCAGGAAAAGTAGCTGGAGGGGACGACGATGGGATCGCCGTAATCCTTGTAGCTCCGGTTATAATCCCCGAGATCCGCTGCACTGGCCGGGCTCCAGGCAGTTACCGCTAGGGCGCACGCGAACGCAAGACGCGACGCAACAGAAACACACTTCAACATTGTTTTTCACACTTTCGACTGATGTCACTAACCCTACGCGGCCTCCATACCCACCGAATAGAATACGCATACGCCACGGTTTCGCCGGTTCGGAAGCCGCGTGCACCATACACATTTTTCATCTTTAAGTTGTAATTTTCTGCCGATTTTCAGCTGGAAATTGCATTTCATTCCGTGCCTGCGGCACATATGCCACGTCACCTCTGCGGTGATCCGAATATCGCCCAGATACGCCTTTAGTGTTAAAGTGCTGGATACTCCGCCGGAGACGTCTGCCTGTCCGCGCGCTTTCCGGCTGTTCAATTCACGGAGACGCACCATGTCATTTCTGCCTCCCTTCCGGATCTCCACATGGCTGCGCGCGGCAAGCCTTGCCGCAGCGATTGCCGCCACAACCGCCGCGCCTCCCGCCGCTATGGCTCAGCGGGCGGACGATCCGGCCGCCGCCGCGCTGATTTCCCGTAATGCGCGCTTCCATCCCGTCGTTGCGCGAAACGGCATGGTCGCCGCGCAGGACAAGATCGCAGCCGAGGTCGGGGCCGAGATCCTGCGCAAGGGCGGCAATGCCATCGACGCAGCGGTCGCCACCGGCTTCGCAATGGCCGTGACGCATCCGCAGGCTGGCAATCTGGGTGGCGGCGGCTTCATGCTCGTGGCCTTGGCCGGGCAGAACAAGGTCGTTGCAATCGACTATCGCGAGATGGCGCCGCAAGCGTCCACACGCGATCTGTTTCTTGGCGGGGACGGCAATGTCGACGAGGAGAAGGCCCGCTATAGTCACGCTTCCGCAGGCGTTCCCGGTACTGTCGCCGGGCTCATTCACGCGCTGGAAAAATACGGCACGATGAGCCTTGCCAATGTGCTTGAGCCCTCCATTCGTCTGGCCGAGGACGGATTTGCCGTACCGTGGGGGCTTGCCTATGCGATGGCGCAAAACCGCGAGCGCTTCGAGAAAGATCCCTCATCGCTCGGTTATTTCTTCCATCCCGACGGGCGCGCCTATGATGCGGATGAAACGCTGAAGCAGCCGGATCTGGCGAAGACGCTGCGCACGATCGCCGAAAAGGGGCGGGAAGGCTTTTACGAGGGCTGGGTCGCGGAGGGGATAGTCGCCGAGATGGAGCGCGGCAACGGCTTTATTACGCTGGAGGATCTGAAGAACTACAAGGTCGTCGAGCGCGAGCCGGTGCGCGGCACCTTTCGCGGCTATGAAATCGCGTCGATGCCGCCTCCCTCGTCCGGGGGGACGCATCTCGTCCAGATGCTGAACATCCTCGAAGGCTACGAGCTGAAAGCCGCCGGGCATAATTCGGCGGACTATATTCACCGGCTTTCCGAAGCCATGCGCCGCGCCTATGCGGACCGCGCCACCCATATGGGCGATCCCGAATTCTGGAAGGTGCCTGTCGCAGGCCTGGCCAGCAAGGCCTATGCGGAGGGCCAGCGGGAGCAGATCAATCTGGAGCGCGCCTCGAACTCCGCCGAAATATCGGCCGGGACGCCGCCAGCAAAGGAGAGCGAGGAAACGACGCATTTCTCCGTCATGGACAAGGACGGCAACGCTGTCGCCAACACCTATACGCTCAACTTCGCCTTTGGCAGCGGCTATTCCGTGGACGGCGCGGGGTTCCTGCTCAACAACGAGATGGATGATTTCTCTGCCAAGCCGGGCGTGCCGAACGCCTACGGACTGATCGGCGGCGAAGCCAATGCGATCGAACCGAAGAAGCGTCCGCTTTCCTCGATGACGCCGACAATCGTGCTGAAGGACGGGCAGCCTTTCATCGCAACCGGCAGTCCCGGCGGCAGCACGATCATCACCGTGGTGATGCAGCTTCTGCTGAATGTGGTCGAGTTCGACATGAACATCGCGGAAGCGACCGCCGCGCCGCGCATGCATCATCAATGGCTGCCGGATCTGGTTTTTGCCGAACCCGGAGTATCGCCTGATACGCTTAGTATCCTTGAAGAGCGCGGATTTATTCTGCCAAAGGATGAACAGGGGCGGTTCCAGAGGCGGATACTTGGGCGCACCAATTCGATCCTGCGAACCGAAGGCTATCTGTTCGGGGCCGCCGATCCCCGGGCTGCGGATGGCGCGATCGCGGGATATTGACGTCGCATGGAGCCGGAAGAATTAACGGTCACTGAACGGAAATAATTTATTTGCACGCAAATTTCGCAAATGGCTCCTCCGACACAGTCGAACGCAATATTGGCCGTAGAACGTAAGCAAACAGCCAATATTGCTTATTTTTAATCATACTCCGTTACAAGGGCATTATTGAGTATTGCTGAGATTTTCCTGAGAATGCTCTCCATCGAGATAGATATTCATGGAGAGACAGACGTTATGATGAAATTCAGATCTGTAGTGGCTAGCGCGGCAATCGGTGCGGCAGTCATACTTGGCGGGCAGTCCGCTGCCCATGCCGCATCGCCCTCGCTTCAACCGCTTGCCTCGATCATTAAGCAAGTGGCAGCGGAGAGCAGCAGCACCGCTCAGGACGTCCGCTACAAGAATCGCCGCGGCTGGCGCTCACGTTGCGCAAACCGGCATGGCTTGCATACACGCGCCTATCGCCGCTGCCTCAACCGGCACGCCTCGCATCCCCGTGCCCATCATCGCAAATGGCGCGTACGCTGCGCCAATCGCTGGGGCTGGAATACGCCGCGCTTCCGCACCTGCCTGCGCAACCACGGCGCATATTGACGGCAGGCTGCATTGCAATCCGCAAAGGGTGTGTCAGACCGGCACACCCTTTTTTCGTCTGCCCGCGAACGGATGAAGACCGCTCCGCCCGCATGCCCCGCCCCCTACGAATGCAAGAAACTCCTTTTCCTCCCTGCTTCTTCATCACGGATACATTTTCCAATTGTCAGTGTTGTGAACCGAGTTGAATTGCGGAGTGCTCCAGGCTGGGCGAAATTTGCGTTCAACGATGAGATTCGTGGTTTTCGCTTGCTGCCCGTTTCGGGGCGCTTGAACCATTGCCACATCGGCGCAATCCCGCTCGGGATGAACGAGGGAGAGGCTTCGTGCTGACAGACCGCTTTTATGGCCGTCATACGAGTGAATGCGCCGAGGCCGTTGCCGCGTTCGAGGACGCGGTTCTCGCGGTCGCCGCTCACCGGCCGCTCGGCGATTCGCTGACGCGCGCTCTCGAAGCCGATCCCGATCTGGTGGCGGCGCACGCACTTTGCGGCTTCGGGGCAATCATGCTAGGCCGCGCCGAAATGCAGGAAAAAGCGCTCGAAGCCCGCAATGCGGCACGAAAAGCCGCCGCCAGCCGCGAGCCCTTGAGCGCTGGCGAAAATGCCTTGCTCGACTCGCTGGACAGCGCCGTGAATGGCCGTCTGCGGCAAGCGGCGGAAAGGCTGGAGAGCCATCTGGAAACTGAGCCAGAGGATTTTCTCGCCGCCAAGATCGCCCATGCGCTGCGCTTCATGCTGGGCGACCGGGACGCCATGCTTCGTCTGACCGGCGATCTTGCCCGGCGTGCGCCGGAAAGCGGGGCGGGTTATGGGTTTCTGCTGGGCTGCCATGCGTTCGGTCTGGAGGAGGCCGGAGATTACGCGGAAGCCGAGGCGGTCGGCAGGCGAGCCGTCAGAATTGCGCCGGCGGATAGCTGGGGGCTGCACGCGGTTTCGCATGTTTTCGAAATGACCGGCCGCGTCGAGGAGGGCTGCGACTGGCTCAACAACTCCCGGCCGGTCTGGTCGCGATGCAACAATTTCTCCTTTCACATGGCCTGGCATCTTGCGCTCCTGCATCTGGAGATAGGCGACCACGACACCGTACTGCGCCTTTACGACGAGGAAATCCGCCCTGTACAGACGGACGACTTCCGCGACATGTCGAACGCCGTATCGACCCTCTGGCGGCTGGAACAGGAAGGCCTGGAGGTTGGCGATCGCTGGGCGGCCCTTCATGAAATCGCTCACCGCCGCCGCAAGGACACCACCTATATCTTCGCCTCCCTCCATTATCTGCTGACGCTGATCGCTTCAGGCGACATGCGCGGCGCGGATGATCTCGTGCACGCGCTTCGTGGTCGCAAGAGCGAGCCTTGCGATCAGGGACGGGTTGCCCGCTACATCGGCCTGCATCTCGCGGAAGCATTGATACGAATGCCCGGTCACTGCGCCAGGACCGGCCCATGCCTGATCGAAATCGCACGGCGGTTGCCCGCGATCGGTGGAAGCCACGCGCAGCGCGATGTCTTCCTGCGCTCGCTCATGGCGGTTGCGATACGGGCCCAGGATTATCCCTCGCTTCGCGCGATCGACGCACTTCGCAGCGAATTGCGGCACGAGGACCGCTTCCACCAGGTCATTATCCAGCGTCTCGACGGCGGGCCGCAAGCGCTCCGCGTTTCGCCAGCGCCGTTGAGCGAGCATGCAGGACTGGTGCGATTGATGTAACCGAGATGTGGAACATCAGCAGCAGGACAGAGAGAACGGAAGTCGCAACAATCCCATTTGGAGACGGATCATGAGAGGCCTGAGACTGTTTGCCGTCCTTGCGGTTGTCGCCGCCATCGGCGTCGTCGTCGCAACCTATTTCATCCCCGGTCAGTCCGCCGCGGCGGGTTCAATCAATACGCTCGGTACGCAAGGCGTTGCCATCAGGGGCTACGACCCGGTCGCCTATTTCACCGAGGGCGCCCCGAAGCAGGGCAAGTCTGAATTCACCGCCGAACATGAAGGCGCCAGATGGCAGTTCGCCAGTGCGGAGAACAAGGCGCTCTTTGAAGCCGACCCGGCAAAATACACCCCTGCCTATGGCGGGTTTTGCGCTTACGGCGTCGCTCAGGGCTATCTGGTCAAGATCGAGCCGGACGCCTGGTCGATACGCGATGGCAGGCTCTATCTGAACTACGACCAAAGTGTGCAGGCGCAGTGGTCCGAAAAGCCTGCCGAATATATTGCGCAAGCCGACGACAAATGGCCGGGCCTGATCGCGAAGTGAGCGGGGATCCGTTTCCGGTACCGTGATTTGGCCTACAGACTTCAAACAATGACGGATTGACCGGCGCGTAACTCCATAACCGGCGCGCCACCTTTGGGGAGCAAACCTATGACTGTGCAAGCGGCAAGGATGACCAGCGGCGAAAGCAGCGCTGGCAGCATGATTCTCACCATTCTCCTGACAGGCGTGGCGTCGGTCATCGTCTGGGAACTCTGGGCTCGGGCGATTACGCCGCAGTTGATCGGCGGTCCGCTGGAGCCTGCCGGGCTGGTTCAGGCGGTCTTCGGTCTTGGAGACCGCGCGCTTGCCGAAGCAATCCATTTCGTGACCGGGCTGATCGCCTATCCTCTCGGTTACATCTTCATCGCCCGTCCGGTCGCGAAGACGATTTTTCCTTTCCTGCCCTGGTGGATGGTCGCCCTTGGCTATGGCGCGGCGCTATGGGTCTTCGCGCTATACATCATGGCGCATCTTATTGCCGGATTTCCGCCATTTCTCGGCTTTACAGCCTTGGCATGGGCATCGCTCGCGGGCCACCTGCTGTTCGCCCTGGCGGGCGGCGCGGTCGTGAAGGCGCGGCTCGGATGAAAATTTCAAGGGGAGCGCAATTGTGCTTCCCTTGCATGCCGCCTGCCGATATCGATCACTGCCGCTTCCCTCCGACCCAGGCTCACCGCGCATGGCCCGCATCGCAGACATCACCGCTCAGACCCTCTACGCCCATGGCGTTCGCCATGCGTTCGGGATGCCCGGCGGCGAGGTTGTGACGCTGATCGACGCGCTGGAGAAAGCAGGCATCCGCTTCGTCTTGTGCCGTCATGAAACCGCAGCCGCGATCATGGCGGCGGGCGCTTCCTCGGTGACAGGCGCGCCAGGCCTTCTCGTGACAACATTGGGGCCGGGCTTGACCAACGCCGTCAACGGCATTGCCGACGCCTCGCAGGAGCATGTCCCGTTGATCGTCATGTCGGGTGTCGTCGAGCACGGCATCCGTGGACGGTATACCCATCAGATCATCGACCAGACCGCCCTGATGCAGCCGCTGGTCAAGGCCAGTTTCGAAATCGAGGAACCCGGTGCGGCCGGCACGATGGCCCGTGCCTTGCGGCTTGCGACGCGCGCGCCGATGGGGCCGGTCTTCGTGCAGCTTTCGCCCGATACGGCGGCAAAAGCTGCGCCATCGCAAGATGAAGCGATCGCGCCGCCTAAAGCCTTCTCGGCGGGAGCGGACACTGACAGCGAAGCGGTCACGGAAGTTGCGAAATTGCTTCAGACGGCGAAGCGTCCCCTCATTCTGGCGGGGCTCGAAGCGGCACGCGACAAGGCCGGAGATGCGGTGCTCCGGCTGATGGAGCGTTGCGGGTTTCCGCTGATTACCACTTACAAGGCAAAGGGACTTGTCGACGAAACGCATCCGCTCGCGCTTGGCGGCGCCGGTCTTTCACCGCTCGCGGACCAGGAACTGTTGCCGCTGGTGAAGGCTGCCGATCTCGTCCTGCTTGCCGGCTACGACCCCATCGAAATGCGCGCGGGCTGGCTTGATCCTTTCGCGGGCGACGCCGCCATCATTGAAATCACGGCCTGTCCGCCCGATCACGGAATGCATGGCGCGACCATGCTGGTAGAGACGCCGCCGCGCGCCTTTCTGGATGCATTGACCAAGGCGCTCGATCATGACGCCGGACACGCTGGCAAGGTCTGGCAGGACGGCGAGCCTCTCGCCGTTCGCGAGCGGCTTGACGCGTTGTTCACGCCGCCTTCAGGCTGGGGCCCGCATCATGTGTTCGACGTCCTGCAAAACGCCTTGGCCGACGACGCACTGATCACCGTGGACAGTGGCGCACACCGCATTCTGCTCAGTCAACAGCTCAAGATCCGCCGTCCCTTCGGTCTGATGCAGTCAGCCGGCTTCTGCACGATGGGTGCAGCGGTGCCGCTGGCCGCGGGCGCGAAGATCGCCCAGGGCGGGCGTCCGGTCGTCGCGGTGCTCGGCGATGGCGGGCTGGAGATGGGGCTGGGCGAGTTGGCGACATTGCGGGACGAAAACGCGCCCATCGTGATCGTGGCGCTTCAGGATGAAAGCCTCGCTCTGATCGAGTTGAAGCAGGCGCAAGCCGAGCTTGAACGCAAAGGCGTCCGGCTGGGCAAGACGAAGTTTGAAGACATCGCCCCGACTTTCGGCGGACGAGGCTGCCGGGTGAAAACAAGAACCGCTTTCGAAGCCGCCCTCTCCACCGCTCTGTCCAGCGGTGAGTTCTCCATTATCGTGTGCGAAATTCAGGTCAGCGACTATGCAGGAAAGTTCTAAAATTGGCGCCCGCCCCCGCGATCCACGGCTCGACTTCTTTCGTGGTGTGGCGATGTTCATCATCTTTCTGGCCCATACGCCGGGCAACTGGTGGAGCCAGTGGATTCCGGCGCGGTTCGGCTTCTCGGACGCCACCGAAATCTTCGTATTCTGCTCGGGCATGGCCTCGGCCATCGCATTCGGCACGATTTTCGAACGGCAGGGCTGGCTGATGGGGACGGCGCGCATCCTGCACCGCGCCTGGCAGGTCTATTGGGCGCATATCGCGCTGTTCTTCACCATCGTCGCACAGCTTGTCGCCATCGACTACATGCTCGATCCGACCGGCCAATCCTATACGGGCTCACTCAATCTGGCCATTTTCTTCGACAATATCCGCGCGTGCATCCTTGGCCTACTGACGCTGACCTATGTGCCGAATTACTGGGACATCCTGCCCATGTACCTCGTCATCCTGCTGATGATTCCTGTCGTCATCTGGCTGCATTGGCAGCACTGGGCCGCACCGTTCGTCTTCTGCGCCCTGCTGTGGCTCGTTGCGGGACAGGGCTATCTGAACCTCCCGGCCGAACCGTGGAGCAACCGTCCATGGTTTTTCAATCCGTTCGCCTGGCAACTTATCTTCTTCACCGGCTTCGCCTTCATGCGCGGCTGGCTGCCCACGCCGCCAATCCGGAAGGATTGGTTGATCGTCGCGGGCGCAGTGCTTTTGCTGAGTTTTCCCTTCTCGTCGCATTATCTCCTCAGACCCTTGACCGAGCTTCAGGAGATCAGGGGGGCGCTGTGGCCGATGAACGACAAGACTACCTTCGGCATTCTCCGCTATGTGCATTTCCTGGCGCTTGCCTATGTGGCTTATTCGGCGGCGACGCTGCTCGGAACGCGGTTTAGCGGGGTGCTGGTCGATATCGCCCGCAAGGTGGGACAGCAATCGCTAGCGGTGTTTCTCGCAAGCCTGTTTCTGGCGCAAAGCGCGGGCACGGCGATGAATCTCGTCGGCCATTCCTATCTGTCCGTCGCAATCATCAACCTGATCGGCTTCGCGGGACTGGTCGCGGTCGCCCATATTGCGGGTTGGTTCAAGTCGACACCGTGGAAAAAGGCAGGAGCGCGGCCAGCTCCGCATGGCAGCGGGGCCGAACCCGCAAAGAGCCGAAAGTCCGACGAACAGGTTCCGGAGGATACGGACGATTACGCGCGCCAAGTGACGCCCGGTACGCGCGTATCACCGGCGGAATGATGCA
>JBHJOB010000104.1:0-44248 GCA_050330195.1 Rhodomicrobiaceae bacterium | reverse complement strand
TGTTGTTCTTCGGCGGACTGCTGATCGTCGTGCTGCTCGTTGCGCCGCGCGGCATCGTCGGCACGATTGCCCGATTCCTCCCGCAACGTCATCAGCGGACGGATGCTCTGCCGGAGGCCACTATTCAGGCGTTCATCAAGGGTTACGGCAAGCCCGAGCGGCTCGAAGTGAACGGTATTGGCATTTCCTTTGGCGGTGTGCGTGCGGTCGATGATGTATCCTTCGCCGCCAAGGCGGGGGACGTTACTTCGATCATCGGCCCCAACGGCGCGGGCAAGACGACGGTCCTCAACATCGTTTCCGGCTTCTACAAACCCGCGACTGGCGCGATCCGTGTTGGCGGCACGAACCTCGCCGGTCAGCCTGCCGACGTCACCGCGCGTTACGGGATCGCCCGCACCTATCAGACCACGCGCCTGTTCGAGAACATGAGCGTCGTCGAAAACGTCATTGCGGGCATTCCGAACGGTGCGCTCGGCTCGGCATTCCGCCCCATGGCCTCGGCGGAGAACAGGGCGCTCGCCGCCGGTCTCCTGCGCTATTGCGGCTTCGACGGCGATGTCAACAAGCGCGCGGGCGACCTGCCCCATGTGGACCGGCGTCTGGTGGAAATCGCTCGCTCGCTGGCCACGCGACCGGGCATTCTGCTGCTCGACGAACCGGCCGCAGGGCTGATGCAAGGCGACAAGCAGAGACTGGCCGTCCTGCTGCGCAAACTGGCGGATGCCGGGATCGCGGTCGTTCTTGTCGAGCATGACATGGAACTGGTCATGGGCATCTCCGACCGCATTCTGGCGATGGATGCAGGTGAGCCGATCGCGATTGGAACGGCGGCCGAGATCCGCAACGATCCCAAGGTGATCGCCGCCTATCTGGGCGATGGGGCGACAAGTGCAAAACCGCGCGGGGCGGCGCTCGCGACGTCCGAAACGCCTGTTCTGGAAACGCTGAATCTGACGGCAGGCTATGGAGCCGCGCCGGTTCTCAGGTCGGTTTCCATGAAGGTGCGCGCCGGTGAAATGGTGGCGCTGCTGGGGGCGAACGGCGCGGGCAAGTCCACCTTCCTTGCCGCGCTTTCGGGGCTCCTGCGCCCCGTCGAAGGCAATATCGTCCTGAACGACGAACTCATTCAACGGAAGCTGCCTCACGGCATTGTCGAGCAAGGGCTGATCCTCGTGCCCGAGGGACGGCAGGTCTTCCCTGAACTGACGGCGCGGGAAAATATCGAGCTGGGAGCCTATAGACGCGGAGGCGCCGTCGAGGCAAAGGAGATCGAGATCATTCTGAAGCGCTTCCCGCGGCTGCGCAATCGTCTGGACACGCAGGCGGGGCTGTTGTCCGGGGGCGAACAGCAGATGATGGCGATTGCCCGTGGACTGATGGCCAAGCCGAAGGTTCTGCTGCTCGACGAGCCTTCGCTCGGTCTTGCCCCGGCGATGGTCGATGAACTCTACACGATCCTCGGCGAGCTTCGCGATGACGGCGTGACGATCCTGCTGGTCGATCAGATGGCGACGCTGGCGCTTGCCGTCGCCGATTACGCTTATGTGCTGGAACAGGGGCGGATCGTCGCCGAAGGCCGGGCGGCGGAACTGCGCGAGGATGAGCGTCTGGTGGCTGCCTATCTGGGCGGCGGGGAGAAGGCTGAACCCGAGCCAGAGGCGCTCGTCGCGGAGGCGCGATAGGTGGCGGCGTTCATCGTCAGAAATGCGCGGCTGGCGGGCGTCGATGCACTGGTGGACGTGGCCGTTGAGAACGGAACGATCACGGACATTGCGCCGAATGTGCAAGCGGGTGCGCCCTGTTTCGACGCGGGCGGCAACCTCCTGACGCGCGGTTTCGCGGAAAGCCATATCCATCTCGACAAGGCGTGTATTCTCGACCGCTGCGCCAATGCGACCGGCACGCTGCAAGGCGCGGTCGCGGCGGTCAGTGAAGCCAAGAGGCGCTTCACCGCCGACGACATCCATTCGCGCGGCAGGCGCGTGATCGAGAAGGCCATCGTGCAAGGCACCAACGCCATGCGAACCCATGTCGAGATCGACCCCGGTATCGGCCTGCAGGGTTTCCATGCCATCCGTCAGCTCAAGGCAGATTATGCATGGGGCATCGACGTCGAGATCTGCGTCTTCCCGCAGGAAGGCATGATCAACAATCCCGGCACGGAAGAACTTCTGCGCGAAGCGCTTGACACGGGCGCGGACCTGCTTGGCGGCTGCCCCTATATGGACAGCGATCCGGACGAACAGATCCGCCGCCTGTTCGTCATGGCCAGAGACTACGACGTCGATCTCGACTTCCATCTCGATTTCGACCTCGATCCGTCATGGAGGCATCTCGACGAGGTCGCCCGGCAGACCATGGCTCATCGCTGGCAGAACCGGGTGGCTATCGGTCATGTCACCAAGCTGTCGGTGCTGCCGAAGGCGCAACTCATGGAGACTGCGCAAATCCTGAAGGATGCCGGTATCACGCTCACGGTCCTGCCCGCGACCGATCTTTTTCTCATGGGGCGGGAGCACGGGCATTCCGTACCGCGCGGCGTCGCGCCTGCTCACGAGTTGATGCGTGCCGGCGTGAATTGCACCATCGCCACGAACAATGTGCTGAACCCGTTCACGCCTTTCGGGGACTGCTCGTTGACGCGGATGGCGAACCTGTTCGCCAATATTGCCCAGCTCGGGACGTTGCTGGAGCTTGAGCTGTGCTTCGCGATGGTGGCCGACAATCCGTTCAGATTGATGAAACGGAACAATGCGATAGAGGTCGGCAGTCCCGCGACGTTCATCGTCCTCCCGGCAACCTCACCCGCCCTTGCCGTTGCCGAGATCGCACGGCCCGTGTGGGGCATGAAAGATGGCCGGGTCAGCTTCGAACACCCGGCGGCGAAAATCCATGCGCCATTCGTCAGTTAATGGAGTACGTCTATGCGCTGTCCTCGACTAGAATCTGCTCAAGAGGAACGAACAACTCGCAATGGAAACCGTCGACCGGATATTCGAGCCGCGCCTCGCCGGACAGTTCACGGGTCAGCGCGAGGTCGATCAGGCGGGAGCCGAAACCGTTGCGGTCCGGCGGCTTTACAGGCGGCCCGCCAAGCTCCTTCCAGGTCAGATGAAGATAGTCCCTGCCGTCACGCTCCATTCGCGCCCAGCGAACATGCACGGTTCCTCCCTTGACGGATAATGAACCGTATTTCGCGGCGTTGGTGGCAAGTTCGTGAAAAACCAGATGCAGGCCGAGACCGGCGTTCGCAGTGAGGATGAGAGACGGTCCGTCCGCACTCAGCTGCTGATCCGGATCTTCGCACATTGCGGCAATCTCCGAGGTGACCAGTTCGTGAAGCTCGGCGCCAAGCCATTGATTGCGCGAGAGAAGATCCTGTCCGCGGCCAAGGGCAAGCAGGCGTTCCTCGAACCGGCTGATGAATTGCTCAGGCGTCGCCGTATTCCGCCAGGTCTGCCGCAGGATGCTGTGGAGTCTGACGAGGTTGTTCTTCGCCCGGTGCTGAAGCTCATGCGCCAGCATTTCCATTCGCTGGCGGTTCTGCTCCAACTCGTCCATTTGATCGCGGATGCGGATCTGCTGTTGCCGGGTCTGCAATGCAGTTGAAATTGCGTTTTGCAGCACCTCAGGCGGCGTCGGCCGGTTCAGGAGCATGATGCTTGGCTGAGAATGCCCGCTATAGGTGAGCAACGACCGCAACGCCAGCGGAGGGCGCGAGCTGTCACGAAGCAGGATCAGGATGGGCGGCGCACCCCAATCCGGCTGCTGGTCCGCCCAATCCTGAAGAAGCTGCGTTGTCGCCGGACCGAGTGCTTCCTCGGTCAGGATCAGCACGCCCAGCCCATGCTCAAGCTCTTCACGCAATCTATCGGGCTCGACGATCCGGACATGCTGTTCCCGGCTGCTTGCAGCCTTCGATAGCTCGTGCTGATCGGCCTGAAGTGGAGCGAAAATCAGTATGCGACTGTTCCACTCGAACGTCTCAGACATCTGGCTGGGCCCAAATCACGTCGAGCTACGGCTCCCGAGCAGATTGACATCTCGGATTTCCTCGACCTGCTCCGCGGCGATCGGAATCACATCGAATCTTCCCGGCTGGAGAACCAGTTCGCGTAGTTCTGTCGAATGCGGTCCCGAACGCTTTTTCAGCACCGCCACAGATCGCCGGATATTGCTCTGCCACTCATATTGCCGTAGCAGAATGATAGCGTCCGTCATCACACTCATATCCATACCCGTCCGGCCATTGCTCAGCAGCCCGCTTTGTTCCGCGACGAGGACGGTCAAAGCTTTCCGCGAACGTAGCACGGTCAGCAACGTATTCAACTGTGCGAGCGCATGATCCTTGTGCGCCGCCGCCGTCAGATAGCCGTTGATGCTGTCGATCACCAGGACGGAGGAATTTGTCCTATCCAGCTTGTCTATGACCTTGTGCACGAACTCCCCAGGCAGCACCTCGCCGGCATTGAGCCATTCGAGGATCAGGTTGCCCTCTTCAATGGCCGGGGAAAGCGCCAGGCCGACGCCATCGGCGCGATGAACGAATGTCTTGGGATGTTCCTCGAAAAGGAAACCAACTGCGCGTTCGCCTCGCAATATCGCCGATTTCAGAAACACGGCGGACATGGTCGATTTTCCGACGCCGGACTGTCCATAGATCATGGAGACGATACCCTGCTCCACCCCGCCGCCAAGAATCTCGTCCAGATTGGGCAGACCCGTGGATATTGTTTGCAGGTTCGGAGCGTCAACCTGGTGTACCGCCGACAGCCGAGGAAACACACGCACGCCGTTCTTCTGAATCGTGAAATCATGCAGGCCTTCGGAATGAAAGACAGCCCGCATCTTGTTGATTTCCAGCCGCCGCTGGGCGATCCCATAGCCGGGAAGCGCGCGCTGCAGCGAAATAACGCCATGAACCAGCGCCGCGATTTGTGAGTCCCCGCCATATTCAGGATCGCTGTCAAGGAAAAGCCCCGTACAGCCGGCGTTGACGATGCGATCGATCAGCTTTCTGATCAATCGCCGGTAAGTCAGGACATCCGCCGACCGCAGCCGGACATCGATCAGGGAATCGAGAACAATCCGCGCGCCGGGCATTTTGTCGAGCTGCCCCTGAATCCTTGTGATCAGATGCTCAAGTTCCAGCTCGCTGGTCTGCAGCACGGTCTGATCGCCGGCGCTTGCCGTTGGCAGCAGTATCGATGCGTCTTCAACCAGAACGCCGGTCAGATCCAGTTCGTGCGCGGTGGCAATCTCGGCCAGTTCGCTTGCTGTTTGAGAGAGTGTGAGGTAAAGCGCCTTTTCGTGTGGCTCCCGGCCTTTCGTCAGGTATTGGAGGGCCATCGTGGTCTTGCCCGTGCCCGGCTCCCCACGAATAAGATAGACATGACCTGACGGCAGACCGCCCATCAGAAGCTGATCGAGCCCCTGAACCCCCGTGGAAAGCGCCAGCATTTCTGTTTTTATCCCAAGAGCGTTGATTAGGTGATATTCACTAGACAACAGGATTCACGGGAAATCAATGTCTCCCAGCGTGCAAACTCGTCGCATCGCGCGTTGAGGCGGGCTGCCCCATGAGTCGTGCGAATTCCGCTTCCGGCGCGCCGTAATAGCCCGCCGCATGTTCGATCAAACCGTCGCGATCAACGATGACCAGCTTGCCGCGTTCGGCGTGTATGAGACCTTTCCCTTCCAGTATATGCAGCGCGACCGTGACGCCGGGCCGGCGCACGCCGAGCATTTCCGCCATGAATTCGTGGACGACCGGCAATTGGTTGCCGTCTATCCGGTCATGGGACATCAGCAGCCATCGCGCCAGCCGTTCTTCGAGCTTCGCAAAATTGTTGGCGAGCGCGGTATAAGCGATCTGTATCAGCAGCACCTGAACGAAACTGAGCATGACCCGGCGGATCGCTTCGTCGCGTTCCATTGCCGTTCTGAAGCTGTGACTCCCCACCCGAAGCGCCGCTCCTTCGTGCTGGATGAATGTTTCGTGCGGCCACTGATCGTTGCCGAGAATGACGGGAATGCCCGATGCGCCTTCCTTGCCGATCAGGCCTGCTTCAGCCTTCCGCCCGTTCGGTCCGGTGACAACCAGCGATGCGAAGCCGCTTTCCATGAAATAGACGTAATCAGGACGATCGTGCGGGGCTGTAAGGTAAGTGCGGCGCTCAAGAGAGACTCGTTCGGCATGCGCCATGAGCAGCTCCAGGCTTTTCGGAGGCAGCGCATTGAGAAGCAGATTTCGCGATCGGCAGGAGCTTGCATTCATTACTGATCAAGATCCGTTTTACTTCGGGAGAGCGTCTTTCATCGTAACGCAGGATGAGCATGCCAGTTCCCGAAACAGCATCCGTTGACGGTCGATTTGGACGGAACTCCTGCCGCTCTGCTCCGTTAAGCTTTCGCCAAAGAGGCATTCATGCCTTCAGGCAGGATTGCGGGAAGCATCGTGTTCCGATGACTACTGGCTTGAAACCGGATCTTCACTGACCGGTGATAATAGTGACGAGGGTCAATTTCGGCATATTGCTTCTTGTAAAACGCAGTTCTTGACGGATCGGTAAGGAATTGGGGCGCAGATTTGGCAAAGCCGCATTGTTTCCAACTTTGGCGGCTTTAACTGTTCCAATCCGTAGCACTCGTACGGTTTTAAGACGGAGGGATTTTCCATGAAGAGAATTACGACAGTGGTCGGTGCGCTTGCACTTTCGGCCATCATGACCGCGGGAACGACAGCTCCAGCAAAGGCCGATGGCGGCGCGATCGCCATTGGTGTCGGCGTTTACCTGCTGACGGACGCGGTTGTCGGTCGCAAATGTCACCGTGAAGACTGGCCTTTCAACATCGTCGCGAAAATCGCCGATGAGATTCACGGTCGCGACGGTTGCCACCGCTATGGCTACAAGGAAGATTACTACGACCGCGATCATCGCCATCACGGCCGGAAATATCGCTAAGTCGAATAACGACGGCGGACGCTGCGGGATCGGAGCAATAGCCGGTCCCGCACGGACCTATCCTCGTTAAACCCTCCTGCGAGCACCCTTTACGCGAAGCGCGCCGGGCTGAGGGCTGCCACTTCCTCACCGACCTCGCGCTGCGTGATCAGATCGGCGACAATGTCGGCGGTGACAGCGCCCAGCGTCAGGCCGAGATGGCCGTGGCCGAATGCGCAGATGATATGCTTGTTCTTGGGTGTACGCCCGATGACCGGAAGGGAATCCGGCGTCGAAGGCCGTGTTCCCATCCAGCGGGACGCACTGTCCTCCCCGTTGATTTCAGGCAGAATGGACTTGGCCTGATCCAGCAGCATGTCCGAACGCTCCCAATTGGGCGGCGTGTTCAGCCCTGCAAATTCCGATGTGCCTGCCAGCCTGATCGAGCCTTCGTCGCCGATGGGCGTTATGGCGAAATGATCGTCGGCGGACACGAGCGGGCGGCGCAAATCAATGCCGGGATGCTTCAGTGTCAGATTGTAACCCCGGTCGCAGGCCACCATCGACTTGACGCCGAATGACTTGACCAGCGGCGGCGACCATATCCCGGCTGCAACGACCGCCTCGTCGACGATGAATTCCTCGCCGTCGCAGATCAGCTTCACCATGCCGCCGCTCGCGGGGATCAACTTGCGGACCGCCTTGCGCTGATGTTCGCCGCCATTCGTGCGGAAGGCGATGGAGAGCGAGTTGGTCAGTTTTCGCGGATCGACGCAGTGGCCGCTTTCCGGATAGAAGACGCCGCCGGCCAGATCGCCGCTCAGGCCGGGCTCCATCTGGCGCAATTCTTCCGCGTGAAGTATCTCCGACTCCACGCCGAAATTCCCGGCGAAAGCCGCTTCCTTCTGTCCGGCGCGGAAAGTCTTGGGCGACTTGTAGAGATAGAGCAGCCCGTCCTTGCGCAGCAGCTTGCCGGTATCGTAGGCGCCGAGCATGGAAACCCAGGCATCGAGCGAGCGCATGGTCAGCGGCGCCAGCGTTTCGGCGATGGAATTGTAATTCTTGCGGCGGCCGCTGCGCAGGAAGCGCCTGACCCACGGCGTCATGCGTGGCAGGTGCTTCCAGTTGACGACAAGCGGGCCGGCCGGATCGGAAAGCATTTTCGGCAACTTCATCAGCAGCCCCGGACGGGACAGCGGCTTCACTTCGGACGCCATGATCAGCGAGGCATTGCCGGCCGAAGTCTGCGAGCCCGGCTCCTCCGGTTCAAACAGGATGACGCGCCGGTATCCCTCACGCCGCAGCTTGAGCGCGATCGCAAGCCCTACGACGCCGCCGCCGATAACGGCGATGTGCTTTCCCAGTCTCATACATAGCCCCCCATCACCTGCCTTGAGCGATGGTAATCCCCCGGCTTTCCGCCTGCGCAGCATCTCGCTGAGATGATGACAATTTGCGCCGGTTACGCAGCCCAACGGCACTGGGCCCTACATTTTTCCTTAATGGCATCAACACCAAAACGCCGTTATCACGCAAGTTTTCTTTTCGCATTTCGCGTAAATGCTGCGTTGCAATAAGGGTGCTTCCGGATTAAGTCTTCGTGAAAATACAGGAATAACCGTGGCATGACTCGCCAAGCATGGCATAATTGGGTGCCCATAAGAGCAAAAAAACTTCGGAGGATGCCAATGGGACCGAACGACATGCTGAAGACGGCGCTCGACTGGCAGTCCAGGGGCCGCAGGATCGCGCTTGCGACGGTCGTGCAGACCTGGGGATCGGCCCCGCAACCGACGGGAAGCCAGCTTCTGATTGACAGTGACGGCCATTTTCTTGGCTCGGTTTCGGGCGGCTGCGTCGAAGGCGAGGTCATCACACAGGCTATCGACATTATCGAAAGCGGCGAGCCGAAGCTGCTTGAATTCGGCGTTGCCGACGAGACGGCATGGCGGGCGGGGCTGGCTTGCGGCGGCCGTATCCGCATCTATGTCGAGCCTTTCACGCTCGCCTGATGCATCGATCCAGACGGAGGCGACAAGCCGGCGTTTGGTAAAATTGATGCATAAGCAAAGAGCGAGGGCGTCTCGCCTGAGAAATGCCGCAGTGCCAGCGCGGCGTGGCCCGGAGGGCCAAAACGTGCGGATAGCTTGCTGGCAATCGTTTACATCATATCGGCTCCAGCCTGACGATGGCACGGGGCTTGCATGTTAAAGGCTGGATTTAGTTGATATAAACGCCGTCTCGGCGCTTGCTGCCGACGGCCCACTTCAGGAGCGGGAATGTTAAAGGAATTGGCCGAGAATATCGTCACGGCCAGGGCAGAACGCAAACCGGTCGCTCTGCTGACATGGCTCGATAGCGGCGCGCAGCGTATCGTGCTGCCGGACAGCAGGCTCGACGAGCCCGAGCTGACAAACGCGCTGACGGACGCCTTTCGTCTCGACCGCAGTGGCACCATCGAGACACCAGATGGCGAATTGTTCATCCGGGTTTTCAATCCGCCTCTGAGGCTCGTTGTCATCGGGGCGGTCCATGCGGCGCAATATCTGGCGCCCATAGCCCAGATGATGGGCCATGACGTCACGATCATCGATCCCCGTGAAGCTTTCGCAACCGCTGACCGCTTTCCGGATGCGCACATCATCACCGAATGGCCGGAAGACGGGTTGCCGCTCGTCGGCATCGACGGACGCACCGCGATCATTGCGCTCACGCATGATTCGAAAATCGACGACATCGCCATCAAGATGGGGCTGGAGCAGGGGGCGTTCTATGTTGGCGCGCTCGGCAGCAAGCGGACCCATGCACAGCGCGTCGAACGGCTGAAGGCAATGGGAATGAGCGAGGCGGATCTAGCCCGGCTTCATGCACCCATCGGGCTCGATATCGGCGCACAGGGGCCTGTCGAGATCGCCGTTTCCGTCATGGCGGAAGTCATAGCAGTGCTCAGAGGGAAGATGGGCGCCTGAGCTTCGCCTTTGCGCCCCAAGAGTTATCCGGAGGTTTTTTACAACCCTGCCGAAGATGTCGAGCCTTGATGCGCTCTTTTGTTTTTATTTTTGAAACCAGCAGCTTAGCCGCTCGGCCCCTTCATTTTCACGCGGTGAAACGCTTCCGACTTTCCTGAATGCTATCGCAATAAGTGTGAAAGCGGTTTTGACAACCGCATGGGTCAGCGTTTAGTTAACGCCTCATGCGGAACCGATTTCATGTTTTTCCGGAAGGTGCGCCTCACATTCCGGATGCCGCTACAAGATGGCGCTTGTTGATGAAATTTTTCGAGCTTTTCCTGCCCCGGGACGATCTCAACCTCATCTGGAGGCTGATCAGGGAAAAGGCCCGTGAATATGCGCCGCAATACGCGGTCGCGTTCATCTTCATGTTCATCGTTGCCGGCACGACAGCGCTCAGCGCCTGGTTGATGAGGGATGTCGTCAATCTGATCTTCGTTGACCGCCAGAGCGCTGCGCTGGTCTGGCTGCCGGCGATGGTCATAGGGATTTTTGCAGCCAAGGGCGTCGCGTCCTATTTTCAGGAAGTGATTCTCGCTCGCATCGGCAACCGCATGGTCGCCGAAACGCAGACCAGAATGTTCGATCATCTGCTGCGCCAGGATCTCAGCTTCTACCAGCGCTTTCAGTCCAACGATCTGATCACAAGAATAACGCATAATGCGCAGGCAACGCGGGCGGCGGTGAACCTTCTCGCCACCAGCCTCGGCCGCGATCTCGTCACGTTGATCGGTCTGGTCGCGGTCATGCTGGCGCAGCAGCCGGTGATGTTCGCCATCTGCGCGCTCGGCGCCCCGATCGGCATCTATGTGCAGAAAAAACTCGTCGCCCGCATCCGCACCGTCGCGCTCGGCGAGGTCATGTCTTTTGGCAATATCGTCAAGACGATGCGCGAGACGGCGCAGGGCGTTCGCGTGGTCAAGGCGTTCACGCTCGAGCCGGAAATGAAGAACCGGATGGATCAGTCGATTTCGGCCGTCGAGCGCGTCCAGAACAAGATGGTCGCCGTCAATGCCGGCGTGAACCCGCTGATCGACATGCTGGGCGGGTTCGCAGTCGCGGGCGTTATCTTCTATGCGGGCTGGCGGAGCCTGACCTACAACGAAACACCGGGTGAATTCTTCTCCTTCATCACCGCCTTGCTGATGGCCTATGAGCCTGCCCGGCGGCTTGCCCGTTTACAGGTCAGTCTGGGGCAGGCCTGTATCGGCGTGCAGATGATGTACGATCTGATCGACATGGAGCCCGTGCTCGTCGACAAACCGGGCGCCGGGCGTCTGGTCGTGGATTCGGGCAGGGTTCATTTCGACGCGGTGAGTTTCGGATATCAGGACGATGCTCCGGTTCTCCGCGACCTGACGCTTGACTTCGAAGCCGGCAAGACGACAGCGCTTGTCGGTCTCTCCGGCAGCGGCAAGACAACGATCATGAATCTGATCCTGCGGTTCTGGGATCCGGAAAAGGGCGCAATCCTGATCGACAGGCAGAACATTTGCGATGTGACGCTCCATTCGCTCCGCTCCAGCATCGCACTCGTCAGTCAGGATGTCTTTCTCTTCGACGGGACGATCCGCGAGAACATCGCCGCCGGAGTGGACGAAGCCAGCGAAGAGGCGATCCTCGCAGCTTCAAAGGCGGCTTATGCGCATCACTTCATCAAAGGCTTGCCCGCTGGTTACGACACGCAGGTTGGCGAACTGGGCGGACAGCTTTCCGGCGGACAGCGTCAGCGTATCTCCATCGCGCGGGCGTTTCTGAAAAATGCGCCGATCATCCTTCTGGACGAGCCGACCTCTGCTCTCGACAGCGAGTCGGAGCAGGCCATCCAGCGCGCGCTCAGCCAGCTTACGGAGCGGCGGACCACGATCGTCATCGCGCATCGCCTTGCGACGGTTCTCAACGCCGACCGCATTCATGTGATCGACGCTGGCCGGCTCGTCGAAAGTGGCGCGCATCGCGATCTGGTCCGCGCCGGCGGCGTCTATTCACGGCTTTACGACATTCAATACGCGCCGGAGGATCGCGAAGCCAGCTAGCGAGGTGGCTTTGGTGGAATCGCTGAACTGATCCTGATCCAAGACGCGCGCGTGTTGCATTTTCATTGGCTCGCTCTTGCCTTCCGGACGTCGTTCAGGCTCCAGTCATAGCCATCGCCCACAATCAACGTATTCCCTGTAAGCTTTTTCTTCAGCCCGGCTTCGGCATATTTGCGGAGGTGCTGAATTACGCCACGCTCGCTCCCGCCGAAATCCTCCTGAAACCAGATATAGATGCTCGAAACGTCGAGCCTCCCATCGGCACGCACCGTCACACCCCGCGGATGATTGATATAGGCTCTCGCCGCCGCATCGAGATCGACCTCAAGCGTCTCCGCCGTCCACGGCGTCGGCTTGAGATTGGGGCAACCGATCGATGCGCAGTTCACGGCGTAATGCACGCGCGGATCGTCATAGTGTTTGCGCAGGGTTTCGTGCTCGATGTCGTCGAGCGACATGCTCCGCCCCTCGACAGTGACAAGCTTCGTCCGCCAAGGCCCATAGAGCGCCTTGAAATCGAAAAGGCTCGTGCCTTCGCTCTTGATGTCGCGGATGGATTCGACCGGGTATCTGTCGAGCACGACCTTCAGCGTCGCGGCGTTGTAGAGATTGGTCCAGAACGCGAAAGCCTCGGCGCGGTCCATCTGTGAAGGCTTCAATTTCTGCAGATGGGCAAGATAATCGTCGAGCCGTTTCATGTCAGCCGCGCTCGCGTTCCATTTCGCGTAATCGACCAGGTTGACGCCGTCAGGCCCGGCGCTGACATATTCGGCGAGCAACTCCCGATAGGACTCCGGTTGCGACTGCGCATGACTGAGCGAAACCGCTCCGAAAAGCGCGGCGATGAGAGCGAGAGCGGCGAAGGACGGCAGTCTTTTGATCATGTCTCTGTCCCGGAAGGGTCTTGCATATCGGCCGCACAACATTACGGAGCGCGGTGCATTGAACCGGATCATGATCCCCGGAAGATGATGGCATGATGACGCGACCGCGGCATGTCTGGCTGAACAACCCGGCTCGTCGCGCGAACGTGACCGATTTCGGCCGCCCAATCCCTCGATTTCCTTGTTTCCGGGCAATGCAGGCTGCGCTGGATGCCTCCAGATCAACTGCGATCAATTTTGTTTGTGCGCGGCCCGACCAATCGCGGATCAACGATCTGCCTCGGATGCCGTCTGCATCTTCGGAGCGGCAGCATCCCGGCGCGCGTCAGATTCTGAAACGTTCTGGCCGATAGGGCGATGGATCGATGAATGTCCTTTCGCCCGTGATCTGTTCCGCGAGCAGCCGCCCCGTTACAGGCCCGAGCGTAAGTCCGTGATGGGCGTGGCCGAAACCGAACCATAGCCCCGCATGACGCGGCGCAGGCCCGATGACCGGCATCATGTCCGGCGTGCACGGACGGGCTCCGATCCATGGCCTGTCGTCAAGCCGTTCGCCCAGCAGAAAAAAGCGTCTCGCGACGGCTTCGGCGCGCGTCAACTGGACGGGGGTCTGCGGTGCGTCACGGCGAGCGAATTCGATGCCGGTGGTCAGCCGGATGACTCGCATCATGGGCGCGAGCAGATAACCGCCTTCGGCGTCCAGAATCCAGTGATTGAGGACGGCATCGTCGCGAGGCTGATAGTGCATGTGGTAACCGCGTTTGACCGCGAGCGGCAGGCGGTAGCCAAGTTTGCGCGTGAGCGTATCGGCCCATGGACCAAGGGCGATAACGGCATGTTCTGCCTCGATCATTCCATCTGCCGTGGCAATCCGCCAGCCTCTTCCCCCGGCGCCGGGATTGAGCGTCGTTGCGTCTCCGTTCACGAAAACGCCGCCCAGCCTTTCGAAGAGCGCCGCGTACGCTTTGACAAGTCCTGACGGATCGGCGACGGTCCACGGATCGCGCCAATGCAGGGCGCCTGAAAGCTCTCCCCGCAGGAATGGTTCGGCGCGGGCCAGATCGTCTCCTGAGAGTTTCTCATGACCGACGCCAAAATCTGACGTCAGCCGATCCGCCTCGCGAAAGGTCGAATCCCGCGCCTCGGCTGTCCGAAAGGCAATCAGCCAGCCATTCTTGCGGATCAGATGCCCTGCCCGCGCCTCCTCGATCAGCGCCCCATGCTCGGTGAGCGAATGTTCGATAAGCGGAGCGTAAAGTGCGGCGATGGCGTCATGCCGGGCGGGTTCGGAGTGCCACCAGTAACGCGCCAGAAAAGGCGCAAGACCCGGCATCGCAGTCAGATGATAGTGAAGATCGGCCGTGCGGTTGGATGCGTAGCGGACAATCTTCCGGAGATCGCGCGGGAAACCGTAAGGATAGATGGCCTCCCGCTGGATCAGTCCGGCATTTCCCGCCGATGTTTCCTCGCCCGGATCGCGGCGGTCGATCAGCGCCACAGCCTTGCCGCGTCTGGCAAGGTGAACGGCAACCGACACGCCCACGATCCCGGCCCCCAGAACGATTGCGTCCGCCTTCATCGGCTACAGCGCGGCAACGATGATGATCTCGACCTTGTAGTCCGGCGTCGCAAGCCGCGACTCGCCGCAGGCGCGCGTTGGTGGATTGGCGGGATCGATCCATGCATCCCAGACCGCGTTCATCTCGGCGAAATCATCCATGCTGGCAAGCCAGATCGTCGCCTGCAGCAGCTTGGCCTTGGACGATCCGGCCTGTTCCAGAAGGCTTTCGATCTTGGCCAGAATGTCCTTTGTCTGTTCGGTCACGCTTGCGCCGGGCGCTCCGACCTGTCCGGCGAGATAGACGGTGTCTCCGTGGATGACGGCCTGGCTCATTCGGGAGCCGGAATCAATGCGGCGAATGCTCATGGTCCTGTTTCCTCGTGAAATGTATGTACGGCTGGACGCGATCACGCGCCGTCACGGGTTCAGCTATTGCCGAATCCGGTCAGGAACGCCTTCAGATTGTCGGCCAGCTCATCACAGATATAGCCGCCTTCCTGAATGATCGCAGCCGGTAATTGCAGTGCGCCAAGAGCTGCGCCGATCTGCTCGAAACCCGGCGTCGTCACGGCGAGCCCCCCGAATGGATCGCCCTTGAAGGCGTCAAGCCCGAGCGCGACGACAAGAATGTCGGGAGCGAAAACGCGCACGCGCTCCGTGGCCTCCTTCAGTGCCGCCAGAAATACGCTGTCGCCCGAGCCGCGCATCAGCGGAAAATTGAAATTATAGCCGAGCCCTGCGCCTTCGCCGCGCTCCGATACATGGCCCCAGAAAAAGGGATAGAACCGCACGGGATCGGCATGGATCGAAACCGTCAGCACATCGCTGCGGGTGTAGAAGATCCCCTGCGTACCGTTGCCGTGATGGAGATCGACGTCGACGATGGCGACGCGATGCCCCTTGCCCGCAAGCCGTTGCGCGGCGATGGCCGCATTGTTCAGGAAGCAGAAGCCACCAGCAATATCGGCAAACGCATGATGTCCCGGCGGGCGGCACAGTGCGTATGCGGTGCGTTCGCCATCCGCTATGAGATCGGCGGCATGAACGGCCGATTGCGCGCTCCAATAGGCCGACTCCCATGTATCCGGGCCGATCGGGCAGGCCGTGTCCGCCATATGGTAGCCTGCCTGACCGACAGCGGAGGCCGGATAGGTGAAATCGCGCCGATCGGGATGAATATTCGGCACGACCTCCGCCGAGGCGTCGGGGATGCGCTGCCAGCGTTCGTAAACTGTTCGCAGGAATTTCAGATATTCGGGGCTGTGCACCGTGGCAATCGGCGAAAGGCCGCTATCTCGCGGGGTAACGCGCACAAGGCCGGCTGCTTCCGCGCCCGTAATCAGCCGGGCTGCCCGCTCGGGGACTTCCGGGTTGCCCTGCGGCGCGCCGGATGAGAGGAAATGAACCGGATCGTGCTTGCGCTGAGGATCGGCGAAGACATATTTCATTCTAATCTCTTTTATGGGTCGGATCTCATCCGTTGACGGGCAGGTTGAACCGCCTTGCAAATGCCTGAAGAGCGGCGGTGAGGATTCCGATGATTTCACCGATCTGCATCTCCGAGACGATCAGCGGCGGACAAACCATGAAATGATCGCCGCTCAGACCGCCCCGCGTGCGCCGGGAGTAGATGATCAGTCCACGGCCATATGCTTCCTCGACCAGATGAATATGGGCGTCCAGTTCCTTTGACAGCGGCGTCATGGTTTCCCGGTCGGCCACAAGCTCGAAGGCAAGGAGCAGTCCCTTGCCGCGAACATCGCCGATAAACGGAAAACGGTCCTGCAGAGCGGTCAGTTCGTTTTTCAGCTGCTCGCCCTTTCCGCTCGCATTGGCGATCAGATCGCGCCTCTCGATCTCGTCGAGAACGGCAAGCCCGGCAGCACATGCAAGCGGATTGCCGGCATAAGTGAAGCCGTGAATGAAGCCGCCCTTGCTCAGCACCGGCTCGACGAGCTGCTCATGCGCGACCATCGCGCCAAGCGGCGCGTAACCAGCGGCGAAGCCCTTGGAGAGCGCCACGATATCGGGCGCGACGCCCCAATGATCGGAGCCAAGGAAGCGCCCCGTGCGTCCTGCACCCGACATGACTTCATCGTGAATCAACAGGATGCCGTATTCGTCGCAGATTTCACGAATGCGGGGATGATAGCTGTCCGGCGGGACGAGGGCTCCGGTGGATGCGCCCCCTATCGGTTCGGCGATGAAGGCGAGCACCGTTTCCGGTCCTTGCATTTCGATCTGTGAACGCAGCATTTCGGCATAGCGCAGGCCCCGTTCCTCGTGGCTCAGGGCGTCGCGGTCGAGATAGCAGGTCGGGGCCGGGATCTTGGGCATCTCTCGCATCATCGGCGAGAACGGCGCGCTCATTGTCGCGGTACCGGTCAGCGCCAGCGCGCCAAGGGTCGATCCGTGATAGGACGGAAATCGTGAGATGATCTTCCAGCGGCTCGCCTCGCCGATGGCCAGCGCATATTGACGCGCCAGCTTGATCGCGCTTTCGACGGCTTCGGAACCGCCGGAGACGAAGAAGACGCGGTTCAGTCCCGGCGGCATCCTTTCCGCCGTGCGCCGGGCCAGGGTCTCGGCCGGTTCATTCTCGAAATGCAGGCGATAGCCGAACGTCGCGCGCTCCATCTGTGAGCGCATGGCGTCCAGAACGCGCTCATTGCTGTGGCCGATATTGGCGACCATGGCTCCGGACGATCCGTCAATATAGCGATTGCCGTCCACGTCCCAGATGTAGATGCCGCGCGCCTCGCCTAGCAGGGGCCGCCTCTGCCGGGTCTGGTAGAAGAGATTGGATTGAAGCTGTGCGTTGGCTGCCATGATCTATTCCGGGCGGACAAGGGCGCAGTCGCGGCCGCGAATGACGGCATCGACACGGGCGCCCCGCCGATAGGGGTGTGTCTCGATCGGGTTAACGGCCTGCAGCGTGAGGCCTGAGATTTCCACGAAATAGCGTGCAGCCTGTCCCTGATAATCGACGGCTGTGACTTCGGCCGGCAGGGCCGTTGCGTCTTCCGGCAGATCGCCCGCCTTGTCGCTCAGATAGAGGCGTTCGGAGCGCACCACGACGAGCGCTTTTTCACCCGATTGCAGACCGTGGCTTCGCTCAAGCGGAACGCTCACGCCGCCGATCCCGTCGATTTCGACGGTAACGGCAGAGCCGTTGCGCCCGGTCACGGTTGCGGGAACGAGGTTGGAGTTTCCGAGGAACCGTGCAGCAAACGCTGAAGCCGGGTTGACATAGACATCCTCGGGCGCGCCGACCTGCTCGATCCGGCCATCTCTCATCAGGACGATCGTGTCGGACATGGCGAGCGCCTCGGACTGATCATGCGTGACGAAAATGGTCGTGATACCGAGCTGTGACTGAATGCGTTTCAGCTCCACGCGCATATCCTCGCGCAAGTTCGCATCGAGCGCCGAAAGCGGCTCGTCGAGCAGCAGAACATCGGGTTCGATCACGATGGCGCGGGCGAGCGCGATGCGCTGCTGCTGACCGCCGGAGAGCTGGCGCGGATAGCGGTCCGCGACATGAGGGAGTTGCACAAGCTCCAATGCGCGCCGCACACGGTCCGGAATCTCAACGCGGGGCACGTCGCGGTATTTCAGGCCGAAAGCGACATTGTCGAAGATCGTCTTGTGCGGAAACAGCGCGTAATTCTGGAAGACGAGACCGAGATTGCGCTTGTGCACCGGTATGCCGGTGACATCCCGTCCACGGATCAGGATGCTGCCTTCACTGGGATCGACCAGCCCGGCAACCATGCGCAAGGTCGTCGTCTTGCCGCAGCCCGAGGGGCCTAGCAGCGTGACGAAGCTGCCCTCATCGATGGTCAGATTCATGCGCTCGACCGCAATGAGCGATCCGAAACGTTTCTCGATGTCCCTAAGCTCAACCGCGTGGCTGTTCGTCACTGTCTTTGCGCCCCTCGTGAAATAGCGGCAGGCGGAAAGCTGGGAGGTTGCTCCGCCTGCCGCGCTCGGCTTAGTAGCCCCTCTGAATCCGGCCGAATGTCTTCGACCAGTCGGCTTCATTGCTGTTCCAGTAGCTGGCGTTGTAGAAGTTCAGGCCGTCGAGCCTTCCGGTCGGATCAAAGGCCGGCAGGGAGGCCACGCTCTCCGGCAGGTCGACCTTTTCCGGGATCAGAGCAGGCGGATATTTCTGGCCTTCGGCGACGGCAATCGCCACTTCCGGCTCCAGCATGAAATTCAGCAATTCCTCGCAGGCCTCCATCGGGCTGCCTTTGATGACGAAGATGCATTCCTGCCAGCCGAGACCGCCGGGCGGATCGTAATAGCCGATGTCGTGCCCCTGGTCCTGCAGCGCCTGGATGCGGCCCGACCAGCCTTCGGTGACGTATATCTCCTCATTGGCGAGCAGGCTCATCAGTTCCGCGCCCGACGACCAGTATTTCAGGGCGAGATCGCGATGGGTGCGGATCGCGTCCCAGACTTTCTCGATGTCCTTGATATCGTTCGGGTTCTGATCGGTTTGCAGCGCGCCGTACCAGATGCGGGTCTTCCATTCGCCCCAGCCGCCGATCTTGCCTTTATACTTCTCGTCGAGGAGAATTTTTGCGCCCTTCTCCTTGATCTCGTCGTCGGAGATGTGCTTGCGGTTATAGGCAAGGCTCGTGGTGCCGTAATCGTAGGGAACCGCCGACAGCGTGCCCCCGGAAATCTCGCGAAGCACCTTGACGAGCGCCGGGATGACATTGTCGAGGTTCGGGATGTTCTTCTCGTTCAGCTCCGACGCGAAACCGAGATCCTTGTAGCGGACGTAATCGAAGACGCCCGACAGATGGGCGAGGTTGAATTCACCCGACTGGCTGGCCTTGACGCGGGCGATGTATTCATCGGCATTGCCGAATGTCCCGTCGACGACCTTGATCCCGGTCTTTTCGGTATAGGGGTCGAATGCGTGCTTGCGGAAGGCTTCCGAGACGACGCCGCCCCAGCCGTCGAAACGGACCTGATCGGGTTTCGCGGCAAGAGCATATCTGCCGAACGGGCTGCCCATGACGCCATAGGCCGCGGCCGATGCGCCGATGAGAGTCAGGAAGTTCCGTCTGCTGACATTACCGGAACGGAAACGGTCGAGCAGCCTTTCATAACGTTTCGTATTGTCCATAATCCTCGTCCTCCTTGCTGAAATGTTGCGCCCCCCGCCTCATCGGCGGCTGATCGCCATCTGACGCGCGATCCCCATGCCGATAAGCGGCAGGGCGACCGTCAGAACGATCATGACCGTTCCCAGCGCGTTGATTTCCGGCGAGATTGAGTTTCTGAGCATGGCGAAAATCTGCGTCGGCACCGTCTCGACGCCGCCCGGCTTCCAGAACATCGTCCCCGTGATGTCGTCGAAGGAAATGGTGAAGGCAAAGAGCAGGCCGGCGAAAATCGCGGGCATCAGAAGCGGAAAGGTGATCTGGAAGAATGTCTGGACCGGTCCCGCGCCCAGGCTCATCGCGGCTTCTTCATAGTCGCGCCGGATGCCGACGAGCCGGGCCTGAACGACGAGCAGTACGAATGGCAGCGTGAATATCACATGGCCGAAAAGCAGCAGCGGGAAGCTCTTCGGCATGTTCAGCCAGCGCAGGAACAGGAGCAGCGCGACGGCGAGCACGACTTCGGGGATCAGGATGGGCGCGATCAGCATCGTGGTGAGCGCGTTCTTGCCGGGGAAATTGTACCGCACCAGCGCGAGCGCCGCCATGACGCCGAGGGTGGTCGAGATGACCGCCGTCAGCGCGCCGAGCAGCATCGAGACGCGGAAGGCGCGCACGATGGCGTCATTGTTCCACAGCTCGGCGAACCAGCGGAAACTGAAGCCGTCCATGGGAAATGCGCCGAATTCGCTGGCGTTGAAGGACAACAGCACGACGACCGCAACCGGCAGGAACATGAAGAGATAGACGAGGATCGTGTAGAGCCTGATCAGCGCCCAGCCTGTCATCGCCGCATCCTCCCTATCCGAATGTTTTCGCGATCTGGCCGAAGCCGACCAGGCGGTTGTAGAGGACGACGATGCTGCCGAGGACGATCAGCAGGACAATGGACAGCACCGAGCCCAGCGGCCAGTTGAGCTGCGTGATGATGGCGTCGAAGACCAGGTTCGCGAACATGGCGTCGCGCGGGCCGCCCAACACGACCGGCGTGATGTAGGTTCCGGCCGCGAGTACGAAGCACAGCAGGCCGCCCGCCGCGAGCCCCGGCATCGAGAGCGGCAACGTGACTTCGCGGAAGGATTGCAGCTCAGATGCGCCGAGCGAGCGCGATGCGTCAAGCAGGTTACGGTCGATCGCTTCGAGGCTGACATAGACGTTCAGCACCATGAAGGGCAGCAGGAAATGCACCAGCCCGAGGATCACGCTGCCTTCATTATACAGCAGCGACAAGGGTTCCGAGATGATGCCCATCTGGATCAGCAGCGTGTTGAGCGCTCCGTTGACGCCGAGAATGTTGATCCACGACATCGTGCGGATGATGTAGCTGATCCAGAACGGCATCACGAGCAGCAGGAGCATCAGCGTGCGGAACCGGCTCTGCGACATGGCGATGAAATAGGCCGGCAGGTAGCCCAGAACCGCGCAGAGGACCGTCGTGATTGCGGCGATCCGCAGCGTCGACAGCAATATGTCACGGTAAAACGGGTCCGTCAGGACTTCGTGCCAGTTCCCGAGATAGAAGCCGACCTGATCCGCGCCGGTCGCGGTCCTGAGCCAGAACGAATAGACCAGGATGAACAGCACCGGCACGACCAGCAGGAAGGTGATCGTCACCAGTGCGGGCGAAAGGAGCAGCCAGGGCCGCATCTGCGCGGAGCGCATCCCCATAACGCCTCGACCTCCCCTTGCTGCCTGCCGAAGAAACTTCTCTGCTAGAGTGACTCGTCTTTCGCTCATTCATCAAATAGATAATGAGAATAGAATGCATAGATCTGGAGAATGAGTCGATGGTGACGTCCAATCTGTCGAATGCACCGGAGCGACTTCAGCGCCTCCCCTGGGAACTGGACTGGAACCTGCTGCGCACATTTCTCGCCGTGGTCGAGGAGGGCGGCGTTACTGCAGCCGCGAACCGTTTGCGGCTCAAACAGCCCACAATATCGCACGCACTGCGCCGCCTTGAGGATCGTCTGCAGAAACGGCTGATCGACCGAGGGCAGGGCCGCTTCGCCGTGACCCCGGCCGGACGCCTGCTCTATCAAGAAGCGTTGGAAATCTTCGGCAGCGTCTCACGGCTCAGCGTGCTGATCCGGGATATGGGCGAGGAAATCACCGGCCATATCAATCTGGCGATGGCCAGCCATGTCGTCTCGCCGGTGCTCGATGAGGCCCTCTCGGAGTTCCACCGCGCCCATCCCTCCGCGACCTTCGGCATCGACATCATGACCAGCGGCGATGCGATCACGCGCGTTCTCCAGAAGACGGCGAGCTTCGCCGTCGGCCTCGTGCACAAGAAACATCCCAAGCTCGAATATACGCGCCTGTTCCGGGAATATTTCGGCTTTTATTGCGGGCCGGGACATCGCCTGTTCGGCAAGGAAAACCTGACGCTGGCCGATCTGCGCGGCGAGACCTCCGTGTCCTTCCGCACCGATCGGCTGACGGACGCGCTGAGGCCGGTCGCGCTGCTGCGCGCCGAAGCCGGGCTTGACGAGCGCGTGGTTGGCGTATCTTCGCATCTGGAAGAGGTCCGGCGCATGATCACGGCCGGCTTCGGGATCGGTCCGCTGCCGGTCCATGTCGCCCGGCGGGATGCCGAGGCCGGGCTGCTGTGGCGATTGCCGCCTTACGACAACCCGCCCGCAATCGACATATTCATCGTCTACAACCCCCGCACCCACCTCAATCGCGCCGAGCGAGGGCTGATCGACCTGCTTCTGGCGCGTCTGCGTGAAACTCCCATCGCGGCACGGGATTATGTCTCCTGAGCAGGGGTTTTTGTGGGGGGACGAATTTCCCGGTCACAGGACCTTTTCCAAAAAGCTCATGCTGTTGTTGTCGGCCTGAGTGATTGGTAGATTTACCGACGGATACAAGTTCTTCTTACGCGCGCTTTCACAACAAAACGGCAAATTTGTCTGCTTGAATATTTTGCCAGGCGAATGAATTGTTTTCGCAGGATTATCGGACAAGCGGGCGAGTCAGGAGTCTCGTGAAGATCAAGGTTCTCGGATCTGCGGCAGGCGGCGGTTTCCCTCAGTGGAACTGCAATGGACGGCTGTCGCGCGCTGTTCGCAATGGCGAGCCCGGCTTTCTTGGGCGGACCCAGTCGAGCATTGCGGTGAGCGCGGACGGCGAGCATTGGGCGATTTTCAACGCTTCACCGGATTTGCGCCAGCAGATCGCGCAGACGCCGGAACTTCATCCGGATCCGGACAAAGGTTTGCGCAATTCCCCGATTGAGGCCGTTGTTCTGACGAATGCCGATGTCGACCACATTGCCGGCCTGATTAATCTGCGCGAACGCGAGCCGTTCTGCCTTTACGCCCATCAGCGTATCCTCGACGTGCTTGCCGCGAACAGCATATTCAACGTGCTCAACCCCGAATTCGTCGAGCGCCGTCCGCTTCCTTTCCTTGAGGAGACGGGGCTTTCAGGTCCGGAAGGCCCGCTGGGCCTGACCATCGAGGCTTTCCCGGTGCCGGGCAAGGTCGCCCTTTTCCTCGAAGACGCCGGAAAGGGCGCGGATTTCGGCACGCAGGAAGGCGACACGATAGGCGTGAAGATCAGCGCTGACGGCGATCAATCGCGCGCCTGCTACTACATTCCCGGCTGCGCGGCGGTTGACGGCGCCATTCTCGACCGTATCGAAGGCGCTGGTTGCCTCCTGTTCGACGGCACGGTCTTCGTCGATGACGAGATGCTTCAGGCCGGTGTCGGCACGAAAACCGGGCAGCGCATGGGCCATATCGCCATCGACGGTCCGACCGGCTCGCTGCAAGGCTTCGCGAACAGCCATGTCCAGCGCAGGATTTACATTCATATCAACAATACCAATCCGATCCTTCAGGAAGGTTCGGAGGCGGAACGGCGTGTAAAGGATGCGGGCTGGGAAATCGCTTATGACGGGATGGAGATCGAATTGTGAGCGCCATGATGAAAGCTGACCTTACGCCATCATCGTCGGATCTGACGCATGTTCCCGAGAGCGGCTACGACGCGCAAGCGCTGGAAGCGGCGCTGCGGCGGATCGGGGCGGAGCGCTATCACAATCGCCATCCGTTCCACAAGCTGCTGCATGGCGGCGAGTTGAACAAGGGCCAAGTGCAAGCTTGGGCGCTCAACCGCTATTACTATCAGGCCAGCATTCCGCGCAAGGACCTCGCCCTGATGTCGAACATGCATGACAAGGCGATGCGTCTGGAATGGCGGCAGCGCTATTTCGATCATGACGGCAATGGCGAAGATGAGGGCGGCATCGAGCGCTGGCTGCGCCTGACGAGCGCGCTCGGGCTTTCCAGGGACTACGTGACATCCACGGCGGGGATCTTGCCCGGAACGCGGCACGCCGTTGACGCCTATGTCAATTTCGTGAAGCAGCGGCCCTTGCTGGAAGGGATCGCGTCATCGCTGACCGAGCTGTTCGCCCCGACGCTGCACTCGCAGCGCATCGAAGGGCTGCTGGCTCATTACGATTTCATCGACGACAGCATGATGGTCTATTTCCGCCGCCGTCTGACCCAGGCCCCGCGCGATGTGAATTTCGCGCTGAAACATGTGCGGGAACATGCGCGGACCGCACCGGAGCAGAAAGCCGTGCTTGAGGCGTTGCTGTTCAAGACGCAGGTGCTATGGGCACAGCTCGATGCGCTTTATCACGCCTATGTCGAGCCGGGCCATATTGCGCCGGGCGCATTCGATCCGGGGACGATGCCGTGATTACAGCGCCGCAAGCGCGCGCCATTGTGACAGAGGATGCAAGGCCCATATTACCAAGGTATGTGCGCCTGCGCTTCGACGAGGTCCGGCAGAAACACGTCGTGATGGCTCCGGAAAAGCTGTTCTGGCCGGATGAGATCGGTGTCGCGATTCTACGGAAATGCGACGGCGAGACCAGTATTGGCGAAATCGCCGACTTTCTCGCCGAAGATTACGAAGCGCCGCACGAAGTCATCCTCAACGACGTTCTGGAGTTCGTACAGGAATGGTCGGACAAAATGTTGCTGAAGATCTGAGCCGGGACGCCTGCAATCAGGCGGGCGAGGCCGTGCGCGCGGGGCCGCCCATCGGCATGCTCGCCGAGCTGACGCATCGCTGCCCGCTGCAATGCCCCTACTGCTCCAACCCACTCAAGCTCCTGAAGGCCGGAGATGAGCTGGATACGGAAGAGTGGCTGCGCGTCTTCGACCAGGCGGCGGAGCTTGGCGTGCTCCAGGTGCATCTTTCGGGCGGTGAACCCGCATTGCGCAGGGATCTGGAACAGTTCGTCACGCGTCTTGCCCAGCGCGGCGTCTATTCCAACCTGATCACGGCGGGCGTCAGCCTGACGCGGGAACGGCTCAAGGCGCTCGCCGATCTCGGCCTCGATCATGTCCAGCTCAGCATACAAAGCGTCCGCTCACAGACCGCCGACCGGATCACGAATTACAAGGACTCCCTTGAGAAGAAGCGGACTTTCGCCGGCTGGGTCACGGACGCCGGCCTTCCACTGACGATCAACGCCGTCACCCACCGCGATAATATCGACGAAACCGAGGAGGCCATCCAGTTCGCGCTCGATGTTGGCGCGCAACGGATCGAGGTGGCGAACACCCAGTACTATGGCTGGGCGGCGGTCAACCGTGCGTCGCTGATGCCAACCTACGAACAATGCATCCGGCAGGCGGACATCGTGAGCGCCGCGCAGCACCAGCTCACCGGCATCCTCAACATCGACTATGTGCCGACGGACTATTACGCCAGTTACCCCAAGCCCTGCATGGGCGGCTGGGCGAGCGATGTCCTCAACGTCACGCCGAGCGGGCAGGTGCTGCCCTGCCATGCGGCGGAAAGCCTGACCGACATGGAGTTCGAGAATGTCCGTGAACGGCCGCTTGCGGAAATCTGGTACGGCTCGAAAAGCTTCAACCGTTTCCGTGGCACGGAGTGGATGGCCGAGCCCTGCCGGAGCTGCGCGCGCAAGGATATCGATTTTGGCGGCTGCCGCTGTCAGGCGTTCGCCATGACGGGCGATGCAAGCGCGACCGATCCGGCTTGCTCGCTGTCCCCGCATCACGCCGCGATGAAATCGCTCGCGAGTGACCTCAGCAGCCGGAACGCACCCGGCTTCGAATATCGCCGCATCGGACGATACTGAAGCCGAAGCGCTGCCCCACCTTGACCGGTTTGCTCCCTCTCCCGGCTGCAACCAAGGGGAATGGAGAACATCGCAGCCGGGAAAGTTCGCATGCAGAAATCGCTGTATTCCGCGGCTAAGCCGCCAGAACGCCTCTGGATTTGGCAATATGGGTCGCGATGGCGTCCATGAGCGCGGGCGAGAGGCAATCATAGGGCGGCAGGCCAAGCTCGGTCAGCCGCGCGCGAATGGCCGGCAGTTGATCCGGCGGCGTGCCCGTTTCGATGATCGACGAGACGAAAGCGGCGAATTCCGGCGCCGACCATCCGTCCTCGGGCGAAAGCTCGGTATGGATGAAGTCCAGCCCGTGAAACGGATGTCCCGTATTCTCGATGCGCCCATACATATGGGTGCCGCATCCGCTACAGGCGTGACGCTGAATGGCTGCGGACTCATCGACCACGGACAGCTTGTGGCCATTGGCCGTGACCTGCAAGGCGTCGCGCGGCACCACCGCGACCTGAGAGAAAGTCGCGCCCGAGGGTTTCCAGCATTTGCTGCACCCGCAGACATGATTATGAGCGCTATTGCTGGACACGGTCACTTCGACGCGATCCGTCGGGCATTTGCAATATAGCTTGCCGCCGCTGAAATCCGCCCGCCCCGGGCGAACACCATTGTCCACGGCCGGATGAATAGACACATTCATCTTCTTTCCTCCCATTATCATTCTGAAGATTTGAAACATCGTTTTTTACTTTTTTGCTGCAACTCGCTATTTTAACATGGGATGGCGGTCGGAACTCGTTTCCAGAAGTCAATAAAGCCGTGATCTTCATGCGGCTAATCTGCCATGATCGGGGCGGCTATAGAGCCGGTCTCAGCGAGCGCATCCGGTCGGGTACGCTTTTCATCAGATGAGGATCAATGAGCGAGCTGACCGTCGCACACCTTTCCTTTGCTTACGGGCCAAAGCAGGCGCTGCGCGATGTCTCGTTCGAAATCGCATCCGGCGAGTTCTGTGCGTTGCTCGGGCCGAACGGCGCGGGGAAAACGACGCTTTTTGCGTTGTTGACGCGGCTGTTTCTCCCGCAGCAAGGTCATATCCGGATTGCGGGCGTCGATCTCGCCAGCGAACCGCGCAAGGCGCTGGCGCGGATGGGCGTCGTCTTCCAGCAGCCGACGCTGGATCTGGACCTGACCGTCTGGCGCAATCTCACCTATTACGCAGCCCTGCACGGCATTTCCGGACGAGCCGCCGCGAAACGGATCGAGGCCGCGCTCGACCGTCTGGGGATGCGCGAACGGGCGTCGGAAAAGGCGCGCAATCTCAATGGCGGACACCGGCGTCGCATGGAGATCGCGCGCGCCCTCATTCATCAGCCATCGCTGTTGCTGCTGGACGAGCCGACCGTCGGCCTCGATGTCGCCACGCGCATGTCGATCACGGCCTATGTGCATGAACTCTGCCGCGACGAGGGGCTGACGGTGCTCTGGGCGACGCATCTGGTCGATGAGATCGAGCCGGACGATACGCTGATCGTTCTGCACAATGGCGCAATCGTGGCGCGGGGCCGGGTGGACGAAATCTGCGGCGCGGCCACGCTTGGCGAAACATTCGCGCAACTCACGCAGGAAGAGGCGGCATTGTGAATGCCTGGCTGACAGCAATGATGGCGATCATCTGGCGCGAGGCGCTGCGTTTCGTGACGCAGAAGGAGCGCTTCGTCGCCGCGCTGGTGCGGCCGCTCGTCTGGCTGATCGTGTTCGCGGCAGGGTTCCGGGCAGCGCTCGGTCTGTCGATCATTCCGCCTTATCAGACCTACATCACCTACGAAGTCTACATAGTGCCGGGGCTCTGCGGCATGATCCAGCTCTTCAACGGCATGCAGTCCTCGCTTTCGCTGGTCTATGACCGCGAAATGGGGTCGATGCGGCTGCTGCTGACCAGTCCGCTGCCGCGCTGGTGGCTGCTGTTCAGCAAGCTTGTTGCGGGCGCGGCGATCTCGGTCCTGCAGGTCTACAGCTTCCTCGCCATCGCCGCGATGATGGGAATCGTGCTTCCCTGGTACGGTTATATCGCGGTCCTGCCGGCCCTGATCATCTCGGGGCTGATGCTGGGCGCGCTCGGCCTGCTGCTGTCCTCGACCATCGACCGGCTGGAAAATTTCGCAGGCGTGATGAATTTCGTCATCTTCCCGATGTTCTTCCTGTCCACCGCGCTTTACCCGCTCTGGAAGATGGCGGAAAGCTCGCCGCTCTTGCGCGATATCTGCGCATACAACCCGTTCACACACGCCGTCGAACTGATCCGCTTCGCGCTTTACGGCGAACTCAATCTGCCCGCGCTCGGCTGGACGATATTGGCCTTCGTCGTTTTCTTCGGCGGGGCAATCTGGGGCTACGATCCGGGGCGTGGCATGGTCCGTGGGAAAGCCGGGGCTGGGTGATTGCCGTCAGTTCCGCGCCTTCGTGATCGCGTCGCGCAGGCTCTCGGCGGCTTTGCCCTTTTGCGCTTTCGCCAACTCGTCGATCCGGTATTCGCCCACGATCGTGCCGGGCTGTCCGGCCATCAGCAGCGCCCGGTCTGCGAGGGCGACGGCTTCCTCGGCGGCGTGCGTCACCAGCAGGCAGGCGATAGTCCGGCTGCCGAGCAACCGGGCCGTCAGGGTGAGCATGGCTGCGGCGGTTGCTTCATCGAGGGATGCAAAAGGTTCATCGAGGAGCAGCAGGTCCGGTTCGGCGGCGAAGGCGCGGGCAAGTGACAGGCGGCGCTGCTGGCCGAGCGAGAGCTGGCCGGGAAAATGCTGAGCCTTTCCGGCAAGTTCGACCTCCGCCAATGCGGCGTGCGCAGCGTCTTCGCTGATGCCCGCCGTCAGGGTCAGATTGTCCAGCGCGCTTCGCCACGGCAGCAGCGTTGGCTCCTGAAACACCATGGCGAGCTTGCCGACGCCGCTTATCTCGCCGTCGAAATCGCCAATCAGCCCGGCGATGACGCGCAGCAATGTCGTCTTGCCGACACCGGAGGGGCCGAGAATGGCGAGCGTCTGCCCACCGGCGATCTCGAAGCGGATCTGGCGCAGGATCTCCGTTTCGCCATAGCTCATATGCCGGATGTCCACTTCGATCATGCCGTCCGCCAACGGCTTGCGCCGCGCTCCCACGGCTGGAGCACCCAGTTCTCGATTGCCAGCATGACCAGGATGAAGGAAAGCGCATAGGCAAGCACCATGCCGACATCGAACATCTGGAAATAGAGATGGATCTGGAAGCCGACGCCATTCGGGCGGCCGAGAAATTCGACCACCAGCACGATCTTCCAGATCAGGGCAACGCCAGCGCGGGCGGCGGAGGCGGTATGCGGCGCGAGTTGCGGCAGATGCACATGGCGGAAGCGCGCCCAGCGGCTCATGCGATAGATCCGGGCCATTGCTTCGAGTTCCGGGTCGAGCGCCCTCGCGCCCTCGCGGATCATGGCGGCGACCATCGGGATCTTGTTGATGGCCACAGCCGTGATCGCCGCCGCTTCGGTCAGGCCGATCCAGAGATAGCACAACACGATGGCGACCAGCGCAGGCAGGTTCAGAAAGACGATCAGCCACGGGTCGAGCCAGCGGTCGGCGGTGCGATTGCGGCCCATGAAAAGACCGATTGCAAGGCCGATGCACATCGCCAGAATGAATGCGGCGATCACGCGGGCGAGTGTCGCGGTCAGATGGTAGGCAAGGTCGCCGGATAAAGCCTCGCGCCAGATGAGCGCCGCCACTGTAAAGGGCGGCGGCAGCAAACTCGCATCCTGCAGCAAAAGTGCGCCCAGCCACCAGAGCAGCACGAGGCCGGCAAGAGACAGGAGCGCCGTCACGCGCTGTCCCATGTCAGTTGCCCGCACGATAGAAGACCCCATCGGGCAGCGTCGTTGCATTGCCGATGAGATCCGCCCCGCCGACCTTGGCCATGACGGCGAGCAGACGCGCGGCGGCCTCTTCGTCGATGGGCTCGGCCGAGGGAATGCCGTCACGGAAACCGGCTTTCAATGCCGCGAATTCGGCATCGTTCCCGGCATTCATGACGGGGCGCAGCCGATCCCACTCGGCATCGTCGTTGCTGAGCACCTGTTTGGTCTCACGCGACGCGGCGGCAAAACCGGCGACAAGCGCCGGGCTCTCGCGGATCAGTTCGCCTTTCACGACATACCCGAGCAGCGGCGTTTCCGGGTCGAGGCCGAGGGCGGTTGCGGCCTCGGCGACCGAGATCAGGCGGCGCATTCCGGCGGCTTCCATCTTCGCCATGAAATGCCAGAAATTGACCGCCCCGGTCATTTCGCCCTGCACTGCCTGCTTGAAGATCAGCGGCGGCGCGCCAAAGACCGGTTCGGCCTCGCGCGCCAGATCGAAACCGTGGCGTTGTTTCGCCAGCGCCTGCAACAGCAGCCAGCTCTTGTCCAGCGGACCGCCTGCGACGCCGATCCTGCCGCCCTTCATGTCCCCAAGCGAGGTCGCTTTCGAGCCCGCCGGAACCATCAATCCGCCGACAGCCTTCGAATAGGGAATGAATACGTAATCCTTCCCCGCCGCGCGTTGGCGCGCGACCCAGATCCAGTCCGTGACGATGATGTCGGCGGCGCCGCCCTGAAAAGCGATCTTGGCGGCCGCCTCTCCGGCAACGCCCTGCACGTCCAGCTTGAAGCCGTGTTTGGCATCAAGCCCGTTATGGGCGATCGTATCCAGCTCCCAGTTCACGGTGCCGAATTTCAGCACAGCCACCCGGAGCGCCGGATTTCCGTCTTGCGCCGTCGCCGTCCCGGCGCAAATCCCGATCATTGCGAGGACGATCGTCAGGCGGGCCAGATCGGACAAGAATCTTCGTCTCTCTCCCATGAAATCTCTGCCTGCCTACTTTTCACCCTTCGGCTCGGCAAGTAGCCGGTTGCGCACCAGCCACCTGACGCCTCTGGTCCAGGATTCATCGGTATTCCCGCGAATTTGTGCCGTTGCGACTTGCAGAAGCGCGCCCGACGCGACGTCCCGCTCGAACAGGCTGATCGTCAGTATGAGCGTGCTGACCTTCTCCACGGTGCCGGTCATGACACGGTCAGCGCCGAGCGAGCCGGCAATCTTGACATCGCAGCCGTTGCAGCCATGGATCAGCCCGGCATCCGCGATGGCGGCCTTGGCGGGCGTAGTGTCAACCACTTGATATTTTCCGGACGCGCCGAGCAGATCCCGCAGGAGATCGCTGACAAGGACGAGACGTTTCGTCTCCGCTGGATCGACGCCGTGGCTCGCCCCTTCAAGGCTTGTATCGACAAGCTCCAGATCGAGGACCGCGATGCTTACCGGCGCAAGGGTTCGCGTCTCGCTTCCGGCTGCGGGCGCTGGCTGCGCGGCGAGAACAAAAAAGACTATAGCGCAAAGAACGGACGCAGCCTGCGTCATTACCAAACCTCTTTTTTTCGAGATTTTCAGCCTAACTGAGGCTGCGAAAGCTGTATCGGCCGTTATAGGCCGACTGAGGCAATAGTCTTTTGACAAAACAGAAACAAGTTTAGCATGGCTTTGGTCAAGATCGATAGTTACGCTTCTATAATAGCTTAGTAAGCCTTGCTGAATATGTGTGTGCATTGCAAAAACTTTGCGATTGCAGCGCACTACACTTTCATAACATGACAAGAAACGTAAGCTAGGGAGAGTATGATTGTTTGACCGCTATGTATCGGGCGGCATTTTTATTAGTGCGCTATTTTTCTTATCCATCGCCGCATCGCCGGGAATTCACGTTGCAGCGCAAGCCGTTAAGCCGGACGCGTCCGCCGTAGTCGAAATTCCCGTCGCTTTCATCGAGGCCGAACGGGACCGGCCGCTGCCGATCTCGCGTCTCAATATCGTACCCGAGGATGCAGGGCTGCGCGGGGCGGAGCTTGCGGTCGAGGACAACAACACGACGGGGCGCTTCACCAATCAGTCGTTCTCGCTCAAACGCTACGTTCTGCCCCAATCTGGCGACGCTGCCACCCTTGTGGAGCAAATCCTGAAAGACGGAATTGGCTTCGTGCTGACCGACGCGCCCGCCGAGCAACTGCTTGAGCTGGCGGATGCGGCGCGCGACAAGCCGCTCCTGCTGTTCAATCTCGATGCGCGCGAGACGCGCCTGCGTCTGGAAGATTGCCGCGCGAATGTCCTGCACATCACGCCGAGCCAGGCGATGCTGACCGATGCGCTGGCGCAGTTCCTCGTATTGAAGCAATGGACGCGCTGGTTCCTGATCTCGGGCGGCAATTCGGACGACAAGGTGTATGCGGATTCGCTCAGGCGCTCGGCGCAGAAATTCGGCGCGCGGATCGTGGAGGAGAAGCAGTACACGCACACGGACAGCGCCGCCAGAACGGATAGCGGCCACGCTCAGGTTCAACAGCAAATTGCTTCGTTCACACAGGTTTCGACCGAACATGACGTGATCGTCGTCGCCGATGAGAGCGAGATTTTCGGGCCTTATGTGCTCTACCGGAGCTGGTCGCCGCGCCCGGTCGCGGGAACGTCGGGCGCAGTGCCGATGAGCTGGCATCCCGCCCATGAGCAATGGGGCGCGACGCAGATTCAGAACCGCTTCACCAAGCTTGCGGGCAGGACCATGCAGTCGCTCGATTTTCACGGCTGGCTGGCGGTGCGCGCAGTCGGCGAGGCCGCGACCCGGAGCCGGTCAGGCGATTTCGCGGTCATCCGCGATTATCTGCTCGGACCCGATTTCGGAGTGGCGGCCTTCAAGGGGCAGAAGGTCAGCTTCCGCTCCTGGAACCGGCAATTGCGTCAGCCCGTTGCGATCGCCACGACGGAGCTGCCGATTTCCTGGTCTCCGCAACCGGGATTCCTTCACCAGCGGGCCGAGGTTGACACGCTCGGGATCGACGAGCCCGAGAGCACGTGTCATTTGCAGTAATGCTCCATTCAAGGGAGCTGCACAGAAGAAACAAGGGAGGATATCCATGCCGTTTCGGCACTATGGCGCCGGTTTTCTGGCGATAGCATTCAGTCTTGCGCTGACCGGCGCGGCGAACAGCTACGAAGCTTATATCTCCAACGAGAAGGACAATACCATCTCGGTCATCGACATGAACACGCTCGAGGTTGTCCGGACCTTTCCGGTCGGTCAGAGGCCGCGCGGCATTACTATGACGATTGACGGGAAGTACATTCTGCTCTGCGCCAGCGATGACGACACGGTCCAGGTGATCGAACCAGCGACCGGCAAGATTGTGAGGACGCTGCCATCGGGACCGGACCCGGAGCTTTTCGTGCTCCACCCCTCCGGCAATCCACTCTATATCGCCAATGAAGACGACAATCTCGTCACCGTTGTCGATATCGAAAACGACAAGGTGCTTGCGGAGATCCCGGTCGGTGTCGAGCCGGAGGGCATGGGCGTAAGCCCGGACGGCAAGATTGTCGTCAATACGTCCGAGACGACGAACATGGTGCATTTCATCGACACGGAAACGTACGAGATCGTCGCGAATGTGCTGGTGGACAGCCGCCCCCGCTTTGCCGAATTTTCAAGCGACGGCAAGCAGCTCTGGGTCACAGCCGAAGTCGGCGGGACCGTTGCCGTGATCGATCCATCGACGCATGAACTCGTCAAGAAGATCGGCTTCGAGGTTCCCGGCGTTCAGCCGGAAGCGCTCCAGCCTGTTGGCGTGCGGGTGACGAAAGACGGGCAATATGCCTATGTCGCGCTTGGCCCGGCCAACCGCGTGGCGGTGATCAACACGAAGACATTCGAGGTCGAGAAATATCTGCTTGTCGGGCAGCGGGTCTGGCAGCTCGCTTTTACGCCAGATCAGAAATACCTGATCTCGACGAATGGCAATTCCAACGATGTCTCCATTATCGACGTCGCATCGCAGGAAGTCATCAAGTCGATACAGGTCGGCCAGTTGCCTTGGGGCGTTACCGTTGCGCCGCAATAATGGTTGCACCAATCCGAGAAAACAGGACTTTGAGGGGAGATGACGATGAAGAAGACATATGGCCTGCGGACTTTCCTGATCGCCGCCGCTTTTTCCGGTGCGCTCACCGGGGCTGCGTCGACGGCTATGGCTGAAGGGAATCTGGCCGTACGCTGCGAGACATTGCCGTCACTGACTTTCGGCACCGACATAACGGGCTACAAGGTCTCCCAGGATACATATGAGCTTGAAACCGGCAAATGCTACAAGCTTGAGATAGCATCGACCGGCAACAAGGAATACGCCCTTCGCGCCCCCGGTTTCTTCCACAATATCTGGATCAGAAAGGTCGAGGCCGGAGGCATCGAGATCAAGGCGAAGAACCTGTACGAACTGGAATTCGAGGATGAGGGGAAGGCGGATCTCTTCTTTGTGCCTATTGTGCCGGGCAGTTACGAAATGGTGGCCCAAGGTCTCGAAGAACGGGGCACGAAAGCGACCTTCAACGTGAAATAGGCGGTGGAATGCCGATCATTCAGCCGAAATGAAAAGATGACCCGTATTTCGCGCATGATACTGGCGGCGGTTCCGGCGATCTTTTTCGCCGGGACCGTAGACGACGCCAAAGCCGCCTATGGATCTTCGCCGGATTGGCCGTGCATCCAGCGGGAGGTGCCGCAAATCTCGGCGGGCATGGTCTGGCCGGGCGATCCGCTCGATGCGGAAGACCGGAGCTGGCTTCAGAATCAGGCCGTCGCCAACGTGGTTCAGAAGCTGGCCTCGCGGCGCAACAGCGTCGAGGATGCGCTCAAGATTGCCGACGAATTTGCCGCAAATCTGGAAGAGAACCGTAAGGATACCCTGGAGGCTGTCTTCATCGGCACGCTCCAGCGCGTCAACGCCGAGCGGCGTCAGGTCGTGGCCGGAATCAAGCGCTACGCACGACGGCAGGCGGCGCTGGCCGATCTGATCAGGGAGAAGTCGCTGGAGGAGGCGAGGCTTGTCAGTCAGTCTCCGAAGACGGATGACGAAAAACAGCGCCTCGTCGATCTCAGTGAAGAAATTGCCTGGGACACGCGGGTTTACGAGGAGCGCGAACAATCGCTGACTTATGTCTGCGAAACGGCGGTGCTGCTGGAGCAGCGGCTTTTTCAGATCGGACGGCACATGTCGGGGCTGATCAAACAATAGCTGCCAAGGTCCGGCTCACGGAGTTCCTTCGGGAATCGGCTCTGCGGTCTCCAGCGGGCCGCCGATCCGTGTCCAGCCATCCGTCCCCTCCGGAAACCAGTAGACATTGCGATAGCCAAGCACGAGCGCCCGCTTGGCCGCGTTCCATGACATCCAGCAATCCTCAAGGCAATAGATCAGAAGAGGCTTTTCCCTGTCGCCACCTGTCAGGCGCGCCAGACTCGTTGCGAAATAATCTGCAACCGGCTCGCTGAGCACCCCATATCCCGTATTGGGCAGCCATGCGCTGCCTGGGATGTTCCGCCGTTCCGGCTGCCGCCAGACCGTTCCGGCGGGCAGGTTGGGCGGGCGCAGGGGGCGCGGCATGACGTCGATGAACAGCGCCGATCCGGATTTCCATAGCGCCATCGCCTCGCTGTCTGAAACGGTAGTCGCGCCGGTCAGGCGCGCGGGTGTCGGCGACCGATAATCGCCCAGGCGATATCCGGAAGGCTGCGGCGGCGCATCTCCCGCCACAACCGGAACGGCGAACAGGGATGCGCACAGGACGACGGCAATAAAAGCCGCCGCCCGCCGCCCCTTAGCCATCGACGCGCGGCACGCCAAATTCCTGCAGGATCGCGTCGATCTCGTCCTGCTTTTCCCGGATGATGCGATTGATCTGACGCTTCCAGTCCTGTTCGGTCGGCCGCACGCCCATCGTGATCCGATAGACCATCCGTGGGCCGCGTTTCTCCTTTACCAGCGGCGTAACCTTGAAAGCTACCGGATGCTGCTTGGCGTAGTACGCACCGATCGGCCCCCACAGAAGCGCGGCATCAAGCTCGTCATTCGCGATTTGCCTGACCATGTCCTCGGCCGGCGAGTAGAAACGCCTGTCAACATTGAGCTGGAAGGGGCGAACGCTTGCAAGCAGGCCATTGACGGCCAGATTTGTCGCCGGAGGCGTCCCGGCGACAACGCCGATTCTCTTGCCCTTCAGACGCGGATCGTCGAGGCTTTCGACTTCGCTGAGCGCGCCGTCGCCGCGAGTGATCAGCACATATGCGGAGCTGTAATAATGGTTGGTGTTCTGAACGAGTTCATGTCCCTGCGCATATCCCACGACGATATCGCATTTGTTCAGACGCAGCGTATTGCGGATGAAACCCGTTGCTTGCGGAAACCAGTAATAGGTGACGGGAATATCGAGCGCCTTCCCGATCACTTCGGCGACGCGGTTCTCGAAGCCCTCCTGCTTCTGATTGGAGAACGGCATGTTGGCCGGATCGGCGCATACGCGAAGCTGGCTTCGAATGACCAGATCGGAGGTTTGCGCAACGGCGACTTGCCCCTGCAATGAAAGGAGAAGCGAGGCCGCAAGAGCAGCCCCGGCCAATGTCCATACCTTTAAAATTCTACCTATTGCAGACATGAATTTTCATATTCCCTGGCGGCTTCCGGCTTGTCCTCGCGCTTGCCCGGCCGGCCACGGGGCAATGCGCCGTCGGCACGCGCTTTCAGATAAACGTAAATGTCCTCCATGTAGCAAGTGACGTTCTTGTTGTCGCCAAATGCGGGCATGACGCTTGTCTCTGACGCGGTGACTTTCTTGATTCCGGTCGCCACGATTTCAATGAACTTTCCATAGCCCATCGTTTCCATGGACTGTCTCAGTCCCGGCGCGTAGGTGCTGCCCTCGCCGTCGGGACCGTGGCAGACATGGCACTCGGAGTGGCAGCGGCGGAAACCGCTATAGGTGTACCAGTCGACCGTGCCGTCTTCCTTGATGTTGTAGGTCGGGTCGTCGTCCTTATCGAAATATTTTCCATCTTCGCTTCGAACGGCGGGACCGTCTGTCTGGGCTGCAACGGGAGCGCATGCCGTCCAGACAGCGAGAGCCGTGAACGCAAGAAGCTGGGTCAGGGATCGCGTGGTGATCAAGAGTTTTCTCCAGCGTGTTTGTATCAGGGGCCGCATAGCCGGCGCCCGTGAAAAGGTCTGGCAGCCTTGCCAGAGGCTGCCAGACCATGTCCTGAGATCGTATCAGATCATCGTGCCCGCTTATGGCAGCGCGAATACCGTCAGGACGCCACCCAGCGAGGTGTATTTCTTGAGGCCGGCATAGCCGCCCACTGCACCAAGACCGGCTTGCGGATCGGTCAGACCAGCCGCCAGACCGATACCGGCCCAGCCGCCCACACCGGACAGGATCGCGACATATTGCTTGCCCTCATGGGTGTAGGTCATCACGTTGCCGATGATGCCGGACGGGGTCTTGAACCTGTAAAGTTCCTTACCCGTCTCCTTGTCGACCGCCTTCAGGTGGCCTTCCAGCGTACCGTAGAAGACGATATCGCCAGCCGTTGCGAGTGCGCCCGACCACACCGAGAACTGCTCGGGGATCGACCAGACGATTTCACCCTTGTCCGCGTCCCATGCGATGAAGTTGCCCATGTGCTCGGCGCCTTCAGGCGGGTACATCGACAGCGTCGCGCCGACATAGGGCTGACCTGCAGTGTAGGACACGCGGAACGGTTCGTAGTCCATGCAGACGTGGTTCGTCGGCACATAGAAGATGCCGGTCTTGGGCGAATAGGCCGCCGGCTGTTGGTCCTTCGTGCCAAGCGCCGCCGGGCAGATGCCCTTGACGTTGACATCTTCGCCGGCCTGGGCCGTCGAATATTGGGGTACGACTGCGGGACGCCCGTAAGTCGGCGAATCCTTGTCCATGTCGACGCCGGTCGTCCAGTTCACGACAGGATCGAATTTCTCTGCGACCAGAAGCTCGCCGGTCTCGCGGTTCATGGTGTAAGCGAGGCCATTGCGGTCGAAATGCACCAGAGCCTTCGTCTGCTCGCCCTTCACTTCCATGTCGACGAGGATCATCTCGTTGACGCCGTCATAGTCCCATTCGTCGTGGGGCGTCATCTGATAGACCCACTTGGCCATGCCGTCGTCCGGATTGCGGGCGAAGATCGTCATGGACCACTTGTTGTCGCCAGGCCGCTGGGCCGGGTTCCAGGTCGAGGGGTTGCCGGAGCCATAGTAGAACAGGTCAAGCTCGGGATCGTAAGCGAGCCAGCCCCAGGTGCAGCCGCCGCCGATTTTCCACTGATCGCCTTCCCATGTCTTGATGCTGGAATCCGCACCGATCGGCTTGCCGAGTTCGGTGGTCTTCTCCGGATCGACCAGGAGCTGTTCGTCCGGGCCGACCGAGTAGGCGCGCCAGACTTGCGAGCCATCGTTGATGTCATAGGCCGTGACATGGCACTGCACGCCGAATTCACCGCCCGAAATGCCGACGATGACCTTGTCCTTGACGACCATAGGCGCCGAGGTGCCGGTTTCGCCCTTGGTGGGGTCGCCGTTCACGACTTTCCACTTGACCTCGCCTGTCTTGGCGTCGAGCGCCACAAGCGTTGTATCGGCCTGATGCAGGAAGATCGTTCCATCGGCATAGGCAGGACCGCGATTGACCGTGTCGCAGCACATCACCGGAATGACGTCCGGATTCTGCTTCGGCTCATATTCCCAGATGATCGCGCCTTCATTGGCGAGATCGAGCGCCATCACCTTGTTCGGGAACGGCGTATGAACGTACATGACGCCGTCAACGACAAGCGGGTTGCCTTCATGTCCGCGAAGCACGCCGGTCGACATCGTCCATGCGACCTGGAGATCGCCCACATTGTCCTTGTTGATCTGATCGAGTTCGCTGTAACGCCAATTGGCGTAATTGCCGGTGGGCGAAACCCACTGATTGGGATCTTTCTCCAGCTTCAGCAGCTCCTCATTGGCCGTTGCCGGCGCTGCGAGTAACGCAGCGATCAGCGCGGCTGGAGCGAATATTCGAAACCAGGCCATCCTGAACTTCCTCCTGTTTTGTGATGCTTGAGTTTGACTTGAATATAGAGACCCGGTCCGCTAAAGCTGCCTCAAGAGAGACGGCTTGAGCCGGTAATATTTCTTGTCAAATTATGGATACTGCGAGCTTTTATTCGCTAGCCGGGCGCAGTATTGCTCATGTGCGTATCTTCCTCACCTGATGTGCTTTTTTTCATAATATTCATTTTTATAGAAACATTGTACGGGCGCATGATGATAGTGACAAGGCGAAGCAGACTGAATTTCCGTGCTTGCGGCGCTCGGAAGCCATCAAAGGATCATTTCCTAATCGGCATAAATACTGAAGAAAAAAAGGAAATAGTCCTTTTCCCAGGCTGAATTTATTGCGCCATTTCAAATTCCAATATCGGCCACCATAATATTTTGATCAGGGCAGCATCCGAATTTCGCGGAGACCTATTGGCAAATTCGTTGCAAGAAATGGCCGGATCAGCGGGCCATCGTTCGAGGAAACGCAGCCAGCGAAGTGACAAGCCCCATCATTCGCTTTCCGCCAAGGATATGCTCCATATGGCATTTTCCCGGCAGTGCTTCAGCCTGACCTGCCTTTCGCTGTGGGCCTGTTTCATTACCGCCCCTGCCGTCATGGCGCAGGACATGATGCGCAATCTCGATCTCACTTCCCCCACATTCACCGAGGCAGAAATGAGCCGCGAGGATGTGGTTGCGCTGCTGAAGAATGCGGGCGCGGGAAAGCCGCTTGACCTCACTGGCAGGAGCCTGAACGGGCTGGACCTGTCCGGGCTGGATCTCGCCAGCGCGATCTTCCGTTCCGCCCGGCTCAACAAGGCGAATCTTGCAGGCGCAGATCTCGAAAACGCCGTGCTGGATCAGGCATGGATGCTTTCCGCCAATCTTGCTGACGCGAATTTGCGCGGCGCGTCCATGTTTCAGACGCAACTCGGCATGGCGAACCTCGACCGAGCCGACATGAGCGGCGCCCGTCTCGCCGCCGATCTGACCCGCGCCAGCCTCAAGGGTGCGGTGCTTCGCGAGGCCGATTTCTCCGCCGATATGCGCAACCAGTCCATGGGGCTCATGCGCGGCGTGCTGCGGTCGGCCAATCTGGAAGGGGCCGACCTGACGAAAGCCAACCTGGCGCGGGCCGATCTCGAATTTGCTTCGCTGCGCGGCGCAACGCTTGAGGGGGCCAATCTGGATGGAGCCGAAGCGGGCGGCGCTGATTTCACGGACGCCCGCATTGATGGCGCATCGTTTACGCGAACCGATCTCGATTCCGCGCGTTTGGGAAATCTTGCAGGCGAAACGGCAACGAGTTTCGATGGCGCGCTCAATCTGAAAACGGCAATTCGGAAATGAAACTCCGACGCCGAGAAGGCGTTCTGAAACGCCTTGGCAGCAGTAAGCGAGGAGCGGCAGCATTGCTTGCGGCCTTGCTGCAGACCGGCGCCCCGCTCCTCCCGGGCGCCGGTCTTGCAGAACCTGCCTATGCTGCGCCGCCCGCTCCCGATTGCACAATCCCTGCCAAAGTCACGCAAATATCGCCCGGCGCCTTCGTGCGTCAGGGAGAGGTGTCCCTTCCCTCAGCCGCCAATGGCGGCGCGACGGCGAATATCGGTTTTATCATCGGAGCAGAAAGCGTCACCGTCATCGATACGGGCGGCAGTCTTTGCGACGGGCTCAGGCTCCGCAAGGCCATCCGGCAACGCACCGCGTTGCCCATCGGGCATGTCATCAACACGCACGGCCATCCCGATCATGTTTTCGGAAATGCCGCCTTCGCGGACGATCCCGCCACGATCATCGGGCACCGCAATCTGCCGGCGGCGCTTGGCGAACGCGGCGAACATTATCTGCAAAGCTATGACCGGCAAATCGGCACCGCCGCAATGAAGGGCACAAGGCTGATCCTGCCGGACACGCTTGTGGCGGACCGTCTGACCATTGATCTCGGCGGACGCGAACTTGTCATCGTGGCCTATCCCGCCGCCCACACGAATAACGACCTGACGGTGTTCGACCGGCAAAGCAGCGCGCTTTGGACCGGAGATCTCGTCTTTCTCAATCATGTCCCGGTTCTGGACGGCAGCATTTCGGGGTGGCTTGCCGTCACGTCGGAACTCATGCAGCATGAAGCGACAAGGATCGTACCCGGCCACGGGCCTATTACTGCGGAATGGCCGGAGGCGGGCGAAAATCAGCGCCGTTACCTTGAGCGTCTCGCCGCCGATATTCGCCGGGCCATCGGTGCGGGCGACAGCATCGGGGAAGCCGCCGATCAGGCTGCTAAAGGCGAACGGGACAAATGGCGGCTGTTCGACAGCTACAACCGCCGGAATGCGTCGGCTGGATACGCCGAACTGGAATGGGAATAGCATTGTCTCCGGCCGCAGAGCCGCGCGCCGGGAAACCCGTCAGGAGGCCCAAATGTTGGGAAATGCCAGACTATCGAAAGGCCGGGGCGCATTCCGGCTTGTCCTGACGCTGATTGCAGCAGGCTTGTATTCAGCAACCGGGGCGCAGGCTGACCAGAGCGAAAAAAGCTGGAAAGAGCTGCACACATCCTATTTCGAGGGAAAGGCCATTCAGGATGGCACAGCCCTGCTCGCTCTGGATGCCCCGTATCGCGCGGACGACCCGGCGCTCGTTCCCGTTTCGGTCAGCATCCTCCGTCAACAGGACAACGGCAACCGGATCAAGACGCTCACTTTGATCGTCGATGAAAATCCCGCACCGATCGCCGCGACATTCACGCTCGCGGAGGACGGCGGGATCAGCGCAATGGAAACGCGTCTCAGGGTCAACGCCTACAGTTTCGTCAGGGCGATTGCCGAGTTGGCCGACGGATCGCTTCACATGGTGAAACGCTACGTCAAGGCGACGGGGGGCTGCGCCGCGCCTGCATCCAGAAACCCTGAAGACGCGCTCGCCTCCATGGGCAAGATGCGCTTGCGACAGATTCCGTCTGTGGACAAAGGTAATACATTTCAGCTGCTTATCAGGCATCCCAACTATTCCGGGCTGCAAATGGACCAGCTTACAGGTCACTATCGCCCGGCGCATTTCGTCAACACGATCCGGATCAGCGCGGATGACAAACCGCTGGTGAGCGTCGAGGGTGCGATTTCGCTCAGCGAGAATCCGAGCCTGCGATTCACGTCACTTGCCGGAAAGCCGAACGTGCTCGCCGCGCACGCTGAGGACACCGAAGGCAATGTCTTCGAGAAAAGCTGGGATCTGACGAAAGAACCGGGCGACAGCTGACTATCCTGGCGAAGCCGCTCGATTTTTCCAATCGTCAGAAACACCGGATCTCGGCTTCGGCCTGGGCACGCTTGAGCGTCGCAACAGCCTCTTTGACTTTGGCGGGGGTACGGAACAGCGTGCCCTTTTCGCCTGAAAGAAGCCGCATCCGCGCAACGGTTTCGGCCTCTACATAATCGTCATAGGTCAGGATCGAGGCGACGACGTCGATGCTGCAGGAACATTTCTCCAGCGCTTCCCGGGTCTGACCGTTGCTGGCCATGCATCCGAAAATATAGTCCGCAATAGCGACCGTCGGGAAATCTCCCTGCTGTTGAGCGCGGGATGGTGTTACGAGGATGATGAAGGCCGCCGCAATGCCGACGCCGAATGCAAGCGTGCGAAAGCGCGGTGGGGTGAATTTGAACGCGGAAATCGTCGTGAACACGGGGGAGGACTCCACTCGCCTTGAAAGCTGTTTGCTAACACGCGCCTGATATGCGTCAGGCGCGTGTGCTGGAAGCATGGCCTCAAGCCTACCCGGAAGCGCCTTCAAGCGGGAGGTCAAAGCGCCATTGCCAATAGGTAACAAATTCAGGGGTAATTATTAGTTGCAGCCGGCCGGCGGTCAAGCAAACTGGGAACCGCCAGCCAATACGAGAAAATCGAAGGAGGATTGCGATGCAAAGCCGTGCAGCTGTGGCGGTAGGGCCCGGAAAACCCCTTGAAATTACCACCGTCGAAATCGCGCCTCCGCGTGAAGGCGAATGTCTTGTGGAAATCAAGGCGACCGGCATTTGCCATACGGATGAATTCACCCTGTCCGGCGCAGATCCGGAAGGCATCTTTCCGGCCATTCTCGGCCATGAAGGCGCGGGCGTCGTCGTCGAATGCGGTCCCGGCGTGCGCTCGCTGAAGCCGGGTGACCATGTGATCCCGCTCTATACGCCGGAATGCCGCGAATGCGACTATTGCACTTCGGGCAAGACCAATCTGTGCCAGAAGATCCGCGTGACGCAGGGCAGGGGCGTCATGCCGGACGGAACGAGCCGTTTCTCCGCGGGCGGCGAAGACATCTTCCACTATATGGGCACATCGACCTTCTCGAATTACACGGTCGTCCCCGAGATCGCGCTTGCGAAGGTCCGCGAAGACGCGCCATTCGAGAAGATCTGCTATATCGGCTGCGGCGTGACGACAGGCATCGGGGCCGTGATCAATACGGCGAAGGTGGAGCCGGGCTCCAATTGCGTGGTGTTCGGCCTCGGCGGCATCGGCCTAAACGTCATTCAGGGCTTGAAGCTGGTCGGCGCGAACATGATCGTCGGCGTTGACATGAACAACAAGAAGAAGGAATGGGGCGAGCGTTTCGGCATGACCCATTTCGTCAATCCGAGCGAAGTGCAGGGCGACCTCGTGCCGTATCTGGTCGATCTGACCAAGGGCGGCGCGGATTACTCCTTCGAATGCATCGGTAATGTCAACGTCATGCGTCAGGCGCTGGAATGCGCGCATAAGGGTTGGGGCGAAAGCGTCATCATCGGCGTCGCAGGCGCGGGACAGGAAATCTCGACGCGTCCGTTCCAGCTTGTGACGGGCCGCGTCTGGAAGGGCACGGCATTTGGCGGCGCGAAGGGCCGCACGCAGGTTCCCCAGATCGTCGACTGGTACATGGACGGCAAGATCCAGATCGACCCGATGATCACGCACATCCTGCCGCTGGAGGACATCAACAAGGGCTTCGACCTGATGCATGCCGGTGAGAGCATCCGCAGCGTGGTCCGTTTCTGACGGAGCGCCTGGCTTTACGCGTTATTTCGCTGTCCCGTCCGGTGTCATCTGACCCGGCGGGGCCGGCGTTTGCGTGCCGGCGGCGCATCGCTCGATCAGATCGGCGCGAAGAAAGCCCGCCGGATAGCCGCCCGCGCCCGTCGGCCTTGCTCCATAGGTCCGCATTCGGCGCGCGGCTTCACGAATAGCCGCCTGCTTCCCGGCGCTGGCCAGCGCAACGGCGGCGCAGCAATCGGCATCGAGTTCGAGGCTGCGGTTGACGAAAGACATGGCGAGCAGCGCACGCTCCTCGCCCTTCTGCTTCAGGCGGCGAAGATGTCCGCGCGTATGGTGGCAGCATTCATGCGCCATCAGGAAATCGCGATAAGCCGGGTCGCCCGACGCCTGGTTCCTGTCGAGATAAATCACGGTGCGCCCGTCGTTCTCAAGAAGAGCCAGCCCTTGGCTCGGAAGATCCACGCGGGCATAGGTTTCAACGCTGCAGAAAGGATTTTGCAGCCGCTG
>JBHJOB010000103.1:0-78504 GCA_050330195.1 Rhodomicrobiaceae bacterium | reverse complement strand
TCCGCGATCAGCGTGTTGCCGTGAGGATCGACGGAGCGGATGCGGTTGAGCCGTTCGAGGCTGATGACGATCTCGCCATTATGGGAGATCTGGCCGCCCACGAGTCCGGTATTGCCGCCTTGCGGAACGATGGCGGCGCCAGTTTCGCTGGCGAGGGCGAGAATGCGCGAGACGTCCTCCGTGCTGGCCGGTTTCAGCACCAGCGGCGTGCGCCCCTGGTACAGATGCCGCCACTCCCGCAGATAGGGCTCCTGATCCGGCCCTTCGGTCACCGCGTATTTTTCGCCGACAATGTCGGTGAAGCGTTTCAGCGTCTCAGGGGTCGGCGCTTGGGTCATAGCAGTTGTCCGTTCAATTCAGCGTGGCGCGGCGGCGCGGCGCAGCCGGTCGTTGATGGCTTCGCCAAGCCCGGTGTCGGGCACGGGCGCGACCGCAATCATGGTGATAGGGTCGGCGTCGAGCAGACGCAAATAGGCGAAGAGATTTGCGGCAGCTTCGCGCAAGTCGCCTATTTCGCTCAAATTGAGGCTGGGGCCGGTATGCGAAGGCGACGGGCCGAAGCCGAGATAGGCCTCTCCGGTTTGGGGCACGACTGCGTCGAGGCGGAGACCGGCGCGTGGAGCGTAATGCGAGGCCAGCATACCGGGTGCTTGCGGCTTGTTGCCTGCATCCTGCGCGGTCGCAAGTTTGCGGCCAAGGATGTCCTCGATGGTATTGCGCGCCACCGCTCCGGCCCGGAGAAGCACGGCCTCTCCGCCGCTCAAGGCAACGATTGTGGACTCAAGCCCGGCATGGCATGGCCCGCCATCGAGGATCATGTCCACCTTGCTTCCCAGATCGGCTGCGACATGGGCGGCGGTTGTCGGGCTGACCTGGCCGGACAGATTGGCGCTCGGCGCGGCAATGGGCACGCCAGCGGCGGTTATGAGCGCACGCGCGTCAGGATGTGACGGCATTCGCAGCGCGATTGTTGGCAGCCCGGCGCTGACCAGTTCGGAAAGGCCGGTATTCTCGCGCCGAGGCAGGACAAGCGTGAGCGAGCCCGGCCAGAAGCGATCCGCAAGCCGCTGCGCCGTGTCATCGAAAATCGCAAGCGCGTCCGCATCCTCCCAATCCGCCAGATGCACGATCAGGGGATTGAAGCGGGGACGGCCCTTTGTCTCAAAGATGCGTGCCACTGCTTGCCCGTCGAGCGCGTTTGCGCCCAGCCCGTAGACCGTCTCCGTCGGAAAAGCGACGAGACCGCCGGAGCGCAGGATCTCACCGGCCTTTTGCAATGTTTCCGGAGCTACGATTTCCACTGTCATGCATTCCGTTCCAACGGCAGCGTTCAATATCGCGCCATTCCTGTTTGCCACCGTGTGAGTGCGACGACCGCCCGTATCCCCTCGACGAGGCCGAACGGCCGCCGTAAGAGGAAGCAACCTTCCCTTGCGGTCAGGTCCATTCCCTATACATTATAGGATCAACGAATGCTGCCGCAAATCAGGCGGCGTCAGGGCCGGGGAGGATAGATGGCTTATCGCGCGCCAGTTTCGGAGATCGCCTTTGCGCTGAACAAGGTGGCGGGATTTTCCGAGCATGTGAAGGACGGTCTGTTTGGCGATCTCGACACAGACACGGTGGACGCCATCCTCGAAGAGGCGGGCCGTTTTGCAACCGAGGCGCTTTCGCCGCTGAACCGCGTCGGCGATGAGCGTGGCGCTGTGCTCAAGGATGGCGAAGTCGTTACCGCACCGGGTTGGAAAGAGGCGTACGGCCAGTTCGCGGAAGGCGGCTGGAACGCGCTCACCGGACCGGAGGATTTCGGCGGGCAAGGATTGCCGATTGCGCTGTCGATGGCCGTCACGGAGATGTGGAACGGCGCGAACATGGCCTTCGCCCTCAATCCGCTGCTGACGCAGGCGGGCGTTGAGGCGCTGCACAAATACGGCTCGGAGGAGTTGAAGGCCAGATACCTGCCGAAGATGGTTTCCGGCGAATGGACTGGTTCCATGCAACTCACCGAACCGCATGCAGGGTCCGATCTGCGCTTCCTGAAAACCAGGGCCGTGCCGCAGGGCGATGGCGGCTACCGGCTGACCGGCACCAAGATCTACATCACTTACGGCGACCACGATCTGACGGAGAATATCGTTCATATCGTGCTCGCCCGCCTGCCGGATGCGCCGGAAGGGACGAAGGGGATCTCGCTGTTCCTCGTGCCGAAATTCCTCGTCAATGATGACGGCTCCATCGGCGCGCGTAACGATGTCCGCTGCGCCAAGCTGGAGCACAAGGTCGGCATTCACGCCAGCCCGACCTGCGTCATGAACCATGGCGATGGCGACGGCGCTCTCGGCTGGATGGTTGGCGAGCCCAATCGCGGCCTCTACTACATGTTCACGATGATGAACCAGGCGCGGCTCGGTGTCGGAGTGCAAGGCGTCGGCGTTGCCGAGCACGCCTATCAGGACGCATTGACATTCGCCCGTGAACGCAGGCAGGGCGCGGTCGACGACACACCGCCCGGCGACATGACGCCGATCATCAACCTGCCGGATGTACGTCGGATGCTGATGTCGATGAAGGCAAAAATTGCGGCGGCTCGCGCCATCTGGGCCGTGAATGCCGTGGCTATCGACGTCGCCAAACGCGGTCGGGACGAGGCCGAGCGGACCAAAGCGGATGCGCTGGCTGCGCTGCTGACGCCAGTCTCGAAGGCCTATGGCTCCGATGTAGGCGTGGAGGTTGCCTCGGAAGCCTTGCAGGTGCACGGCGGGATGGGGTTCATCGAGGAAACCGGCGCGGGCCAGCATTATCGCGACGCGCGGATTGCGCCAATCTATGAAGGCACGAATGGCATCCAGAATGTCGATCTGGTGGCGCGGAAGCTGCCGATGGGGGATGGCGAAGTCGTGCGCGGCTTCATCGCCGGGCTGAAGGAGACGGTCAGCGATGTGAAGGCGTCGAACGAGACGGCTTTCGGCACGTCGGGCGAATGTCTGGAAGCGGCGGTTGCCGATCTGGAAGAGGCCACGGACTGGATGCTGCGGATGCTCAGCGAAAAGCCCGATGCCGCGCTGGCGGGCGCGAATGCCTATGGACGGCTTTTCGCTCATGCTGCCGGGGGCGTTCTGCTGGCGCGCGGTGCGCTTGCCCAGCTTCGGGACAGCAGCGGCGCGGGTGCGGATGGGACCGCACAGATCGCCGTCGCCCGCCATTTCGCCGAGACGCAGGCGCCGCTCACGGGCGGGCTAAAGCGTTCAGTTTATAGCGTGCATGAGACGGTGCTCGGTCAAACGGCCGACGCAGTTTTCGGTTCTTGACCTCTCCCTCGGGGAGAGGTCGGCGCGTCAGCGCCGGGTGAGGGGGTATGGGGTTCCAAACCTGGGCATTACCCCTCACCCCAACCCTCTCCCGTGGGGAGAGGGAGTAAGAAATCAGGGAGAGAGCAAACGCATGGCAACGTTACAGGGTAAGACGCTTTTCATCACCGGCGCGAGCCGAGGCATCGGTCTCGCCATCGCGCTGCGGGCGGCGCGTGACGGCGCCAATGTCGCCATCGCGGCAAAAACCGCCGAGCCGCACCCGAAGCTCGAAGGCACGATCTACACGGCTGCGGAAGAAATCGAAAAGGCCGGCGGGAGGGCGTTGCCGCTCGTCTGCGATATTCGCTTCGAGGATCAGGTTCAGACCGCCGTTCAGAAGACGGCCGATACGTTCGGCGGCATCGACATTTGCGTGAACAACGCCAGCGCGATCTCGCCGACAAAAATTCTCGACACGGAAATGAAGCGCTACGATCTGATGAACCAGATCAACACACGCGGCACGTTCCTTGTCTCGAAGACCTGCATTCCGCATCTGGCCAAAGCGGAAAACCCACATATTCTGATGCTGTCGCCGCCGCTGGACATGAAGGCAAAGTGGTTCGCCGGGCACGTCGCCTATTCGCTGGCCAAGTTCGGCATGAGCATCTGCGCTCTGGGCATGGCGGAAGAACTGAAGCCGGAAGGCATCGCCGTGAACACGCTGTGGCCGCGCACGACGATCGCCACGGCAGCGGTCAACAATCTTCTCGGCGGCGAGGCGCTGATGCGCGCCAGTCGGACGCCGGACATTCTCGCCGATGCCGCGCATATGATCTTCACCAAGCCGTCGCGGGAATTTACGGGCAATTTCCTCATCGACGACACGTTCCTTGCAGCGAACGGCGTGACCGATTTCGACCAATACCGTGTCGATCCGACAAAGGATCTCGCGCCGGACTTCTTCGTGCCGGACGATATTCCCGCGCCCGCGAGCCTGAAGGCGATTGCTTAGTGCGGTTCTCCTGCATTGCACGAAGCGCGGGCGGAAAGGTCGCAATTCAGGCGCCATTTCCGGTCCGCACGCTTGCCGAATCTGCAAAAGCATGGTGACCTTGCTTCATGAGCACGCTTTACATCACGCATGACTGCTTTCTCGACCACGATACCGGACCGGGCCATCCGGAGCGCCCCGACCGTATCCGCGCCGTCGAGAAGGTGCTCATGCATGAGCTTTACATGCCGCTGATGCGCGAGGAAGCCACTGAAGGCTCCGAAGAGGCCATCGCGCGCGTGCATCCGCCAGCCTATATCGAAGCCATCCGAAAGGCTGCGCCCGACGATGGCCTCGTCTATCTGGACCAGGACACGCTGATGTCGCCGGGCTCGCTGAAGGCGGGGCTGCACGCGGTGGGCGCCGCCGTGCGCGCCACGGATGCGGTGATGAGCGGTGAAGCCAAGACGGCGTTCTGCGGCGTGCGTCCGCCGGGACATCATGCAGAGCCGGAGCGTCCCATGGGATTCTGCCTGTTCAGCACCGCCGCCATCGCCGCGAAGCACGCGCGTGCGGTGCATGGGGCCGAGCGCGTCGCCGTCGTCGATTTCGACGTGCATCACGGCAACGGCACGCAAGCGGCTTTCTGGTCTGAACCCGATCTTTTTTACGCCTCGACGCATCAGATGCCGCTTTATCCGGGCACCGGATCGCTGAGGGAAACAGGCATCGCTGACAATATCGTCAATGCGCCTCTCAGCGGCGGCGATGCCGGTCCGCAGTTCCGTGAAGCCTTCAACAGCCGCATTTTTCACGCGCTGTCGGACTTCTCGCCCGACCTGATCATCATCTCCGCCGGGTTCGACGCGCACCGGGACGATCCCCTCGCCAGCCTCAACCTTGTGGAAAACGACTTTGCGTGGATTACCTACAAGCTTGCGGACATCGCCCATAAATGCTGCTCAGGACGGATCGTGTCGCTTCTTGAGGGCGGCTACAATCTGACCGCGCTCGCGCATTCCACCGGCGTTCACGTCGCGGCGCTCATGGAAGCAGGCCGTTAGGTGGCGAAACGATATTCTGCCGTGATCCCCGCGAAGGTGGGGAGCTGAAACGAGCGCGGCAACGAGATTCCCGCCTTCGCGGCGATTGCGGATAGTCAAAAGGAAAAGATCAATGGCAACAACGGCGAAAGGCCATGACGACATTCAGGCAATGACCTTCGAGCAGGCTCTGAAGGAGCTGGAGCAGATCGTCGGCAAGCTGGAGCGCGGCGATGTGGAGCTGGAACCGTCAATCGCGCTTTACGAGCGCGGCGAGGCCCTGAAAAAGCATTGCGAACAACTCCTGAAACGCATCGAGGCCAAGGTCGAGAAGATCACGCTCGACGCGCAAGGCGCGCCCAATGGCACCGTTCCGCTCGACGCCGCAGAGTGACATTTCGTCCCATAACGCCACCGTGAGTGGTGTTCGAGAACAACATTTTCCATTATTTGTAGATAATAAGAGGTAATTTACTACATCTTGCCGCCCGGCGGGCGGCGCTGCTGCGAAGGTAGGGCCAGTGACAGAGTCCAGTAAGACGCCGCTTCTCGATCAAATCCGCACCCCGGCCGATTTGCGGCGCTTCGAGGAAAAAGACCTCCGGCAGATTGCCGACGAATTGAGGCTGGAAACCATCGACGCGGTTTCCGTGACCGGCGGACACCTTGGGGCGGGGCTTGGCGTCGTCGAGTTGACAGTTGCGCTTCATTACCTCTTCAACACACCTGACGACCGGCTGATCTGGGACGTTGGCCATCAATGCTATCCGCACAAGATCCTGACCGGGCGGCGCGACCGCATCCGCACCCTGCGCCAGGGCGGCGGGCTTTCAGGCTTCACCAAGCGCGCCGAGAGCGAATATGACCCGTTCGGCGCAGCGCATTCCTCCACCTCGATTTCTTCCGGTCTCGGCATGGCCGTGGCTCGCGATCTGGAAGGGCGCAGCAATCATGTGATCTCTGTGATCGGCGACGGCGCGATGAGCGCGGGCATGGCCTACGAGGCGCTGAACAACGCCGGTGCGATGGACAAGCGGCAGATCGTTATCCTCAACGACAACGACATGTCGATCGCGCCGCCGGTGGGCGCATTCAGCGCCTATCTGGCGCGCATCAATTCCAGCCATACGTATCTTGCGATCCGCGATTTCGTGAAACAGCTTGCCAAGCGCCTGCCCAAGGACTGGGAAAAGCGCGCGGGCCGTGTCGAGGAATATACGCGCAGCTTCTGGGCGGGCGGGCTGATATTCGAGGAGTTGGGCTTTTACTATGTCGGCCCGGTGGACGGCCACAATCTCGACCATCTGATCCCGGTCCTGCGCAATGTGCGCGACGCCAATAACGGGCCGGTCGTGGTCCATGTCGTGACGCAGAAGGGCAAGGGCTACGAGCCCGCGGAAAAATCCGCCGACAAATATCACGGCGTCTCGAAATTCAACGTCATAACGGGCGCGCAGGCCAAGGCGAAGCCGAATGCGCCGAGCTACACCAAGGTTTTCGCGCAGAGCCTCATACAGGAGGCGCGGAATGACGACAGGATCGTCGCCGTCACGGCGGCCATGCCGGGCGGCACCGGGCTCGACCTGTTCCAGAACGAGTTTCCCGAGCGGTGCTTCGATGTCGGCATTGCCGAGCAGCACGCCGTGACATTCGCCGCAGGGCTTGCGACCGAAGGCTTCAAACCGTTTGCCGCCATATACTCGACCTTCCTGCAACGCGCCTACGACCAGGTCGTGCATGACGTGGCGATCCAGAAACTGCCGGTGCGTTTCGCCATCGACCGCGCCGGGCTCGTCGGAGCGGACGGGCCGACGCATGCCGGCTCGTTCGATGTAACCTATCTGTCCTGCCTGCCCGGCTTCGTGGTCATGGCTGCGGCGGATGAGGCCGAACTGAAACATATGGTCGCCACGGCGGCAGCGATCGACGACGGGCCCAGCGCTTTCCGCTATCCGCGCGGCGAGGGCATGGGCGTCGACATGCCGGAAGTGGGCGTGCCGCTGGAGATCGGGCGCGGGCGGATCGTTCGCGAAGGTTCGGCCGTGGCAATCCTGTCGCTGGGCGGAAGGCTTGGCGCGTCGCTCGAAGCGGCCGAACTGCTTGCCGCGCGCGGGCTGTCAACGACCGTCGCCGACGCGCGTTTCGCCAAACCGCTCGATCACGATCTGATCCGCCAGCTCGCCCGTCATCATGAAGTTCTGATTACCATCGAAGAGGGCTCCGTCGGCGGCTTTGGCGCGCATGTGCTGCATTATCTGGCCGGCGAAGGAATGCTGGATGGCGGCCTGAAGATCCGCACCATGACCCTGCCGGATGTGTTCATCGATCAGGACAAGCCCGAAACGATGTATGTGCAGGCCGGTCTCGATGCTGACGGGATCGTGCGAACGGTCTTCTCCGCGCTCGGCGTTACCGACCAGGCCGGCGTCGACTTGAAGGGATAGGCGCGAGCGCGTAAAGATGCGGGCCTCTCTGCTATGAGCGGAAACGGATCGGAGGCCGTGATGAGCGAAGCTGCCAAAACAACGGAGCGCGATCACCCCGGCGTGATCGCACCGCCGCCATTGATCTTCGGCGGGATCTTGCTGCTGACCCTTTTGCTGGATTGGGTTGTTACTGGTCCGGGCTTTGCCCTGTCGGATACCGTCAGGCTCATCGCGGGCGGCGCGTTCAGCATCGCCGGACTCGCTCTCATCATTGCCGCAGCAATCCGGTTCCAAGTTGCGCGGACAGCCGTCCAACCCTGGAGGCCGACCACCGCCATCGTTACGACAGGCGTTTATCGCATCTCCCGCAATCCGATCTATCTCGGCATGGCCATCGTCTACACTGGCTTGAGCCTGTTGGCGGATAGCGTGGTCGCGCTCGCGGGACTGCCGGTTGCGATCGTGATCGTTCAATACGGGGTGATCAAGCGGGAGGAGCGTTATCTGGAAGAGAAGTTCGGCGATAGCTATGCCGCCTATCGCCGAAGCGTCCGCCGATGGATTTAGTGCGCATCAGGACAAACTGTTTTCCGTCAGCATCCTGGTAGTCATTGAGCTGTTGAGGCCGGCGCCTAAAGGCAATCCGTCCCGTCCGCGTTCATCTTTGCACACCGCTTGGTCCACGTGCCGCTGTATTTCTTGCCGGTTTCGTCGCAAGACAGCTCGATCGGGCTGGGTGTCGATTCAGCGTTGATCTTGCAGATTCCCCACGGAATGCCGCGCTCCTTGTTAATGAAGATCACGTTCTTGTCGGCGACAGTATATTCATATCCCTCGCTCGTCCCGACTTTCGCACCGTCCGGGTAAACATTGTAGACGACATTACTGTCCTGATTGAAGCAAAGATCGGCGAATGCTTTCTTGTCCGCCTCTGGCTTCTCGGAATTCCGCCAGCATCCATAGACATCGTCCATATTAAGCTCGACAGCGCCGGCGCTGCCGGTCAGTGCCAGTATCGACGCAAGACCAGCGACTACGATAATTCTCATCCGTTCCCCCATATGCCCTAGAGTGCGTGCAAGTTAGCCCAGCGGCCGGGCCGTTTCAATTTGATTGAGCGCGGTTCGGCGGACCATCCTCGATCGCTGACATGTCCGCCACATTGGACATTGGCAGGGATGCAGCTTGCACCAGTTTCACAACCAGACCGGCCGCCGTCGCAGCGCCGTTCTCGCGGCGAATCGCTTCGCCCAGCGTCTCGGCCTTCGCGGCCACGTCCGGATCGAGCGCGAAGGCGATTGCCTCCGCGAGCCCGGCCACGGTCAACGATTTCAGCATCAGAGGTTTCGGGCCTGCGCAGAGCATGGCCACGCGGTGCCCCCAGAAAGGCTGATCCGCTCCGGCGGCGCAAATGACCGTCGGGCGTCCCCAGCGCAGCGCCTCATGCGTCGTGCCGGACCCGCCATGATGAACAATCGCGGCGCAACGGGGGAACAGCCATTCATGAGGCGCGTGGTCCAGATGGAAGATGTCCGGGGTCTGCTGTCCCGCTTCCAGCCCGCCCCACCCGGTCGCCAGCACGCCGCGCCTGCCCAGCCGGCTCAATGCGGCGCTTACCGCAGCGGTGAGAGCCTTGGCATCCCACGACGGCATGCTGCCGAAACCGACATAGACCGGCGGATCGCCCGCCTCCATGAACGCCCGCAGATCCTCGGGCGGGCGCCATTCATGGTCCGGCTCCAGAAACCAGTAGCCGGTAACGTGCTCGTTCTCGCCCCAGTTCGCGGGCTTCGGAACGACATGACGGCTATAGCCATGCAGATGCGGCACGGACCTGCCATCCGGATGATAGCCGTCAATATAGGGGCCGATCTTGCTGAATTCGTCGCTGTCGAATGCCTCCTTTGCCCATTTCGCCGCCATCCTGCGGGTGATCCATAGCGAGAAGCTGTTGAGCAGCCGGTGCGCGATGCGGTTGCCCCATCTGCCTAAAGTGGGAGCGGAAATCATCGCCGGCGGAAACTCGCCTGTCTCGACATAGAGCGGTTGCAGCATCGTGGGGATGCTCGGAATGCCCATGGACCGCGCGATATTATGGGCAACATAACCCTTGGAGTTCGAGATCAGCAGATCCGGCGCGACCTCGCGCGCGATCTTCAGCATCTCGTCATGCTGCTGCCGGAGAAGCGACTGCACCTCCCTGTAGGCGCGGAATTTGCCTTTGAACGAGTGCATTGCGTCCTGGATTTCCGGTTTCTGCAGCAGGTCGCGATAGTTGATCGAGGCGGAGCGGCTGGCTAGACCGTGCGCCTCGATGAGATCGTCGAAGCCTTGTCCGGTGCAGATGGTGACGTCGAAGCCGCGCGACTTGAGGGCTGCGCCGAGAGCCACATAAGGCTGCACGTCCCCGCGTGTGCCGAAGGTGAATATGAGGAGCCTGGTGATGAAAGCCTCCGCCAGCGCCGGGGACGAGATGTGGCGCGTTGAGCCGTCATCCCTGCCATTGGGGCACGTCCGATTCCGGCGTCCTCTTTAATCCACCGATTATGTCGTCACGAAGACAGGCCCGGCCGCCGGAAATCATATCCACCATCTTCCAACCTTCCGCAAAATCGGCCATATTCGCTCTGCCTTGTGAGGCGATCCGCGCAACCGCCATGTTCGGAATGGCCATGCCGTTTCGACTCGTATCATCGGTATCGCGTTCGGGGGGAAGACGCATGGGGCTCCGTAAATCGATCCGCGCCTTTATCCTGTGCCAGGCCGTGGCGGTCTTCGGCTGGGCGGCCGAGCCGCGCGCCCAATGCTATCCGGGCCTTCCCTGCCCCGACGGAATGCAGCCGGAAGCGGAGGCGGAAAAGCCATCTGAAGAGACCAGGACGAGGCGGAGCTTGTGGATGCATAACGGATCGTTGGTCGCGCTCGCCGCCGAGGGCGCCAAGCGGCAGATCGTCTATGAACAGGCGCGCGCCGGCATCCGGGCCTATGGCGCCGAACGAGGAACTTTGCTGTTCGAAGGCACTGCACGCGGCCCGAGCTATTCCGGCACCGCCTACATCTTCACGCGCGATTGCGGTCCGCTCCCCTACGACGTCCGCGGCGTCGCCTCCAACGCCAGCCGTCGAATCACCCTGCGCGGCCAGGCCCCGAGCCGGGTCGGCGAAAACTGCCAGATCACCAGCTACCGGGATGACGTGCTGGTCTTCGATTTCGAGCGTCTGGAATAGGCCGGTCTCCTGAAAGCGGCCGCTTCTCAAACCGGGAAAAATCCCCCATATTCCCCCTCATGCCTCGCAAACCGAAAAAAGCGCTCGCCGAAGCCGCGCCGGCTCCCTTCGAGATCAGCCCGTCCGGCGCGATCACGAGCACGATGCAGCTTCCCACCATGGCCAGCCACCCGATCGTGTCGGGGGCCATGCCGATGTTCACGCCGCACCGGCCCGAGCGCCCGGAAAAATCCGAAGGCGGCATCCGCTTTGACCTCGTCTCCGAATACGAGCCGAAGGGCGACCAGCCGACCGCCATCGCCGAACTGGTCGCGGGCGTCAAGGAACACGAGCGCGACCAGGTGCTGCTGGGCGTCACGGGTTCGGGCAAGACCTTCACCATGGCGCAGGTCATCTCGCATACCCAGCGTCCGGCGCTGATCCTCGCGCCCAACAAGACGCTGGCCGCCCAGCTCTATGGCGAGTTCAAGAACTTTTTCCCGAACAACGCCGTCGAATATTTCGTCTCCTATTACGATTACTATCAGCCGGAAGCCTACGTTCCGCGCACCGACACCTATATCGAGAAAGAATCCTCGATCAACGAGCAGATCGACCGGATGCGCCATGCCGCGACTCGCGCGCTGCTCGAACGCGATGACGTGATCATCGTCGCCTCGGTGTCCTGCATTTACGGTATCGGCTCGGTCGAGACCTACACGGCGATGACCTTCGAGCTGAAGCGCGGCGATTATGTCAAGCAGCGCCAGCTTCTCGCCGATCTCGTCGCGCTTCATTACAAGCGCAACGACATGGATTTCGCGCGCGGCTCGTTCCGGGTGCGTGGCGACACGGTCGAGATCTTCCCGGCTCACTTGGAGGACCGCGCCTGGCGTCTGTCCTTCTTCGGCGACGAGATCGAGACGATCAGCGAATTCGATCCGCTCACCGGCGAGAAGACGAACGAATTCGAGGCCGTCAAGATCTTCGCCAATTCGCATTATGTGACGCCGAAGCCGACGCTGCATCAGGCGATCAAGGGTATTACGGACGAATTACAGAAGCGGCTTGCCGAGCTGAACGAGGCCGGCCGCCTGCTGGAAGCGCAGCGCATCGAGCAGCGCACCAATTTCGACCTCGAAATGATGCAGGCCACCGGCTCATGCGCGGGCATCGAGAATTATTCGCGCTGGCTGACCGGACGCCAGCCGGGCGAGCCGCCGCCGACTCTGTTCGAATATCTGCCGGACAATGCGCTGGTCTTCGTCGATGAAAGCCACGTCACCATCGGTCAGCTCAACGCCATGTTCAACGGCGACCGCCGCCGCAAATGGACCCTCGCCGAGCATGGTTTCCGCCTGCCGTCCTGCATGGACAACCGCCCGCTCAAATTCGAGGAATGGAACGCCATGCGCCCGCAGACGGTCTATGTCTCGGCGACGCCCGGCAAATGGGAGCTGGAGCAGACCGGCGGCGTCTTCGCCGAGCAGGTCATCCGCCCGACCGGCCTGATCGACCCCGTCATCGACATGCGCCCGGCAAAGACGCAGGTGGACGACCTGATCGACGAATGCCGCAAGACGGCAGCGGCCGGCTATCGCGTGCTCGTCACCACGCTGACCAAGCGCATGGCCGAGGATCTGACCGAATACATGCATGAGCAGGGCCTGCGCGTGCGCTACATGCATTCCGACGTCGAGACGCTGGAGCGCATCGAGATCATCCGTGATCTGAGGCTTGGCGCGTTCGACATCCTGATCGGCATCAACCTGCTGCGCGAGGGGCTCGACATTCCCGAATGCGCGCTGGTCGCCATTCTCGACGCCGACAAGGAAGGCTTCCTGCGTTCCGAGACCTCGCTGATCCAGACCATCGGCCGTGCCGCGCGTAACGTCGATGGCCGCGTTCTTCTCTATGCGGACAATATGACCGGCTCGCTGGAACGCGCCATTGCAGAGACCGAACGACGCCGCGAAAAGCAGCTCGCTTACAATGAGGCGAACGGGATTACGCCGCAGTCGATCCGCAAGAATATCGGCGACATCATGTCGAGCGTCTACGAGCGCGACCACGTCATGGTCGATGCCGGACGCGGTTTCGCCGAGGATGGCGCGCCGCTCGCCGGGCACAATCTGGCCGCGGTGATCGGCGACATGGAAGTGCGGATGCGCGATGCGGCCGCGAACTTGGAGTTCGAGGAGGCCGCCAGACTGCGCGACGAGATCAAGCGGCTGAAGGAGGTCGAGCTTGCGGTCGCCGACGATCCGCTGGCGCGTCAGGAGGCGATCGAGGCACGGTCCGGCGGCGGCGGTGCGAACGGCAAGGGGCGAGGCGGCGGACGGCGGCAGAACCCGATGTCACGCCCGCATAAGCCGAGCCTGGATGAGATGGGGCCGCATAGTGAGAGGGTGGTGACGCCAAAGAAGTCAAAACGCAAACACAACTAAGGGTGACCACACCTTCAGGTTCAATCTTCCAAATCTTCACTTTTATCTAGTTTCGAATCCTTAACATCAGAAACCAATTCCTCTAACTCAAATGGAACCCCGTAGACTTTTTCGTATGCTTCAATAAATTTTTTATTCTTTTTAATGGTTTCAAATACGGGCCATTCGTGAAAGTTTTCTTTTTCAAAATCTGTTGGTTTCGTCATAAGTTCACAAACTACTTCAACTTCATCTTTTATTGCAGCTACAGAAATTTTAAAATCATAGTTTGAAGCAGACCAATCATATCGATCCAGCAGTTCATTGCTTTTTTGCGGTTCGTTAGACAACTTATATGCATTTGCTAAATTCACACAATACATTCTTTTTATTTCTTCAGAATATATTTTTTTCATGCTAAGTGCAAATTCAAGAATTCTTTGCGCAAGATGGTACTCTTTTTGTTTAATTAAATCGTAAGATACCTCGTTCAAAAGTAAATCTGCATCCTGAGTATTTTGGGAAATAATTTCTCTCCAGCAAACAATTCCCAATTTTATGCCAAATTCAAAAAAAGTATCAATCGCTTCCTTGTAATAAGACGCGGAGACAGAAAGCTTCTGTCCTACTGTAACACCTTTTCGATCATCTAATTCGTTGTTTTTGAATTGTTCTAGGTAACGTTCGTTTACTCGGCCATCAGCGTGAGTGAAAAGATGTCTACGCTCGCATATTTCTACGAATCTCGAAAGAAGCTTTTTATCAGGGGTGATATTAAAGCCAAACCGCTTTTTGAACCAATCAAGGTGACTTGTGTGATTCTCTCTTGTAACCGACTCTACTTCACGTCTGATTATGTATTCTTGAGCATCATCAATGGATTTAAATTGCAATATCTTGCTAAAGGGTATGTTTTTTTCAGTAGCTTCAATAACATTTGGTTTTCTGCGCAAACATTCTTCAATTAGTGCTCCAACGAGCCCATCATACACACTTACAAGTCCAATAATCAATATTTTGGGTAATATTGTTGAAAAGCGAGAGAACATATTAATTTCGTCAATATGTTCTTGAATTTCTTTAAATTCATCAACGGTTATGTGAAATTCATGGGTCCCGATTGTTAATTCTGTGCTTTTTGTCTCTTGAAATGATTGGAAGCAAAGTGTCCTTTATGATTATTGATATAATCACTGGAGAAACATTATTAATTGTGAGCCCTGCCTTCTTAAAAGCCTCTATTGATCGTATGTAATTAGTTATTATTTTTTTAAAATTATCTTGTGATTCTTTTTTTTGTTGACGTTCTTCTTTTTTGTGTTCATCTTTATCGTTATAAAAATCGATTTCTTTCATGAAGTAAATGTTTTTACTACGCTTATCAATTTTTATAATTACCTTATCGGGTTCTCCCATTTCGGCTCCCCTTGCCCAATTGTAAATTTGATTTGGTTGTTTAACGCAAGAATCACACGCATGAAACAAGCTAAGCATCCTAGAAGTCAACAAAGCGGGCGTTCACACGCATGCAAGCATACGCTTCGAGCGGCACCGGCGGCGATTAGCGGATGGGAGCGGTGCAACCGCATCCTGATTGGCGAGATTGATGCTGACGCGGTGACATGACGCACGCAGCATCGCCGATGATAATTAATCTGCAATCAACGCAATCGACCCACTCGTCCGCCGCCCCTCAAGCGCTCGATGCGCCTCGGTGGCCTCGCGCAGTGGCAAGCGCAGCCTTGTATTCACACGCAACACACCCGTCCGCAGTGCCCGGAACAAATTATCCGTAATCGAACGGACCTTCTCCGGCGTGTCGGTGTAATGCGCGAAATTCGGCCGGGAGATCTTCGCGGACTTCCCGGCATAGGATGCAATATCGATGGGCGGGATCGGGCCGGATGCCTGGCCGAAGCTGACGAGATGGCCGCAAGTGGCGAGGCAGGCATAGGAGCGGTCGAGCGTGTCGCGGCCGACGGCGTCATAGATCACATCCGCGCCGCGTCCGCCGGTAATCTCCTTCACGCGGGCGACGAAATCCTCCTCCGTATAGACGATGGCGTGCGCGCAACCGGCCTCGCGTGCAATCCTTGCCTTTACGGCGCTGCCCGCCGTGCCGATCACGGTCGCGCCGAGCGCCCGCGCCCATTGGCAGAGCAACTGGCCGACCCCTCCGGCGGCGGCGTGAACCAGCACGGTTTCGCCCTCGCGCAGCCGGTGCGCCCTGTGCAGCAGGAATTCCGCACTCATGCCCTTGAGCATGGCTGCGGCGGCGAGTTCGTCGCCGATATCCGCCGGGAGCGGCACGAGCAGTTCCGCGCTCATCGTCCGCATTTCGGCATAGGCTCCGACGGGTGCGCAGGCATAGGCCACGCGGTCGCCGGACTCCAGATCGCGCACGCCCTCGCCGACGTCCATGACGACGCCGGCCGCTTCCATGCCGGGCACGCCGGGCGGCGTGAGCAGGTCGAAATAGCCGGTGCGGCAGTAGATGTCGATATAGTTCACGCCGATGGCGGTGTGGCGCAGGCGGACTTCGCCGGGACCGGGCGGCGGGACGGAGACGTCGCGCCATTCGAGCTTGTCCGCGCCGCCATAGGCGGGCACGACGATGGCGCCCGCTTTCAAGGTTTCGCCGGACGACGCGGACATGGCCGGCCGGTGGACAGTCACGGACGCTCCGCCTGCGGGGGAAATCCGGTCGCCACGTGCCTGTGTTGCACTATTTCGCCCGAGCAGGCGCTTCAATGCCGCGAACCCGGCCTCATAAATATCCCACCCGACCAACTCCCTCAGCTCATCTTCACGGCCGGGCGGCGCATCGAAGCGGCCTTCCCATTGCCAGAAGGTCGCGCCGCCATCCGTCACCGGGCGCAGTCTGATCGTGGCGACGTAATTCTTCAGCGGGATCGGCGCGTCAAGAATGCAATAGCTCAGCGTACGGTCACGGTCGGAAAGCGACAGAAGCTGCTCGCGCAGACCGCCCCCGCCGTCCGCAAGCTGAAAATCGCGCACGCTGCCAACCTGATCGGACGCGCGCCGCCCCTCGATCTGACTGGCGCTGATGGCGGGATGCCAGTGTTCATAGCTGTTGAAGTCGCGCAGGATTTCCCACACTGCCTCGATGGGCGCGTCGATGATCGTGCTGCGCGTGACCTTGATCATTGGGCCCGCAGCATCAGGAAACGCGCCGCTGGCTCGACACGATCTGTTTCAGCGCGTCGAACCCGCCCTGAAACACGCCCTGCCCGATATTCTGCGCCAGTTCGCGCTCCCGCGCCGGGGCACAATCGAACTCCGCGCTCCATTCGGCGAAGCAGCGATTGCCGTCCGTGATCGGTGTAAGCTTCAGCGTCGCGATGTAATTCTCCACGCCCATCGGACTTTCGAGGATCGAATAGGTCACCGAGAAATCGTAATCCGACAGCGCCAGAAGCTGCTCGCGGATGCGTCCGCCGTCTTTCAGCGTGAAATTGCGGATGCAGCCGACCTTGTCGGAGGGCTGGCCCAGCTCGATACGGCTTTCCGCGATGCCCGGATGCCAGGACGGCAGGCCGTTGAAATCGCGGATGCGCTCCCAGACCTGCGTGGCGGGCGCGTCGATTACGCTGGATGTGTAGACTTTGACCATAGAAGATTCTTTGTATTGCGCTCAATTCTTCCGAAAAGCTTGCCCCCACGAACGCGGGGATGGTGTCCATCTTGTCGGTTCTCAAGCTAGTTTCGATAATCCGAGGGCGGATTGCCTTCCATATCGTCCAGCATGTCGAGCTGTTTGCCGCCGCTGCTCGTCTCACCAAGACCCAGCAGCTTCTGCAGATCGCCACCGCTGAGCGAGTTGACGTCGCCTCCGGGCAGGCCGACCTCCTTGAGCAGCTTGTCGATCAGCGGCGCCTGCGCCCGGTAACGCAGCGCGCTGTTCACGACCTCGTCGCCGAGCCCGTTGGAGTGATAGCGGCTGTCGGTATTCTTCTGCGCCCCGCCGCCCAGCAGGCCATCCACATGCAGTATCTTGATTTCGTTGATCCTTTCCATCGGCTTGACGCTCTCGCGGATGATCGAGTCGAGCCGTTCGACGAGGAAGCGCCGCAACGCGCCGGCCCGGGCTTCGGGGGAAAGCGTGTTCTGCGCCTCGTTCATCAGGCGCTGGCCTTCCGCCTCGACCTCATGCCGCAGCCTTGCCGCAAGCGCGCGGATCTTCTCTGCCTCCGCGCTGCCCTCGGCTTCGATGCGTGCCGCCTGCGCCCGGCTTTCGGCCGCTTCGCGTTCGGCCCTTGCTCCAATCAGCAGGCGGGTGGAACTTTGCTCAGCATCCTGTTGCGCCGCGATCAGCTCGATCTGTTTGCGTCGTTCGGCAACAGCAACTTCGCGCGAGGTGAAGACATTCTCCTCCGCCGTGATCGCCAGAGCGCGCGCCGTCTCGGCTTCCGCCTGCGCCTCATGCTGCTCGCGCGACTGGTTGGCGATGGCGATGGCGCGTTTCTGCTCGGCGAGCTCCAGCGACATGCGCCGCTCGACTTCAAGCCGCTGCAACTCCACCTCGCGGCGGATCTTCTGCTGCTCGATGGCGAGTTCCTGCGCGATGCGGGAGCGCTCGACGCCTTCACGGAGCGAAATCTGCGCCTGCTCCGTCTCAAGCTCGCGGGCCGCACGCTGGCGGGCCAGTTCGGCGCGTTGCGTGGCTTCCTGCACGCCGATCTCGCGCTCCTGTTCGAGCCGGGCATATTGCGTGTCCCGGTCGATATCGAGGGCGAGTTTCTCCGTCTCCAGATTTTTCTGACGAATAGCGATCAGCGTGTCCTGCTCGATGTCGTTGCGGCGTTTCTTGCGCTGTTCGATCTGCTCGGTGAGGCGGGTGAGACCTTCCGCGTCGAAGGCGTTGGAGGGGTTGAAGAATTCCATATTGGTCTGGTCGAGGCTGGTCAGCGATACGGCTTCGGCTTCAAGTCCGCTCCTGGTCAGCGGCTCGACGACCGCCTCGCGCACGCGGCGCGCATATTCGCTGCGCTGCTCGTGCAGTTCCTCCATCGTCATCTCGGCGGCGACCGAGCGCAGAATATCGACGAAGCGGCCTTCGACCAGTTCGCGCAGCGCTTCGGTCTCCATGCTGCGCCGTCCGAGCGTCTGCGCGGCTGAGGATACGCCATCCTGTGTCGGCACCACCCGAACGTAAAATTCGGCGCTGACATCGACGCGCATCCGGTCCTTCGAGATCACCGCCCGGTCGCGCACGCATTGCACGACCATACGATGGGTGCGCATGAAAACCGGCGTCACATCATGAAAGATCGGAATGACGAACGCACCGCCATTGATGACGACCTTCTGGCCACCAAGGCCGGTTCGCACGAACGCAGTTTCCTTCGTCGAGCGGCGATAGAACAGATAAAAGATGTAGGCGATGATGACGATCGCGATGATCGCCACAATCAGCCAGAAGATTGCGTTTCCCGATAAGTCCCCGGACATATCTTTCTCCCAACGCCCCCCTTGGTTAATTTGACGTTTTCTGGCGCTGGATCGCCATGAATTTCATCGTTTGCTCCGTGAGCGCTGCTTCGGTCGGAAGCCGCTCCATGGAGGATGCGCCGTAAAAGCCCTGGGCCAGCTCCGAGCGAGACAGCACGAATTCAGCATCCTCCGGTTGCGCGACCGGACCGCCATGAACGAGGATAAGCACATCCTCGCGCACGCGCCGCGCCGCCGCCGCCCAGCTATCGACAATGGCCGGACAGTCCTCAAGCTTCAGCGCAGTTTCCGCGCCGATGGAACCGCCCGTCGTCAGGCCGAGGTGGCAGACGAGAATGTCCGCGCCTGCTTCAGCCATTGCTTCGGCGTCGGCTTCGGAGAAGACATAGGGGGTGGTCAGCATATCCTTGTCATGCGCCTTCCGGATCATCTCGACTTCGAGATAATAGCTCATTCCGGTCTCTTCGAGATTGGCGCGGAAGATGCCGTCGATCAGCCCGACCGTGGGGAAATTCTGCACACCGGAAAAGCCGAGGCGCTTCAGATCGTCGAGAAAACTGTCCATCAGGCAGAACGGGTCGGTGCCATTGACGCCGGCGAGAACCGGCGTGTGCTCGATGACAGGCAGGACTTCGCGCGCCATCTCCACGACGATGTCGTTCGCATTGCCATAGGCCATCAATCCGGCAAGCGAGCCGCGCCCGGCCATCCGGTAGCGCCCGGAATTGTAGATCACGATCAGGTCGATCCCGCCCGCCTCCTCGCATTTGGCGGAAAGGCCCGTTCCCGCGCCGCCGCCGACGATGGCTTCGCCGCGTTCGACCTTGCCTCGCAGCCGTTTCAGGATCTCCGCTCGTTCTATGCGCGCCATGCCAGCCTTTCGCTTTCTATTGTCTGTCCGCTCGCCGCGATTTCGCGGAAACTCCTGACCAGCGCTTCGGCAAATGACCGGTCGTTGATGTGATGTGGAAGCTTGATCAGCCGTCGCCGCTGGGTCTGCACGAACATGCGTTCGATGGTCGAGAACAGCGCGCGGTTGGCGGCCGGGTCATGGAAGAGTTGCCCCGGCGCGTCGAGCCCGGACAATCCGCCCTCGGGTATGAAGAAGCGCACCGGACCCTCCATGCGATTGAGGCGCTCGGCGATGAACATGCCTATCGCTTCGTTTTCATCCGGCGTCGTCCGCATAAGCGTGACGTTCGGGTTGTGGATGTGGAATTTGCGGCCTTCGAAGCGGGCGGGGACGGTGTCGCGGGCGTGAAAATTGACCATGTCGAGCGCGCCGAGCGAACCGACATAGGGCACGCGCGACCGGATGATCGCGCCGAAGCGGTCCGGCGCTGCGGCGAACACGCCGCCGACGAGATGGTCGGCAACTTCCGTCGTCGTCGCGTCAATGACGCCCGTGAGCAGGTTGGAGTCGACGAGCTTCTCCATGGACTGACCGCCCGTGCCAGTGGCGTGGAAGACGAGGCAGTCGAAATCGTCGCGCAGCGCCGCCGTGACCGCCTGTACGCAGGGCGTGGTCAGCCCGAACATGGTGAGGCCAACTGCTGGCTTGGTGGAGGCGCGCTGATCGTCGCGGCGCTGATGGGCAATCATGCCGCCGAGAGCGTGGGCAGCATTGGAGAGCACCTGTTCGGAGATCGAGTTGATGCCCTGCACGTCGGTGACGGAATACATCATGGTGATGTCGGAGGGGCCGACATAGCGGCTGACGTCGCCGCTCGCGACGGTCGACACCATGAATTTCGGAATGCCGACCGGCAGAACGCGCATCGCCGCCGTGGCGAGAGCGGTGCCGCCGGAGCCGCCCGCGGAGATGACGCCGCCAATGTCGCGCCGCGTGGCGATGAAACGGGACGCGGCCTCCGCCATCGCCGTGACCGCCGCGCCGCGATCGCCGGTGAAAACGGCGCTTTCGCCGCCCGGATGGTGGAGGGCGACTTCCGTAGGCGAAATATCGGCGGGGCTGGGCCGTCCGCTGGTCGAGAGATCGACGGTGACGGTCTTCACGCCGAGGCGGCGCAGCGCATTGTTGAGGAAAGTCAACTCGTTGGCCTTCGTGTCGAAGGTGCCGATGACATAGGCGTTGCGACCGACCATCGCGGAGACGGGAACGGCGGAGATTTCCGGCGATGCAGGGCGGGCCGTTTCTTCGCGCTCTCTCGTCGAATACGCCGACGAGGAAGACGATGTTGACGGACGATTATCCGCCGTCCAGCGATTTGGAATGCTCGTCGCGGAATAGGCTGGCTGCGCGCCTCCGGCAAATGCGTAAGACGGCGAGCCCGCTCCTTCGGCATGCTCCCGCTGCACCTGAATATAATGCACGCCCGGCGCTTCTTCTTCTGCCTCCGGCAGCGCCTCTTCCTCGTCCTCGTCGCGCCCAACGCCGAGCAGCCGCCTTTGCAGCGCCTCGTCGCCCGCCAGTTCGCGCGACGGCATTTCGCGTGCGATCCGGCCATGCATCATGATCGCGATGTCGCTGGAGACCTGCATGGCGACGCCGAGATTCTGCTCGATCAGCAGGATCGACATGCTGCCCTCATCCGCCAGCGCGCGCAACATGCCGGAAAGCTGCTCGACGATGACGGGAGCCAGTCCCTCCGTCGGTTCGTCCATGACCAGCAGGCGCGGATTGGCAAGCAGTCCGCGTCCGATAGCGAGCATCTGCTGTTCGCCGCCGGAAAGCTGCGTGCCGTAGCTTTTCTTGCGCTCGCCAAGGCGCGGAAATGTCTCGTAAACCCGTTCCGGCGTCCACGGACTGTCCTTGTCGCCGATGAAGACCAGCCGCAAATGTTCGTCCACCGTCAGCGACGGCCAGACCCGCCTCCCCTGCGGCACATAGGCCACGGACGCCTGTACGATCCTGTTGGGCGCGAGACCGGTTATGTCGGTGCCGTAAGCGCGGATCGAGCCGGAGCGCGCCGGAACGAGGCCCATGATAGCCTTGCAGAGCGTGGTCTTGCCCATGCCGTTGCGCCCGACCACGGCGAGCACGCCGCGATCGAGCCGCAAGCCCAGATCGTGCAACGCCTCGACGCCGCCATAGAAGACGGAAAGCCCGCGAATTTCGAGGGCGGGCGCAGCGACCGATCGGGCAAGCGTCTCGCTCACTGCTTGCCTCCCAGATAAATGCGCTGGACATCGGGGTCGGCCTCGATTTCATCGGGCGTCCCCTGTTTGAAGATCGTGCCGTTATTCATGATCGTGACGCTCTCGACCACGCGCAGAGCCACGTCGAGGTCGTGCTCGATGATCACGTAGCCGATATGCGGCGGGAGTGCGCGCAGGATCTGGATCAACTCGCGCCGCTCCGATGGCGAAAGGCCCGCCGCCGGTTCGTCGAACAGGATGAAGCGCGGGGCTCCGGCCAGGGCGAGACCGATTTCGAGCTGCCGCTGCTGGCCGTAGCTGAGTTCGCCGACCAGCGTTTCGATGACGTGATCGAGATGCACCGTATGCGCAAGCTGGCGGGCTGCTTCCAGATGCGGGGCGTTGTCGCCGGGACGCATGAAGCTGAAGCGCCGGTCGGCGACCCCGCGTGTCGCGAGAAAGAGATTGTCGAGAACGCTCAAGCCCTGAAACAGCAGTGAAATCTGATAGGTGCGCCTCAAGCCCCGCCGGATGCGGCCATGCGGCTTGAGGCGGGTCACATCCTCGCCGAAGAAGAAGATCCGGCCCGCCGTGGGCGGAAAATCGCCGGTGATGGCGTTGAACAGCGTCGTCTTGCCGGCGCCATTCGCGCCAAGCAATGCGTGCCGTTCGCCAGCACGCAATTTCAGGTCAACGCCGTCAAGCGCAACCAGAGCGCCGAAATGCCGGCTCACGCCCTCGATCGAGAGAGCGTAGGCGGAAGCCGCTTCTGCAATTCTGGTTGCGCGTTCCGACACTGTTGTTTGCGTCCTTCGTTTCGTCCTTCACCTCTCCCTCAAGGTGAGCGCTTGTCGCTCACCGTAAAGGTTCGCGAGCGGGAGAGGTCGGCACGTCAGTGCCGGGTGAGGGGATCAGCGCTTTAATTGACCTCGTACCCCCTCACCCTGGCCCTCTCCCTGAGGGAGAGGGAACCGGCGCTATTCACATTTCGGGTTGTCGCGGCCGACCGGGCCGAGCGCGAGAAAAGCCTCGCTGTCCATCCCGAGCGTCTGGTTGATCGGGTCGGTTACCTTGACGAGCTGATTGACAAGATTGCCGTCCGGACCCTCGACCACTTCCGTCACGAAGTTCGGCGCGATCGCCTGACGGTTTCCGTCAAGCTTGACCGGGCCGACCGGCGTATTGATGGAGGCCGTGGAGAGCCACTCGCGCAGGGCCTTCTGATTGTCGGACAGATCGCCATCGACGGAGTTCAGCCCTTCAATCGCAGCTTTCGTTGCGACGTAATAGCCCGTGGCGAACAGGCCCGGCGTCGGGAAGCGTTCACCCTCGGGGAAGCTGTCCTGATAGAGCTTGACCCACTTCTGCCAGTTTGCATCGTCCCACGTGTCGGCCTGCGGACCGGCCGAGGGCGTGCCCTTCAGCGCGTCGCGGGTGCGGCCCTTGGAGTTGATGATCGACTGATCGACCGTGATCGACGCACCGATAAGCTGGGTGGAGCCGCCCGCCTGCTGATACTGGTTCAGGAAGTTGACCGCGTCGCCGCCGCCAAGGCCAAGCCAGATGGCGTCGACGTCAGCGGGAAGCGCCGCGATGATCGAGGAATAGTCCTTCGTGCCGAGCGGAACCCAGAAGCGCTCGACGATCTCGCCGCCTGCTTCGCAATAGGGCAGCGCAAATCCGAAGAACTGGGTGTGCATGAAGGAATAGTCTTCGCCGATGGTGGCAACGCGCTTCCAGCCTTTCTCATTCAGCACATATTCGCCGAGGCCGTACATCCACTGCGCGCCGTCCGTCGTGAAGCGGAAGAAGTTCTCCGCCGGATCGCGCAATGTCGTGTCCTGCGCGGCAGACGTGCCGTTGATGAAGGTCGTGCCGGTCTGCGTCTTGGCGTAATCCTTCATCGCAAGGCCTTCCGAACCCGAAAGCGGGCCGATGAGGATGGCGACGCCGTCCTGCTCGACGAGCTTGCGCGCGGCTCTCAAGGCGCTGTCTGGTGACGCATCGGACGACCCCTTGATCAATTCCAGCTTGTAGCCTCCGGCGGTATAATCAGCTTCCTTCAGCGCCGCCTCGATACCGCGCATTCCGTCCTGGCCCGGAACGGCGAACACGCCTTCAAGCGTCGCCAGACCGCCGATCTTCAGCGTGCCCTTGTCCTGTGCGGCCGCCGGGAGCCCGACCGCCATGCTCGCCGCTGCCGCCAGCAGGACAAGCCGTCTTGTCAGTGTATGCATCGTTTCCTCCACTTTCTCCGCGCCCCGTTCATCGAAGCGTCGGCATTCTTCTGAATTCAGTCCCAACCGCGATTTGCGGTGAATTTCTCGCGCAGGCGGCTCCAGATGCCCAATATTCCGTCCGGCGAGAACAGCACGATCAGCAGGAAGATCACGCCGATCACGAGCTTGAAGCGTTCCCGGTCGATGAAGATTTCGATCAGATCCATTGCGAAGGTCGATAGCACGGCGTAGATCAGCGCGCCGATGAACGGGCCTATCGGGTGGCGCAGGCCGCCGATGATCGCGATCACGAGAATGTCGATGGCCGGGCCGACGCCGACCGATGCCGGCGAGATCGCGCCGTTGAACCAGACCAGCAGAATGCCGGCCGTCCCGGCAATCAGTCCGGCGAAGGCGTGAGCGGCGATCCGGTGCGCCACGACATTGTAGCCGATGGCTTCCATTCGCCGGGCATTGTCGCGGATGCCTTGCAGGGCGAGGCCGAATGTGGAGCGCGAGACATAGAGAACCGCCGCATAGCTGATCACCGCCAGGAACAGCGCCATGTAGTAGAACGGCACGGGTTGCCGCCAGTCGACGCCGAAAAGTGTCGGCGGCAGCACGAGATTGAAGCCGTTCCAGCCGTTGAAAATGTCGTAATTCTGCCGGGTGAAGTAGAAGAACGCCGCCGCGATGGCGAGCGTGATCATGATCGTGTAGATGCCCTCCGTGCGCACCGCGAGCGCGCCGGTGAGCGTGGCGAAGGCGACCGCGATGGCGATGGCAGCGGGAATGCTGACCCACCAAGGCCATTCCAGCCCGAGATTCATGCCGTTCGTGCCGAGGATGGCGACCATGTAGCCCGCCACGCCGGCGATGGTGAGTTGTGCGAGGCTGACCATGCCGCCATAACCGGCGAGGAACATCAGCGAGAGCGCCACCATGCCGAGGCAGAGCGCCCAGGCGAAGACGGAGAACAGGATGAAGTCGCTGGTGATCGCGGGCAGGACGAGGAGGATGAAGCCGAGCACGATATGCGCCGGGTTGAACCAGCCGAGCCCCGCCATGCGCCCGGTTTCCGGGAGCAAACCGCCTGTCCTGTCTTCTCCGGCGGCAATGCTCATCGCCGCGCCCCCATGATGCCCTCGGGCCGGAAGGCGAGCACCGCGACCATGATCAGGAAGCTGACGGCGATGGCATAGGTCGGGAAATAGACCGAGCCGAACTGCTCCGCGACGCCGATCAGAATCGCGCCCAGCGCCGCGCCGGTGATGCTGCCCATGCCGCCGACGATGACCACGACCAGCGAGGCGAGCAGATAGCGGACGTCTTCACCCGGCGCGAGCGAGGAGAAGATGCTGCCAACCACGCCAGCGATCCCGGCCAGCCCCGCCCCGATGGCGAAGACGATGACGAAGACAAGCTGGATATTGATGCCGCTGGCGCTGAGCATCTCCCGGTCGTCGACGCCGGCGCGGATCATCATGCCGATGCGCGTCCGGTTCAGCATCAGCCAGAGCAGCACGCCGATGACGAGCGCCATGCCGAGAATGAACAGCCGCACGATGGGATAGGTGAAGTAGACCGGATCGCCGTTGGAGAGCGTTCCGATGACGATGGGGAAGGTCGCCGCCCCGAAGAGCCAGTCCGGCGGATAGATCTGGTAGAACTCGCCGCCCCAGATCCACAGCGCTAGGTCGGCGAGAATGATGGAAATGCCGATTGTCACCATCGTCTGGCGCAGATCCTGCCCCTCCATGTGCCGGAAGACGAGCAATTGCAGCGCGATGCCGGCAACCGCCATGGTGACGAAGGCGACGGCGAAGCCGAGCAGGAAGACGCCGGTTGCCTCAACCGCCGAATAGGCGATGTAGCCGCCGATGAGATAGAGCGAGCCATGCGCGAGGTTGACGTTGCGCATCAGGCCGAAAACCAACGTGAAGCCGCTCGCCACGAGGAAGTAGAGCGCAGCGAGCGTCAGCCCGTTGAGGAGCGTGAAGAGGAATAGCTTCATGGCCGCCTTGCCGCTCCGTTGCTCATTGCGCCTCCCTTATTCGTCCCGGCGGCTCAGGCCACGCGCCGCACATAGCTCTGCCGCGCATTCGGCTCCTTGTGGAACTTGCCGTCCTTCATGATCGCCAGCAGGCGCTTCCTGTCCTGCAGGATACGAACATCGGCCAACGGATCGCCGTCGACGAGCAGCATGTCGGCAAGATAACCTTCCTTGATCATGCCCAGTTCGTCGCCCATGCTCATGATCTGTCCACCGAGTTTCGTGCCCGCAATAATCGCCTCCATCGGCGACATTCCGACCAGATCGACGAAATACTCCAGATCCTTGGCGTTCGTGCCCTGCGGCGTCCAGGCAAAGCCGTAATCGCCGCCGATCAGCACGCGGATGCCGCGCTTGTGCATTTTCTTCATCGTGTCGACGGCCATTTCCAGTTCGCGCTCATATTCGATGGTGATCGGCGAACCGGGCTTGATGCCCCATTCGCCCGCATGGCGCGCCGTGTTGATGAGCCAGGCGAGGCCGGGCGCAACGAAATGCTTGTCCTTGACGGCTTCCAGCGCATCGAGGGCGCGCTCGTCGGCGAATGAGGCATGGTAGATATTCTGGATGCCGTGCCGGATGCATTGCATGACCGAGCCGGACGAGCGTGCATGGGCGGAGAGCACCTTGTTGCGGCACCGCGCTTCCTGCGCCGCCATCGCCACTTCTTCCTCCGACATCGGCGTTTCCTCCGCGCCCATGCCGGTGATTGCCTCGCCCGAAAGGTTCAGCTTTATGCTGTCGACGCCATATTTGATGAGCTGACGGACGGTGCGCCGGATTTCTTCGGGGCCGGAAACAACGAGGCCGAGATTGAGGCCTTCATGCGGGATGTGAGAGGGCGAGGCGTCGCCGAGGCCGCCGACGGTCGTGATCTCGGGACCGGCCGCCAGATAGCGCGGGCCGGGGAAACGGCCTTCATTGATGAAGCGCTTGGCGACGACATCGAGCCGGGGCTTGGCCGCAGCCGCGCCACGTCCGGAGGTGAAGCCCGCATCGAGCACCAGCTTGGCCATCTCCATCGTGACCAGCATGTGCTCTTCCAGCTCCATCATCTGGATCGGGTCGATGCCGGGCGCGTTGTTCCATGACAGATGCAGATGCGCGTCGATCAGGCCGGGCATCAGCGTTGCGCCGCCACCGTCGATGACGGTCGCGCCGCCGCCGGGCGTGACGCGCTGGCCGCGCGTGATCGAGGCGATGCGATTGCCGCGCACAACCACTTCGCCCATGAAGGGCTGGTCGCCCGTCGCGTCGAGCACGCGGACATTGGTGAACACGGTCGAGCCTTCGCCCGGATTGCCGCCGCGAAGTCCGGGGCCGTCACGATAATCGCTCATTGCTTCCTCTCCTGTTCGCCCCCGTCCCGAATTCTCTTGTCTTAACCTCTCCCGATGGGAGAGGTCGGCGCGTCAGCGCCGGGTGAGGGGACGCGCTTGCCCGCTGCTATTGAACGCCCTCACCCCACCCCTCTCCCCACGGGAGAGGGAGCAAAAACGTGCTCCTACATCCTTGCCGCGCCGGGCTGCCCGCCGAGAAAGCGGCGCAGTTCGGCGTTCACGTCCTCCGGCCGCTCGATCGTAACCCAATGTCCGCAACGCGGCACAATGACCGCCCGTGCGCCTGCAATCCGTTCGGCAAGATCGCGCGCAACCGATGGCGGCGCGACCGCGTCTTCCTCGCCGTTGACGATGAGGACCGGACAGCGGATGCGCTGATGGTTCGCGGCCGTCGCCTCCGCCAGCGCTTCGCAGGTGCGCGCATAGCCTTCGGGGCATTGCCGCAGGATGGATTCCCGCACAAAGGCAACCGCTGCCGATGAGCGCGAACGGCTTTCCGCCGCCATGCCGTTCTGCACGATCGTGTCGGCGATCTCCGCCATGCCGCTGCCGCGCGCCGTTTGCGCCCTGGCCCGAAGGCCGTCGCGAGCGGCCTGGGGCGGCTCGATCAGTGCGCCGATCAGGCTCAGACTGCGCACAAGTTCGGGCCGTTCCGCCGCGAGATGCTGGCAGATGATCGTGCCGAGCGAATGGGCGACGAAATGTGCGCTCTTGACGCCAAGCATGTCGGCCAGCTTGATGAGCGATGCCGCGAAGCTGGAAATTGACGGTTTCTCCACATTCGCCGAACGCCCCGAGCATGGAAGGTCTGGACGAATGACGCGCATCGTTGTCAGCACCGGCATCTGCGGCGTGAACGTGTTCGATGTGCCGCCAAGTCCGTGGATGCAGATGACCGGAGCGCCGTCTCCGGCGATCTCCACGGCCATTCCTGCGACCACATTGCCGCTCATCGGCCACGCTCCACGATCGGATTTTCCAGCACGCCGATACCGTCGATCTCGACGCGGACAACGTCGCCATGTTTCAGATAGCGCGGCGGATCGAAGCCCATGCCGACGCCCGCCGGCGTGCCCGTCGCGATGATGTCACCGGGCATGAGCGTAATGCCTGCGGAGATGGTCTCGATCAGCGTCGGTATGTCGAAAATCAGGTCGCGCGTATTGGCGTTCTGGCGCAGTTCGCCATTGACGAAGGTGCGCAGGCCGGTGTCGGCCAGATCGATTTCATCCGCCGTCACGACAACAGGGCCCATCGGGCAGAACGTATCCTGCGACTTGCCGAGCAGCCACTGATTATGCTGCTGCTGGATATCGCGCGCCGTAATGTCGTTGATGATAGTGTAGCCCCAGATATGGGAAAGCGCATCGGCCTTCGAGATGCCGCGCCCACCCTTGCCGATGATCAGGGTCAGTTCGCCTTCATAGTCGATTGCGGAGGACACGGCAGGGTCGATGATGACGGGCTCGCCCGGACCGATAACGGTTTCCGGCACCTTGGAGAAAATGATCGGGTAGGACGGACCGGATGCGGTATCCTTGAAAACGCTCGACGCCAGTTCCTTCGCATGGTCGGAGTAGTTCTTGCCGACGCAGAAAATGTTGCGGGCAGGGCGGCGGACTGGCGCGGCCAGGGACGCATTGTTAAGCGAGACGATCGGTCCACCGGTGAAACTGGCTGCGTTTGCCACGTCTCCATTGATGACGAGGCTCAGCAAATCATAGGGCGAACCGGTCTCCGCGCTCAGCAGTTTTGCCTGATTGCCGTCAATGAGGGTAGCCGCATAGGTTCCGCCGTGACGGATTGTGGCGAGCTTCAAGGCGCGCTCCTTCTAGCGTTTCTTCCCTGCGCAACTGAACCAATATTGCGCCAATATTCTTGTCATTACAGACATCGTTGCATCGTAAGTACGATCCGTCAAACGCAATTTTAACCAACATTGATTTTGCATGTTTCACATATATTGCGTCCTTTCCAGGCAAACGCCTCTTTTCAATTTCCGGTGAATTGGGTTAGCATTGGTTCATGAATGGATCAGGGAATGCCTACGACCTTACCGGCGAGTTGCGGCGCATCATCGAAAGCGGCGAGTGGGACGTGGGCGGACGGTTGCCTCCGGAGCGCGTTCTGGCAAGCCGCTTCTGCGTAGCGCGGAACACGGTGCGGCGTGCGCTCGATCAGCTTGAGGAAGCGGGCTATCTCTCCCGGCAGGTCGGGCGCGGAACCTTCATACTGCCCCGCGAAACGCCGCAGGAAAACGGGGCCGCCTTCCGGCTGACCGAAGCAAGTCCGCGCGACCTGCTCGAAACGCGGATGATCATCGAACCGCATGCCGCCGCTCTCGCGGCGACGCGGGCAAGTCGCGCCGATCTCGACACCATCGCCCACGCCTTCGACCGCAGCCTTGAAGCGACGGAGATTTCCGATTTCGAGCATTGGGATGCCCGGATTCACCTGTCCATCTTCGTTGCCGCCAAGAATGAGGTGCTGGTGAATTATTGCCAGGCGATCAGCGAGGCGAGGAACCAGCGTCAATGGTTCGAGCTGAAGAAGCGGTCACTCACGGCAGGCCGCCGCGAAGCCTACGACCGGCAGCACCGTGCGATCGTCACGGCTCTGGTCGAGCGCAACGCCGACGCCGTCGCCGACGCGATGCGCTTGCATCTGAGGACCGTCGAAGAGAACATTCTCGCCGTGCTTTGAGAAAGGTCCGCGCCCGACAATCGGATTTAGATCAGCGCCAGCTCGGCCAGTTCCGCGCGCATCGCTTCCGGCATTTTCGCCAGATCGCCTGCGCCGAGTGCCCCGATGTCGGTGGGCGCATCTTCCGGCTTCAGATAGCGCCAGCCCTGAAACGGACGGCGTGGCTGCGGGCGCGTGGCGATAAGCGCGGGATCGAAAACAATGGCGCAAAGCGTGCGGCCTTCCGCGTCGGTTTCCTCGCGCAGATCGATGATCCGTTGCCTCGCCCGGATGACGCCCTTGATCACCCAGTAAAGCGACCCGCCATCGAGAATTGCGTCACGTTGCCGGGGCATCTGGCGCGTGCGATGCGCCAGCTCGGGTTCGACGCCGGCGCTCCGCTGCGTTTCCAGCCTCATGGCCTGCCATGCGGCCAACTCCTCCAGCGCATCGACGCCGACGCAAAGCTTGATCAGATGCATGTCATGTCTCCCCAGCGGCATTATACCGGAGAATCGCTTGAAGCGAGCGGGGCCGCCCGCCGAAATCCACCTGTTAAGTGGCGGCGAAATAGCGCTGCATGAAGCGATGGAAGATGTCTGTCAGCAGCGCGAGATCGACAATTGGCGTGTTTTCGTCCACGGCATGGATGGTGCTGTTGACCAGCCCGTATTCGACCACGGGGCAGATGTCCTTGATGAAGCGTGCGTCCGAGGTTCCGCCGCCCGTCGATAGTTCCGGCGTGAGGCCGGTCATCTCACGCGAAATGACCTTCAGCATATCGAGCCAGGGGCCAGGCTTCGTAATGAAGGCATCGGCGTTGGACTCGAAGTTCAGCTCATATTCGAGCCCGGCGGCGAGGATCGGCGTCTCGATCAGGTTGCGCACGCGTTCCGAAAGCGACGCAACCGTGTGGTGGTCGTTGAAGCGGACGTTGAACTGCGCGCTGGCGGCAGCGGGCACGACATTGGCCGTCGGATTGCCGGTGTCGATGGTGGTGATTTCCAGATTACTCGGAGCAAAATTCTCGCTGCCTTCGTCGAGCGTTTCGGTAGCGATGCGGTTCAGAGCGGCGACGAGACCGGTCAGCGGATTGCGCATCCGCGCCGGATAGGCGACATGGCCCTGCACGCCTCGAACGGTCAGCCTGCCCGTCAGGCTGCCGCGCCGTCCGATCTTGATCGCTTCGCCCATACGGTCGGGATGAGAGGGCTCGCCGAGAATGCAGTGATCCGGTCGTTCGCCCTTTTCCTTCATCCATTCGACGACGGCCCGTGTGCCATGCGCGGCGGAACCTTCCTCATCCGCCGTGATCAGGAAGCTGATCGAACCGGCAGGCGCGCCGCCCGTTTCCGCGAGATACCGCGCAACCGCCGCCATCATCGCGGCAATGTCGCCTTTCATGTCCACCGCGCCGCGTCCGTAAAGCACGCCCTCGTGAATTTCCGCACCGAACGGGGGATAGGTCCATGCGGCTTCATCGCCCGGCGGGACGACGTCGACATGACCGGCAAGACACAGATGCGGCGACCCCGTGCCGATCCGCGCATAGAGATTGTCGACGGCAGGCGGCGCATCTTCCCCGAAGCGGAGCCGGTGGCAGGCAAAGCCGAGCCGCGTCAGCACAGCGTCCATGTAATCGAGCGCGCCCGCCTGCTCCGGCGTCACGCTCGGGCAGCGGATCAGGGCCTGCGCATGGGCGATGGGGTCGTGGTCTTGTGTCATTGGCTGCTGCGGAACTCTTGTTGTCCGCCCTGAATGAGGACGATTTTCTGCCAGATCTTCCGGCTCAGATTGGTGGTGAGCTGCTCGATATCGTTGACGGCGGCGGTCACGGTCGCATCCGGGAAATACTGAGCATAAAGCGCGGCGAGCTTGCCCGTAAAGGACAGCATTTCCGAACAATAATCGAGGTAACGCAGGAGTTCCTCTTCGGTCAGGTCGCGCACGGGCGACGAGGATGTCGGCGCGCTGCCCACGATGGATGGCGGGTCTTTCGTGAGCTGGTGCATGTCGATGACATGAGCGATGGCGCGGAGGCGGTAGAGGCCTTTCAGCGCCTTTTCCCGCTTGAAGCGGTTTTCCAGCCGGACGAAGAAGATGATGAACACGCCCGAGAGCAGCACGATGTTCAGTGCCGCTTCGAGCGCCTGCGTAAACTCGGTGAGTTGGAGTTCGCTGGACACCTGTACACGAAAAAACACGCCAAGCTGAATGAGGCCCGCTACCGCTCCCGCGATGGCGATCACCGAAAGCATCCGCAAACCCCAATGCGTCTTTCCGAGCGAGGCGGCATCTCGCGCTGTCGGTCTGGAAATGTCGGCCAGATGCGTCGCCGTCTTTGTCAGGCCGCGCGTCGGAAAGCGCTCCGCGATCCGGTTTCGCAACGTCCCCAATTGCCGGATGATCGCCCGGTCGTCGAGCGTCTGAAGCTCAAGATTGTCGGCCATCGAGATTGGATCCCCGCAGGATACCGTTTAAGTCTTGCAATTGCTCTCAGGCTCTAAGCCATCTTCGCTCACAGGTCCAGCGCGGCGAGCAGCAATTCATTGATCCGGCGACTGTCGAACTGGCTTTCGGCCAGTTCCCGGCTGGCGCGCGCCATTGACGGGATCAGGTCGGGACGCACAAGCAACCGCGCCATCGCACCGGCCAGTGCTGCTGCATCACCAGGTGGCACGATCATGCCGTTGCCGCCTTCGCTGACCGCCACGCGGCAGCCGCGCGAGGTTGAGGTGATGACCGGGCGGCCCATCGCGACGGCTTCGACCAGCGCCTGCGGGACGATATCGCCGCGTGCGGGAAAGACGAAGACATGAGTCCGCGCGATATAGGGCCGGGGATCGGCCTGCGGGCCGAGATATTGCACGACGTCCCGGAAACGCTTCAGCGCCGATAGCGGAAAGCCGTTCGGTCCGCGCACTTCCGGTCCCACGACGAGGCAGTGATAGCGTCCCGGCTTGTTGCGGAGCTGGCGCGCCGCCTTGCAGAATTCGACAATACCGAAGCGTCTGTCCAGCGGGCCGGCATAGAGAAACATGACGCCACGTTCGAGCGGGGGAAGCTGGGTCGGAGGAAAGCGGCGGAGATCGACGCCGCTGCCGTTCATCGTGAACAGGCGCAGACGGTCCGAGATCAGATCGTGGTTCTGCAGCAGCTCGTAATTTTCGTCATTGAAGAAGACCGCCGTGTGGCTGAACCGGAAGGCGAGCCGCAACAGGGACTTCTGGAGCTGTCGGCTCATGAATGAGGATTTTTCCGGCGGTTCTTCGAAACCGCGTCCCAATTCGCCGATCATCGAGATGATGTGCGGAACGCGGGCCATCCGTCCGGCTATTCCGGCGAGCGCGGCGCCCTTGGGCGAGAATCCGGCGACCACATCGGGCTCGATCCGCTTGAATGCCTGGGTGAGGCGCAAGATGCTGGTCTGGTCGGCGAATGGGGACAGGCCCTGGCGGAACGCGGGGATGTCGCCAAGCCTGGCCCGCAGACGGACGAGCGCCTGACTGGCGGCGCGATCATTCAACTCGGGGGCAAAGCAGAAGACGTGATGCCCGGCACGTCCGATCTCGTGGATGAGGGGACCGGCGGCAACGGCGAGCGAGGCGCGCGACGGCCCGACCAGTACGATTTTCTTCTGAATGAAGCGCACCGGCAAACGATTGCCCGCCTGCGGACGCATCGCCGGCACTGCCTCTTCATAATACGCATCGCGTTGCCAGATCGGCTCGCCACGCATGATCATGTCCCCCCGAGACGCGCTCACACACCGGAATGCTCCGGGCCATGTCCGTTTTTGTCGAAAAAACGTCAGAACTGCGTGAAGCGCGAGATTGCCCGCCAGACCATAAGCCAACTCGGGCTGGAAATGGAACCGTTTCGTCGCGGCGGGGCCATACTCATCCTTGGATTTTCGAGTGAATCCTGCTTGCCGGCATCACTGCGCAGGTAAGTTATATACCCTATCTCGAAAAAGCTTGATGGGTTGCTCGATATTTGTTACACAATCTTAGGTTGCATCAAATTGTTGCAGCCACGATCTGCCGCTCAGGCAGGTTAGCGGGGTAAATACACTGGAGAGATGCTGGAAACGGCATCTCTTCACGTGCTTCTGGCCAAAAAAATGCCCCGGCGCGGGGTCGGCCGGGGCATTCCAAAGAGGGCGTTCACAAAATATTCCGCGAACCACTTCAGGCTTAGCCACTCTCATGGCCGTTTTGTGACAAACATCACGACGTTCGAGAACACATTCGCTGTTCAGCGTGTTTTCACCGTGTTGTTCACAGCTCTGGATAATTTTATTGTGCCGTGAATGCCATAATTTATCCAGATAATGTGCGTGAGTCAGCAAATGTCGCAGCATATTGTGTGCGCACGGAGAATCACGGTGATAGGCAAGTGATTGCTGTTAAAATCAAGAAAGATCTTTTCTTTCATCCTCATCCGACGTTTGTTCGTCGAGAACGAGGAAAACGGCGAGTCGCCGCGGGCCATGCGCACCGCGTACCAGCGTCCGCTCGATGTCGGCGGTCGCGGATGGGCCGCTGACCAGATTCACCGTACGCGGGAGCGTTCCCCGGCCATAGGTTGCGCGAAAGCGGTTCCAGCTTTCCTCATATGAGCCCGTAATATCCTTCGCCTGAAGAACGACGAAATGCGTTTCGGGCAGAAAATTCAACGTGGAAGGATTGTCCGGGCCGGAGGTGAACATCAGTGTTCCCGTCTCCGCCGCCGCTGCCGCCGCGCGGCTCAGCGAAACGTCGTCCTCGCCCCTTGCCGGGCCGTTCAGCCGTTCGACTACGGTATCGTCCCAGTTGAGACCTGCCAGAACCGGATCGTCGCCGTGACGCGCGCGCGCGGGCAGATTGAGGGCGGCGAGTTGGTCGGCAACCGCGCCCGGCACGTCGTCGAGACGGTCGAGAATGTGGACGATCGTGCCCGTCGACTTAAGCATGGAGGCCAGCAGATCCGGCTGCTCGTCTTTCGGCGTGCGCGCCCGTTCCGGTATCATGCCATCAGGGCTGCGTTCAAGGCGCGCCCGGACAGTGCCGCGCCGCCCCGGTTCGTCGCCCCTTGCGCCAAGCCCGCGCCGGATCGCGGCGATCATGGTGTCACGCGCTTTTTTCGTCTCTGTCACCGGCCCAACTCCGCTTCGCGCTCGCGCCGGTTCAGCTCATGCCGCCATTGCGAATGAAAGGTTCGCCCTTGCGGGGCGGGCATATCGCGGTGCCGCAGCCACCCGCCCGCAAATGGCAGCCACTTGAAGCGCCCTTTCGACTTGCCCCACTCGCCGAGCATTCCAATGACCGGCGACATCACGCGACGGTAAAGTTTCGGCCGTTTGGCCAGCCATGCCCAGCCGCGCACCGCCATGCGCTGCGTCCACGGGGAGTCGCCGCGCTCGAACTCGCGCTCGCGCCAGTGCCGCATCATCTTCGGCAACGGGATCTTCATCGGGCAGACCTGCTCGCAGCGTCCGCAGAAAGAGGATGCGTTCGGCAGATGCCCCGCCTGATGCACGCCGATAAGCTGCGGCGTGAGCACGGCGCCCATCGGTCCGGGATAAACCCAGCCATAGGCGTGTCCGCCGACCGCGCCGTAGACTGGGCAATGGTTCATGCACGCACCGCAGCGGATGCAGCGCAGCATGTCCTGAAAGTCGCTGCCGAGCATTTCCGAGCGGCCATTATCGAGCAGGACGACGTGATATTCCTCGGGTCCGTCGGGATCGCCGGGGCGGCGCGGACCGGTCGAGAATGTCGTGTAGATCGAGAATTCCTGCCCTGTCGCCGAACGGGCCAGAACGCGCAGGATCGCGCTGACGTCGGAGAGGGTGGGCACCATTTTTTCGATTGTCGTCAGCACTATATGGATGCGCGGGAGAAGCTGGGTCAGGTCGCCATTGCCTTCATTGGTGACGATCACTGACGTTCCGGTCTCCGCGATCAGGAAATTCGCCCCCGTAATGCCGATGTCGGCCTGAAGGAACTTTTCGCGCAGGACACCGCGCGCTTCCGCGACCAGTTCCTCCGGATCGCTCAGCGAACGGTCTTTCGGCAGATGGGTGTGAACGCGGCGGAATTCGCTTTCGAACTGGTCCTGATTGAGATGAGCCGCCGGGGCGATGATATGGCTCGGGGTCTCCTTGCGGAGCTGGATGATATATTCGCCCAGATCCGTCTCGGCGACCTCCATGCCAGCCGCTTCCAGCGCATCGTTGAGGGCGATTTCCTCGGCCACCATGGACTTGCCCTTGGTGATCAGCTTTGCGCCGGCATCCTTGCAGATTTTCGTGATGATGCCGCGCGCGTCCTCGGCGGTCGCGGCCCAATGGACATGGCCGCCCGCTTCCTCGACCTTCTGCTCATAGGCTTCCAGATAGAGATCGAGATGCGCGAGCGTGTGGTTCTTGATGTCCTTGGCCTGCTCGCACAGCGCGTCGAATTCGGGCAGCATGGAGCGTGCATGGGCGCGCTTGGCCTGCATGCCGAGCTGCGATTTCGGCATGGCGCGCTGGAGCTGCTCGTCGCTCAGGGCGTTGACGACGTTCTTCTTGAAATTCAGCGATGTTGGCTGCACGCGGCGTTTCCCTAATCAATCGGCTGGCTCCCGGGCATCCGGCGCCCGGTCCATTTCATGTCGATCAGCCCGGTTGACCGGGGCTTATTTTCTGGCGGCAATGGGCGGCGCATCGGTTTCGCCGGCCAGCACCTCGGCGACGTGGCGCACGCGCATGTCCGAGCCTTCGCGGGCGAGCTTTCCGGCAATGTTCATGAGGCAGCCAAGATCGCCGCCAAGCACCATGTCCGCCTCGGTCCGCCCGAGCGCGGCCGTTTTCGCCGTGACCATGGAGTTCGAGATGTCGGGATATTTTACCGAGAACGTGCCGCCGAAACCGCAGCACACATCGCGGTCTTCCGCCTCGATCAGTTGCAGCCCGTCCACGGTCCGCAAAAGCGCGCGGGGCTGCTCGGTTGTGCCCATCTCCCGCAGATTGGAGCAGGAATCGTGATAGGTCGCCGTGCCCGTGAAGCTTGCATGGACGGCGGAAACGTTCAACACGTCGGTGAGGAACGCGACCAGTTCAAAGGTGCGCGCGGCGAAATCCTTCGCGCGGGGCGCCATGACCGGGTCGTCCTCGAACAGCATCTGGTAGTGCTTGCGCAACATGCCCGCGCAGGAACCGGACGGCGCGACGACATAGTCGAAGCCCTGAAATGCGTCGATGACCTGAGCGGCAATCGCTTTTGCGTCGGCCCGGTCGCCGGAATTATAGGCGGGCTGCCCGCAGCAGACCTGCGCTTCGGGAACTTCGACCGTGCAGCCGGCGCCCTCAAGCAGCTTTACCGCCGCAAATCCAACGGAAGGGCGGAACAGATCGACCAGGCAAGTGACGAAAAGCCCAACACGGTAGGGTCTTGGCTGTGCATCCATAATTTCGTCATAAGAGATAATGACGGATTCAGCAAGCGCGCATACGATCAGGTTTTGTGACCCGCCCTCGTCGGGCAGGTCTATTTCGCGACGCGCATGGGCGCACTGGCGCTGGCGCAGGCCGCAGCCTCGCGTTTGCGGTTCAGATCCAGACCGCGATCCCAGTAAGGCATGGGCGTATATTGCTGCGCGAGAAAATCGATGAACAGCTTCAGCTTGGCGGGCACGAACTGACGGCACGGATAAACCGCGTAAATAGCGACGCCGGAAGTCTCCCGATAATCGGGAAGCACGACCCTGAGGCGGCCGGTTTTCAGATCGTCGCTGATCGCCCATGTGGAGCGCAGTGCGATGCCCATGCCGCTGAGCTGGGCTTCATGGAGCACATCCTCCGAGCTGGAGCGCAGCTTGGGCGCAACCTTGACGGTCGCATTGCCGTTGGGGCCTGTCAGCCGCCAGCTCTGCTGATAGCCAAGCGACAGGCAGTGATGCCCGGCAAGCTCGGCAAGTGTTTGCGGCTCGCCATGCCGTTCCAGATAGTCGGGAGCGGCGCAGATCACCCGGCGGCAGGGCGCGAGCTTTCGGGCGACCAGACTGGAATCGTCGAGTTCTGCAATGCGGATGGCGACGTCGAACGACTCGCCGACAATATCGACGATCTCGTCGCGCAGGGCGATCTCGACGGAGAGATTGGGGTATTGACGCATGAAATTGGGCAGGTAGGGCGCAATATGCCTGCGGGAGAAGCCTATCGGAGCGGTTATCCGTAATGTTCCGCCCACCGTTTCGCTGACTTGCGACACGTAGGCTTCGGCTTCCTCGATCTCCCGAAGAATGCGGACGACGCGGTTGTAGAAACCTTCGCCCGTTTCTGTCAGTTTCAATTGCCGCGTGGTGCGCTGGAAAAGCCTCGCCCCGAGCCGATCTTCCATATGGCTCAGGCGTTTGCTGACGACGGCTGGAGAAAGGCCCATTTCGCGGCCAGCGGCTGACATGTTGCCAGCGGCCGCAACTCGGGCGAATATCTCCAGATCGGTAATGGGAGTAATCGGCACGCTGAACCGTCTCCGATCTTAAATCACTATTAGTTGAAAAGTGCGCCTCCGGGATAGTGTTGCATCGCAGAAAGCCTGTCAATCGCAACGGCGTGTTAAATCTCACACTTGCGGTGTCTATTTTACGGTAATGCATTGCACATAATTCGTAATGCAATCTCAAGGTACGAAAGGAGCATACGTCATGTCCGGGATTACCATTCTGGAGCCGCGCGCCGATGTGATGCGGAAGAAAGACGACGTCATCAACTCCTTGAAAAAACTGTTGCCTGCGTCGTCCGTGGTTGCGGACGAAGCGGGCCGCCGGGCGTTTGAAACCGATGCGCTGACGGCGTATAAGCAGATCCCGCTTGCCGTCGTTTTGCCCCGCACAACGGAGGAAATCAGCAAGGTTTTGAGCTTTTGCCACCTGGCGGGCGTTCGTGTGATCGCTCGCGGTGCGGGGACATCGCTTTGCGGCGGAGCGTTGCCCTCGGAAGACGCTGTCGTGCTTGGGCTTTCCCGGATGAGCCGCGTTCTGGAGGTCAATCTTGAGAGCCGCTATATGCGTGTGCAGACCGGGATCACCAATCTCGGCGTGTCGAACGCCGTTGCCGCTTCCGATTTCTTCTATGCCCCCGATCCGTCCAGTCAGCTTGCCTGCACTATTGGCGGCAATATCGCCATGAATTCGGGTGGCGCGCATTGCCTGAAATATGGCGTGACCGTCAACAATGTGCTCGGCCTGACGATGGTCATGATGAATGGCGATGTGGTCGAGTTCGGCGGACCGTTCGTGGATGCCGCCGGCTACGATTTCCTGCCCCTGATCGTCGGTTCCGAGGGCCAGTTCGGCATTGTGACGGAGGCAACCCTGCGCATTCTGCCAAAAGCGGAGGGCGCGCGCCCGATGATGGTCGGCTTCAATTCAAATGAGGCGGCCGGAGCCTGCGTGTCCGCCATCATCGGCCAGGGCATCATCCCGGTTGCCATCGAGTTCATGGATCGTCCGGCGATCAAGGTTTGCGAGGATTTCGCCCAGGCGGGCTACCCTCTGGATGTCGAGGCGCTGCTGATCATCGAGGTCGAAGGCTCGGCGGATGAGATGGACGCGCTGCTGACGCAGATTCAGGCGATTGCCTCCGATTTCGATCCGGCGGTCGTCAAGATCAGTGAGAGCGAGGCGGAGTCGGCCGCGATCTGGAAAGGCCGCAAGGCTGCATTCGGCGCCATTGGCCGCATTTCCGACTATTACTGCATGGACGGGGTGATCCCGCTGGCCGAGTTGCCGCGCGCCCTGACCAGCATCGCCGACATATGCCGGAAGCACGAACTGGCGGTCGCCAATATCTTCCATGCCGGTGATGGCAATCTCCATCCGCTCATTCTTTATGATGCGAATGACCAGAGCCAAAAGGTCCGCGCGGAAAAATGCGGCGACGAGATTCTGACGCTCTGCGTCGAATTGGGCGGCTGCCTGACCGGGGAGCACGGGGTCGGCATTGAAAAGCGCGAACTGATGAGCGTACAGTTCAACGAAGTGGACATGGCCCAGCAGATGCGCATAAAAAACATCTTCGATCCGCAATGGCTGCTGAATCCCGGCAAGGTGTTTCCGCTCAAGACCCAAGAGGCGTATTCAGCCCGTGTACGTTGACGAAACCTATCTCCCGCCCGGCGAGGAAGAATTGGCCAGCCTGGTGGCTCAGGCGGTCGGTCAGAAGATGCCCGTGGAAATCTGCGGAAACCGGACCAAGCGTCATATCGGACGGCCCATGCAGGTCGCGACGCGGATTTCGACCAGCGAAATGAACGGCGTGACGCTTTACGAGCCGACCGAGCTTGTAGTCTCGGCCAAGGCCGGAACGCCGCTGTCGGAAATCGAGGCGCTACTTGCGAAAAACGGGCAGGAGCTGGCATTCGAGCCGGCACGCTGGGAACGGCTTTCGCCGGCGGGCGGCAACGCTCAGGCAACGATTGGGGCCACCGTCGCGGTCAACGCTTCCGGTGCGCGCCGCATTCTGAGAGGCAGCGCCCGCGATCATCTGCTCGGTGTCCGGGCCGTGAACGGCAATGGCGAGATCATCAAATCCGGTGGGCGCGTCATGAAGAACGTGACCGGCTACGACGTTGCGCGCGGGCTGGCCGGATCATGGGGCACGCTGGCCGTCCTGAGCGAAGTGACGATGAAGGTAATGCCCAGAGCGGAGGAGACGCGGTCACTGATCTTCCTCAATCTGCCTGACGAAGGCGCCGTGACGGCGATGTGTCAGGCGATGGGGACACCTTACGAGGTTTCGGGAACGGTGCACCTTCCGGCCGCGTTCGTCGAACGGATGGCCAGCCCGGATATCGCCAAGCTCGGGCAGCCGGTGACGGTGCTGCGTCTGGAGAATTTTTCCGCCGCCGTGGGCCGCCGTGTCGGTGAACTGCATGAGCGGCTGAAAGCCTTCGGAGCGATTTACGAACTGGACGACGAGCGCTCCCGCAGCTTCTGGGACGATATCCGCACCATGAAGTTTCTCGACGGCGGCGACCGCCCGCTCTGGCGGATCACGGTTTCACCGGACCGCGCCGCGACGCTGGTCAGTTCGCTGCGCGCGCAGCTCGACTGTCACGCGGCCTATGAGTGGTCCGGCGGGCTGATCTGGGTCGAGGTTTCGCCCGCAACCGACGCGGGGGCAGCCATGATCCGCCGCATCATCGCCGAATTCGCGGCCGACGCCATGCTGGTCCGCGCGCCTCAGACGACGCGCGGCGCCGTGGACGTGTTTCAGCCTCTGCCCGAGGCTAATATGGCGCTCATCCGGGGCCTCAAGGAAGCCTTCGATCCGCACCGGATTTTCAATCCAGGCCGCATGTATGCCGGAGTTTAGTGGATCAAACATGACCGTTTGAATTCCTCGTGCCATCCGGTTTCTTGAGGTAAGTGTTTCAAACGTCATGTCAATTTGATCCATCAGCAAAAAAAGACGTGGTTCGAAGCGTTGGATTCAAACCACCTAGGACACAGAATGGAAACGCATTTCTCCCTGACGCAGCTCGCCGATCCGAATCTCAAGGAGGCCAACGACATATTGCGCCGATGTGTGCATTGCGGCTTCTGCACGGCGACCTGCTCGACCTATGTGATCCTCGGCGATGAGCGCGACAGCCCGCGCGGACGGATCTATCTGATCAAGGACATGCTGGAGAACGATCGGAAGGCATCGGATGAGGTTCGCTTTCACGTCGACCGCTGCCTGAGCTGTCTGTCCTGCATGACGACCTGCCCGAGCGGCGTCGATTACATGCATCTGGTCGATTATGCCCGTGTGCGCATCGAGGAAACCGGCAGCCGCCCGATCAAGGACCGCCTGACCCGGCGATTGCTCCAGATCGTGCTTCCCTATCCGGCGCGTTTCCGCGCATCGCTGATTGCCGCCCTGTTCGCCAAGCCGTTCCGGCCGTTGCTGCGCGCCGTCGGTCTCAAGGAACTGGCGACGATGATTGGCATGGCGCCCGCCGGATTGCCGAAAAGCGGTGCGCATGGGCGGGGGCGCACCATTCCCGCCATGGGCGAAAGGACGGCGCGGGTTGCCCTGCTCTCGGGATGTGCTCAGGAAGTGCTGCGCCCGCAGATCAACGATGCCGCGATCCGGCTTTTGACATCGCAAGGGGTCGAGGTCGTGCTTGCCGCCGGGGAAGGCTGCTGCGGGGCGCTGGTTCACCATATGGGCCGCGAGGAGGAAGCCCGCGATTTTGCCCGCCGGAACGTCATTGCCTGGGAAAAGGCGATGGCCGAGGAGCCGCTCGATGCGATCCTGGTCACGGCGTCCGGCTGCGGCACGACCGTCAAGGATTACGGCCATCTGCTGGCGCACGATCCCGAATTTGCCGAGCGTGCAGCACGGATCAGCGGTCTGGCGAAAGACATCACCGAGTTTCTGGCCGATACGCTGGGGCTGGGCGCGCCAGCCGGATGGTCGGATATTCGCGTCGCCTATCATTCGGCCTGTTCGATGCAGCATGGCCAGCGCGTGACCGAGCAGCCGCGCCGTTTGCTGCGCGACGCCGGATTTACGATTTCCGAAATTGCCGAAGGCCACATTTGCTGTGGTTCGGCCGGAACTTACAATATTACCCAGCCGGAACTGGCGAGCGAATTGCGTGAGCGCAAGCTTGAAAACATCGCCGCGACAAAGCCCGATTGCGTGGCGACCGGCAATATCGGCTGCATCACCCAGCTTTCCGGCGACGATGCCTCGCCCGTCGTCCATACGGTCGAGTTGCTGAACTGGGCTTATGGCGGCAAATGTCCGGCCGAGATTTCCCATCTGGAGGGCCGGATGAGGTCGATGGCGGACACGTTCGGCCAGACGGGAACAGACGCGGCCGCTTGATTTCAGTGCGGTCCGCCGACTTCAGACCGAAGAACGGTACACCTTGAAATCCATCGGACTGAGCAGGCGAAGCTTCAGCCGGTCGGCGAGCGGCGGGTCCATCGGATCGAAGATATTGTCCTTCGCCAATGCGGTGTCCTCGGCCACATTCTCCAGTATGACATAGATCCGGCGCGGGCTTTGCCTGTAGGTGTCGCGCACATAGTCCATCACGCCCGCCATCATGGGCTCCCGCCATGCGCCCGAGAAGTAGATCACGCAAGGCTGGTTGGGCAGGCTGATCCCGACGATATCGCCGCGACAGCAGTCGATATTGCGGCAGGTCATGCGCGAGCGCGGATATTGCGCGACGTTCATTTCCAGATCGTCGAAGACCTGCGGATCATATTCATAAGCCAGAATACGGTTGAAGTTCCACCTGGAGGCCAGAAGCGCCGTCCTGCCGCGACCGGCCCGCACATCGACGAAGGCGAACTGGCGCAGGTCCTCGGGCATCATCGTCATGATCCATTTGAACGCGGCAGCCGGAACGGGACCGTCATAGTGAATGGCGCGATCCGGAGCCGGGTCGATCATTTCCGATTTCCGCGTCGGCACGAAGAACAGATCCTCCAGCTTGCGGTCGGCAATCCGCGTATGACCGAGAACGAGCAGCTTGCTGTAGCGCTTGCGGATTTCCCGGCGGCGCAGATTTTGCGCAAGCCAGAATGCGCTCTTGGTTAGTGCGGGACCGGTCCGCTCGCGCATCGTCGTCGCCGCGCGAGACAGGGCGCCGGGGCCGCGGTCTGCGTTTTCAGCCTTGGGCTTGCGGCGTTTTGCTGCCGGCTTTTCAGCCACTTTCCTGATCGGTCGGGCCGGCTCGCCGACAGGCGCTTCGGCTTCGAGAGGAGCCAGCGGTTCCGGACGAGCGCGCGGAGGCGCGCCATGAGGCAGTTCCGCGCCGGATGGAGCCTCGGCGCGGCGCGGCGCGGGCCTGACGACAGTTGCGGCTTGCTTGGGCCGGTCCATCGTCGGTTGACGTGGCGGCTCCGGCGGTGTCAGCCGCTCGGTTTCGTCCCAGAATGTGCTCGGTTCGGGAGGCGGAGGCTGGTCGAGGCCGGATTCACGGCGCGGCGCACCGCGCCCGTTCATCGCGTGATGACGTCCCGCTGGCTGGCGTTGCCCATTCAGGGCCCGCGCTGTCAGATCGGCCAAGGACGGCTCCTCGGCGGCCGCAGTTGCCTGCTGCGAGGAGAGATCGTCATAGTTTGAACGCGAAAAGCGGCTGAAGCGCTGCGCGGATTTTGGTTGCCGGTCGTTTGTCATCGGATGATCCCACTTCCGAGTAGTTTGTCGACGCTAGGACAAAGTTGCGGCGGAGAAAAGGCGGAATAGTGCAGAATTGCCACAATGACGGAACGTTATATGAGCAAGTTGACACTAACAAGCTCCGGTATTCTGGGGCAAAAGTCAGTTTTGAGCTGATCGGATCCTTTTTGGCGACTGTCTCGAATGTGAGCGCAAGGAACGGATCGCGGCAAAGGTCTCGATGAACAATTTTTCCGGCACCGCAAATTTGAAAGAGACCGGACATGCAGCAATTGATCAATAAAACCGCAATCATAACCGGAGCGAGCTCAGGCATCGGGCGAGCGACCGCGAAACTGTTCGCGCGGGAAGGGGCAGGACTTGTGCTTGCCGCGAGGCGCAAGGGCGAGCTTGACGCTCTGACTGCTGAAATCAGCCGGGATGGCGGCGAGGCGGTAACGCTCGCAGGCGATGTCCGCGAGGAAGCATACGCAAAGGCGCTTGTGGATCTGGCGCTTGAACGCTTTGGCCGTCTCGATGTGGCATTCAACAATGCCGGCACGCTCGGAGAATTGGGGCCAGTTTCGGACATGAACCTGTCCGACTGGCGCGAAACGCTCGACACCAACCTGACAAGCGCGTTCCTCGGCGCGAAATATCAGATCCCGGCGATGCTGGAGAGGGGCGGCGGTTCGCTTGTATTCACGTCCAGCTTCGTCGGCTCGACGGCGGGAATGCCGGGCACGGCGGCCTATGCGGCGAGCAAGGCGGGCATGGTCGGATTGATGCAGGTGCTGGCGGCTGAATACGGGGCGAGCGGCATCCGCGCGAATGCGATCATGCCGGGCGGCACCGATACAGCGGGGGCGAGCGTCATGATTGCGACGCCGGAAGCGCGCCAGTTCGTCGAAGGGCTCCATGCGCTTAAACGGATGGCCACTCCGGAAGAGATCGCGCATTCGGTGCTCTATCTCGCATCCGACGCATCGAGCTTCACGACGGGAACGGCCTTGTTCGCCGATGGCGGCGTGTCGATCAACCGGACCTAGAGCGAGATCCGATAAAATGGATACCATTTTTCGGAAAAATCGAGCTTGAAACAAATAGATGCAGATCAGGATCGTTTCTGTGAGAAATGATCCTGATCTAAAAAATGACCGGGCAAAGAGCAGTTGCGAAACGGCTTGCGCTTCGCCCGCCAAACGTCAGTTCTTGGCCTTGTCGACCAGTGCGCCTTCCGCGATCCACGGCATCATGGCGCGCAGCTTCTTGCCGGTTTCCTCGATGGGATGTCCGGCAGTCTTGGCGCGCATCGCCTTGAAGCTGGTCTGGTTGACGCGGTTTTCCAGCATCCAGTCGCGCGTGAAGCGGCCAGACTGAATATCCGCGAGGCACTCCTTCATGCGCTCCTTCACGTCGGGCGTGATGACGCGCGGGCCGGTGACATACTGGCCATACTCTGCGGTGTTCGAGATCGAATAATCCATGTTCGCGATGCCGCCCTCATACACGAGATCGACGATCAGCTTGACCTCGTGGACGCATTCGAAATAGGCCATCTCCGGCGAATAACCGGCTTCGACCAGCGTCTCGAAACCGGCGCGCATCAGTTCGACGAGCCCGCCGCAAAGCACGGTCTGCTCGCCGAACAGGTCGGTTTCGCATTCTTCCTTGAAGGTCGTCTCGATGATGCCCGCGCGGCCGCCGCCAATTGCCGAGGCATAGGACAGCGCAACGTCATGCACATTGCCGGAAGCGTCCTGCGCGATCGCGATCAGGCAAGGCACGCCCGCGCCGCGCTTGTATTCAGAGCGGACCGTGTGGCCCGGACCTTTCGGCGCAACCATCGCGACGTCGATCCCGGCGCGAGGCTCGATTAGGTTGAAATGCACGTTCAGGCCATGCGCGAACAGCAGCGCCGAGCCGTCTTTCATCGTGCTGTGCAGGTGATCGCGATAGATCTCGGCCTGCAACTCGTCCGGCGTCAGCATCATGACGACATCGGCCCAGCCGCCCGCTTCGGCGACACTCATGACCCTCAAGCCTTCGGCCTCGGCCTTCTTCGCGGAGGCTGACCCCTCGCGCAGCGCCACGGCGACATCCGCCACGCCGCTATCGCGGAGATTCAGCGCATGGGCATGTCCCTGCGAACCATAGCCGACAATGGCGATCCTCTTGCCCTTGATGAGATTGAGATCGGCATCCCGATCATAGTAAACGCGCATAGTGTTGCTCCCTCTTTTCGGGATTCGACCTGAATGATTGGACGGCTTTATCGGGGTAAGGCCAGGCGGGCAGCCCCTTGAGCTGTGTGCTGCACTTATAACCAATGGAAAGCGGCAATCAAAGGTTTATACCGGGCCTTGAAGCCGGGCATCACTTTTCGATAAAGCAGCGCTTGATGAATTGGAAGGCAATTTTCCATAATCTTGACGGATCGCATAGGATGGACGGAGCGAAAAATCATTGTGCGCTTGGCGCAGGAAAGGATTGTCGATGAAGCATGGAGGGGATCTGGCCGATGCGAGCAGGTTGAACACTATCCCGAATGAGGACTGGCTGGACCTGTCTACTGGCATCAATCCGCACACCTATCCCTTCCGCGCGCCAAGCATTGCGGCGCTGGGCAAACTGCCGCAGTCGCAGGCTCTCGGTGAGCTTCTGACCGCCGCGCGGCGTGCGTACGGAGCGACGGGCGATGCGCCGATCGTCGCCGCGCCGGGCACGCAGATCCTCATCCAGCTTCTGCCGCTCATCCGTCCGGCGTCCCGCGTCGCGATCGTCGGGCCGACCTATAGCGAGCATACGACCTGCTGGGAGCGCACGGGAGCCGCTGTCACGCCAATCGAGGATCTGGCCGCCAGTCCCGGCGATTCGGAGGTCGTCGTGCTGGTGAACCCGAACAATCCGACGGGACGCATTGCACCGCCGGAGCTTGTGCAGACATGCGCCGCGGAGATGGCGGCGCGGGGCGGGCTATTGATCGTCGATGAAGCCTTTGCCGACGTCGCGCCGGAAATCAGCGTTGCGCCGCTGGCTGGCGCCGACGGGCTGCTGGTGCTGCGATCTTTCGGGAAGTTTTTCGGGCTCGCGGGGCTCAGGCTCGGCTTTGCCCTTGGATCGCAAGCGGTGCTGGAGCAACTCGAAGCCATCCTCGGTCCCTGGGCGGTGTCGGGGCCGGCAATGGAGATCGGCAGGGACGCGCTCGATGATGTTGCCTGGCAGCAGGGCGCGCGGGCGCGGTGTTATCAGCGATCCGCGATGCTGGACGATGTGCTCGCGGCAGCCGGCGGCCAGATTCTCGGCGGCACCGCATTGTTCCGGCTGGTCGCTCACAAGGACGCGGCCTCGCTTCACGAGCAGCTTGCCGCGCGCGGCATATGGGTGCGTCGGTTCGACGACAAGCCCGGCTGGCTTCGTTTCGGACTGCCGCCGGATGATTTTTCCTTCGACCGGCTCGCGGCGGCGCTTCGTGAAATCTCTGCGTAGTGCGAGACGGTCAGCCCCCCGCCGCCTTGTATTTTTCGTCCTTTACCGGTTGCGCGACCGCATCGTCGTCGTCCATCGAGGCGTCCCCGGCGGGCGCATTGTAGGAAAAATCTGCCGCGTCGTAGATCCGGAAACCGGAGGACTTGTTAAGCACGCGGTAAATCTCCGAATGCAGGTCGGCCTGCGAAATCGGCTTGGTGACGAGACCGTTCATGCCCATCGCCAGATAGCGCACGCGGTCGCCCCGCATGACGTCGGCGGTCAGGGCGATCACCGGAATGCGGTTCCAGCTTTCACTGCTGGAGCGGATCTGCCTGATGGTTTCCTGTCCGTCCATGACCGGCATGTGCATGTCGAGCAGAACGAGATCGAACGGCGCATCCTTCAACAGCGCCAAGGCGGCAAGACCGTTTTCCGCTTCGACGACCTCGACATCCCAATATCGCAGAAACAGCGTTGCCAGCTTGCGGTTGACCATATTGTCGTCGACCAGAAGGACGCGCTTGCCGCTCAGGCTCGCATCTCCCTGCTTGACGGCCATGAGGGCGCTTTGGGCCGTATCGTCCTTTTCCACGACCGGAGCGGTAAAACTGAAGCGGAAAACGGATCCGGCTCCGGGCTGGCTTTGGGCGGTAATGTCGCCTCCCATGAGCCGCGCCAGTTTGAGCGTAAGAGGCAGGCCAAGCCCGGCGCCGCTGAAACCCGGGACAGAGGTGTCCTCCTGTGGCAATTCCGAGAATAGCCGGTCCAGCGCTTCCCTCGTCATGCCGATGCCGGTATCGCGCACTTCGATCGCGATTCTTGCCATGCCGTCCTCAAGGGCCTCGCTTGTGACGTCGACGGCGATCTTGCCGATTTCAGTGAACTTGATCGCGTTGGAGACCAGATTCGAAAAGCACTGCTGCAGCCGCACGGGGTCGCAGGAGACATATTGCGGAACGCCCGGATGGACCTCGAAGGCCAAATGCAGGCCCTTGTCGTTCGCCTGCGGCTGAAACAATTTGTAAACGCGGGTCAGCTTGTGCGGCAGATCCGTCGCGGCGGGCACGATTTCGAGCTTGCCGGTCTCGATCTTTGAGATGTCGAGCACGTCGTTCAGCAGGGCCATCAGGGTCTGACCGCTGTCGAGAATGGTTCCGACCTGTTCTTCCTGCTCGGGCGTGAGCTGGCCGGCCTGCAGGCATTGGGCCATGCCGAGAACGCCGTTCAGGGGCGTGCGGATTTCGTGACTCATGGTTGCCAAAAAGGCCGATTTGGAGCTGTTGGCCGCGTCGGCGGCAGCTTTCTGGGCTCTGAGCGCTTCATTTGCCTCGCGCAGTTTCGTGCGCTGCCGATGGGCCATGATACCGGCGAAAACGACAAAGCCGAAGCAGACGATGATCGAGACCTGTCCGTAAAAGTCCGTCATGCCACGACCGGTAGGGATCATGATGGGCAGCAGGAATGCGGTCAGGATGACGGGCAGATTTGCCAGCAGCAGAGCGGTGGCCGAAGATTGCGCCATCATGATGAGGTAAAGGAGCTGGGCGCTCCATTGGGCTACGGCCGCCGCCCGAAGCGCCGCGTCTCCCGAAGCCCAGCAGAAGACGCTCGGGACGACCCAGAAGCAGGCAAGCGCGAACAGGCTGGCGAGGTAGCGATGGCGGTCGCCCTGCGAGACCTCGGATTTGCGCCGCATGGACCGGGCCGCCAGCAGATGGGCGGCCTCCGCGATCAGGATCGGCAGATAGGACCAGACGGCCGTGTTCGCGCCCATCGCGGCATAGGCGAACGGAAAAGCCACCAGAATGACTGTCGCCCTCAGCAGGAGCGTGCGGTGCATGGTTTGCGCCACCTCGTCCAGCGTCGGATCGTTCAGGAATGCGGCTACGGACATCGAAAACCTTTCTGCCGATGGCATTATTAAGGTTTTCGCTTAAGGAATGATGGTTGCACTGGTGCAGCTTGAAGCTATTTCCGGACTTCGCGAACAGCGTTAATTTTTCATGAGCCGTTGTTCGTCAACCCGCGCTTGCCGGCAACTCGCGCCAGAGGTCATCCTCGGGGGTGTAACCGATGAGACGGCGCGCGCCTTCCAGATCCCATGGCATTGCGCTGTTTGCCGACATGGCGTTGACGATGATTGCACGCGAGGGCCAGTTTTCCGGAGACGTCATCAGTGCGCGGTCCATGGCCTGCACGAAGTCGCGGTTGGACAGCCACATGTTGCGGAACCAGCGCAGGGTGTGTTCGGCGCCGGGCGCATGGGCCGCATCCTTGCCGGGAACGCCGGTTGCGTTGATGGTTTCGGGGCGGTTGTCGCCGGGCTGGGTCCATCCGATCCGCACCGACACGGCGGTGAGCCTGTCCGACCGGTGGGCGGCTGCGGCACAGGCCCGCTCGCCCATCAGCTTGGAGACGGCGTAGGGCGTGCCGTCGAGCATCCGTTCGCCATTGTGCCAGCGCGTGCCGGGCCCCGGCGTCAGATAGGTGGTCAGGGCGCCGGGCGACAATGTTTCCGCCAGCGGTTCGTCCTTGTAGCGGCCCATCACATGATTGGACGACGCGAACACGAAACGCCGGACGCCGGCGTCGCCAGCCGCGCCGGCAAGATGCAGCGTCATGTCCAGCGATGCGCAGGAATCGTCCCAACTCGCGTCCGGATAGGGATTTTGCGCGGCGAAATGGACCACCGCTTCGGCCTTTCCAAGCGCGCCGCGCCAGTTCTGATCCTGAGGATCGGTCAGGTCTGCCGTCACGCCTTCGATCTTGTCTGTTCCGAGGACGCTCAATGCTTCCAGCGCCTGCGCAGACCGGTCAACCGCGATGATCGTTTTGCACCAGTCCGCCGCCGCCAGATGACCGATCAGCTTGCGGCCGAGATTGCCGCCCGCTCCGGTAATGAGAATGCGGGCCGGAAGATCGAAAGCGGCGGACATTTCGGGCATGAGCGTGCGTTCCTCGGTGAGAAGTCGTTCCGGGTCCGTAGAGCCGGAATGCATGGCGTTCAAGACAAGGTAGGCAGAACCGTTTTCCGATGCAAACGCCATGGGCGCGTATCCGCATCCCGTTACCTGACGGCGATCGGGATCGTGAAATGCAGTTGCTGCCTTGTGGCGCCGTCGGGCGGTTTCGGGAAGGGGGATGCACGGCGAACGGCGGCAAGAATGCTCCGGTCCAGCGAGGGATCGCCGCTGGACCGGATGATGCGCACGGAAACCAGCCGTCCTGACGGTGACAGCGCGAAGGACAATACGGCTTCGCCGCGACCGCGATTGCCCGAAGCGTTACGGGCGATTTTCGCGCGAACGCTTGCGCCGTAATTCCGCAAATCGCCCTGGCTTGCCGAGACCCGCCCTGTTGACGCCCTTGAACCGGTCGAACCTCTTGCGGCTGAACTGGCCTGCGCCTGCTTCCTTCGCCGTTCGGCCTCCGCCTCGCTTTTGCGCCGAGCCGGCTCGCGACGCTTGCGCTCGGCTTCACGCGCCTCTGCGGCCTTCTTCTCACGTGCCCGCTCTTCGGCGCGCTGTCTTTCCCTCTCGCGCTGTTTCGCGCGTTCGCGTTGCTCGGCAAGCTGCCGCTCATGTTCGCGCTTGCGTTCGGCCTCTTCCTCCGCCTTCCGCTCCGCTTCCTCCGCCAGCGCCCGTTGCCGCTCCTCCTCCTGCTTCTCGGCTGTGTCTTCTACAGGAGCATCGGAATGTTCTTCGGCCTCCGCTGGAGGTGCTGTTTCGGGGGCGGCATCCGATGGCTCAGCCGCCGCCGGAGCATCCGGGCTTTCGGTCGCGTTGAGGATTTCCGTCGCGTGAAGATTGACGCTGATCGCCATTGTGGGCGTGTCGACCGCGCCTTTTTTCGAGGTGTCGTCGAGCAGAAAATATCCGGTAATAGCAATGTGGGCCGCAGTCGAAAGCACGACGCTGACCGACAGCAACCAGCCGCCCGCGAAGCCTTGTTCCGCCGTCGGCGTCATGGCGCGTACGTTTCGCTCTCGCCGCTCCGACGGTGCGAGGCGGCGATGCGTCTGGACAGGATGAGCACCGGTATCAGACCGACGGCGACAAGAAACAGCGATGGCGTGGATGCCTGCGCGAGACGTTCATCCGACGCCAGACGGTAGGCCTGAATGGCGAGCGTGTCGTAATTGAACGGGCGCAGGATCAGCGTTGCCGGAAGCTCCTTCATCACATCGACGAAAACCATCAGCCATGCGGTCAGCAGCGTGCCGCGCAGCATCGGCAGGTGGACCGCACGCAAGACGCCAAGCTCCCCCCGGCCCAGTGTTCGCGCGGCTTCATCGAGATGCAGCGGGATCTTGCCGAACCCTGCATCGAGCCCGTTGAGACCGACCGCCATGTAACGAACCACATAGGCAAAGATCAGCCCCGCGATGGAGCCGGTCAGCAGCAGCCCTAGCGAAAATCCGAAAGTCTCGCGCACGAATGCGTCGAGTGCGTTATCGAAGGACGCCAGCGGAATGAGGATGCCGACCGCGATGATCGAGCCGGGAACCGCATAGCCGAGACTGGCGAGCCGGTTCGCGGTCCCTGTCAGCTTGCCGGGCCGCACTCGCGCCGAATAGGCAAGGACGAACGCGATCATCACGATGACCATTGCGGCGATCGAGGCGAGGATCAGCGAATTGACGATCAGGTTGAAATAGCGCTCGGAGACGATGGAGTGGCCGTCGACCCATGAGAGATGCGCCAGCACCGTGACCGGAACGACGAAGCCCAGCATCACCGGCAGCGCACACAGGGCCGTCGCCCCCCATGCGCGCGCGCCTTCGAGATCATATTGGTGCAGATCGCGGGCGTTGCGGCTGTTGACATAGCGCGCCGTGCGCCGCTCCCAGCGCTCCAGCATGACGACCAGAAAGACGACGCCGAGCAGCATGGTCGAAAGCTGCGCGGCGGCGGTGGCGTCGTTCATCGACAGGAGCGCGCGGTAAATGCCGGTCGTGAAGGTCTGCACGCCGAAATGCGAGACAGCCCCGAAATCGGCGAGCGTTTCCATGACGGCGAGCGTGACGCCCCCGGCAATTGCGGGCCGGGCCAGCGGCAGCGTGACGGTCCAGAAGGTGTTCCAGGCGGAGCGGCCGAGCGAGCGGCTGGCATCCGCGTAACAGGACGACTGCTGGAGAAACGCCGAGCGGGACAGCAGGTAGACGTATGGGTAGAGCACGAAGACGAACATCGTCACCGCGCCGCCCAGCGAACGGACATTGGGAAACCAGTAGTCGCGCGGTCCCCAGCCGGTCAGGTCGCGCAGCGTGGCTTGCACAAGGCCGGGATGCGATAGCAGGTCGGTGTAGGCGTAGGCGATGATATAGGCGGGCATGGCGAGGGGCATGATCAGCGCCCACGCGAAAAAACGCTGCCCCGGAAAACGGCACATCGTCACCAGCCAGGCCGTGCTGGCGCCGATCAGGAGCGTGCCGAAGCCGACGCCTATGACAAGAATGGCGGTGTTGACGAGATAGTCGGCGAGAACGGTGCGCGCCAGATGGGCGAGCGTCCCGCTATCGGGAGCGGCGGCGGAGATCACGACGCTGATGACCGGCGTGATCAGCAGGCAGCCGATGACGACCGCGAAGATGCTCAAGCCGGAGCGCTGCCGCGCGCGGGCAGTGATCGGGCGAAGATGCAAGAAATCCGATACGGTCGACAACAGAATTTGTCCGTCAGGGAAAGCGGCCCAGCGGCTGCGTCAGCCTTGCTGCCCGGTCTCCATTCATTCGTTACAGCAGAAAGCTATAGAGAGACTTCCGTAGCTTTCCAGATTCTTAAATCCAGGGCGTTTTGTTCCTTATCATGCTTGCAAACAATATGGGCCTGCGAATCATTGCCGCCCCGGCAGCGATCATGCGCCGGGGCGGCAAGCCTTGAATTCACCGTGGACCGTGGCTCAACAAGCCTATTTGTATCCGACCTCGTCGTAGATTTTCTGGGCCTGCGGCTGGTTGACGCCCAGCTTGATCAGATCGAGATTGTCGGCCTTGAACTCGCCCAGCTTCTGCAACGGAGCCGTCGTCTCGACGCCTTCAACAACAGGATATTCATTGTTGCCGGCAGCGAAATACTTCTGCGCGGAATCGCTCGCAAGATACTCAAGGAACTTGACCGCGTTTTCCTTGTTCGGTGCGTTCTTGACCACGCCGGCGCCGGATATGTTGACATGCGCGCCTCTGCCGTCCTGGTTCGGGAATACCCAGCCGATCTTGTCGGTCTGGCCGGTCAGATCCTTCACGTCGCTCCCAAGCGCACGGGCGAAATAGTAAGTGTTCGCCAATGCGATGCCGCAGACGCCGGACGCGATGCCGCGAAGCTGGTCCGTGTCGCCGCCTTCAGGTTCGCGCGCACGGTTTTCCCAGACGCCTGTGGCCCATTCCTTGGCTTTCTCGGCTCCATGATGCTCGATCATCGCCGCCATGAGCGACAACATGTAGATGTTCGAGCTGCTGCGCGTGCAGACAAGGCCCTTATATTTTGGGTCGGCCAGTTCTTCATAGGTCTTCGGCGGCTCGGTGACGCGCTCCTTGTCGTAAAAGATGATGCGCGCGCGACGGGAGAAACCGAACCAGTTGCCGTCCGGGTGACGCAGATTGGAGGCGATGCGCTTTTCCAGCGTCTCCGAACTGGTTGACTGGAACATGCCCTCCTGTTCGGCCTGCCAGAGCCGTCCCGCGTCAACCGTGATCAGGATGTCGGCCGGGCTGTTTGCGCCTTCCGCCGTAATCCGCTTGATCAGTGCGCCTGCGTCATCCTCGATACGGTTGATCTTGATGCCGCTTTGCTTTTCGAACTCGCCATAAAGCTGCTCATCCGTGTCGTAATGCCGTGATGAGTAGAGATTGAGCTCGCCATTGGCCAGAGCTGGCGCGGGAATGCCGAACGTCGTGGTCATGGCCGCAAGTGCAACAACGCCAAGGCTCAGGGACCGCCTTGTCAATGGCAGGTTTCCGGACCACTGCTTGATCTGCATGTCTCTCCATCCTTTGTTCTTCGGGGAAAAGGGGAAAAGCCTCTCCACCTCCCGATTAAGGATAGAAATAGCTGTGCGTCAAGGTATTCGCCTAAAAATACACCAACTTAAAATTGTTCTAATTCTAAAATAGAATATTTCTAAATATCATGGATACAATTCATTTTAAATATTTCTACGGAATACTTCACTTTTGCTTTACGATTGCTCGGATTTTGCTGCAGGGCGGGCGGGCGAGTGGCCGCGTTTGAGACTGGCGAGCGCGGAGCCGGATGTCTGATCCGGGTCCGCATTGCATTTGGCTGCCGCTCAATCGGGAACGTACCGCACCGCGCCCTTTGCCGCGCTGGTCGCCATGAGACCGTAAGCCCGAAGCGCCGTGGTGATCTTGCGCTTGCGCACCTCGACGGGCTTGAAGCCGATCTTTTCCTGTTCGGCACGACGGTCCGCCAGTTCGCCGTCACTTACCGCGAGCCGGATCGAGCGGGCGGGAATGTCGATCTCGATGATGTCGCCGTCGCGGACAAGGGCGATCGTACCGCCCTCGGCGGCTTCCGGGGAAACATGGCCTATGGACAGGCCCGAACTGCCGCCCGAGAAGCGTCCGTCAGTCACAAGCGCGCAGGCCTTGCCCAGCCCCTTCGACTTCAGATAGCTGGTCGGATACAGCATTTCCTGCATACCCGGCCCGCCGCGCGGCCCTTCGTAGCGGATCAGAACAATATCGCCTGGCTTCACCTTGTTCGTCAGAATAGCGCTGACGGCCGAGTCCTGACTCTCGAAGATCTTCGCGGGGCCGGAAAATTTCAGGATGCTTTCGTCCACGCCCGCCGTCTTTACGATGCAGCCATCCTCAGCCAGATTGCCTTTGAGCACGGCCAGGCCGCCATCCTTCGAAAAGGCGTGCTCGGCATTGCGGATCGCACCGTTTTCGCGGTCGGTGTCGAGATCCCCCCAGCGCCGCTCCTGGCTGAAGGCGACCTGTGTCGGCACGCCGCCCGGCGCGGCCATGAAGAAATTGCGCACCGTTTCGCTCTCGCTGCGCACGATGTCCCAGCGGTCGATGGCGTCGCCGATCGTTGCGGTATGCACGGTCGGCTGCTCGCGGTGAATGAGGCCGGCGCGGTCCAGTTCGCCGAGGATGGCCATGATGCCGCCCGCCCGGTGGACGTCCTCCATATGCACGTCGGCGACTGCGGGCGCGACCTTGCACAGCACGGGAACCTTGCGGGACAGCGCATCGATGTCGTCCATGTCGAAATCGATCCCGCCCTCATGCGCGGCCGCCAGAATGTGCAGCACCGTATTGGTCGAGCCGCCCATCGCGATGTCGAGCGTCATGGCGTTCTCGAAGGATTTCTTCGCGGCGACATTCCGTGGCAGGACATTTTCATCGTCCTGCTCGTAATGGCGGCGGGCAATATCGACGATGAGGTGCCCCGCCTCGACGAAGAGCCGCCGACGGTCGGAATGGGTGGCCAGCGTCGAACCGTTGCCGGGCAAGGACAGGCCGAGCGCTTCCGTCAGGCAGTTCATGGAGTTGGCCGTGAACATGCCGGAGCAGGAGCCGCAGGTCGGGCAGGCGGAGCGCTCGATGGTCTGCACATCCGCTTCGCTGATGCTGTCGTCGGCGGCGGCGATCATGGCGTCGATCAGGTCGACCGACTTTTCCTTGCCGTCAAGGACGACCTTGCCGGCTTCCATCGGTCCGCCCGAGACGAAGACGGCCGGGATGTTGAGCCGCATCGCCGCCATCAGCATGCCGGGCGTGATCTTGTCGCAATTGGAGATGCACACCATTGCGTCGGCGCAATGCGCGTTGACCATATATTCGACCGAGTCCGCGATCAGCTCGCGCGAGGGCAGGGAATAGAGCATCCCGTCATGACCCATTGCGATGCCGTCATCGACCGCGATCGTGTTGAATTCCTTGGCGACGCCGCCCGCCTGTTCGATCTCCCGCGCAACGAGCTGGCCGAGATCCTTCAGATGAACATGGCCGGGGACGAATTGCGTAAAGGAATTCACGACCGCAATGATCGGCTTGCCGAAATCGCCGTCCTTCATGCCGGTGGCGCGCCAAAGGCCGCGTGCGCCCGCCATGTTGCGGCCATGTGTCGTGGTTCTGGAGCGATATGGGGGCATGGGTCAAATCCTCTTTTTCGCCATATGATCCGGGCCTCCCGACCCTGACCTGCACGTTGGCCGGCCATCGTTCATCCCGGATTTCGTCCTGCTGCGTGGCCATTTCTAAGCCAGAACGGCGAAACGGCAAATGTTTTCCGTATTTTCCGCCGTTTTGCTACGCGGAAACCGGCTGCGGCCGTCCGGCGGCGGCGCATCAACTCCTTGGCTGACCGGAGACCGGATCGACGTCGACTTCAACCTTGGAGCCGTCCGGCGTGTAATATTCGATCTCCCAGTGATCGTCATCCCACTCGATCTCGTCGAAATAGGCGACGTTTCCGCCGGCCTCCATGGCCTGAAGGACTTCCGACAAGGGCTTAGCGTTTGAAGGCGGTGCTGCGAGCGCATGCTTTGCTAAGGCAGCGAATATGAGGACAGGTACTAGGCGGATCAGCTTTGTCATCTGGCGTTCTCCCGCCTTTATGAGGTTGATGCCTAGACATAATGATCGAATGAACATCCTTCCACCCGGCGGCAGCAATCTCACGTCGCATTTCCTAGACCGTGAACCCATACATACGAGCGATAGTGGAGGGACGGAGGAGCGCGAGTTGTTCGCCGATCCCTGCCGCACGGCTTTCAGTAAATGCCTCGTCCGGGTCACAAAGATCGCGTAGATGGCCTGCCAAGCGGTGGATCGCTTCATTGGTCTGACGGAGATGGCCAGCCGGATCTTCGGCTTCATAGTGTAAGCGACGGAAAATAGTCATTTCCATGATCACCTCAGCTAGGAACATCAATAATTCCGGGCGTTCCGCAGTGTGCATCCGAGCGATCAGCTGTGATACTGCATCGTTAATCATCTTTGTTCCATAACCCCGACAATCTCTTTCGTTCTCTCATCGAACCAGTCTACGGCTAAAATACCGACCAGCCCGTGCGCGCGGAGATCTCGCGCAGAGCCAGCGCGCCGAGCAGCGAATTCCCTTGCGCATTGAGGGCCGGCGACCAGACCGCGATGGACGCCACGCGCGGCACGACAGCCAGAATGCCGCCGCCGACACCACTTTTTCCGGGCATGCCGACATGAAAGGCAAAATCGCCCGAGCCGTCATAGTGCCCGCAGGTCATCATCAGGGCGTTGACGCGCCGCGCCCGCTCGCGCGAGACCATGCGCTCGCCGGTGATCGGGTCCATCCCCTCTCCCGCCAGGAAAAGCCCGGCCCGCGCGAGTTGACGGCAGCTCATGGCAATCGCGCATTGATGGAAATACACGCCGAGCGCCCGATCCACCTCGTTGTCGAGATTGCCGAAAGCGCGCATGTAGTTTGCCAGCGCCCTGTTTCGGAAGCCGGTTTCGTTTTCCGAACGCGCCACATGTTCGTCGATCCTGATGTCGTCATCATCCGCCAGGCTGCGGACGAAATGCAGGATCTGCCCGATGGCCTCTGAAGGCGAACGGCGGCCAAGCACGATGTCCGTCACGACGATCGCGCCCGGATTGATGAACGGATTGCGCGGGATGCCGTGCTCATGTTCAAGCTGTACGATCGAGTTGAACGGCGACCCCGAGGGTTCGCGGCCAACACGCCGCCAGAGCTGATCGCCGACTTTGCCGAGTGCGAGCGCCAGCATGAACACCTTGGAGATGCTCTGGATCGAGAATGCCTCGTCCGCATCGCCGATGCAGAGGAAATCGCCGCCGACGGTCGCAACGGCGATCCCGAGCTTGCGCGGATCGACATTGGCGAGTTCGGGGATGTATTCCGCGACACGTCCCTCGCCTAGCCGTGGCGCGAGCTCGGCATGGACGCCGCCGATGATCTCCTGAAGCGCAGTTGCGTCGATATTTTTTCCGGTCATCGCAAGCGGCAGGCTCCTTTCGTGTTCTGGCATCATGATGCATGACGGGTCTTGCGCAAATCCGAAGTCTTGGCAAGGCTTCGGGATCGGAATAATTGCCGTTGTCCTGCTAACCGGCCGCTCACCATTTCCGGGCTAACATTCGCGGATCATGAAGACTTTGAGACTTCGGCTTTGCGATCTGGGAAGACATGACACGCTGCGGGCGGAATGCGGCGCGTGCGGCCGCGTGTCAGAATATCTGCCGGGCTGGCTTGAGGCGAAGGGCTGGAGCCACTCGCACGGGAAGATCGCGGAGTTGCGTTTCCGCTGCGAGAAATGCCATGCAACGAGCGGATTTCGCGTTTCCATCTTTGATGAGCGCGAACGCAGCCTTACGCCGCGCCCTCGCGAAACCGTCATCATCGAAGGGCCGGGGCGCGCCGTGCAGGGGCTGCGTCTTTAGAGTGGGGCGGACGCGGTCGCAGGGTGTTCCGTTAACCATCGGAGCGATTTCCTGCGCGCCGGCGATACTCCTGCCTGCCGGTCACGGATACTCAATCTCTTTGCGATAAAGATCGCTTATGTTCGTTCCCCGCGACAATAATGCTGCCGAGCGTCAGGCCCCGCCGCCCAACAGGCTGGATGCCGACAATCTGATGATGTCGTTCGGCGAGGCGGTCAGCGTGTTGATGCGTTCGCCGGCGTACAAGCATCAACGTCTTGCGGATCTGGAGTGGCTGCTTCTGCCGCCGCTGGTGCACAACCAGATCGTTATCGCTTCCGCGACAAGGAAGGACCGCCGCTTCACGATCCCCGTCGGCCTTGTGCTTTGGGCCCGGCTCTCCGATGAGGCCGACCAGCATCTTCGCCAGAATATCGGCCGCCAGCCTGTGCCGCTCCATCCGCGGGAATGGAAAAGCGGCGAGAAGCTCTGGATCATCGAGGCACTCGGCGATCCGTCCGTGGTTCCGCGCATGTTGCGGCAAACGCAGGAAACCGCCTTCAATGGCGCGGCATTCACCTTGCGGATGGTTGGCGCGGACGGCACAGTGACCATGCGCGAGGTCGCGGTGTTGAAAGAGGACGCAGCGGCAGGGGGCTGACCGCGGGAAGCCTCGCCGGCCTCACCCCGCCAGTTCACATCGACGCCAGAAAACCGCCATCGACCGCCAGCATGTGCCCGTTGACATAGTCCGAGGCCGGCGAACTCAGGAAGACAGCCGCGCCAACCAGTTCATCGGGATTTGCCCAGCGGCCGGCCGGCGTGCTCTTGCAGACCCAATCGTCGAACTCCTTGTTGGCTTTCAGCTCAGTATTCATTTCAGTAAGGAAATAGCCCGGCGCGATGCCGTTGGCGCAGATGCCGTGCGGCGCCCATTCGACGGCCATCGCCTTGGTCAGCATCTTCAGTCCGCCCTTTGCCGTTGCATAGGCGGAAATCCGAGGCCGCGCGACCTCGCTTGCGAGAGAGCAGATGTTGATGATCTTGCCCTTGCGGTTCTCGATCATTGGTCCGATCGCAGCCTTTGCCACCGCGTACGAGCCGTCCAGATGCGTTTCGAGCACGGCTTTCCAGTCCTCATAAGGGAACTCGGCAAGCGGATGGCGCAGATTGATGCCTGCATTGTTAACGATGATGTCCGGCGCGATGCCTTCGCTCCGCAGCGCCTCGATTGCTGCGGTCACCTGATCGACATTGCGGACGTCGAATGCGGTCACGGCCGTCGTCAGTCCCTCGGCGGTCAGCGCGCTGGCGGCTTTTTCCACCGTTTCGCGCCTGCTGCCATGAATGACAACGCTCGCGCCGACGCGCGCCAGACCCCGCGCGATTGCGTAGCCCAACCCCCGGCTCGAACCCGTCACGAGCGCCCATTGGCCGCTCAGGTCGAACATCTGCAAGCCCTCTTTCATGCCGTCTCCCTTTTCGATCATGATCTTGGTGTCCGTCACTCCGGACTGTATGCGACGATATTCCGCCAGCCGGTCGAATGCCAGCGAAGCTTGCGGAAACCGGAATGCGTGGGGACTGCGCCAGCGCTATTTCTACGATGGAGGAAAAATGGCAATGTCCCCGATAAGGACCGCATCCGCTGGACAGACAAACGGGAGCCCGCCAGCATGACGCCATTCTGCGCCGCCGTCGATTGGGGAACATCCTCCTTCCGGCTTTGGCTTCTCGCCGAGGACGGGACCATGCTGGCGGAGCGGCGCAGCGCCGAGGGCATGGCAGCCGCCGCTGAGACCGGGTTCGATCGTGTGCTCGAAAGCCATCTCGACGCGCTCGGCGTTGACGCGGGGCTGCCTGCCGTCATCTGCGGGATGGCCGGCGCCCGGCAAGGCTGGCGTGAGGCCGGTTATCTCGATACGCCCGCCGATCTGGCCTCGTCGAACAGGGATGCTCTGGCCGTCGAAGGCTACCCGCGCGATGTTCGCATCCTGCCCGGTATCGCCCAGCGCGATCCGGCATCGCCCGACGTCATGCGCGGCGAGGAAACCCAGCTTGCCGGACTGGTCGCCGCAGGCGTTACGTCCGGTCTTGTCTGCATGCCGGGAACGCATTCCAAATGGGTGCAATTGCAGGACGGCAAGGTCGTCAGCTTCGCGACCTATATGACGGGCGAACTGTTCGGCGTCCTCGCGCAGCACTCGATCCTGAAAAATGCTCTCGGCGAGATACAGGCCGCGCCCTCCGATCCCGCTTTTCTTAATGCGCTCAAGGCTTCGCTCGTCGCGCCGCACGCCTTCGCCAACGGCCTGTTCGCCGTTCGTTCGTCGCAACTGCTCGGCTTTGCGCCTGCTTCGGAAGGCGCGGCCCGCCTGTCCGGTCTTGCCATAGGGCTGGAACTTTCCGGCGCGCTGGCGCGATATGGCCGTGTCGAGCGGGTTGTTCTCGTTGGTGAGGGCGGGCTCGGCGAAAGCTACAAGGCTGCGCTGGAGGCGATTGGCATGGCGGTCGACCATCGCAATGCAGACGAGGCCGTGCGCCGCGGATTGTTCGGTGCAGCCCGCATCTTCTGGGCGTGACAAGGAGAGAAGACATTGAACAGCGAGACGAAATCCACGCCTTGGCCGGATATGAAACGGCCTCTCGTGGCGATATTGCGCGGTATCCGCCCCGAGGAAGTCGAGCCGATCGTCACGATCCTGATCGAAACAGGCTTTACGGCCATCGAAATTCCGCTCAACTCGCCGGACCCGTTCATCTCCATCGGGAAGGCCGCGAAGCTTGCACCGGCGGATTGCCTCATCGGAGCGGGTACGGTTCTCGATGTTGACGCCGTGGATCGGCTCGCCGACGTCGGCGGACGGCTGATGGTCAGCCCGAATGTGGAGCCTGAGGTGATCGCGCGCGCAACGGAGCACGGCATGGTGACGATGCCCGGCGTCTTCACCGCGACCGAGGCGTTGTTCGCAATTCGCGCCGGTGCGTCAGCTTTGAAATTCTTTCCGGCAAACGTGCTCGGCCCCGAAGGCATCAAGGCCATTCGAGCCGTTCTTCCCCCCCATACGGAAACGGGAGCCGTCGGCGGCGTCTCCGAAGCTAATCTGGCCGATTACGCAGCCGCAGGGGTACGCACCTACGGGCTTGGCTCGAATCTCTATCAGCCCGGCGAGAGCGCGGAGCAGGTCGGCAGCAAGGCGCGCACATTCATCAGCGCCTATGATGCGATCTATCCGGGTTAGTCGGAGTACAGTCTTCCGCGTCAGTCCAGTTCGCTTTCGCGGACGACACGCTCGAAATTTTCATTCGAGCATTTGATGCGGTATTGCGGCTCGTCGCCTTCGTTGGGAAGCAACCGCACGACTTCGCACGCGCTTCGCGAAAGGCCGTAGGTCGTGCGCCGGGGCGTAAAATTCAGCCCTTGGCCGATTTCGAATTTGTGGTCCAAGATGAAGATCCCATGCTGGATGCGGCTGCCTGATCTGGAACGTAACGCCCGAAAACGCGCCGCGTTTGCTCCTGCGGCAAGTAAAATAGTCCTTTTCGGGATCGTTTCCGGGACGGCATCTGTCCCGGTTATTCGGCATCGATTGGGCTCGCCAAAAAAATTATCTTTCGCAGATCATGGCATGACAGCGGTAAAAATACCAGAAATTTAAGGTTTTGCAGGCAGGAGGCTGTGCTGCCGGGACGCGCAAACATCGATATCCGGTAGGTAACTTTGCGTTTTTCTACAGTGTTGCCTTGTAAATTGCACTTTTAAGGACTAAGTTACCCGCTCGACTTTGGCCAGACGATGAGGCCGTTACACCTTCGGTACTGCCGGGTGCACGTTCAGACTCTCTCCAAAATTCGATCTGCGAGCCACCATTACGCAGCGAGAAGGCGGCCGCTCATGTGCATTTATGCTGTTAGAAGGTACTACTATGACGAACGGAACAGTTAAGTTTTACAACGATCAGAAGGGCTATGGCTTCATCGAGCCGGAAGATGGCAGCAAGGACGTTTTCGTCCATGCAACCGCTCTGGAGCGTGCAGGCATTCGTGGCCTTGCTGACGGTCAGAAGGTGAGCTTCGAGACCGAGCGCGATGCGCGCACCGGCAAGATTGCCGTAAGCACGCTTTCGCTTGCTTGATCACGAAGTGTGTGCGGAGGGGCCTCCCTCCGCCCTATCATGAGCCGCTCCATTCGGGGCGGCTTTTTCGTGTCCGGCCCGAATTTTTCCTCGTCATGCGGCGACGGGTGGCGCCTCGTCGGTCCAGACGCGGAAATTCGACAGGATGTTCGGCCCGAAAACATGCGTAAGCGGAACATCAGCCGCATCCCGCCCCGTCGCTATCAACGTCCGGCCCACTCTTGGCGCATTATTACGCGGATCGAATGTATGCCACTGGCTGCCAAGATAGACCTGCATCCATGCGGCGAAGTCCATCGGCTCATAGGGCGGCGGCAGGCCAATGTCGCTGACATAGCCTGTGCAGTAGCGGGCGGGAATATTCAGGCAGCGGCAGAAGGTGATGGCGAGATGCGCGAAATCACGGCAGACGCCGCGCTTCTCCGCATAAGCATCCGCTGCGGTCCGGGTAGCACTCGCATCCTGATAGCCGAAGGTGATATGACCGTTTACAAAATCGCAGATGGCCTGGACGCGCTCCCAGCCAAGCGGCGTATGGCCGAACAGGCTCCACGCCGCGTCGGAGAGCCGATCGGTCTCGCAATAGCGGCTGCCGAGCAGGTATTGCAGCGTTTCCGTGGGCAATTGCTGGATCTGATGCTGCATGGTTTCGCGCGTAAGGGTTTCGGCAATCCCGCTGTCGCGAATGACTGTGTCCGTCCCGAGAGTGAAATGGCCGGGCGGCGCGATCAGCCGGTTGCACCAATTGCCGAAACTGTCGCGATAGCCCTCGACCGGGACGGGCGGCGACGTCGTCAGATGATCCGGGCGCTCAAGATCGGATATGCGCGAGAAATGCACATTCAATATGGCGATGAGCGGGGTAGGCTGCTGGAATTCAAAGCTCAGCTCGCATCCAACTCTGATCCGCATGCTTTTTCCAATTCGAGGAGAAGGGGTGGCAATAGCCGCACGGGCGCATTTGCGCTCAAAGAAAAGCAACGCTTGAGGCTGCCGATATGTTCCTGTTCGGTGAACGGAGCCCGGTTCGCCCGAAGGCTCCGGATGACGCGCGGCAACTGCCTCAGACAATCTCAGGCTGCTTTGAGCTTCCGACACACTCTCGCACGCCCACGCGGATTTGGCGAACAAAAATGCGTCTTGCCTGATTGCACCGGGACGCCATCGCGATCTGAGGGGTACGGATCATGAGTTCGTTCACCGTCGGCGGACCACCTGCCGCTGACCACGCCGACGCCAGCCTCATCAGCAACAGCTTCGATTGCCAGACCTGCGGCGCGTGCTGTTCCTATTCGAGCGACTGGCCGCGCTTTACGCTGGAGAGCGATGCCGATATCGACCGCATTCCGGAGAGATTTGTGAATGGCGCCCAGTCGGGGATGCGCTGCGAGGGAGGCCGTTGCTCTGCGCTTTCGGGCAAGGTTGGCGAGGCAACCTCCTGCCGGATCTATGAGATACGGCCGGACGTCTGCCGCGAATGCGAGCCGGGTGACGAGGCTTGCAGAATCGCGCGGCACGCTTTTCAACTGAGCGACCTGGCGGCTGTCTGACGCGGACTGCATGCCATGATAATATGTCGATATGACTATCGCCTTGCCATAGCTTGAGCGGGCGAACGGATTTGATGTGGAACGGTGATCGACGCATGACGGAACAAAGCGCAATCTATCCAAGTCTCAAGGACCGGCCCGTTCTCGTATCGGGCGGCGCAAGCGGCATCGGCGCGGCAATCGTTACCGAGTTCGCCAATCAGGGCGCGAAAGTCGGTTTTGTCGATCTCGATGCGGATGCCGGAGAGGCGCTGGCCGAGCGGCTTGGCGGTGAGGGGGCTCGGCACAAGCCGGTCTTCCGGGCGCTCGACCTGCGCCATCTGGATGCGCTCGCCGCAACTGTCGCGGAACTTGAAAATGCGCTCGGCGGGATCGGCGCACTGGTCAACAACGCCGCCAATGACGAACGCCATGCGCTGGAGGACATCACGCCGGAATATTGGCGCGACCGCATGGCGGTCAATCTCGATCATCTGGTTTTCATGGCGAAAGCGGCCGTTCCCGGGCTGGAGCGGGCCGGGCGCGGGGCCATCGTCAATATGGGATCGTGCAGCTGGCGGATGGGGCTGGCCAATCTGACCGCCTATGTGACGGCGAAAGCGGCCATCGAGGGTTTGACCAACGGTCTCGCCCGCGAACTGGGGCCGAAAGGCATCCGCGTCAATTGCGTGATTCCCGGTTCGATCAACACGCAGCGGCAGATCGATAAATGGCTGACGCCGGAGTACAAGAAGGTCATCATGGACGGGCAGTGCCTGAAGGAGTTCATCGAGCCTGAATATGTGGCGAGGATGGTGGCTTTTCTGTCATCCGACGACTCGCGGATGTGCTCGTCGGGGACGTATACAGTGGATGCGGGCTGGATCTAAAGCCGTTCCCATATCGGCTGGTTGCCTCACTGGAGGCAAATGCCGTCCTGCCTAAATCGCTATCAAAATCCACCAACTTGCCGCTTTCTGCGGCGAGATTTCGTGCGCTTACTTAACAGAAAAACGTAGTGTTTACAGGAAGTTCTCCTAAATCAGAAAACTGGCCCGCTTCGTGCATACAGTCTTGCATGCACGAGTTCTGTGCATGTTGGGGCAACGAACGAAAGGGCCGCCACTCATGGACCGCCGTACATTTCTGCAAGGGGCCGGAGCGCTTGGCGTCAGCGCCGGACTGCTCCCGTTTTTGAAACACTCCGCCGCATGGGCGCAGACCGCGGACACCGCCGTCATCGCCATCGGCAATACGATCAACAGTCTCGACCTGCACCGGACAGGCACCAATCGTCCGAGCTATCAGGTCACGGTCAATATCTACGACCGGCTGCTCCGTTTCGGCACCAAGACTCTGGAGGACGGCGCGGTCGTTGATGACTACGAGAAGCTCGAAGGCGAACTCGCGGAAAGCTGGGAAGTGGCCGCAGACGGAATGTCCGCGACTTTCAAGCTGAAACCCGACGCGACATTCTGGGACGGGACGCCTGTGACCGCCGAGGATGTGAAATGGTCCTTCGACCGCGCCGTCTCGGTTGGCGGCTTCGCGACAGTTCAGATGAAGGCCGGATTGCTCGTCAATCCGGAGCAGTTCGAGGTCGTTGACGAGAAAACCTTCAAGATCACCTTTCTGCAGCCGTCGAAGCTGACCCTGCCGGACCTTGCCGTTCCCGTGCCATTTGTCCTCAACTCCAAGGTGGGCAAGGAGAACGCCACCGAAAAAGATCCGTGGGCCACTGAATATTTCCACCGCACGGCCGCCGGTTCGGGCGCTTACAAGGTCGCCCGCTGGGATCCGGGCCAGCAGCTTGTCTATGAGCGCAATGATGACTGGAAGGGCGGACCGCTGCCGGCCATCCGCCGCGTGATCATCCGCGAAATTCCGAGCACCGCGACGAGCCGCGCCCTCATCGAGCGGGGTGACATCCACATTGCGTTCGACATCCCCTCAAAGGATGCGAAGGAAATCAAGGAGAAGGGCACGGCGGAAGTCGTCGGCGCGCCGATTGCGAACTGCCTGCATGTGCTTTGCCCAAATCTGGTTTTCGAGCCGTTCAAGGACAAGCGCGTCCGGCAGGCGGTGGCGTGGGCGCTGCCTTATGAGCAGCTTTTCGAGCAGGCTGCGTATGGACGCGGCAAGCCCATGTGGGGCGGCGCATCCGCCGAGCCGGCGGACATGTCGTGGCCGCAACCCTTCCCTTACGCGACCGATTACGACAAGGCGAAGGAGTTGCTCGCCCAGACCGATTACAAGGACGGCTTCGAAGTCCCGCTGTCCTTCGACCTCGGTGCGAGCGCCTGGGCCGAACCTGCCGCGCTGCTGATTCAGGAAGGGCTGGCAAAGGTCGGCATCAAGGCGACCATCGACAAGATCCCCGGCGCGAACTGGCGGACCGTTGCGCTTGTCGAGAAGAAGCTGCCGCTGCTGCTGGAAAATTTCGGCGGATGGCTCGATACGCCCGACTATTATTTCTTCTGGGCCTACATCAAGGGCAACCTGTTCAACGCCTCCAACTATGACAATCCGGAAATCGCCAGGCTCGTCGATGAGACGCTGCATATCGGCGCGGAGAATCCGGACTACGAGCCGAAAATCAAGCGCATGCTGACGATCGCGTTCGACGAGGTGCCGCGCATTCCGCTCTGGCAGCCTTATCTCGACAGTGCCATGCGCAAGGATGTGGACGGCTATACGACATGGTTTCATCGCCAGCCTGACGCACGCCTGATGAAGATCGTGACGAGCTGATAGCGGGGTGGAGCGGTGACGCCGGAGCAGGCGATTCGTCCGCGCCGGCCCATCGCTCCATAAGGTTTGACGAGGCGCACTACTCATCTTGAGAGGTCATGCCAATGCAGAAGCGGGGTAAGCTTGCCATCATCGGGGGGCGTCTGGCGCAAGCCATCCCCGCGCTGATCGGCATCATCATCGTCACTTTCCTGCTCACGCGGGCGCTTCCCGGCGATCCGGCGGCCTATTTTGCCGGCCCCGCTGCAGATGCCGCCTCCATCGAGGAAATCCGCCGCGAGCTTGGACTGGACCGCTCATTGCCGGTGCAGTTCTTCTACTACCTCGGCGATCTGGCGACCGGCGATCTCGGGCAATCCATTTCGACGGGCCAGCCGGTCGTGCAGGAGCTGATCGCGCGGCTGCCCGCTTCGCTGGAGCTGACGATCTTCGCCCTGCTGATTTCCGTCTCGGTCGCTGTTCCACTCGGCATTCTCGCCGCGACACGGCCCAATAGCTGGATCGACCATGCCTGCCGCTTCATCACCACCGCCGGCGTCAGCCTGCCGACATTCTTTACCGGACTCGCGCTGATCTATGTCTTCTATTATCTGCTCAACATAGCGCCGGCGCCCATCGGACGGCTGAACATCATGTTCCTGTCGCCGCCGCATGTGACGGGTTTCTACACCGTGGATTCGCTGATTGCCGGGGATCTGGAGACCTTCTGGGCCGCACTGACTCAGCTCTTGCTGCCCGCCATTACGCTGGCGCTGTTCACGCTGGCCCCGCTCGCCCGCATGACACGCGCCTCCATGCTTCAGGTGCTCGGCTCCGATTTCGTCCGCACCGCCCGCGCGGCCGGATTGTCCGGACGGAAAGTGCTCTACACATACGCCTTCCGCAACGCGCTGTTGCCCGTCATCACGACGCTCGGCATGGTGTTCTCCTTCACGCTCGGCGCGAATGTCCTCGTCGAGAAAGTCTTCGCCTGGCCCGGCATCGGTTCCTACGCCATCGAGGCGCTTGTCGTTTCCGACTATGCCGCCGTGCAGGGCTTCGTGCTGGCGATGGCAATCCTCTTTGTACTGCTCAATCTGGTGATCGACATGGCCTATACGCTGATCGACCCGCGCGTTGGAATGGAGGACTGACATGGCCATGCAGGACGCAAGTGTCACGCAAGCCGCCCCGCCAGCCAGACGCGGGCTGCTGTCGCACGCGGCATTCGTGCTCACCTCGAACCCGATCACGCTTCTGGCTTTCTGCCTCTTTGCGCTGATCCTGTTCACGGCCATTTTCGGCCCCTATATCGCGCCATACGATCCGCTTGCCACGGATGCCAATGCTGCTCTCCAGCCGCCGAACTGGGCGCACTGGTTCGGCACGGACCAGCTCGGCCGCGACGTGTTTTCGCGCGTGATCGTCGCCGCGCGGCTCGACCTGATGATCTCGGTTGCCGCCGTGGCGCTGTCATTCGTCGTCGGATCGTTTCTCGGCTCCATGGCCGGGCATTTCGGCGGCTGGACCGACCGGCTCGTCGGCAGGCTGGTCGATACCATCATGGCCTTCCCGCTTTTCGTCCTCGCGATGGGCATCGTCGCGGCGCTTGGCAACACCATCGAGAACATCGTTTACGCCACCGCCATCATCAATCTGCCCTTCTATGCCCGCATGTCGCGCGCCGAGGTCAATATCCGCCGCAATGCCGGTTTCGTTCAGGCCGCGCGGCTTTCCGGCAATGGCGACATGCGCGTATTGTGGCTGCATATTTTCCCGAACGCCCTGCCGCCGATGATGGTGCAGCTTTCGCTCAACATGGGCTGGGCGATCCTCAACGCGGCGGGCCTGTCCTTCATCGGACTCGGCGTTCGTCCGCCTACCCCGGAATGGGGCATCATGGTTGCCGAGGGCGCGAATTACATCATATCCGGCGAATGGTGGATGGCGCTGTTTCCCGGCGCGGCGCTGATGCTCGCCGTGTTCACTTTCAACCTACTGGGTGACGGTCTGCGCGACATCGTCGATCCGCAGCGGCGCATATGAGGGCGAGTTAATGAACAAGAGCGAGTTGTTCGGCCTGACGTTACCTCTCCCTCAGGGAGAGGTCGACGCGAAGCGGCGGGTGAGGGGAGACAACACGTGACGAAATTCTTTCACCCCTCACCCCAACCCTCTCCCGACAGGAGAGGGAGCGACACCGTCAGCCCCAGGAGTGCAGTCATGACCACCACCCAGCCTCCGCTTCTCGATGTCCGCGATCTCGTCGTCGAATTCGCGACACGCGGCGGGACCGTCACCGCCGTCAAATCGGTCGATCTGCAAGTGACCAAGGGCGAAACGGTCGGCATTGTCGGCGAATCCGGATCGGGCAAATCGGTAACATCCTACGCCCTGATGCGGATTCTTGACCGGGCGGGCCGCGTCGCCGGCGGTTCGGTCCATTTCAGCGGCATTGACTTGATCGCCGCGAAAGAACGCGAGATGCGCGACATTCGCGGCCGGGAAATCTCGATGATCTTCCAGAACCCGCGCGCCGCGCTCAATCCGATCCGCAAGGTCGGCCGCCAGATCGAGGACGTCCTGATCGAACATTCGCAGGCTGTGCGCGGCGATGCGAAACAAAAGGCCATCGACCTGTTGCGGCTGGTCAGGATCAACCAGCCCGAAGCGCGCTACGACTCCTATCCGTTCGAGCTGTCTGGCGGCATGTGCCAGCGCATCGTCATCGCCATCGCACTCGCCTGCCGTCCGCGCCTGCTGATTGCCGACGAGCCGACAACGGGCCTCGATGTGACCACGCAAAAGGCGATCATGGATCTCGTCGTCGAGTTGACGCGCGAGCGCGGCATGTCCACCATTTTGATCACGCATGATCTCGGGCTGGCCAGCGCCTATTGCGACAAGGTGCTGGTGATGGAGCAAGGCAGGGTCGTGGAAAATGCGCGCGCCGAGACGATTTTCCGCGCGCCTGAGCATCCTTACACGAAGCGGCTGATGCGGGCGACGCCGCGCCCCGGCATCGAAATCCGGGATCTGCTGCCGGAGGATGCGGAGGGCCTTGAAGCGGACGCTTTGGCCCGTGAACGGACGAACAGAGTTGCCGGCAACGCGCCGCCGATCCTGCAGGTGAAGGATCTGGTAAAGGAATTTCCGATGGCGAACGGATCGGCGAACCCGCTGGCCTTCTGGAAGAAAAAAGCGTCCGGCGACGCGGAAAAACCGCCGGTTTTCCGCGCCGTCGATGGCATCAGCTTTTCCGTGGGCGCAGGCGAGTGCCTCGGCCTTGTCGGCGAGTCCGGCTGTGGTAAGTCCACGACCTCCTCCATGGTTATGCGTCTGCTCGACGCAACCTCCGGCAGTATCGAATTCGAAGACCGCGACATCGCGCAAGTCCCGGCAAAAAGCTTCGCCCACGATCCCGCGCGCCCGCGTCTGCAGATGGTCTTTCAGGACCCGACGGACAGCCTCAATCCGCGTTTCACCGCCTTTCGCTCCATCGCCGACCCGCTTTACCGGCTCGCCGGGATGCGCGGCGGCGACGAGGTGCGCACCAAGGCCGAGCAGCTTGCGGACCGTGTCGGCCTGCCGCGCGACCTGCTCGACCGCTTCCCGCACCAGCTTTCGGGCGGACAGAAAGCGCGTGTTGGCATTGCGCGCGCTATTGCGCTCGATCCGCGCCTGCTTATTCTGGATGAGCCGACTGCCGCGCTCGATGTTTCCGTGCAGGCCGTCGTGCTCAATCTGCTGGTCGACCTGAAGCGCGATCTTGGCATGAGCTATCTGTTCGTCAGCCACGACCTGCAGGTTGTCCGCCTGCTCTGTGACCGGATCATCGTGATGAAGGGAGGGCGCATCATCGAGGAAGGACCGACCGAAGCCGTCATGGACGCGCCGGCGCAGGACTATACGCGTGAATTGATCGCCGCCGCGCCGCATCCGCCGGTTTGACGACCCAATGCCGACCTCTCTTCCGGGAGAGGCAAGAAACGAAAACAGGAAACGCAAAGAGCACCGATGAGCGAGATCGACCTGACAATTTCCAGCCTTCATGCCGCCTACGCTTCGGGCCGCAGCCCGTCCGATATGGTCGACGCAGTCCATGCCCGCATCGAGGTGGTCGGCGATCCGGGGATCTTCATCACGCTGATCGACAAGGGCGCAGCGAGGGAAGCCGCCGCCGATCTTGGCGCGTTCGATCCGGTCGGCAAACCGCTCTGGGGCGTGCCTTTCGCGGTCAAGGACAATATCGACGTGGCCGGAATGGTCACGACAGCTGCCTGTCCAGATTACGCTTATACGGCTGAAAAGAACGCGATTTGCGTCGATCTGCTGCTGAATGCGGGAGCCATCCTGATCGGCAAGACCAATCTCGACCAGTTCGCAACGGGGCTTGTCGGCATGCGCTCGCCTTACAGGCCGCCGCTCAACGCCGTTGACCCCGAATTGGTCCCTGGCGGCTCGTCGTCAGGATCGGCCGTGGCCGTATCGCAGGGCATCGTCAGCTTTGCGCTTGGAACCGATACGGCAGGGTCGGGCCGCGTGCCCGCCGCGCTCAACAATATTGTCGGCCTGAAGCCCAGCCTTGGCGCGATCTCGGCGCGCGGCGTCGTCCCTGCCTGCCGCACGCTGGACTGCGTCTCGATTTTCGCGACGACGCTCGACGATGCGTGGCGCGCATTCGATGTCATGGCCGAACCTGACGCCGAAGATGCTTTTTCGCGGCCGGTCCATCCCGGATCGCTCGCGACCCCGCCGGTCCTTCGCGTTGGCGTACCCGATCAGCGGAGCCGCGAGTTCTTCGGTGACGAATACGCCGCGCAGGCATTCGAGGCGCATCTGGCGGCGCTGCGAGAGCACGGCGCGGAGTTGATCGAGACCGACCTGACGCCGTTCTACGACGTCGCCGCCCTGCTCTACACCGGCCCCTGGGTTGCCGAACGCTATCAGGCGATCCGCGAATTCATCGCGGCAAAGCCCGAGGCCCTCCACCCCGTGACGCGCGCCATTATCGAACCCGCCGCGAAAATCACAGCCGCCGATACTTTCGCGGGGCTCTACAAGCTTGCCGAACGCCGCCGCATGACAGAAAGCGTCTGGCAGACCATCGACATGCTCGCCGTTCCCAGCATCCCCACGGTCTATACCGTGGCCGAAGTCGAGGCCGAGCCGATCCTGACCAATTCGCGTTTCGGCACCTACACCAATTTCGTCAATCTCCTCGATCTCTGCGCGCTGGCTGTCCCCTGCGTCTATCGGGGGGATGGCCGTCCCGCCGGGCTGACGCTGATCGCCCCGCGCGGGCGGGATGGTCTGCTCGCCGGGTTTGGCGAGCGCCTCCATGAAGCCTCCGGCGTAACGCGGGGGGCGACCGGCAAGGCTGTGCCCACTGCTCCGCGGCGTCCTGAGGCTGCGCCGGATGGCTTCATGGAGCTTGCCGTGGTCGGCGCGCATATGTCGGGACTGCCGCTCAATGAGCAGCTTACCTCGCGAGGCGGCATCTTCCTGCGCAAGGCGGCGACACAGCCATCCTACCGGCTGTTTGCCCTGCCGGGCGGCGAACCGAGAAGGCCGGGGCTGTTGCAGGTGGCTGACGGAGAAGGCGTGTCAATCGAGCTGGAAGTCTGGGCATTGCCGAACGAGGCTGTCGGCTCATTTCTGGCTGACATTCCCGCGCCGCTGTCCATCGGTACGCTGCAACTGGCCGATGGGACCGCGCCGAAAGGATTTCTTGTCGAGGCGGCGCCCACTGCGGATGCGGAGGACGTTTCCGAACTGGGCGGGTGGCGAGCGTTTCTGGCAGGGTTGAGAGAGATCCGATAAAATGGACCCCATTTCTCGGAAAAATCGAGCTTGAACCAACAGATGCAGATCAGGATCGTTTCCATGAGAAATGATCCTGATCTAGTGTCCCACGGACCCGCCATGATTTCAGGTCTTGGAACGCCGGAGCAACTCGATCATTATCATTCATAGGCGCGAACGGGAGGAGCGTTCTGCAGGGTTGGGTTCTGTCCCACGCGATCAGACCGGTTAAATTGCTCATGCAGTCCTGACGGCATCACCGCGCACAACAACAATCAAGCCGTGGCTCCAGCCGCCTCAATCGGGATTGCGTCAGATGGCCGAATTTTTCTCCATTCTCTGGACGATATTCAGCTTCATCTTCGGCATTCTCTGGAGCATCGTCTGGTTCGTCCTCAGCGACCTGCTCTCGACCGTCGTCTGGATCGGCATCGTCGTCTGGCTCGGCTTCGTCCTGCGCCATCGAAGCTTCGCCCTCGGCTCGCTCTCCATGCTGCGCTACGGCCGCTACGGCGTGGGCCTCGTCTGGCGCTGGGTTCGGGGCAATCCGGCCTACGGCACAATGCCGCCGCCGGAGCCCATCACGAAAGTCGTGAAGGAGTACCATCAGCGGGTCCCTCTCGGGCACGCCTCCGTCTCGGAACAGCTGAACGTTCTTCTGGTTATCCTCATCATCGTCATGGCGAATGTGTAGGCGGCGCCTTGAACCGTGTGGTTACTCTGATGCAGAACAACCACAGATTTTCACCAACAGATTAACAACTTCAGGTTGATATTGACCGGCCATTTACCTCCTGTTAGCAATTGCGTGGTCCAGCCGAAAGAGTGGTTCGCCTCGCTTAGGCAAATATCCGCCTCCTATGAGACAGATATCCGGGGGTCAAAATCCAGACTTTTTATTATCGCAATTTATATTTTGGGACAGTTAAAGTATGAAAAAGGCGTTCATATTTTTTAGTGCGTTTTGTTTTGCCCAAGTGAACACTGTTATTGGATCCGATCTTGTCTATACACCGATCAATCCATCGTTCGGCGGTCATTATTTGAATTCGACCCATCTTCAAAGCCTTGCCACGACACAAAAGCAATTCAAGGAAAATTCCAGCGCCAAGTCCCAATCGGATTCCGAGCGGTTTATTAGCATGCTGCAATCTCGGCTTTATTCATCGCTGGCCTCACAAGTATCAGAAGCCATTTTTGGCGAGAATGCACAACCGAATGGGACAATTGTTTTCGATAACCAGCAAATTACTTTCGTCAATACGGGAACGGAAATCAATTTGACCGTAACAGATTTCTCCACCGGGCAGGTGACGGTCATCGCTATCCCCACTTTGGTCACGCCATAGCTCGTCGACCTCGAAGCTTTTCGATCCAATCATGTTTCGCGCCAACGGTTGAGGCTGACGATGCCAATAAGCTTGCCCACTGCTATTCAATTTCGTCTTGGGACAGCGCCATCGCTAAAGAAGTTCGTGCTGATGAGCGCCCTCATAGCCAGCGCCGGGCTCGGTCTGGCCGGCTGCTCCAGCAGCGCGGCGACAGACAAGCTATCGGCGGGAATTCTGCCACCGGTCGTCAATCCCGTCACGGAAGTTAATCAGAGCCTGCGTGACCTTCCGCCCCCGTCCACCCAGGTTCCCGTGGCCGTTTACGATTATTCGGACCAGACCGGCCAGTTCAAGCCAACCGTAGCGACCCAAACGCTCTCCCGTGCGGTGACTCAAGGCGCAACGTCGATCCTGATCAAGGCGCTGCAGGATGTTGGCGGCGGGAGCTGGTTCAAGGTCGTCGAGCGCGAAAAGATCGACAATCTGCTGAAAGAGCGCAGCATCATAACGCAGATGCGCATGACCTATCTCGGCGAGAAAGGCGTTAATCCGAAGGTTCTGCCACCGCTGGTCTATGCCGCCATCATCTTCGAGGGCGGCATCATCGGCTTTGACAGCAATATCGAAACGGGCGGTGTTGGAGCGCGGTTGCTTGGCATTGGCGGCGACATGAAATACCGGCTGGATACGATCACCATCTATCTGCGCGCCGTCAGTACAAAGACCGGCGAAGTGCTCGCCTCCGTGACCACGCATAAATCAATCGCCTCCGTCGCGGTTCAGGGCGGCGTCTTCAAATTTGTCGCCGTGGACAAGATCCTCGAAGCCGAAGCGGGCATCACCAAGAACGAGCCGGATCAACTCGCCGTGCAGCAGGCGATCGAAAAGGCCGTCTACACGATCATCGTGGAGGGCGCGGAACAAGGCATCTGGTCATTTTCTGACAAGGCCGCCCAGAACGATCTGATCGGCGCGCACAAGGCAGGCGCCAGCCCGCGCCGTTACGCAAGCGGAAAATCGGCGCCGGACGGCAAGAGCAGCGAAGAAGAACAGCTGACGACGGCTGCTTTGCCTGAAATTTCTCGGACGACCGTTATCGACTTGCCGGTCAGGGCGCCCGAGCGTGCTCGCATGGTCGCATCGGCCGGAAAAGCCTCGCAAAATTCGTGGGCGACCTCCGTGGTGGAACGGCGTCCGGTGGCAACTGCGGTGGGGCTGACGGTTTTCGAAAGACACGAGCATCTGACAACGAAGAAGTAGCTTCGCGGACCTGGACAGCAAGTCCGGCAAGAGATGCGTGACAAGCGTGAACAGATTTCCCGCTCAAGGAGCGGGGAAGGAGCAGCGGCCATCCGATTTTGCTGATGGGAATGGCCGCTACTCGGAAGGAAAGGGCCCATGAAGCCCTCTCAAAGCGTACTTTTCAAGTTTACCTTATCTTATGGAGAAAAACATGAAGAAACTTTCATTGGCTGTATCCCTGGCCGCGCTGATGGCAGCTTCGTCTGCCTACGCCGCCGACAACGATTCCACGATCGACCAGATTGATGTGAACAATTCAACTGCGACGGTTACTCAGTCTCAGGCCGGCGGGAATACCAATACTTCCGTTATCATGCAGCGTAAAAGCACAGTAACAGGAGAAGGTAATAACCTGACTGCGACTGTAAATCAGGGTGTGATTTCAGCTCCTCCAATTTTCAATGCAGTCAATAATGATAACCAGTCAAATATATTGCAGGCAGGTAAAAACGCAAGTGCCACTGTCGATCAGGGCGGTTTTGGTACGTCACAAGCTAACGATTCCCAGATTGTTCAAAGGGGCATCGGCGGTGTTAACAGCACCAACCAAGTCCATGTTATTCAGCGCGGCGGGAACAATACGAATACCTCACGCATTGGCGAAGTCGACAGCAACAACGAGTTCGTCAAATTCGGCCAGGATGGTGAAGATCTTACTGCGCGCGTCGAACAAGCCGGCTTAGGCAACATGAACACATCGCACATCACCCAGGTTGGCAACGGCGTAAGCCCTAACCCGACGGCCGTCGGCGATGAAAACATCAATGTAAGCCAAAGCGGCATCGACAATATCAATATTTCCACAATTGACCAGAATGGGACAGCGCTCAAGTCAACTGTTGTTCAGGGCGGCATCGATCTGGACAACACTTCTGACATCATCCAGCAAGGCAATGGCTCTGACGTCAGCGTCACTCAGCTCGGCGCAGGCGGCACAAATGACACCAACTGGTCTACGGTAGACCAGGACGGCATTGGTTCGACCGTCATAGTGATTCAGGATGGTATCGATAACACGAATGACTCGGAAATCGTGCAACACGGCGATGGTTCAACCATCACGGTTACGCAGGACGGTGATGGCAACCAGAACACGTCTGATGTTTTCCAGATCGGTGCGAACAACTCAACAGTAACGATTTCGCAAGGTGGCACAGACCTTACGAATTTGTCCTCTGTAACGCAGTCGAATGGCAACAATCTCGTTGCGACTGTAACCCAAAACTGATTGATTTTTCATATCTAAGAGGATGGGCGGCATCTGCTGCCCATCACTTTTATTTTTCCCGATTTCACTGACGCTTATTGGTGACAATAATGAATCCGAAATTGCTCGCATTGATAGCTTTACTGCCATTTCCACTCTCGAGCGCTCAAGCTTGGGCTGATGGGAACATTGCGATAATTGATCAGGTCGGTGACGAACACCGCGCGATTGTGACCCAGGGCGGCTCGGACGCTTTGAACGAAGCATCCATCGAGCAGGGGGGCTTCGGCAACAGCGCCACAGTCGTCCAGGGCGGCGCGCCTGTCAAAAATAGCGCGAAGATCATACAAACCGGCTCAGACCACGAAGCGCTGATCACCCAGACCGGCCTCAACGGCATCAATTCCGCAACCATCCTGCAAGGCGGTTCCACGAATGCCGCAACGATCATGCAGGACGGATCGGGCCTCACCAATACGGCGTCCATCAAACAAGATGGCGACAACAATGTCGCGGGCATTGACCAGGACGGCGACGATCACAGCGCGGAGATCATGCAGGACGGCGATAGTAATGACGGCGTGATCATGCAGAAAGGCGCCGGCAAGAAAGCAGTCCTTAATCAGTTCGGTGATAATAATAGCTACGTCATCGACCAGTCTGGCTCCGTCGGCGGACTGATGGTCGAGCAGCACGGATCCGGTGGCGGCGTGACGATTACGCAATATTAGCGGCGCGCGAATGGCATCCCTCCCGGATGAAGCGGCTGCTGCGTCAGCCGGGAGTTTGTTATGCGTTCTTTATGCCTTGCGGCATTGCTTCTTGCGTCCATGCCCGTCAACGCGCAACCGTGCATGGCGGGCGCGTCCCAAGGCGCGGCATGGATCGAGCAAGTTGCGCCTGTCACACGCGCCGATGTGCTTGCCGGTTTCACCCTTCAGACGTCGCCTCAGCGTTCGCGCAGGTTGAAGGGGAAGCAGCGTGACCTGACCGGCCGTGCCTTGTCCCGAGACCGGATCGAATTGCTGATCAAGCCGGCGAACCGTGAGAGCTGGAAACAGCTTGAGGCTTTCGGTCTCCCCTATATCGAGGGCGTCCCGCCAATCGCCATTCTTTTTCCCCAAAACGCTGACGCCGAATGAGGCGACTGCCACGAACATGCCATTCCTTTCGCTCCCGCCTCAGCTTCCCTTGTAATTCCCGCCGCCATTCCG
>JBHJOB010000102.1:0-25492 GCA_050330195.1 Rhodomicrobiaceae bacterium | reverse complement strand
AAGATCATCGCTTCCAGCGCCACGCGGTTGGCCGTCGCGCCCGCCTCGATGCCGTGCGGATGGCCGATGGTGCCGCCGCCGAACTGCAGCACGACGTCCTCGCCGAGATGCTCCAGAAGCTGATGCATCTGACCGGCGTGAATGCCGCCGGACGCAACCGGCATCATCTTGTTGAGCGAAGCCCAGTCCTGATCGAAGAAGATCCCGGTTTCGAGCGACAGCGGGTTCTTTTCCTCGCGGCAGATGTCGTAATAGCCGCGCGTCGTGAGCGGATCGCCCTCAAGCTTGCCGACGACGGTCCCCGCATGGATATGATCGACGCCCGCCAGCCGCATCCATTTGGCGATCACGCGGAAGCTGACGCCATGGTTCTTCTGCCGCGTATAGGTCGAATGCCCGGCGCGGTGGAGGTGCAGGATCATGTCGTTCCTGCGCGCCCATTTCGCTATGGACTGGATGGCGGTGTAGCCGATCACCAGGTCGATCATGATGATCACCGAGCCGAGATCCTTCGCGAATTCGGCGCGCTCATACATGTCCTCCATCGTCCCGGCGGTGACGTTCAGATAGGTGCCCTTGACCTCGCCGGTCGCCGCCATGGCGCGGTTGACCGCCTCCATGCAGTACAGATAGCGGTCCCGCCAGTGCATGAAGGGTTGCGAGTTGATGTTCTCGTCGTCCTTGGTGAAATCGAGACCGCCCTTCAGCGCTTCGTATACCACGCGGCCGTAATTGCGCCCCGAAAGGCCGAGCTTCGGCTTCACGGTTGCCCCGAGCAGCGGACGGCCGTAACAGTTCAGCCGCTCGCGTTCCACGACGATGCCGGTGGCCGGTCCCTGAAACGTCTTCACATAGGCGACCGGCAGGCGCATATCCTCAAGGCGAAGGCCCTTGAGCGGCTTGAAGCCGAAAACGTTGCCGATGATCGACGCGGTCAGATTTGCGATGGAGCCGGACTCGAACAGGTCGAGATCGTAGGCGATATAGGCGAAATACTGACCCTCCGCATTTGGAACAGGATCGACGCGGTAGGCCTTGGCGCGGTATTTCTCGCAGGCCGTCAGCCGGTCCGTCCAAACGACCGTCCATGTGGCCGTGGAGCTTTCGCCCGCAACGGCGGCGGCGGCTTCGATCGGATCGACGCCATCCTGCGGCGTGATCCGGAACAGCGCGATGATGTCCGTATCCTTGGGTTCGTAGTCGGGCTCCCAATAGCCCATCTTCTTGTATTCGAGCACGCCCGCCTTGTAGCGGTCTGCTCCCGAGACTGTCTTCTGAGCTTGATCCAACATGACGTTTCCTTTCGGTCTTGAGCGAGAGCCGCCTCTTCAGGCAGCGGCCGATATTGTGACGTTCGGGTCGAGAGAGCCGGAGGCGTAGCGCTTCGCCATCTCGGCGAGCGGAACGGTCTTGATTTTCGATGCGTTGCCCGCCGTGCCGAAAGCTTCAAAGCGCTCGCGGCAGACCTTGCTCATGGCGGTCATCGCTGGTTTGAGGAATTTGCGAGGGTCGAATTCGGATTTCGACGTTGACGCAACGCGGCGGAATTCGGCCGATCCGGCAAGACGGAGGTCCGTGTCGATGTTGACCTTCCGTACACCGTACTTTATGCCGCGCACGATCTCCTCGACGGGAACGCCATAAGTCTCGCGCATCTCGCCGCCATTGGCGTTGAACACTTCCTGCCACTCTTCCGGCACCGAGGACGATCCGTGCATGACGATATGCGTGTTCGGCAGCCTCGCGTGGATCTTCTCGATCACATCCATCGCAAGAATGTCGCCGGTCGGCTTGCGGGTGAATTTGTACGCGCCGTGGCTGGTGCCGATAGCGACGGCCAGCGCATCGACCTTCGTTGCCGCGACGAAGCGCATCGCCTCGTCCGGATCGGTCAGAAGCTGCTCCTTCGAGAGCTTGCCTTCCGCGCCGTGGCCGTCTTCCGCCTCGCCTTCGCCGGTCTCCAGCGAGCCGAGACAGCCGAGTTCACCCTCGACCGAAGCGCCGACCAGATGCGCGAGGCGCGAGACTTCTCCTGTAATAGCGACGTTATAGTCATAATCCGCAGGCGTCTTTGCGTCCGCCCTGAGCGAGCCGTCCATCATGACGGAAGTGTAGCCGTGCTGGATGGCGGACAGGCATGTCGCGACATCATTGCCGTGGTCCTGATGCAGGCAGATCGGGATGTCGGGAAACATCAGCTCCAGCCCCTCGACGATCTTGCCGAGCATCAGGTCGCCCGCATAGTTGCGTGCGCCGCGCGATGCCTGAATGATCACCGGACTGTCGGTCGCCTTTGCGGCTTCCAGAATGGCGAGCCCCTGCTCCATGTTGTTGATGTTGAACGCAGGAACGCCATAGCTGTGCTCGGCTGCGTGATCCAGAAGCTGTCTCAGTGTGATGCGGGCCATTCTATGCTCCTCCCTGTTTTTCGATCACAAATCGAGCCGCGTCAGCGACCAAATCCGCCGTTATTCCGAAATGCCGGTAAAGATCGCCTGCCGGAGCAGAGGCGCCGAAGCCGTCCATGCCAACGAATGCGCCCGTCTCTCCGATCCAGCGCTCCCAGCCGAAGCGAACGGCGGCTTCCACGGCGACGCGTGGCGCAGTCCCGAGCACCTCAGATTGATAGTCCGCCGACTGATTTTCTAACAGCATCCAGCAGGGCAGCGAGACGACGGCGGCCTTGACGCCTTCGCTCGCAAGCTTCTCGGCAGCGGCCAGCGCGATCTCGACCTCCGAGCCGGTCGCGAGCAGGGTGACATCACGGCTGCCCGTTGCCTCGCGCAGGACATAACCGCCTTTTGCCGTCATGTTCTCCTCGATATGGCGGAGGCGGACCGTTGGCAGCCCCTGCCGCGACAGGCAGAGCAGCGATGGCGTTTCCCGGAGCGAAAGGGCCGCTTCCCATGCTTCGGCGGTCTCCACCGCATCGGCAGGCCGGAAGACGGCCAGATTGGGAATGGCGCGCAGGGCCGCCAGATGCTCGACCGGCTGATGCGTCGGCCCGTCTTCGCCAAGCCCGATGGAATCGTGCGTCATGACATAGATGACGCGCTGGCGCATCAGGGCGGACAGCCTGATCGCAGGCCGTGCGTAATCGGAAAAGACGAGGAACGTGCCGCCATAGGGCACCAGCCCGCCATGCAGCGCGATGCCGTTCATCGCCGCCGCCATGCCGTGCTCGCGCACGCCATAATGGACGTAGTCGGCGCGATAGACCTCCGGGGCAACCTCCTTCATGTCCGGCGTGCGCGTGTTGTTCGAGCCCGTCAGGTCCGCCGATCCGCCAAACATCGTCGGGACCGATGCGTTGATGACTTCGAGCGCCTTCTGACTTGCAACGCGCGTCGCCATTTTCGGCTTTTCGGAGGCATAGGCGGACTTCAGCGCCCTGATCCATGTCGAGAGTTCGCCAGCCGGGATCTCTCCATCCATTGCCGCCTCGAACGCGATACGACGAGCGCTGCGTGCGAGCCGCGCTTCCCAATCCGCCCGCGCTTTTGCCGCGCCCTCCGGTATGGCCCGCCATGCCGAAAGGATCGGTTCCGGGATTTCAAAAGGCGCGGCATCCCAGCCAAGTTGAGCGCGCGCCGCCGCAACTTCGTCGCTACCGAGCGGTGCTCCGTGAACGTCATGAGTGCCTTGCTTGTTTGGTGCGCCGTAACCGATGATGGTGCGGCAGGCGACAAGCGATGGCTGCGCGTGGCCTCGCGCCTCGGCGAGCGCGCCTTCGAGCTGCTCCGGATCATGCCCGTCAACACCGATCACATGCCAGCCGCTGGCGGCGAAACGCGTCATCTGATCCGTGGACGTTGCCAGCGATGTCGGCCCGTCGATGGAGATACGGTTGTCGTCCCACAAGACGTTCAGCCGTCCGAGACCGAGATGGCCGGCGAGGTCGATCGCTTCGTGGCTGATGCCCTCCATCAGGCAGCCATCGCCTGCAATCACCCATGTCCGGTGATCGACCAACTCGTCGCCGAAGCGGGCGTTAAGGACGCGCTCTGCGAGAGCCATGCCGACCGCATTCGCCAGCCCCTGACCGAGCGGTCCGGTCGTCGTCTCGATCCCGGCGGCATGGCCGTATTCCGGATGTCCCGCCGTCCGCGAGCCGAGCTGACGAAATCGCTTCAACTCCTCGATAGGCATGTCGGCGCAGCCGAGCAGATAATGCAGCGCATATTGCAGCATTGATCCGTGTCCGGCGGAAAGTATGAAGCGGTCCCGGTCGGACCAGGCCGGAACGGAGGGATCGATCTTCAGAAATTTCGTGAACAGCTCGGTCGTCACATCGGCCATGCCCATCGGCAGGCCCGGGTGGCCCGAATTCGCCGCCTCGACAGCATCCATGGCGAGCGCTCGGATCGCGTTGGCCATGTCGCGGACCGATGCGCCTGAAGCTTTTGCAGCCGGTTCCATGATTGCGGTATCTGTCATCGGGTTTCTCCTGTCTCGATGCGAGAACGCTTGGAACCATCGGCTTGCGCACGGCCACGGCGCCCCCGCTCGACCAGTCGTATGATCAGCGGCGTCAGAATGAGCTGCATGGCGAGATCCAGCTTGTCGCCGGGGATCACGATGGAATTTGCCCGGCTCATCCAGGAGCCGTGGATCATCGTGGTGAGATAGGGAAAGTCGATGCCGCGAGGGTTCCGGAAGCGGATGACCACGACCGACTCGCCTGCCGTCGGGATCCAGCGTGCAATGAACGGGTTCGACGTATCGACCACCGGAACACGCTGGAAATTGATGTCCGTCTGCGTGAATTGCGGGCAGATGACATGCACATAGGAATGCATTCGCCTGAGGATCGTGTCCGTCACGGCTTCCGTGCTGTAACCGCGTGAGCCACGGTCGCGATGGATCTTCTGGATCCACTCCAGATTGATGACCGGTACGACGCCGATCTTCAGATCGGCCTGACCGGCAATGTCGATTCCGCCGGTCTTGACCGCGCCGTGGAGGCCTTCATAGAACAGGAGGTCCGAGCCTTCGCCCGTCTCCGACCATTCGGTGAAATTGCCTACGGGTGTGCCGTAACGCTCGGCTTCATCCGTATCGTGAACATAATGACGCGACCGGACGCGGCCACTGTCGGCGTAACTGCGAAATTGCGCTTCGAGTTCATCGAGAATATTGGCCTCGATTGAGAAATGGCTGAATGCCGGATCGCCCTCTTCCGCGCGCCGGAGGATTTCGGCCTTCATTTCGGCGCGGTTGTAGCGGTGGAACGCGTCGCCCTCTATGGACACGGCCGTGATATTCTCGCGCCGGAAGATCTGGTCAAAGACATGTTTTACGGTGCTGGTCCCGGCCCCGGAGGAGCCGACAACGGATATGATCGGATGATTGACGGACATTGTCGTTCTCCTGAATCGGGATCATGTCAGATGGAGCCGATGCTGATCCGTATCTGCTTGCTTAAGCTCGATTTTTCCGAGAAATGGTTTCCATTTTATCGGACCTTGCTCTAAGAGCGGAAGAGGCCGCGATGGCCGAATAGCGGCGACTTGTCGCGAACGAAAGCAGGGTCCGTGTGATAGGCCGCTATGCGCTCGACCTTCCGCGCCGCGCCGAAAACGAGGGGCGTGCGCTCATGCAATTCGCTCGCTGCCCGGTCGAGAATGCGGGTCACGCCATCCGTTGCGCCGCCGCCCGCCTGCTCTGCAAGAAAGGCGATGGGCGCGGCTTCGTAAAGGAGGCGCAGACGGCCTTTCTCATAGCCGGGCCGCTGGTCCTCGGGATAAAGGAAAACGCCGCCGCGCCAGAAGATCCGGTGCGTTTCGGCAACCAGCGAGGCGACCCAGCGCATGTTAAAATTCTTGCCGCGCGGTCCTTCCGCACCTTCGAGGCAATCATCGATGAAGGTGCGGATCGCTGGCGGCCAATGGCGGTAATTCGAGGCGTTGATCGCGAATTCATTCGCATCGGGCGCAATCGAAAGGTTCGCTCGGGCGAGCCGGAAACGGCCCGCGGTCCGATCGAGGATATAGAGGTCCACGCCATCGCCCACGGTCAGCACCAATGCCGTATGCGGACCGTAAACGACGTACCCCGCAGCAATTTGCTCGGAAACGGGACGCAGGAATGAGGCTGTCGCTCCGTCCGGGTGCTTGGGGAATATCGAGAAGATGGTGCCGATGGAGACATTGACGTCGATATTCGAGGAGCCGTCGAGTGGATCGACCGCTACAGCGAACGGTGCGTCGGCCGCCAGCGTGACAATCGCATTTTCTTCCTCGGAGGCATAGTAGGCGACGGGCGCACATTGCAGCGCCGCAGCGACCGCATCGTTGGCGATCACATCGAGCGCTTTTTGTGCATCGCCGTCGATGTTGGCGTCGCCCGTATCGGCGCCGAGTTGTCCGGCAAGCGGTCCCCGGCCGACAAGCGCCTCGATCTGGATCGCTGCGGCCGCCAGACACTCGATTGTCTGGCAGAGCGCTTCATGCATCGGATCGCGAGAGGCAATTGTTCTCAGCCGCGAAGACAGATCAGCAGTCACGTCCGTCCGGATTGCAGCCATTACTTCCTCCGACCGCAGTATTTTAAGAACCGCGTTAAAATGAGTGTTGACCGGAGGGGGCAAAAAGAAAATTATAAAAAACCTTTGTCGTGTTAAGTTTTTCTATGTCTGACCTTCGAAGTCTGTCGCTCAAACAGCTCCGGGCCTTCGCCGCCGTCATGAAAACGGGGTCAGTGACTCAGGCGGCGCAGCAGCTCTCCGTGACACCGCCTGCGATCACGACCCATTTGAAAACACTGGAATCATTGGCGGGCGGTCCGATCCTCGAACGCAATGCCGACGGCGTTGCTCCGACCGCGCTCGGGCGCGAGTTGATCCGCGTCGCCGACGAGATGGATACGATCATCCGGCGGGCTTCGGGCCGCATGAAATCGCTCAATTCCGGGGCCGAGGGTAGCGTCGTCCTGGGCGTCGTAAGCACCGGAAAATACTTTGCGCCCTCCATCGTGGCGGCTTTCGGGCGCGCCTCTCCGGGCATCAAGGTGACGCTTTCAATCGGCAATCGCGGCGATGTCATTGCCGGGCTCGAACGCGGCGAGTTCGACCTGCTGATCATGGGGCGGCCGCCCGGCCATATCGAGACGGAGCGCGTGGTCCTTGGCGACCATCCGCACATCCTGATCGGCCCGCCCGATCATCGGCTGGTCAATGATCCCGAAATCCTGCCCGAGGATCTGCTCCGGGAGACATTTCTCGCACGCGAACCCGGATCGGGCACGCGCGGCCTCATGACGCGGTTTCTTGAGCGCATCGGCGATGGCCGCCCTTTCGAGATCGTCGAAATGGGGACCAACGAGACCATCAAGCAGGCCGTCATGGCTGGACTTGGCCTTGCCATCATTTCGCAGCACACATGCTTTGCCGAGTTGGCCGACCGGCGTCTGATCGCCTTGTCGATGCCCGGATTGCCGCTGGTCCGCCAGTGGTATCTGCTTCACCGCGCCGATCATGAACTGGATGCAGCATCGCGCGCACTTCGCGATTTCATCCGTACCAACAGGACGGCGCTCCTGCCCAACAATATGCCCTGAATTTGCCGCCTCGCGCCGCCGTAATGGCGCGGTTGTATGCTCGCTTTTGATCCTTGACGAAAATGCGCGTACAACTCATGCGTGTGTCCGGTCTGATTCGTTAATTTCCATAGAGCTGACGTGAAGAGCAAGCACCCCACTAGGGCCGGCCCGGAAGAACTGCCGGGCGACCGCGTCATGCGGATCGTGGCTGCGAGGCATTTCCAGGCCCGGCGTTTCGACGAGGCCGGTTCGGCCTATGCCCGGCTGAGCAATTCCGCCGGCGATCCCGCCGTGTTGCACCACCTCGCCGTCATCGAGCAGGAGCGGGGACGCAACGAAAAGGCGCTGGAGCTGATCGAAGGCCTCTTGCCTTGCAGCCGGATGATGCGGAGATGCAGTCCGTGGCCGCATCGATCCTGATGGCGTTGCAGCGCGACGATGACGCCGCCGAAGCGTGCCGCGCGGCAATCGCGCTCGATCCCGGCCTGGCGGAAGCTCACAGCCAGCTCGGCGAAATCATGCTGCGCAAGGGGCGCGTCGAGGCTGCCGAACGATCTTTTGGCCGCGCGGTCAAACTCGACCCGGAGCTTGCCACGGCACATGCCGGTCATGCGGAAAGCCTCGCTGTTCTTGGCCGTCTGGATGAGGCGGCCGCTGTGTGCGATGCCGCCCTGCGTCTCGATCCCGAGCTTGTGAAAGCAATCGGAGCGAAAGGTTTCATCCTGCACAAGCAAGGAAAGACCGCCGAGGCTCTGGCGGCCTTTGACGCGGCGCTGAAACGGAACCCCGGCATCGCCATGATCCATGTCCGGCGCGGCAACCTGCTTCACGAGCAGGGGCGCTCCGAGGATGCGCTGGCGGCGTATGACCGCGCCATCGGGATCGAGCCGGAGGTCGCCGAGTTTCATTGTAATCGCGCGCTCGCCCTGCAGGCGCTCGGGCGGCTCGATGATGCGTTCGGTGCCTTTTCGTGCGCCATTGCATTGAAGCCGGACTTTGCCGAAGCGCTCGCGAGACTTGGCGTTCTGCACAACAAGGCCGGCCGCCATCACGAAGCGATTGCCGCACTGGAAAGGGCCGTGGAACTGGCCCCGGAGAGCAGCGCGGCGCGCCTCAATCTGGCAGGTATTCTCAAGGAGCGCGAGCGCTATGCCGAAGCGGCCACTCAATATCAGGCGCTGCTCAGGCTGGGCGATGCGCCAAATCCGGCCGGCCTTTTCGAATATTGTCACCTTCGCCAGCATCTTTGCGACTGGAACGGATTGAAGGAGGATGAGCGTCTCGCCGTGGAACGTGTCAAGGCAAGCGGAAGCCGCGTCTCCCCCTTCGGTGCGCTGGCCATGTCGTGCTTACCGGAAGATCAGCTTGCGCTGGCGCGGCTCTGGGCCAGCGGTTTCAGGACCACCACCGCCCAGGTCAGGCAATCAGGGTCGGCGCGTTCTGCATCCGGCGCGCGGCGCATCCGGCTCGGCTATCTGTCGTCTGACTTTTACGATCACGCAACGGCGAGCCTCGTTGCGGAGCTGTTCGAGCGTCATGATCGCGGCAAATTCGAGATCTTCGGCTATTGCTACAGTCGAGACGACGGCAGCGCCATGCGGCGGCGGCTGGTTTCGGCCTTCGACAGGTTCATCGATCTGCGCGAGCGCTCGCATCTCGATGCCGCACAGCAGATCGCGGGTGACGGTATCGACATCCTCATCGACCTCAAGGGTTATACGCGCGGCGCACGGAGCATCATTCCCGCGCAGCGTCCTGCCCCTATTCAGGTCAACTATCTCGGCTATCCGGGAACGATGGGCGCGCCCTTCATGGACTACATCATCGCCGATCCGTTCGTTGCGCCGATCGAACATCAGCGCTTTTTCGACGAGAAGATCGTGCATCTGCCGGATTGCTACCAGCCCAATGACCGCAAGCGCCGCACAGCCTCTGAGCCGCGAACGCGGGCTGATTACGGCCTGCCGGAAACGGGCTTCGTGTTCTGCGCTTTCAACAACACCTACAAGATTACGCCGGAGTTCTTCAGCGTGTGGATGCGCCTGCTCGGGCAGATTGACGGCAGCGTGCTGTGGCTGCTCGACACGAACGAGACGGGCAAGGACAATCTGTACCGGGAAGCAGCCGCACGCGGGATTGAGCCAGACAGGTTTGTCTTCGCGCCCAGATTGCAGATTGCGCAGCATCAGGCGCGCTATGCCTTTGCCGACCTCTTTCTCGACAATCTGCCGGTCTGCGCCCATACGACGGCGAGCGAAGCGCTTTGGGCCGGGCTGCCCATTGTGACGTGCGCGGGCGATATTTTCGCGGGCCGTGTTGCATTCAGTCTGCTGATGGCCTGCGGGTTGCCCCAGTTGGTAACGCGGTCGATTGAAGAGTATGAAGCGCTGGCTTTGCGGCTGGCGGCAGACCGCGCCGTTCTCGCCGCTATGCGCAAGAAACTGCTGGATAATCGGGATTGGGGCACTCTGTTCGATACCGCCCGGTATACCCGCAATCTCGAAGCCGCCTTTGTCCATATGGTTCGCCTCCATGAGGCCGGGCGGCGGCCGGAACCTTTCGCCGTTGCGGATCTGGCGAAAAGCTGACGGGAGCCGTCAGACCTCGACTTCGACGCGCCCGATAGGGTGAGAGCAACAGGCGAGGATGTAACCGGCTTCGATGTCCTCCTCGCTGATGCCGCCATTGTGGACCATGTGAACCTCGCCGGCGTTTTTCTTCACCTTGCATGTTCCGCATACGCCGAAAGTGCAACCCGATGGGATATTCAATCCTGACGCCTTTGCAACAGCCAGCACGGTGTCGGTTTCGGTGCATGTGGCCACCTTCGAGGACCGTGCGAATATTATTTCCGCTTTCGCTTTCTCCTGCGGCACCACATCGTCGATTTCGGGCGCGTCAGCCTCTCTTGTAACCGGCGCGTGGAACGTCTCCTGGGCGTAGCGCTCCATGTCGTAGCCAAGCGAGTGGAGCATGTCGCGCACCGATTGCATGAAGCTTTCCGGACCGCAGCAATAGACATCGCGCTCCAGATAATCCGGCGCCATGAGGCCGAGCATGAGCTGGTTGAAGCGGCCCCGGTAGCCGGTCCAAACGTCGTAGGCGTCATCCTCGCTGACGACGAAGTGCAGCTTGAGGCCGCGCACGCGGCTGGCCATGTGCTCAAGGCGACGGCGGTAGATCAGGTCGGAGGGCCGGTGTGCGCAGCTGATGAAGGTGATGTCGGGCTCCTCGCCGCGATCGAAGAGGAACGAAACCATCGACATCATCGGCGTCACGCCCGATCCAGCGGAAATGAAGATGTATTTTCCGTCCGGCTGCGGAGGAAGAATGAAGATGCCTGCCGGTCCGAACGCTTTCAGGCGAACGCCCGGCTCGACATTTTCGAACATCCAGCGCGCGGCGATGCTGTCCGGCTGCACCTTGACGGTAACCGAGATGGACAGCGCCCTAGAGGGGCTCGAAGAGATCGTGAAGGTGCGCTGAACAGGACCGCCGGGCACCGGCAATTCCAGCGTCAGGAACTGGCCGGGCTTGTAACGGAACCAGGCGCCCGAAGGCGCCCGGAAGGCGAAAGTGCGCACATTCGGCGCTTCGGGAATGACCATCACGCATTCCAGCGGTTCGTCATCCGTCCAGACCGGCGTGTCCTCGCGCGGTATCGGAATCATGCCAGACTTACTCCGCCGCCATCATGGTCCGGGCGGAGAGTTGTCTCTCCAGCGTCCTCGCATACCAGTCGACGAACTGGATGACACCGCTTTCCTGCACTTCGGAATAGGGGCCGGGTTGGTAGGCCGGAGAGTTGATGCCAAGCTGGTTCTGCTCCACCACCTGACGGTCCTCGTCATTGGTTGCGATCCAGACTTCGGTGAGGCGCTGAAGGTCGTAATCCTTGCCCTCGACCGCGTCCTTGTGAACGAGCCATGTCGTCGTGACCTGAGTCTCCATCGGTCCAATCGGCATCATGCGGAAAATGGTCGCCTGATCGGAGAGGACATGGTTCCAGCTATTGGGATAGTTGAAGAACAGCAGCGAACCCGCATTCGGGAACGGCATTCCGGGCAGAAGCTTGTTGACGGCGGTCTTGCCGTCCATCGTGTAGCTTTCCGATGTCCCGACAAGGGGTATACGGACGAAACGCCATTGAAGCGACGGATCGATGTAGAAACGCGAGGCCAGACCAGCACCCTCGCAGCGGGCGTGATGCGCCTCGATGGCCGGATCGTCCATGCCGATGCCGGAACCGGCAATATACGGGTTGTCGTCGAAGGTGCGGCAGAGGGCCGGGTGCATGCCGGAGCAGTGATAGCACTCCCGGTTGTTCTCCATGACCAGCTTCCAATTGCCCTTTTCGATGATGGTGCTCTGATGCGCGACCTTCAGGGAGCCAAGCTGTTGCGGTCCGTAGAAACGTTCGGCCTGCTCGGCCAGCGCATCGAATGCGGGCGCGGTCTCGGCAAGGCAGATAAAGACGATTCCAGACGCTTCCCGGCAGTGAACAGGCTTCAGGCCATGCTTGCCGGGGTCGAATTCCGGTCCCATGTCGCGGGCGAAGATCAGCCGTCCGTCCAGTTCGTAGGTCCACTGATGATAGGGGCAGACCAGCTTGGGCGAGGAACCGCGCGCCAGCGAACAGATGCGCGAACCGCGATGGCGGCAGTTATTGTGGAATGCCCGGATCACGCCATCGGCGCCGCGCACGACGATCACTGAATAGGCGCCGATCGGCATGGTGATGTAGTTTCCCGCCTTGGGAATTTCGGCCGCGGTCGCCGCCAGAATCCATTCCCTGGCGTAGATATATTCGATGTCTGCTTCGAATATATCGGCGTTGGTATAAAATGCCTGCGGCAGCGAATGGTTCGGCAGTCTTGTTTGCAGCAATGCGAAAAGTTCGGAATCCGCAATCATACATCAGTCCCTCTGTTCCGAGACAGGCGACACGCGCCGTCAAAGATCCTTCATAAGTCTGAGCGCATCGTAAATGGCCGCGTGGGTGTTGCGCGCGGAGACGGCGTCACCAATGCGGAAAAGCTGGAAGCCGCCTTGCGGGTTGTTGCGCAGCGCCTGCGGCCGCCCGTCGATCAGCGCATCATGATCGAGAGCGCCGAGGTTGGACGAATGCGGCTTCAACTCGAAATACAGATCGTCAAGCGGGATCGTGCCGTGATTGACGACGATCTGGTCGAAGCTGCGCTCGATGCCGAGCGGCATGTAATCGCTGCCGATGATCGCCTTGAGCCGATTGCCGTCGCGCTCGACCGATTTGAGCCGGTAGGTGACGGTAAATGTCACCGGCTTGTCCTGCAGCGCGCGCATGTAGGGGACGAGGTTCATGCCCATCACGTCCGGCGCGAATGACCGGTCCGGCGTCATGATCTCGACGCGGCCACCTGCCGCCGCGATCAGTTCGGCGGCCTGAAGCGCGGCATGGTCGCCCGCGTCGTCATAGACCAGCACGTTCTGGCCGGGTTTGGCGTCGCCGGAGATGATGTCCCAGCTCGACACCACGAGATCGTTGCCTTCCGCGAGCACGTCGGTATCCGGCAGGCCGCCCGTTGCCACGATGGCAATGTCCGGCTCCTCGGCCATGACGTCCTCGGCTTCGGCCCAGCTATTGAAGCGGAACTCCACGTCGCGCGCGGCGCATTGCGACAGGCGCCAGTCGACGATCGAGATCATTTCCCGGCGGCGCGGGCTTTGCGCCGTCAGCCGGATCTGCCCGCCCGCGTGCGGCGCTGCTTCGAAGACAGTCACCTGATGGCCACGCTCGGCGGCCACCCTCGCGGCTTCAAGCCCGCCCGGCCCCGCGCCGACGACCACGACTTTCTTCCGCGTTTCGGCCGGAGCGATCCTGTGGGGCATGGTCAACTCGCGGCCCGTCGCGGCGTTGTGGATGCACAGCGCATCGCCGCCCTGATAGATCCGGTCGAGGCAGTAGGTCGCGCCGACGCAGGGGCGGATGTCGTCCTCGCGGCCTTCCATGATCTTGGCGACGATATGTGGATCGGCCATATGCGCCCGTGTCATGCCGACCATGTCGAGCTTGCCCTCGGCGACCGCATGGCGCGCTGTCGCAACATCGGGAATGCGGGCTGCGTGAAAGGTGGGCATTCCGGTAGCCGCCCTGACCGCGCCTGCGAAACCGAGGTGCGGCGCGCTCTTCATGCCCTGCACCGGGATCACATCGGTCAGCCCCGGATCGGTGTCGATATGTCCACGGATGACGTTCAGGAAGTCGATCTTGCCGGTTGCCTTGAGGCGCATGGAGATCTCCAGCCCCTCTTCCGCGCTGATGCCGCCATCGGCGATTTCGTCCGCCGTGTAGCGGATGCCGACGATGAAACGGTCGCCGACGCGCTCGCGGACGGCGTCGATCACCCGCATCGAAAAGCGCAGCCGGTTCTCCAGAGAGCCGCCATAGGCGTCGTCCAGCGTGTTGGTGCGCGGCGACCAGAACTGGTCCATCAGATGGCCATAGGCTTCCAGCTCGATCCCGTCCAGCCCGGCGGCCTGCATGCGCTCCGCCGCGTCGGCATATTCGACGACGATGCGCTCGATATCCCAGTCCTCGATCTTCTTGGGGAAGGCGCGATGGGCAGGCTCCCGCCGGTGCGATGGCGAGACGATCGGCAGCCAGTCGCCCTTGTTCCACGTCGTGCGGCGGCCGAGATGGGTGAGCTGAATCATCACCGCGCAGCCATGCTCGTGGCAGGCATCGGCCAGTTCCTTCATCCACGGCACGACCTCGTCCTTGTAGGCGAGGATATTGTTGAAGGCCGGCGGGCTGTCGCGCGAAACGGTTGCCGAACCGGCGGTCATGGTGAGGGCGACACCGGCTTTCGCCCGTTCCGCGTGATAGGCGCGATAACGCGCCTTGGGCATGCCATCTTCCGGATAGGCGGGCTCGTGGCTCGTCGTCATGATCCGGTTTTTCAGCGTCAGATGCTTGAGCTGGTACGGCTGCAGCAGTGCATCCTTGCTCATCATACCGTCATGCGGCGCGACGGCCCTGTTCGCCATATGGTGCCTCTCCGGCGAGCTGCGTAAGCGTCTGTACGTCCCGAATTCTCCAGATCAAGCGCAATGATCTATCGTCATGATGTCAGATTGCATTGCAACGCAATATGATGAAATCGACATCAGTGTCGATAAAAGCGACATTCCTGTCAATTCAATTGCTGGCCGCTGCATTTGTTGTTATTTGCCTGCCATGAGCAAGCTTGCGGCTCGAAAACAGCGAAACCGGCGCGGGTCCGAAGACGTCTGGCTCGACGCCGCGTATGAGGCCTTGATCGAGGGCGGTATCGAAGCGGTCAAGGTGATGCCGCTTGCCGAAAATCTGGACGTCTCGCGCACAAGCTTTTACTGGCATTTCGACGATCGCGAGGCGCTTCTGAACGCGCTGATCGAGAAGTGGAAAGAAAAGAACACCGGCAATCTCGTTCGCCAGACGCAGCTTTTCGCGGAAACGATCACCGAAGCTGTCCTGAACCTGTTCGACTGCTGGATCGACCCAGAGTTATTCGACGCGCGTCTGGATTTTGCCATGCGCAGCTGGGCGCAAGGTTCGCCGGAGCTGAAGTCGACCTTCGAGGAAGCGGACGCCGAGCGGATCGAGGCCATATGCGCCATGTTCGCGCGTTTCGGCTTCGACGCCTATCACGCCCATATCCGCGCCAACACGATCTATCTGACGCAGATCGGCTACATATCCATGAAGGCGGATGAGCCGTTGCCCGAGCGTATCCGGCACATGCCGGCCTATGTCGAGACCGTCACCGGCAGGACGCCGTCGCAATCGGAAATCGAGCGCTTCATGGCCCGCCATCAGGAGCGGCTGGCCGGGGAATAGCGGCTATCGCTCTTCCGGCGGAATATTCCTGATGCGGGCAATGTGGCCTGCCAGTTCCGCGAGCGTGTAGCTCATATGGTGGCGCTTCTGCGAGGGTGGTCTCTTGGTGCGATTGAGCCCCTCGCGCCATTCGGTGGCGGGCCTGATCGGGCGGGGCGCGAAATTGCCGCCGCAGTTCGGGCACACATTCTGCAGTTTCACCTCGGCGCAATCGGCACAGAAAGTGCATTCGAACGTACAGATCCGCGCCTTGGTCGACTCCGGCGGCAGATCGCAATCGCAGCATTCACAGTTGGGCCGAAGCTCCAGCATCTTTTTCCTCTCCACCACTTCAATATATTCATCCGATCTCGCTCCAGAGCCTGAATGGGCGTCACGGCCGGACCTTCACCTCGATCAACGCATGGGTCTTCTGCGTCGTGACATGAGCGATGGCTTCGCGCAACACGCCGGACATTTCGTCCGCATCCTCGACGTGCCGGGCCCAGGCGCGGCTGGCTTTCGCAACCTGAACGAAATCCGGCGTTGGGCTGAGGGAGGTCAGCGGCATCGAATTGCTGCGTGCGGCATAGCCGTCGGGATAAATACCGAGTACCGACTGACGAACAGCACCCCATTCGCTGTTGTTCAGAACGATCACGAGAACGGGAAGGCCGAGAGCTTCGGCGATCTGATGGCAGGCGACCGGATTGGAGAAAATGTAGGAGCCGTCCCCCATCGTCGCGACGACCAGCCGCTCCGGATCGGCAAGCTGCATCCCCATCGCCGCGGGAAAGGACCAACCGAGCCCTCCCGAATGCGGCTCCTGATACCAGGACTGATGGCCGTCCAGCGTCAGCGGCGGCAATGGACAGCCAAGCTCGGACAGGACGGTTGCCCGATGGCCGGCAATCGCCTCGGACAGGCAGAGGCTGACCCATTCCTTTGTCATCGGGGCCGCGCTGCCCGCGCGCGCCTTCTCAAGCGTCTGCTTGCGAATGGCGGCTGTTCGCTTGCGCACGTCCGGCGCGCGCTTTCCGATGCGCCTTTTGGCCGTCTTCCTGTGAGCGGACATTGCCTTTTCAAGCGCGACGACAATCTCGCCCGTATCGCCCACCAGCGCGATGTCGCAGCGGAAATTCCGCACGGGGAAGCGGGAATAAAGCGGATCGCCGCCTATGTGGATGATCCTGCAATCCGCCTTCGGTCTGTGGATCTGCGGCGACCACGGAGCGAGCGCGTCGATCACGAGGATTGCGTCCGCTTCGCTGATCCAGGGTTCGGGATCGATGCCCGCCGCCATGTCGTGGTCCGTGGCGAGACCGAGTTGAATCGCCCAATATTGAACGACCGGAATAGCCCAGTCGCCCGCAAGCCGGGACAGCGCCGCAAAGCCCTCTGCGCTTCCGGCGCCGCGCTGGGCGAAGATCACCGGGCGTTTCGCCTTGGCGAGAATTTTCGCGGCTTTACCAAGCGCGGCAGCGTCCGGCGCAGCCTTGGCGGGCTGCATGATCGGCGGCTGCTCCAGCGGCCCGCACGGGCAAGGCTCGCACAGCACCTCGCGCGGCAGGCTGATATAGACCGGTCCACGCGGCGTCGAGTTGGCGATCGCATAGGCACGGTCGACCAGCTCGATGGCCTGCTCCGGAAAACGCAATTCGTAATCCCACTTGCACGCCTCGCGGACGAGCGCGGCCTGATCCCGCATTTCCTGCCCCCAGCCAATCGGCACGGTCCGGCTGCCGAAGCGGCCCTGTTCCGTTGTCGGCGTCCGGCCGGAGAAAAGCAGGATCGGGATCTGCTCTGTTGCGGCGTTGATGGCCCCGATGGCACAATTGGCCAGACCGACATTGGTATGCGCCATGACGGCCTGCGCGCGTCCGGTTGCCAGGTAGTAGCCATGCGCCATCGCCATGGCCGCGCTCTCATGCGGCATGATCAGGGACACGGGAAGGTCAATATTGAGCGCCTCCGCCTCGGCCAGCCCTTCGATGATCGGCGGAAAATCGGTGCCCGAATTGGCGAAGATGTAGTCGACGCCTGCTGCCTTCATCCGGGCGAGCAAAGCGCCGCCTGCCGTGATGGTCTGTCCCTCGGTCCCGCCGGGAAAGTGCTTGTGCATCGAGCAGTCTTTCTGCCTTGTTGCCGGGCTGGAGCAGATCGTACAGCTACCCATCGTTCAAGGTGAATTTATCATGAATGAGGGGCGGCGGGACAGCATCGCCGACGATCTGAAGCAGGGGTTCACCGACCGGGGCCGCTTGAGGAGCACACAGCCGCATTGCGCAGAAAACGGCCTCTCATGTTGCCGAAGGCCGCCTTTCCGAAACGCAAAGAAGATGTCATAAACAATCGAGATCAACTCGGCCGGGAGGAAACGAATGCGTTCGATCGCAGACGCGGTCCGCAAGGTCATCGAGCTGTGGGCGCTCGCCGGCGGCTTGTTGCTTCTGGTCGTTGTGCTGCTCAATGCGGCCAGCCTGACCGGCAACATCTTTCTGAACCAGCCCGTTCCCGGCGATTTTGAAATTGTCGAAATGGGTGTTGCGGTCGCCGTGTTCAGCTTTCTGCCCTATTGCCAGATGACAGGCGCGAATGTCTCCGCCGACATCTTCACGTCGCGGGCAGGCCCGCGCCTGATCAACTTCCTGACCATGATCGCTTCGCTGGTCGCATTCGGCTTCGCCCTCTTGCTGCTGTGGCGCATGTCGGCCGGTCTGGTCGATTATCGGCTCTACGGGGATGTCACCACCATCTATCAGATCCCGATCTGGTTCGCTTTCGTTCCCATTCTCGCCTCGCTGTTTCTGCTCACCCTCGCAAGCCTGCTAACCTTCCTTGACGCATGGAGAGGCGAGGCCGCCACGTAAGCGGCATGCTTCGTCACAGATAACGGTCGTTCGCTCTCATGGACAGCAATCTGCTCATCGGTCTTTACGGCCTTGGCGCTCTGGTCGCACTCATTGCGCTGCGGATGCCGGTTGCCTATGCGATGATCCTGGTGGGCGCGATCGGAACCGCTGTCCTTTCCGGCCCGGCCATTCTGCTTTCGCAGCTCAAGACGCTCGGTTACGGACAGTTCTCCATATACGACCTGTCCGTCGTTCCGATGTTCGTGCTCATGGGCAATATCGCCACGCACGCCAAGCTCTCCCGCGACCTGTTCCGGGCGGCCAATGCCTGGCTCGGCTGGATGAAGGGTGGTGTCGCCATGTCGGCGATCGTGGCCTGCGCCGGGTTCGGCGCGGTCTGCGGCTCATCTCTCGCAACGGCTTCAACGATGGGGCGGGTCGCGCTGCCCGAACTCAGGCGCTATCGTTATTCCAACGCGCTCGCCACGGGCACGCTCGCGGCTGGCGGCGTGCTCGGCATCCTGATACCGCCGTCAATCGTCCTCGTCGTCTACGCGATCATCGTCGAGGCGAACATCGTCACCATGTTCACCGCCGCCTTCATTCCCGGCATCATCGCGGTGTTCCTGTTTGCGCTGACCATTGCGGTCTACGTCCGGATCTTTCCCAATTCCGGCCCGCCGGGCGACCGCGTACAGCGCCAGGAACTGATGGACGCATCGATTGCCGTTCTGCCGGTTGCGGCAATCTTCGGACTGGTGATCGGCGGCATCTATTTCGGTTACTTCAACCCGACTCCAGCGGCTGCGATCGGCGTCTTTCTGGTCTCCGTCTATGGCATCCTGCGCGGGGACGTCCGGTGGCGCGAGATGCGCGCGTCACTGCTTTCGACGGCGCAGACGAGCGGCATGATCTATCTGATCCTGCTCGGCGCGGAACTGCTGAAGATCTTCATGTCGCGCGGCGGCGTTCCGCAAACGGCGGCGGAAATGATGGCCACTAGCGGGCTCGGACCTTACACCGTCCTCATCCTGCTGCTTGCCGCGCTGATCGTGCTGGGCTGCCTGATGGACAGCCTGTCCATGATGCTGCTGGCCATGCCGTTCTTCTGGCCGGTCGTAGCGGGGCTGGATTTCGGCATGGGCGTTGAAGAGACCAAGGTCTGGTTTGGCATTCTGGCGCTGATCGTGGTCGAACTCGGGTTGATAACGCCCCCTGTGGGGATGAATGTCTTCGTCATCAATTCGATCGCGCGCGACGTTCCGATGAGCGAGACGTTCAAGGGCGTCTTCCCGTTCTTCCTCGTGGAACTGGTTCGCGTTGCGCTGCTGATCGCATTTCCGGCCCTGACGCTCTTTCTGCCGCAATTGCTTCGCGGCTGAGGCGATACGCAGCGGGCCGCTGCGGCGCGGCGTCCGCATGAGGATCAGCAGACATTCGCAGGCGGCATGCGGCGGGAGGACTGAGACACCGTTACGGACCGAGCTGGAATCGCTCGAAGCGATGAAGCTCCTCCTCGATCTGCGGCTTGCATGAGCGGGAGGATTTCCCCCCGATCCATGTCCATTTCTGCACGGTCAATTTCCGGGCCTGACGATCCGTTTTCAGATCGATCGCGGCAACGATCTCCTCGCCGACAAGCACGGGTAGCGCGAAATAGCCCAGTACGCGCTTTTCTTTCGGCACATAGGCTTCGAAACGGTGGTCGTAACCAAAGAAAAGCTTCAGCCGGTTGCGCTGAATGATGAGCGGATCGAAGGGCGAGAGAATGTGCACAAGACTTTCGCTCGGTTCAGGAACGGTATCCAGAAGTCCCGGGGCGGCCCAGTGCTCGATATTCCCCGCCCCCTCGAACGTGACCGGCAGCAGCTCTTTCCGGCGCACCGCGCTATCGATCAGCTTGCGGATCGCCGCCTTGCGCTTGGCGTCGGAATAGCAGATCGAATCGAGGCTGACGATGCCTTGAGACCGCAAGGCCCGCTCCAGCAGATATTGGTCGACCTGCCGTTCCGTCGCGGGCTTCGGCATGGCCTCCCAGCCGAAATGCCGATCGAACAGATCATAGCTCCGAAGCATTCCGATCCGCGCGCTGATGGTGACGTCTCCAGTCATGAAAGCCAGTTGCAGCGCCCGTTTTGATGGCTTGCGGCTTGCCCATGGGTGATCCTTTTCGACGAGCACGTCGTCATCGATGTCCCGGATAGAGAGCGGACCGTTGTCGCGTATGAGCTTGAGGACTTTGCGCAAGTCCTTGCTGGCCACTGAATGATACCAGCGGCTCGGCGTCTTGCGGTACTCCTTCATGGCGCGCAGGAAGATCCGGATGTCCTTCGTAGGCACATAGGACAGGGCATGTGTCCAATATTCGAACACCGTCTTGCCGCTGCTTTGCGCCTGATGAAGATCCGCCCGCTTGTAGTCGGGGATACGCGAATACAGGATATGATGATGGCACCGCTCGATGACATTGATCGTGTCGATCTGCACGTAGCCCAGATGCTCGATCGCAAGGCGGGTCGCATCCGGACCATTGCCGAACGGTGAAGCCATGTCGAGTTGTTGCGCGCTGAGCCAGATGCACCTGGCGTCAGAGGGCGTAATTCTGATGGGTGTCTTTGCAGATCGTGGCATGGGTATCGGAAGGCTTGAACGGTTGGCGCGCCTCTTGAACGGGCCATGACATAACCGCATGACGCTTGTTCGTCGAGTGAATTGCGCGGGAGGCGTCAGCGCAGCAAATGGTGGCCGAGCCAGGATGTTTCGACTAGATTCTGTCGCGGAATGCTGTCATTGCCATGAGATCATGACGACCGGAAAATCCCAGAAGCATCGCTCCGAACTGATCTGCTCCGCCCTGCGCTCCGCAATTCTGGAGCGCATATTGCTGCCGGGCATGAAACTGCCGGAGGATCTGCTGGGCGAGAGATTCGGCGCGAGCCGGACGCTCGTGAGGCAGGCTCTGGAACGGCTGGCCGCCGAGGGTCTCGTCGAACTGCGGCGGAATCGGGGGGCGGCGGTGGCGACGCCAAGCCTCGAAGAAGCCCGCGACCTGTTCGAGTTGCGCGCGCAGATCGAGGATCTGATGATTTCCCGGCTGGCAGGCAGATTCACCGAGAAGCATGCGGAAACGCTGGAAGCCCATATCGCCAGGGAAATCGCCGCCGAAAATGGCCCGGAGCCGATCTCCATCCGGCTGGCGACCGAGTTTCACATCCTTATGGCGCAGCTTACAGAAAGCCCGGTCCTGTTGCGCTATGTGGAAGAGGTCGCCTACCGCTGCGGGCTGACGCTCGCCCAGTTCTCGCGCCCGCATTCAGCCGATTGCGGCATTCAGGAGCACCGGCAGATCCTCGATGCGCTCTCGGCAGGCGATGAAGCCAAAGCGCGGGAGTTGATGCGCACGCATCTCTCGGCGGTTGCCGACCGGGCGCTGATCAAGCAGCACGAAATCAGCCCGTTCGTCTATCTGGATGCGCTGGAGCCCTATGCCCGCCCGATCCGGCAGGGGGAATAGGGTAGCGCCTGTCAGGCCGTGATGCCGCGCATGATCAGGATGCGTTCCGCGCTGTCGTTCCAGACGTCCATTTTCGTGATCTTGCCGTCCCGGACCTCGAAACGGTCGACATAGCGGTTGCCCTCGAAAGGCGTGCCGTCCGGCCATTCGCCATAGAGCGTGCCGACGCTATAGACTACGGTGCCTTCAGCGCCGACAGCCACGTCGAATGTATCCATGCGCTTCTTGACCCAGCGGTAGCGCATGGCGTTGAAGCCGGTCGGGCCGGACGGATGGGAGAAAACCCGGCCTCCCGTGAAGGTGATGACCACGTCCTCCGCGACATAGGTGGCGGCCTTGTCGGGATCGGGCGCCATTGAAGCCTCAAGATATTCACGTACGATGATGGCTTCGGGCGGAAGTGTCTGGTCTGCGGGCGGAAAGCCGGTCATGGAAGTCTCCGTTTACTCAGCAAGCGTCCTCCGCAGGATAAATCTTCAGTCGGAATTTTGCATGCATTCCGTCTGCATCGACCGGGTGATGCAAAGCTGCGAACAGTCAACGAATTGAAATAAAAGAGTTTTATGATTCTGGCATGCAAGTTGCAGAAAAACCGGGCATCTGGCTAACGCGGCCGGTTCTCAAAGGAGCAACTCATGCATTTTCCCTCATTCCGATCCGGAATCACGCGCCGAGCCGTTCTGGCCGGCGCCGTCGGTCTGGCCCTCGCAACCGCCACCCCTACCTATGCGGAGGAAACCATCAAGATCGGCCTGGTCGCAGCGCTGAGCGGACAGTCGGCCAAGTCCGGCGAGGCCATCACGCGCGGGCTGACCCTCGCCATTGACAAGCTCAACGGGGAAGGCGGCGTTCTGGGCAAACAGCTCGAACTGGTCAGCCGCGACGATGAAAGCAATCCGGGCAAGGGCCTGATCGCGGCCCGCGAGTTGGTGCAGCGGGAAGGCGTCGCGGCGCTGATCGGCGGTCTCGACACGCCGGTCTCGCTCGCCATCGTGCCCTTCATCAATCAGGCCAATGTCCCCTTTGTCGGTCCCTGGGCCGCGGGCACGCCGATCACGAAGAACGGGGCTGAGGAAAATTACGTGTTCCGCGTTTCAGCCGTGGACGAATATGTCGATGAAGCCATTACCGAATATCTGGTCAAGAAATACGGGGCGAAAAAGCCCGGCCTCATCCTGATCAACAATCCCTGGGGCGAATCCAACGAAAAGGGGCTGATGAAAGCGCTCGAAAAGCGCAAGATGGAACATGCCGGGATCGAGAAATTCGAGTCCAACGATGTGGACGTCGTGCCCCAGCTGACGCGCCTCAAGGAAGCCGGCGCGGACTCGCTGTTCCTCGTCGCCAACGTCGCGCCGTCCGCGCAGGTCGTGAAGTCTCTCGACCGCATGGGCTGGGACGTGCCGATCTCGTCGCATTGGGGTCCCGCCGGTGGCCGCTTCACGGAACTGGCCGGTCCGAGCGGCGAGAAGGTCCATTTCATCCAGACCTTCCTGTTCACGGATACATCGCATCCGCTTTTCGTCAAGCTTCAGGAGAAGTTCCCCGAAATCAAGACGCTGGCCGACGTGACGCCAGCAACCGGCATCGCCAATGCCTATGACGCCATGCTGCTGCTGGCGGCCGCGATCGAGAAGGCGGGCTCCACCGAAGGTCCGGCGATCCGCAAGGCCATGTACGAGATCAGCGGCGTCGAGGGCGTGATCAAGACCTATGACGCTCCTTTTTCGCCCGACGATCAGGACGCTCTGGGGCCGGAGGACTACGTCTTCGCGCAATTCGTCGATGGGCAGATCATTCCGCTCAAGGATTGAACGTGGCGGTGCAGGGCTGCGGCGGCGGAAGAATGCTGCCGCGGCGCATTGCCTGAAACGGACCACTGAAGGGGATCTGCCAGCATGACACTTCTCGTCGCCGCGCTGATTACCGGCATCGGCCTTGGCAGCATGTACGGGCTGATCGCGCTGGGCTTTCAGATCACATATTCGGTCTCCTCGACAGTGAACTTCGCACAAGGCAGCGTCGTCATGCTGGGCGCGGTTCTGGGCTTCATCTTCTCGCAAAGGTGGGGGCTACCGATCTTCCTCGCCTATCCTCTGGCGATCCTCTGCTGCGGCCTTTTCGGCATTCTCGTCGAAATGCTTCTGGTGCGTCCCTTCGTGATGCGCGGCTCCGAAGCCTGGCTGATGGCGACAGTCGCCGGGGGCATCCTGCTCGACAATGCCGCCCTCTTCACCTTCGGCAACGAGCCGCGCAGCCTGCCCTCGCCGCTCACCCAGACGACCTGGAGCCTGTTCGGAACGGGCGTCTACCCGCAGCAGATCCTGATCCCCATTGCCGCAATCGCCGTGGCCTTCATGCTGCATGTGCTGTTCCGGCATACGCGGCAGGGGCGCGCGCTCCTCGCCGTCGTGCAGAACCGGAAGGCCGCCAAGCTGATGGGCATCAACACGGCGGTGATGGTGTCCGGCTCATTCGCCATCTCGTCCATGCTCGCCGGGGCCGCTGGACTGCTGATCGCGCCGCTTTTTTCCGTGCATTCAGACATGGGCACGCTGTTCGGCCTCAAGGCGTTCGCGGTTGCCATCCTCGGCGGCATGACATCGGCATCCGGCGTCATGCTGGCTGGCTTCATCTACGGGCTGGTCGAGGCTTTCGTGACCACATATCTCGGCTCTTCCTACACCTTTATCGCCGTCTTCGCGCTGGTGATCGTGGCGTTGACCGTGAAACCAAGCGGGCTGTTCGGCCGCGCTGCAATCAATAAGGTCTAGGGGCGAGCGCATGGGCAGCATACGGAAAGAGACAACGTTGGACGCGATGATCGTTCTGGCAACGCTGGGCGGCCTTGGCTTTGTCGCGCTCACAAGCGGCTACACGCATTTCATCATCGGTCTCGTCGCCATAACCGCCATACTCTGCGTCGGCCTCAACGTGCTTTACGGGCTGACGGGGCTGATTTCGCTCGGACAGGTCGGCTTCTTCGCCATCGGGGCCTACACAGGCGCGATCCTCACGCTGAATGGCGTCAGCTTCTGGCTGGCCTTGCCTGCTGCGGCGATGCTAGCCGGACTGGCGGGATGCCTGCTTGCCGTGCCCGCCGTGCGCATGGAAGGCCCGTTCCTCGCCATGATCACCATTGCCTTTGCCTTCATTGTCGAACATTCGGCGATCGAATGGCGCGACCTGACCGGCGGGCAGAACGGATTGATGGGCTTTCCGTTGCCGCAGATAGGCGGCTACGTCTTTGTCGAGCGGGATCTTGTCATCCTGGCCGTGCTCTTATGCGGGGCGTCGCTTCTTGCGTTCCGCCGGTTGACGGCCAGCGGCTGGGGCTATGCCATGAACGCCTTGCGCGATGCCGAGATCGCGGCGCAGTCGCTGGGCTACCGTCCATTCGTCATCAAGCTGCTGGCTTTCGCCATCGCGGCGGCAATGGCGGGTCTGGCGGGCGCGCTGTTTTCACCGCTGATGATGTTCATTGCGCCGAGCAATTTTCCGTTCTCCCAATCGATCCTCTATCTTTTCGCCGTGATTCTCGGCGGCGCCGGGACAGTATTAGGGCCGCTCGTCGGCGCGCTGGTGACGGTGCTGCTGCCTGAATTTCTCGCCGGGCTCGCAGAATATCGTCTGTTGTTCTTCGGCGGACTGCTGATCGTCGTGCTGCTCGTTGCGCCGCGCGGCATCGTCGGCACGATTGCCCGATTCCTCCCGCAACGTCATCAGCGGACGGATGCTCTGCCGGAGGCC
>JBHJOB010000101.1:0-4339 GCA_050330195.1 Rhodomicrobiaceae bacterium | reverse complement strand
TGTCCCCACCGGGACGAGACGAAGGTGAGATCGCATTCGGGTTTGCGAGACGGCCATTGGTCTGAAACGCGCGACCCTAGCTTGATACGCCTTTGCCTGATTGCAGCATGTGGCGGCCACCGTGCCGACCCCGGAGAGAAGCCCGGACCCTGTGATGACATTCAGAAAGAAGAAGATCGGAGCTTGACAGCACCCACGGGGATTAGAGAAGCCCGTATAGAGGACACGCTCCAAAAGCTCGCGCACGCGCTGGAAATGCACCTCACCCCTGCTGTCCTTCGGAATGAGTGCGCCTCGATGGCGTGCATCACGGCGTCCAGCTTTTCCGGTGGAAAGGCAAGGCTCGTCAGGATGACGCGCGACTTTTCCGCCGCCAGACGCGAAGCATCGTGGCGTTGCGGGTCGTTTTTCTCGAATGCGACGATGTCATGCAGAAACGCCGCCGCAAGCAGCACAAGTCGATCCACCGGCGCGTCCAATCCATCCGCGATCTGTTGCGACATTCGCCACACCCTGCGGCAATGGCCCAGATCGTGGGAGCCGTCATCCGTGCATCCGTCGCTGAAAACGACGACCTCAAGCCGCTCCTGCCACCTGTCCAGCATTGACGCTGCCCCCTGTTGCCTGGAAACTCGCGGCTGGTCCCGATGCGACATGCGCGACCGTATTCACGCCATGCCCAAGTCGCAAACCGGCTATCGCCCGCCGTGCCCAAGGGACCACGAAATCCCGCCCACCGCTACGCTGTCATGAAGGGTCGCCACCGAGCAAGCGGGAGTCAGGCGAATGAATCTCTATGACGACATGGAAGCAGTCGCCGCCGAGGCGAGTGAACTTCCGCCCGCCGAACATCCGCCGCTCATAACCGAACCGATCGGTGCGGATGCCGCATTGCGCAAGCGGATAGAGGCGCTGGCTCAGGATTTTTCCATCGAGGTTCTCCCCAGGACGGCCCGCAAGGTATCCGGTTTCGCAGAACTGCTTCCGGCGCGGACCCGCGTTTTCATCCCTTTCCTTCCCGGCGCACGTTTCGCCGATTCCGTCCCGCTCGCAATCCGGCTCCGGCGAGAAGGCATGGAGCCGGTCCCTCACATTGCAGCCCGCCGCATCGCCTCGTCCGGCGAACTCGGCGAGACGCTCGACCGGCTCCGCAGCGACGCCGGAGTGACGCAATGCCTCGTCATTGCGGGCGATCCCAAAACGGCCGCTGGCCCATTCGCCGACAGCCTTGCGGTGCTGGAAACCGGCACGCTGGAGAAAAACGGCATGGAGACGATCTTTGTCGGCGGCCAGCCCGAAGGCATCCCCGGCGTACCCTCACAAGCCGTCGAAGCCGCCCTGATCCGGAAAAACGAATATGCCCGCTCAAGCAGCGCCGACATCCGGCTGATCACGCAATTCACGCTTGATCTTCACGCATTCACGACCTGGCAGCAACGCCTCGGCGATCTCGGAAACCGGTTGCCGGTTCATATCGGCATTGCTGGCCCGACAAGCCTTTCGGGGCTGCTCAAATTCGCCGCGCTGACCGGCGCTTCCGCGTCGCTGCGCGCCATGCGCCGTTACGGAGCGAAACTGACGCAGCTTGCCAGCGAGGCGGCGCCCGACATGTTCATCGCGCATCTGGCGAGGCAGACGCCGCAATATTCCCAGCTCGCCGAGGAAGGAACGGGCGCTTCGCGGATCGCAGGGCTACATGTGTACACGTTCGGCGGCTTCCATCAGGCCGCGACATGGATGATGGCGCTGCGCGATGGCAGGTTCGCGCTGCGAGATGACAGGGCAGGCTTCCGGGTCGGCTGACCGCGGCCGCGTTTCAGCAGATCGAAGGCGGGGCGCGACAACGCTCCCCGCCCGCTCCTCAAGGCTCAGTGGCTCTTATGTCCGCCGCCATGATCGTGCTCGGCAGCGGCTTCCTCGCCCATCGCCTTGCCCAAAGGCTCCACCTTGAACGAAACATCGACCGTGCCGGCCTTCTCGAAGACGAGCGTGCCCTCGATCTCGCTGCCTTCCGTAAGCTGATCTTTCGGGCCGATCATCATCAGATGATAGCCGCCCGGTTTCAGCTCCACCGTTTCGCCCGGCCCGATCTCCAGACCGCCGTCCACGGTCCGCATTTTCATGACATTGTTTTCCACCGTAATCTCGTGGACCTCGACGCGCTTGACGCCTTTCGCCGAGCCGCCGGTCAGCCTGTCGGGCTCCGTGCCGTGATTGGTTATTTTCGCATATCCGCCAGCGGTCGGCGCGCTGGGAGGCGTCGCCCGCACCCACGGATGATCGATCACGAGATCGCCCGCCTTGTATTCATGCGCGCTTGCCGTGCCGGCTGCCAGCAGCATGGCCGTTGCCATAGTGACGCCAAGCGTCCGGAAATAAGGGAATTTCTGCATGTGTGATGGCTTTCAACAGGAATTAGAAAATGCGGCATGGCTCGTGCCGGTATCGGCTTCTACAATGCCCATGAACCGCTTGTGATCTTCAGGATTGTCTTACCAAAGCTCGCGCAACGGGCGGTGCACGCGCGTGCCATCGGCGAGGAAACGCGGCAATGAACGCCCCGTCAGCTTCGAGCCATTCGACGGCTCGTTCAAATCTCACATGGAAGACCGTTTCCGGTTCGGATAGCGTCGCAAGGTGGGTGGATGCAGCGTATGGGCAAAGATCGAGGACCGCCAACCCGTCTGATGAAGGCGTACCGCCACGCGGTCCCGGCACTTCGAGCGGACCGGCCGGCGTGCAGATCACGAGAGTGAATGCGCCGCCGGACGCAGCGGCAGGATCGGGCATCCATCCGGGCGCAATCGCGGCACGCAGCAACGCCGCGAAAATCGCGATGAACGCCGCCAGCGCGTGCAGGCGCCCGGCTCGATGTCGCCGCCCGGTTATCATGACAGTGCTATAGCGCATTCTGCCGCCATGCGGCACCGGCATATTACGCTGCAGCGCCGTTTCGGGCATCCATGCACGCAATCCCCGGTCCGGGCTCACTTGGCCAGTTCGCGCATCACCTTTATCAGATCCGATTTGCCCTCAAAGCCGATGCCCGGCAGCTCCGGCATGACGATGCGGCTGTTTTCGACCCGGACCGTATCAGGGAAACCGCCATAGGGCTGGAACAGGTCCGGATAGCTCTCATTGCCGCCCAGCCCGAGCCCGGCGGCGATATTGAGCGACATCTGATGACCGCCATGCGGGATGCACCGGCTTGGTGACCATCCGGCGGCCTTCACCGCTTCCAGCGTGTGCTCATATTCGCAAAGACCGTAGGACAGCGCGCAATCGAATTGCAGCCAGTCGCGGTCGGGACGCATCCCGCCATAGCGCAGCAGGTTGCGCGCATCCTGATGGCTGAAGAGATTCTCGCCGGTCGCCATCGGGCCGGGGTAGAATTCGGCGAGCGCGGCCTGGAGCGCGAAATCGAGCGGGTCGCCCGCCTCCTCGTACCAGAACAGCGGATAGTCCCGCAGCATTCTGGCATAGGCAATCGCGCTTTCCAGATCGAGCCGCCCATTGGCGTCCACGGCGAGTTGCGCCTTGCCGTCCAACTCCTTCAGCACACCCTCGATGCGCGGCCGGTCCTCCTCGATGCTGTTGCCGATCTTCATCTTGACGACCGTGTAGCCGCGGTCCAGATAGCTGCGCATTTCAGCCTGCAATTGCTCGATGCCCTTGCCGGGATAGTAGTAGCCGCCCGCCGCATAGACGAACACGCTCGGATCGGCTTCCCGGCCGTGCCGCTCGGCCAGCAGGCGGAACAGCGGCTTGCCGGCGATCTTGGCCACCGCGTCCCATACGGCCATGTCGATGGTGCCGACGGCGACCGACCGTTCGCCATGACCGCCGGGCTTTTCGTTCTTCATGAGAGCCGCCCAGATCCGGCCGGGATCGAGATTATCGCCTGCATCGTTCAGCAGCGATTGCGGATCGGCTTCGCGCAGGCGCGGAGCGAAACGCTCGCGAATGAGCCCGCCCTGTCCGTAGCGGCCGTTCGAGTTGAACCCGTAGCCGACCACGCGGCGGCCATCGCGCATGACGTCCGTCACGAGCGCGACCAGCGAAAGCGTCATTTTTGAGAAGTCGATATAGGCGTTGGCGATCGGCGAGGCGATCGGGGCGGTGACTTCGCGGATCTCGGCGATACGCATGCTGGCGGCTCCCATGTTGAAGATCTGGTCGAGCCGGGCACGGAACAGATCCTGCTCTCCCGTTTCGCATCGTTCGCGTGGCTTGCCCATAGCCCGGTCCTCCGATCCCCCCCCCCGCTCAAGGCAGTGAATCGTAAGCATACGGTGAGGACCGCGGTACGGGTCCTCCTTGGCGCAATACTGCGCGCGGG
>JBHJOB010000100.1:0-18285 GCA_050330195.1 Rhodomicrobiaceae bacterium | reverse complement strand
CGCCAATTGATGGCCTATCTCGGTCTTGTGCCGTCGGAACATTCGAGCGGCGCCAAAGTCCGGCGGGGCGGTATCACCAAGGCAGGCAACGCCCTTGCCCGCCGGGCGCTGATCGAGGGAGCGTGGACGTATCGCATGCAGGCGCGTATCAGCCGTAAACTCCATGACCGCAATGAGAAATTGCCCCAGCCTATTCGCGACATCGCCTGGAAGGCTCAACTCAGGTTGTGCAACCGTTATCGGCGGCTGGCAGCAGCAGGCAAGGCCAAGGTCGTGGTCACCACCGCCATCGCCCGTGAGATGGTGGGGTTCCTGTGGGCGATCGCCCGGCAAATCCCCGTCGCTTCGGCAGTCTGAGGGATGGCGTAAAAAATCATGATGCCCATGGTGGGCGGCGGAGCGCGGTGGGGAAACCTCGTGGCCTGTTATGAGCCGGTTCAGCCGACGCTCGCCTTCTAGACCGAGGCAGCCCCAGGACGAAACCACGGTCATGCGGTAACCAACCCGCGCATGAGAGCTTGCTCAACCGTCGTCTTTGGCTCCGCCTCCCGCCTTGGGCATCACCGAGATCATCACCCGGGCGCAGCCAGGATAATGAGTCATGCCCAAACTCTTGACAGCGAACATGAGAACAGGCTGCTGAAAAACTCGGAGGCATCTCGTGGCGAACCTGGGAAATTGGCTCTGTGGCTGAGCTGAAGCTCCGCAACGCGTCAATCTATGCTCAGCTCGCTCCTGGAGACGTCTCGGCAACCCGGAAAAACCTTTTTCAGCAGCCTGCTAATGGCTGCGAAAGCGCGAAAATCGTGAACTGGTTTCGTCGAAATCGTTGGGCTCGGGGCCCGGATCGTCCGGCGGGCGGCTCGGCACAAAGATTTCCGGCTCCGTTTTCTTCCCTTGCGAAGAGGCCGGAGCTGGCCTAGGAGCGGCAACCGCGGTCGCGCTGCCTGTTTGAGCGGCAGGCATCTCGGTTTCGCTCTTCGCGGGAACCGTTCCACCGCTTTCCGTAGCCTTCGCGGCAGACGTGTCCGTCGGTACAGCCGCTGTCCCGCTGTCGGGCCGTGGCGGATCGACCGGCACAGCCTCAATCGCCGCCGCCGCGGCAGGCGCCGCTGACTGCTTCGCGTCCTTGCCGTCATCGCCTGCTTTTTCGCGCGGTTCTGTCATCTCCGGCTTCGGCGGCGGCGTAACGGCAGCATCCGCTTCCTCGACCTTGACCGTGATGGTCAGCGGCTCGGCGCCATCCGCGCCGGAAGGCTCGTCATTGTCCCGGCCAGCATCACGGATCTTGCGCGCGACAGCTTCCATCTCTTGGCTCAATGCCGCGACTTCGTCGAAAAGCGGGTCGCCCTCGGCCGTTTTCGCCTGATCCGGCGGCACGCGCCACTGGAATGCGTCAAGCGCGCCCGTGACCGGTGAAATCGGCTGCCATTCATTGGAGATCACACCGTCCGCCATCCAGACAGCATCACGCCGTGCTCTGACCGCGCGCGCCAGCCATTCGCGGACGCGGCCGGCGTCACGTTTTTCGCCACCTTCAATGCGTGCCATCAGCGCGCAAACGCGCGTTGTCGGATTCTTGCCGAGCAGCGGCTGCAGCGCCTCGCGCGCTTCCTGCCAGTCCTGCGCGTCGATGGCGGCTGTCGCCAGGGCAATCAGCGCTTCGGGGTCTTCCGGCGTCATGACGATCAGCGAACGGATGCGCCCGAGCCTGTCACGCGGCGAGTCTCCGGGCCGCGCATAGGCGTAGTTGAGCGCCAGATCCGGGTGCGGATTATATTGCCACGTCTTGGCAAGAACGCGGGCGGCCTTGTTAGTGCTCCCCTGACTGGCAAGCGTGCGCCCGGCGATGACTGCGGCAGGAACGAATTCCGGCGCAAGCCTGTGCGCTTCCAGAGCCAGTTCGACAGCGCGCTCCGGCTGGCTTTCCTCAAGCTCCTGAGCCTGCGCGGTCAAAAGCACGGCCCGGCGGCGATCATGCGTCCTGCGGTCGATGTGGCGGTGGTTTCGAGCAATGGCCAGCGTTTCGAGCGCGCCCTGCCAGTTACGGATACGGCACTGCATGTCGAAAAGCGCATGGACCGGCCATGGAACCGCCGGGTTCAATGAAATCGCGCGGCCGGCATATTGGCGGGCCGCTTCCATTTGCCCTTCGCGGCTTGCCTCCAGAAACAGGCCGCGCAGGCCGAGCAGCCTGGTTTCGGGTTTTTCCGACATGGCCTCGAAGAGACGTTGCGCCGTGCGGTGATCGCCGCTGAGTTGCGCCGATTGCGCCTGCAGCAATGCGGTCAGCGGCTCGTTGCCCAGCGCCCTGCGCGCTTCGATGGCGTAACGCGCCGCTGTTGCTTCATCGCCTGCGCCGACGGCGAAGATCCCGCGCCGCAAAGCCGTGTAGCCTCGCGCGCGGCGACGCTCCTGAAGATGCCGTCTCAGCCGGCCGGGACTGCCGAGCAGGCCGAAGACGAAGCTGACCAGAAAGAAAAGCGCCGCTGCCGCAAGGAGAAATGCGGCAATATAGACAACCAGGGAAACTTCGATCTGGTAGCTTTGCCAGTCGAGGGTCAACTCACCGGGATGTTCGGCAAACCAGGCAAAGCCGAACGCAAGCACGGCCAGCAGCAGCAGATAAATCAGCGTGCGAAGCATCAGCCACCTCTCTTCGCCGTCTCGTCACGGCCTAGAGCCGTCAATAGTTGCGTTTCAACCTTGTCGAGTGCGTCTTCCGCCGCAATCCTGGCTTCCAGCCGTTCGATCCAGCCATTCATGGCGTCTCTCGCGGGGCCTTGCAACTGCCGGGCTTCCGAAAGCGCGTTCACCAGACTGCCGCGATCGAGCTGAAATTCCGTACGCGCCAGAATGGCTCGCGTACCCTCTCCGGCGACATTGCCCTTGCGCCGAACGCGGACAAGCGAGCTGACTTTCGACCAGAGCGTCGATGAAAGGGAATCGTCGCCGGGTTGATGTTCCGCCTCAAGCGCGGCACTGGCAGCGGTCTCGAAACCGGTCTTGAGCTGTTCGATGCTCGGGACACCCTCGCTGCCGAGCGGTTCCAGTGCGTCGAGATCGAGCGGAACGGGCGACATTTCCGCGACAGATTTCAGCTCGGCGCCGAATGGCTTGCCGTCGTCGGCGGCGCGGCGCAAATTGTAAAGCGCAAGGGCAAGCGCCGATCCACGGCCATCGGTGCGCATTTCCTCCTGCGCCTTGCCCAGTGCGGCGAGGCGGTCTTCCACGTCCTTGAGGCGCGCGGTGACCGGATCGAGAGATTGCTGCATGGCCTGTTCGGTTGGGGCCGACGCCGTTGGCCGATCCTCCACGGCAGCCAGGCGCGCGGTCAGGTCCTGCAACTGCTTTTCGAGCCGCTCGACATTCGCATTCGCAGCATTCAGCGCGTCCGACTGGGACGCCGCTTGGCCGATCTGCGTTTCCAGGCCGGTCATTTTTTCCTGAGCGCTCGCGATCTGGGTTTGCAGCGCCGCGGTTTCCTCACGCGTGACATAGGCGGTGTCGTCGTTCCAGAAGATGACGTAACCGAAGATCAGCGCCAGAATTGCTCCGAGCGCGCCCGCGCCAAGATGGCTGGTGAGGCTGGCGGCGGTGATGTCCCGAGGGGGCGGCGGCGAAGCGCGGTCGCCATGATCATCGTTCATGGGCGGGGGATCTTCCGGTGTGCTGTCAGACGCGGCGGGCGCGGCGGATTTGGGCGGGGAAGGCTTTTCGTCCGCAGCCGAAACATCCGTTGCAGTCAGATCGAGCGTTGCATAGGGGCGCTGTTCACGGCCCGTCTTTTCCGGCTTCTTGTCATCAGGTCCATTATTTGTCGTCATGATCCTTCACCCCCGCCACACCCTGGCCGCATCCTCGTCGGGCGGCAGAATAGGACGGCAAAGCTTAACGTTTGCCAAGCGCATCTTTCAGATCGGCCAGCGCCGCGCTCCTGAATGGCGCGGGGCCGATCAGCCTCATCATTTCATCCTCTGTTGGATGGGATGAAACGGCGACGGTCAACCCCTCAATTTCACCTAGTGGCTCCGCAATTGCCTCGGAGTAACAATAGCACGTAATTTTGCGAGCTTCCTGCCTAAGCTTGAAGTTTTTGATAAGGTTGACGAAAGCTTCTGCTGTCCGGGGCGACATCAATACCACCCCCTCGACGCCACTGCGCAGGGCCTGCGCAAACTCGGCGGCGCTCTCCTTGCCTGTTTCGTGTGTCTCATAGATGATGACGCGCGGCACGGCAAATCCGGCGGATTTAAGCGGCGTTTCCAGATCGAATGCGAGATGCCGCCCGGTCAGGTAGAGCAGCGCCCCAGTGTCGGGATGGGCGGAATGGACGATCAGCGGCACCATGTCCTTTGCCGTGCCGGTGCCGGTGATGACATGGCTAAAGCCGCTCTTGCGGGCAAAATCGGCTGTGTGCTTGGCAATGCAATAGACCGGCAAACGCCTGGCGAGTTCGAAGGATTCGTTCTGGGCGAGACCGCGCAAGGCGTTCCGACTCGTTGCGACAAGCGCCTGAACGCCCTTGAGGCGAAGCGGCGTCAAGGGCGGATAGGTAATTTCCAGAAGAGGATGTATCAGCGGCTCATGTCCGAGCGCCCGGAGCATTGCAGCCTGGCGCTCGGCATCCACAAGGGGCCGCGTTACGATGAGGCGCATCAGGCCACCGCGCGCAGAAAATCCGGTCCGGCTGCTTCGAGAAGCTCGCGCGCTGCATCAATGCCCATCATCCTGCCGTCACCATGCGAGCCACTCCGTTCGGTCTCATAGCTCAGGCTGCCGTCAGGGAGAAGAATCTGGCCGCGAAAATGCAGCTTTTCGCCATCCACCCGCGCGAGCCCGGCGATGGGAGTCTGGCACGAACCGTCCAGTTCGGCGAGGAATGCGCGTTCGGTATTCACACAAATCGTCGTGTCCGGATCATGGAGCGGTGCTAGATAATCGTTCATGCGCCTGTCGCCGATGCGCGTCTCCACGCCGATCGCTCCCTGCGCAATGGCCGGGAGCATGTCCTCGATCTCCATAAGCGCGGTGACACGATCTTCAAGACCAAGCCTGCGCAGCCCGGCATAGGCAAGCAGCGTTCCGTCGGCTACGCCGTTCGCAAGCTTCTCCAGCCGCGTCCCGACATTGCCGCGGAACGGGATCACCTTGAGATCCGGCCGCAGGCGCTTGACCTGCGACTGTCTGCGAAGGGAGGACGTGCCAAAGACGGCGCCTTTCGGCAGGTCGACGAGCCGCGCGGCCTTGGGGCTTATGAAAGCGTCCCGAACATCCTCGCGCGGCAGAAGGCACGAAATCTCAAGTCCGTCAGGCAGCTTGGTCGGCATGTCCTTCATCGAATGAACCGCCAGATCGATCCGCTTCTCGATCAGCGCTTCCTCGATTTCCTTGGTGAAAAGGCCCTTGCCGCCGAATTCGGACAGCGGCTTGTCGGTTATGATGTCACCGCTGGTCTTGATGATGATTGTCTCGAAATCGTCGAGGCTTAGCCCATGCGCAGCGATCAGCCGGTCGCGGAGCTGATGAGCCTGAACGAGTGCGAGCTTGCTGCCGCGGGTTCCGATACGGATTTTCGTTTGCATTCTCAGTTCAATTGGCATGACTGTCCCTTGCCATGCTGCGTCGCGCGATTACGACTGTTTGTCAAGTTGGTGATGACATTACACAGGTTGACACCCGTTGTGTCAACTTAGGTTTACATCGCCTGAAAATTCATTGAGCCATAGAAATGCGGCAACAACAGCACTCATTATATATACTCGGAATTGAGACAAGTTGCGATGAAACTGCGGCCTCAATCATTGAGCGCAAACCGGACGGGACCGGCCTCATTCTCTCCAATATGGTTCGCTCGCAGCTTGCCGAACATGCGGCATTTGGCGGGGTGGTGCCCGAGATTGCGGCGCGCGCGCATGTCGAGGTGCTGGATGGGCTGATTGCAGCGGCAATGGCCGATGCCGGGCTGGAGTTTGGCGATCTCTCCGGCGTTGCCGTAACCGCCGGGCCGGGGCTCATTGGCGGCCTGCTCGTCGGCGTCGTAACAGCCAAGGCCATCGGCACCGTGCATGGACTGCCGGTCATTCCGATCAACCATCTGGAAGGCCATGCGCTGACGGTCGGCCTGACAGAAGGCATCGCGCCGCCTTATCTGTTGCTGCTGGTGTCCGGGGGACATACGCAGCTACTCGCCGTTCGTGGCGTCGGCGACTATGAGCGTTTAGGCACGACGCTGGACGATGCGCTCGGCGAAGCATTCGACAAGACAGCAAAGCTTCTCGGTCTCGGTTTTCCCGGCGGGCCGCAGGTCGAGAGCTGGGCGAAGGGCGGCGATCCGCACCGTTTTGCTTTCCCGCGCCCCATGAAGGGGCGGTCCGAGCCGCATTTCTCCTTCTCCGGTCTGAAGAACGCGATCCGTCTCGAAGCGCGAAAGCTGGAGCCCTTGCATGAATCCGATATCCGTGATTTATGCGCTTCCTTCGAACAGGCCATTGTCGAGTCCGTAAGCGACCGTATAAAAACCGCGATGACACTCTATATGAATAGTGCGCATGGAGCGTCGGCTCCGCGTCTGGTTGCGGCAGGCGGTGTCGCCGCGAATGCGCGTCTGCGTGCAGCGCTTGCCGTAGTGGCCGATGAACAGGGATTCAGCCTGCATGTGCCGCCGCTGGCGCTGTGCGGCGACAATGCGGCGATGATCGGATGGGCTGGAGCCGAAAGGCTCGCCCGTGGGTTCGAATTTGAAAGGGATTTCGCCGCCCGGGCGCGATGGCCGCTTGACGAGCAGGCCCCGAAGGCAATCGGAGCGGGTGTGAAGGCCTGATTTTTCTTGGAAATAAACAAGCATGGCAATGAAAGGCGGCGCGGCACTCGTCTGGGGGCGCGTCAAGGGTGGAGAAAATGTCGGACTATCAATCTGTTGGCGTTGTCGGAGCTGGCGCGTGGGGCACGGCCCTCGCAATTGCCGCGCATCGTGCGGGACGCGATGTCACGCTATGGGCCTATGAGCGTGAGACCGTCGAGGAGATCAATCACGAACACTCCAACCATATTTATCTCCCCAACGTGACGCTTGACCGCAAGATCCGAGCGACCGCGAAGGTGTCCGAGGTCGGCGCCGCCGACATGATCCTCATGGTGGTTCCGAGCCAGTTCTTCCGTGGCGTCGCGGCGGAGTTCACCACTCACGTCAGCGGCAAGCCGGTCATCATCTGCACCAAGGGCTTCGAGGAAGACACCGGCAAGACCATGGCTGACATTGTTGCCGAAGCGCTTCCCGACGCATTGCCGGGCGTGCTTGCGGGGCCAAGCTTCGCCAGCGAGATCGCGCGCGGCCTGCCGGCGGCGCTGACGCTTGCCGCGCCCGAGGAGGTTGTCGGCCTGCGCGTCGCCAATGCGCTGGGCAGCCGTTCGCTGCGGCTCTACTGGTCGGACGATGTAATGGGCGCGCAGATCGGCGGCGCGGTCAAGAACGTGCTGGCCATCGCGGCCGGGATCGTGGCGGGCCGGCAGCTTGGCGACAATGCGCGCGCCGGGATCATGACGCGCGGTTTTGCCGAACTGATGCGATTCGGGGTTGCCATGGGCGCAAAGCCGGAAACACTGATGGGGCTGAGCGGGCTGGGCGACCTGATCCTGACCTGCTCCAGCGAACAGTCGCGCAACATGTCGCTTGGCAAGGCGCTGGGCGAAGGCAAGACGCTGGCGGAGATCCTGGGATCGCGCCGGTCTGTCAGCGAAGGCGCGCATTCGGCGGCGGCGGCTGTCGCCAGGGCGGGCGAGCTTGGCATTGAACTGCCGATATGCAATGCGGTGCGGGCAATTCTGGCTGACGAGATGGGGGTCGATGACGCCATCGAGGCGGTGTTGTCGCGTCCGTTCAAGAGCGAGGCCGAGCCGTTTACCGCCCGTATGGTCAGTGCGGCTGCCGAGGCGGCTGCGCCGAACCGTAAGCAGCCCCGAAAGTCTGCCTGAGGTCGCGCTCCTCATAGCGCCGCGCTATGAGGATATAGGCTGTGAACGCCGCGCCGATCAGCATGTGGCCGACGGTCATGTGCGGCGTCACCCATATGCCGAGAAGCACGCCGACATACATGGGATGGCGGAACAGGCGGTAAGGACCGCCCGTGACGAGCCGCGGCGCGGGCGGCGGATTGCCCTGCGCCCATGCAAATGCCTGGCGCACACCCAGAAGCGCGAAAATATCGAAGGCGATCACCGACCAGAGCAGGATCAGCCAGCCGGCGGCGAAGACGATCCAGAGAAACGTCTCAAGCGCGCCCGAAACGTCCCAGATGACCAACGGGATCGGCTGCCAGAACCACACAAGCGCAAATCCGGCGGCGCTGGCGGCCATGACATAGGTCGAGCGTTCCAGCCCCTTCGGCACGATCTGCGTCCACCAGCGCTTGAAGGACGGCCGCGCCATCAGCGAATGCTGGAGTCCGAACAGCGCGACGAGCGCGAGGTCGATAATCACAGCCAGCGCGGGATGCACGCTCGACCCGATGTCGACCGTCGGGACGACCCACGGATCGGACAGCGCCGGAAGATTACCGAGAAAAATGATGAAGTTGGCGAAGAACGCGAACGTCAGCGCGAATGCGGTGACGCCATAGATGATGGCGAGGAATTGGGCCATTGCGCTTGGCGCTGTCGATTGCGTGTCCAGAATTGTCATGGCTCTCAGATCAGGATCATCTCTTACGGAAACGGCCCTGATCTTTATCTATTGTTCCAAGCTCGATTTTCCGAAAAACGTGTCCCCGCGAAGGCGGGGATAGTGTCCATTTTATCGGATCTCGCTTTAGTCAACGAGAGCGCTGTGCGTTGGTTCCCTTTCGTCAGGAGATTCCGGGGCGGCTGGACCGTCAACTCTGCTGGCGACTGCTCACTTCACCAGGATGGCCATGATAACCTGCGGAGCGTCCCCAGGAGATCCGCGTCCATACCCGCTCATGCAGAATGAATGAAAACATGCCCGTAATCGCGCCGACCACCGCAATCAGACCGCCCTCCGCAACGGAGCCGGTAATCGCATAGGTAATTGCGGTCATCGTGATCAGGCCGAGAGCCTGCCAACTGATTGCCTTTGCAACGGTTCTTACCGGTCTGTCCATTCACTCCTCCTTTCTCGTGATCATGGTTCGACAAGGAGAATATGCCTGATTTTCAATGCGTTGATAATTATGGGAATTATCTTGTATTTTCCGCATATGTTGATTTAAATCAACAATCATGAGAATCATCGACAAGCGGCAGAGATCCGAGACTTTCCGCACAAGGCTCGCGGAACAGTTGAACGCATCCGGCATGAGCCGCAGCGAACTGGCGCGGTTGACAGGCGTTGACCGCTCGACAATCGCTCAACTGCTCACGAGCGACGTACCGCGATTGCCTAACGCCCAGCTTGCCGCCGAATGCGCGCAGGCGCTCGCCGTCAGCGCCGACTGGCTGCTTGGGCTGACCGACCGGCCCGAACGTCCGGGAGACGTGATCGCCGCCGCCGTCAGCATGCCTCGCGCCGCGCGAAGCTCGGCGGACGATCAACTCATGGAATGGCACCGCGAAACGGCGGGCTACAAGATCCGCCATGTGCCGGCGACCTTGCCTGACGTTCTGAAAACCGAAGACCTGCTGAAATGGGAGTACAAGCGCTTTCTCGGGAAATCGCCGAAACAGGCCATCGGCGCGATGCAGGACCGTCATGCCTGGATGGACGAGCGGCTGTCGGATTACGAGATGGCGCTTTCCGTCGGAGAAATCCGCGCCTTTGCCGCCGGCAAGGGCTATTATGAGGGGCTGTCCGCCGACATTCGACGCAATCAGCTCAAGGTTCTGATCGAGGCGACGCAGCAATATTATCCGTCTCTGCGCCTCTTCCTTTACGACGCGAGGCGGATTTTCAGCGCGCCGGTCACGGTTTTCGGCCCGCTGATCGGCGCTGTCTATGTCGGCCAGTTCTACCTCGCATTTCGCTCAAGAGAGCGCGTGCGCCTGCTGAGCGAACATTTCGACTCACTGGTGCGTGAGGCCGAAGTCGATGCCCGCGCAACGTCCAGATGGCTGGAGTCGCTTCTTGAGGAGATTTGAAAAGGCTTCAGCCGTGCTCGCTTCACATCCGGCCGACGCGGCAGCCTACATCGTCGCGCCGACAATCCACGGCACGAACTCTGCATCGCCATAGCCGAATTCTTCCGACTTGGTCCGCGAACCTGACGCTACCTCAAGCAGCCGGTTGAAAATCTCCTGACCCTTCGCCTCGATGGAGACGCCGTCGAGCACATCGCCGCAATTGATGTCCATGTCGTCGATCATCTTTTCATACATTGGCGTATTGGTGGCGAGCTTGAGCGATGGCGAGGGCTTGCAGCCATAGGCGGAGCCACGGCCGGTGGTGAAGGCGACGATGTTCGCGCCGCTCGCCACCTGCCCGGTGATCGAGCAGGGATCGTAACCGGGCGAGTCCATGAAGACGAAGCCCTTGGCATTCGCCGGTTCGGCATATTCGTAGACGGCGGTCAGCGGCGAGGTGCCGCCCTTGGCCGCAGCGCCGAGGGATTTTTCGAGGATCGTCGTCAGCCCGCCGAGCTTGTTGCCGGGCGAGGGATTGTTGTTCATCTCCATGCGGTTGCGCTTTGTATAATCCTCCCACCATTTGATCCGCTCGACCAGCTTCTCTCCGACCTCACGGCTGACTGCGCGCCGCGTCAGCAGATGTTCCGCGCCGTAAATCTCCGGGGTTTCCGCAAGGATCGCGGTGCCGCCATGCGCGACGAGAATGTCGGAGGCGTAGCCGAGCGACGGATTGGCGGTGATGCCGGAATAGCCGTCCGATCCGCCGCATTGCAGGGCCAGCGACAGCATCGAGGCCGGCAGCGTCTCGCGCCGGGCTTTGTCCACGAGCGGCAGCATTTCCCTGATCGTCTCCATGCCCTGATCGACCGTCTTCCTCGTGCCGCCGACTTCCTGAATGGTCATGGAGCGGAAGGTGTCGCTTTCCTCGATGCCATACAGCTCTTTCCAGCGCCCGATCTGGAATCCCTCGCAGCCGAGCCCGACCATCACGATCGCGCCCATATTCGGGTTCGCCGCGTAGCCCCATTGCGTGCGCTTGAGCATGTGATAGCCCTCGCCATTCACATCGAGCGCGCAGCCGCCACCATGAACGAGCGGAATCACGCCATCGACATTGGGATATTGCTCCAGAATGCCGGAGCGCGTCACGGCCTCGGCCATGAACCGGGCGACGCTGGCCGAACAGTTCACGCTGGTCAGGATGCCAATATAGTTGCGCGTGCCCGCCTTGCCGTTGGCACGCCGGAAGCCCTCGAAGGTTGCCGGAACCGCGGGCGCAGGAACGCCGCCCTTGTCGGAGTCGACCCCGAAAGCATAGTCGCGCGAGAAATCGCTCACGACGACATTATGCTCATGCACCCACTCGCCGCGCCCGATGTCCTTGCTCGCAAAGCCGATGATCTGCCCGAATTTCGTGATCGGTTCGCCGGATGCGATGGCGCGCGAGGCAATCTTGTGGCCGCGTGGAACCTTGGTCGCCGCGACGATGTCTCCGGCCAGCGCGTCGCCCGGCTGCACCTGATCGACGGTGACGGCGACGTTGTCGTCGGCATGAAGGCGCAGCGTGCGCGGGGCGTTTGCGATCGTGTCCATGATTGTGTTTCCTGGTGTCTTATTTCACCTCTCCCTAAGGGAGAGGGCGGCGCAATAGCGCCGCGTTAGGGCTAGTGAGTTATCATGCGGCACAGTACTCCTCACCCCAACCCTCTCCCGAAGGTGGGCGCTCGTCGCTCACCGTAAAGGTTCGCGATTGGGAGAGGGCGCGAGATTACGTGTTCATTTTCTCATTGCATATGCGCGATGTCGAATGTCAATGCTTCGCCAGAAAGGCGCGGACCTCGTCCGTGCGCGGGATCGGCGCGACGGCGCTGTATCCGGTCGTCGAAAGTGCGGCGGCAGCATTGGCGTAGATGGCGGCGGTGAAAGGATCATCTCCCGCGATCAGCCGAGCGAGCATCGCGCCGTCGAATGTGTCGCCCGCGCCCGTGGCGTCCACACTCTCGACCTTGTGCGGCTCAAGACGACGCACTTCGTCCTGCGTCCCGATCAGCGCGCCATCGCTGCCAAGCGTCAGGCCGACGATGCCGATGCCCTGATCGAGATAATGCCGCATGATCGCGTCCGGATCTTCCAGTCCGATAAGCTGGCGTGCATCGTCGTAGCCGGGCAGCAGAATATCCGCCTTTGGGACGGTGGGATTGATCACCGCCTTCGCCTCGTCGAGCGGCCAGAGCGACAGGCGCAGATTGGTATCATACGAAATCCGCGCGCCGGTCTGTTTTGCTTGGCGGATCGCTGCATCGACGGCGGCGCGGGCGGTTTCGGAGATCGCCTGGCTGATCCCGGAGACGTGCAGAATTTTCACGCCCTCGAACAACTCCGGGCGTATGTCGGCGGGCGTCATGCAACTCGCGGCGGAGCCTTTCCGGTAATAGGTAAAGTGATGCCCGTTCTCGTCGTGATCGACGAAATAGATGCCGCTGGGCGCATCGGTCCGCGTGACACGGGAGGTATCCACGCCCTCGCTTTCCCACAGCGCCATCAGTCTGTCGCCGAACCGGTCCTTGCCCTGATGCGCGAGCATTCCGGAGCGCGCGCCCTGACGTGCCGCAGCGATAGCGCAGTTGGACACATCGCCGCCAAAACCCTGCAGCCATCTGCCATCGGACTGCCGATTGAATTCGATCAGCGGTTCGCCCAGCGCGAGTATGTCGAGGCCGCCACTCATAGTGCACCCCGCACCGCTTCGACGAGCCGCCGCGCCTCGGCCTCGATCTCGCTGGCGGGCCGTCCATGCTTGAACAGCGCCGAACCGATCCCGACCGCATCCGTTCCCGCTGCGAGAAAGCCACCGATATTCTCCGCCGTGATGCCTCCGGTGACGCAGATCTGCGTGCCGGCCGGCAGAACGGCTTTCATGCCTTTGATGACGGCTGGCGAGATGGCGTCGCCGGGGAAAATCTTCAGCGCGTCCGCGCCGTAGTCCAGCGCATTGAACGCCTCCGTGGGCGTGAGCACACCCGGCATGGACAGGAGCCCGGCGCGCTTCGTCTCCCGTACCACGCTCTCGTTCAGATTGGGCGCAACGATCGCCCGTCCGCCCGCCTGCGCCACGGCAGCAATCGCGTCCGGCTTCAGCACCGTTCCCGCAAGCACGAAGGCTTCCTCGCCGAACCGCTTCGCCAGCCGCTCTATGCTCGTGAACGGCTCCGGCGAGTCCAGCGTGACTTCCAATGCCGTGAAGCCAGCCGCAATCAGCGCTTCGCCAACCGCCTCCGCCTCGTCGGGATGGATGCCGCGCAGGACCGCGAGCAGCGGCATTTTCGCGAAAGCGCCTTGCAGCGTCAGGCTCATCGAATGCTCCTCATTCATCAGCGCGCCCTCACACGGCAGACGCCTTTGATCCTTCTTATAATGATACGCGCTGACAACGCCAAGGCGGCCTGACCACCGGCTTGATGTGCAGCCAGCATTGGCCCTCCCCACGGGGCGTCAACGACAGTTTAAGGAGGTCTCTAAATTTACCCCACGAATCTTCCATGCATTTTTTCTCTCCGCAGGCTTAGCTATTCCGCAAAATTGGTGCATAATAGCGTGGTATACAATATTCCACCCGTTTCCACCGTTCGCGGCAATTCGAGATTTGGTGGTTATGGAGCAGGAAAAGGGACCATCTGCTATCTTGCGATGCAGCGTCTTTCGAGATAGTCACAACGCACGAAGCCATTGCAAACAGAATTGAAGGGGTGATTTCATGGCGCGCAAAAAGATCGCGCTCGTTGGAGCGGGAATGATTGGCGGGACTCTTGCCCACCTCATCGGCCTCAAGGAGCTTGGCGACGTTGTTGCTTTCGATATTGCCGAGGGCATGCCGCAAGGGAAATCACTCGACATTGCCCAGTCCTCGCCGGTCGACGGGTTTGACTGCAATTTCAAGGGCACCAACGACTATGTCGACATGCAGGACGCCGACGTCGTCATCGTGACGGCGGGCGTGCCGCGCAAGCCCGGCATGAGCCGCGACGATCTTCTGGAGATCAACCTCAAGGTGATGGAGCAGGTCGGCGCGGGCATCAAGAAATACGCGCCGAACGCCTTCGTGATCTGCATCACCAACCCGCTCGACGCCATGGTCTGGGCGCTGCACCGGATTACCGGCCTGCCGCGCAACAAGGTCGTTGGCATGGCGGGCGTTCTGGACTCATCGCGCTTCCGCTACTTCCTCGCGCGCGAATTCGACGTGTCGGTCGAGGATGTGTCGGCCTTCGTGCTTGGCGGTCATGGCGACACGATGGTGCCGCTGACGCGCTATTCGACCGTTGCCGGCATCCCGCTCACAGATCTGGTCAAGATGAAATGGATCACGCAGGAGCGTCTCGACGAAATCGTCCAACGCACCCGTGATGGCGGCGCGGAAATCGTCGGCCTGCTGAAGACCGGCTCCGCATTCTACGCGCCAGCCGCTTCAGCCGTGGCGATGGCCGAGGCCTATCTGAAGGACAAGAAGCGCGTGCTGCCATGCGCGGCCTATCTCAACGGCGAATATGGCGTGAAGGGCCTCTATATCGGCGTGCCGGTCGTTATCGGAGCCAAGGGCGTCGAGCGCGTCGTCGAGATCGAGTTGAATTCGTCTGAGCGCGCGGAATTCTCGCGCTCGGTCGGGGCGGTTCAATCGCTGGCCGAGGCCTGCATGCGCATTGCGCCGGGCCTTTCGCAGATGGACTCGTGAGTTGCTGAGGCGATGTGAGACAGGGATCTTGCATCGCCTTTTTCATATTGAGAGGCCGGGCTCGATCATCCGGCTGAACAGATAGCCAGGCTGGAGGCGACATGAATATCCACGAATATCAGGCAAAAGCGCTGTTGCGGGACTACGGCGTGCCAGTCTCGAAAGGCGGCGTAGCCTTCACGCCGGAAGAAGCGGTCAGCGCGGCGCAAGGGTTGCCCGGCCCGGTCTGGGTCGTCAAGGCGCAGATCCATGCCGGCGGTCGCGGCAAGGGCAAGTTCATCGAGCCTGATGCGGGTGAAAAAGGCGGCGTCCGGCTGGCGAAATCCGTCGAGGAAGCCGGTCAGTTCGCGCGCGAAATGCTGGGCAGGACGCTGGTAACAGCGCAGACCGGGCCCGACGGCCGTGTCGTCAAGCGCGTCTATGTCGAGGACGGCTCCGCGATCAAGCGGGAGCTTTACCTCTCCGCGCTCGTGGATCGGGCCACGTCGCGCCTGTCCTTCATTGCCTCGACCGAAGGCGGCATGGACATCGAGGAAGTCGCCCGCAATACGCCGGAGAAGATCGTCACCATCGACATCGACCCGGCTTCCGGCTTCTCCCAGTTCCATGGCCGCAAGATCGCCTTCGCGCTGGGCCTCAAGGGCGACCAGATCAAGCAGTGCGTCAAGCTGATCGGCAACCTCGTGCGCGCGTTCAACGAAACGGACATGGCGCTTCTGGAGATCAACCCGCTTGTCGTGACCGAGGACGGCAACCTGCTCTGCCTCGACGCCAAGGTCAATTTCGACAGCAATGCACTGTTCCGCCATCCTGAAATCGTCGAACTGCGCGATCTGGACGAGGAAGATCCGGCCGAGGTCGACGCCTCGAAGTTCGATCTGTCCTACGTCAAGCTCGACGGCAATATCGGCTGTCTGGTCAACGGCGCGGGCCTCGCAATGGCGACGATGGACATCATCAAGCTCTATGGCCAGGAACCCGCCAACTTCCTCGACGTGGGCGGCGGAGCATCCAAGGAGAAGGTCAGCGAAGCCTTCAAGATCATTCTGCGCGATCCCAACGTGAAGGGCATCCTCGTCAACATCTTCGGCGGCATCATGCGCTGCGACATCATCGCGGAAGGCATCATCGCGGCGGCCAAGGAAATGCGCCTCGCGGTCCCGCTCGTCGTGCGGCTTGAGGGCACCAATGTCGAGCTTGGCAAGAAGATACTCGCCGAAAGCGATCTGGACATCATCCCCGCCGACGACCTCGCCGACGCGGCCAGGAAGATCGTCGGGCAGATTTCAGGCGTTGCGGCCTGACCGTTCTCAGGAGGCGGGCTGCCGCGGGCGCGGCGTACGCTCACATGATCGAAACATGACAATTTGAAAGGTTCGGCGGAATGGCTGTCCTTGTCGATAAAGACACGAAAGTAATCTGTCAGGGTATCACCGGCTCGCAAGGCACGTTTCATACGGAGCAGGCGATTGCGTACGGCACGCAGATGGTCGGCGGCGTGACGCCCGGCAAAGGCGGCTCCGAGCATCTGGGCCTGCCGGTTTTCGACTCCGTACATCAGGCGGTGGAGAAAACGGGCGCCAACGCAACCGTGATCTATGTGCCACCGCCGTTCGCGGCCGACGCGATTCTCGAAGCGATCGACGCGGAAATTCCGCTGGCTGTCTGCATTACCGAAGGTATTCCGGTCAATGACATGGTCAAAGTCAAGCGCGCGCTCGACGGTTCGCGCACGCGGCTGATCGGCCCGAACTGCCCCGGCGTCATCACGCCGGACGAGTGCAAGATCGGCATCATGCCCGGCCATATTCACAAGCGCGGCTCGGTCGGCATCGTCTCCCGCTCGGGCACACTGACCTACGAAGCCGTTCACCAGACGACGATGGCGGGCCTTGGCCAGTCAACTTGCGTCGGCATTGGCGGCGACCCGGTGAAGGGGACCGAGTTCATCGACGTGATCGAACTGTTCCTTGCCGATCCGGAAACGGAGTCCATCATCATGATCGGCGAGATCGGCGGCTCGGCGGAAGAAGAGACTGCCGAATTTCTGGCCAAATCGAAGGTCAAAAAGCCCACGGTCGGTTTCATCGCCGGCGTTACCGCGCCTCCCGGCCGCCGCATGGGCCATGCAGGCGCGATCATCTCAGGGGGCAAGGGCGACGCGGCGAGCAAGATCGACGCCATGCGCGAAGCCAACATCAGGGTTGCGGATTCTCCGGCCAGCCTTGGCACGACACTGGTGGAACTTCTACGCGGCTAGTGTGATGATCCGGAAGTTCGTCACCATTTTGCGGCGAGTCCATCACGAACTTCCGGATCTGAATCACACTAGTAGACTCAATATGCTAGTGTCCCTTGAGATTCCGAAGTTCGCTACGGCACTTGCGGTTGGTACGGATGCGAACTTTGGAATCGGGACACTAGTGGTAAACACTTCATCGCGGTTTAATGATAAGGCATTAGTCGCATTTTCATGCGATTATTCCCATATGGTCCGCAGAAGGCGGGCCATATTCCTTTTCTAGCGTACGCCACGCCTCTCGGAAGAGCGGATCGATTATGAGCAAGCAAGGCCAGAACGACCTTTTTGAGCAGACGTCATTCCTTCATGGCGTTAACGCAGCCTACATTGAAGATCTCTACTCGCGCTTTCAGCAAAATCCAGGCGCCGTTACCGCGGATTGGCGCGCCTTCTTCTCCGGACTGAAAGACCGCAAGGAAGAAGTCATAGCCGACGCACGCGGACCTTCATGGAAACGGGCCGACTGGCCGCTGCCGGTAAATGGCGAACATATCGCCGCTCTCGCGGGCGACTGGGCCGAAGTCGCGGAGCGCCAGATCGGGCAGAAGATTGCCGGGCAGGCTCAGGTCGAGGGCGTCGAGCTTTCGCCCGCCGAGACCATGAAAGCCGTGCGCGACTCCATCCGCGCGCTGATGCTCATCCGCTCCTACCGCGTTCGCGGTCATCTTGCCGCAAATCTCGACCCGCTCCGCCTCAGCGAGCGCAAGCCGCATCCCGAATTGCAGCCGGAGACATACGGTTTCGGTCCGGAGGACATGGATCGGCTGATCTATCTGGACATGGTGCTCGGCCTTGAGATGGCCAGTATCCGCGAGATCATCGAAATCCTCAAGCGAACCTATTGCTCAACCATTGGCGTCGAATTCATGCATATCTCCGTGCCGGAACAAAAGGCATGGATCCAGGAACGCATCGAAGGCGCCGACAAGGACATCAATTTCACTGAAATCGGCAAGAAAGCGATCCTCGCCAAGCTGATCGAAGCGGAAACCTTCGAGAAATTCATCGACAAGAAATATACCGGAACCAAGCGCTTCGGTCTCGACGGCGCGGAGTCGGTCATTCCCGCGCTGGAGCAGATCATCAAGCGCGGCGGGCAGCTCGGCGTGCGCGAGATGGTCATCGGCATGGCGCATCGCGGCCGGTTGAACGTGCTCGCCAATGTGATGAGCAAGCC
>JBHJOB010000099.1:0-2788 GCA_050330195.1 Rhodomicrobiaceae bacterium | reverse complement strand
AAACATCTGCTCGATCAGCCGGGCGTCGAGTTCATCGGCGAGATCAACGAGCGGCAAAAGCAATCTTTTCTGGGGAATGCGCGCGCCCTTCTGTTCCCCATCGACTGGCCAGAGCCGTTCGGCCTCGTTATGATAGAAGCAATGGCCTGCGGAACCCCGATTCTGGCATTCAGAAACGGTTCAGTCCCGGAGGTTATAGATGATGGCCTTTCGGGATATATTGTCGATACGGAAGAAGAGGCAATCAGCGTCCTGCAGCAGACGGTCCAGCTTGACCGCCGCAGAGTCCGCCGCCGTTTCGAGGAACGGTTCTCGGCGACCCGCATGGCCAAGGATTATGTCTCGATGTACGAGAAGCTGCTGGATGAGCAGGCGGTGCCCAGCCACAGCTATTCAAATCCGAGCTACCGGATGAATGGAATGGCCCGCTCACGGAGGCCATCGCAAAGAATAAACTGATCGGAGCGCCATGACAGACGAGAACACGTTGGAGACGGCCAAAAGTCCTGATGGGTTCTCGGAAGCCCCCTTCTATATAACGGCAAGGGGGCAGGCCTCCCGTTCGCGGCGCACCCTCAAGCATGGCGACGCGTTCATCGTACTCGACAGCCATGGCGATCTGGGCGCCTCCTCGGGCGCCCAGGACGGCCTGTTTCACTGCGATACGCGACATCTGTCCTATCTGGAAATCGTAATCGACGGATTGCAGCCGCTGCTGCTCGGCTCGAATGTCCGCGACGACAATTCGCTCCTGACGGTCGAATTGACCAATCCGGACATCTTTGCTGATGGCGAACTGGTGCTCCGCAAGGACACCGTTCACATCACGCGCAATATCTTCGTCTGGCGCAATACGGCCTATCAGCGCGTGACCTTCCAGAATTACGGCGACTCGCATGTGACGTTGCGCGCAACGGTTTATTTCGGCAATGACTTCGCTGACATTTTCGAGGTACGCGGCATGCGGCGTTCCCGTCGAGGCGTCGTCAACCGCCGGGTTGCGGGCCCTGACACCGTGGTGATGACCTATATCGGGCTGGACAAGAAATCGCGCCGCACGACAATGATGTTCGATCCCGCGCCGACCGAGATCAGCACGAATTCGGCATCCTACAAGCTGGAGCTGGAACCGGGCGAGGAGCAGGCCTTCTTCCTGACAGCCGGCTGCGAACAGCCGACGGACGAACAGCCGGTCCGCTTTCTGCGCGGCTTTCTCGCGGCGCGCCGGGAGCTTCGCGCGCCGGGGCGTTCGGGCACCAATATCGTAACATCCAACGTGCTGTTCAACGAGATCCTCAGCCGCTCGATGGCCGACATGTCGATGCTGCTGACGGATACGCCGGAGGGGCCATACCCCTATGCGGGGATTCCCTGGTTCTCCACCACGTTCGGGCGTGACGGGCTGATTACGGCCATGCAGCTTCTGTGGTGTTATCCCGATATTGCCAAGGGCGTTCTGCGGCGGCTTGCGCGTTTTCAGGCAACCGATTTCGATCCGGCCTCCGATGCCCAGCCGGGCAAGATCCTGCATGAAATGCGCGGCGGCGAAATGGCAGCGCTCGGCGAAGTGCCCTTCGCGCATTATTACGGCAGCGTCGATTCAACGCCTCTCTTCCTGGTTCTGCTGGGCCGCTATATCGACCGTACCGGCGACATGGACACGCTGCGCGAATTATGGCCCGCCGCCGAAAAAGCGCTGCAATGGATCGACGGCCCCGGCGACCCCGATGGCGACGGTTTCCTCGAATATCAGCGTGCGATGGAAGATGGCCTCGCCAATCAATGCTGGAAGGATTCCTTCGACTCCGTCTTCCACAATGACGGCCGCCTTGCAGAAGGCCCGCTCGCGCTCTGCGAGGTGCAAGGCTATGTCTATGAAGCCAAGCGCCGGACCGCGCGCTGCGCCCGGCTTCTGGGCCATTATGACCGCTCGCAACAGCTCAATGCAGAAGCCGAGCAGCTTGCCGAACGCTTCGAGCAGGCTTTCTGGCTGCCGGAACTCGACACATTCGCGCTAGCGCTGGACGGGCGGAAAGAACCTTGCCGCGTCCGTTCCTCCAACGTCGGCCAGCTTCTGTTTTCCGGCATCGTGCGCCCGGACAAGGCGGCGATCGTGGCCAGCGAATTGATGCGCCCGCGCTTTTTCTCCGGCTGGGGCATACGCACCATTGCCAATGACGAGGCGCGGTATAATCCGATGTCCTATCATAATGGCTCGATCTGGCCGCATGACAACGCCATGATCGCATCCGGTCTTGCCCGCTACGGCGCGCGGGACGAGATGGAGCGCGTTTTTTCAGGCTTGATGGAAGCGGCAGCCTATATGGAGCTGCGCCGTCTGCCGGAGTTGTTCTGCGGATTTCAGCGCGCCAAGGGGCGCGGGCCAACGCTCTATCCTGTCGCCTGTGCGCCGCAAGCCTGGGCCAGCGGCGCGCCATTTGCCCTGCTTGAAGCCGCGCTCGGTTTCGAGTTCGATCCGGCAACGCGCGAGATCCGGATGCGCGATCCACGCCTGCCGGACTTCCTCGACGAGATCACCATACGGGATCTGCGGCTGCGCGGCGCAAGCGTCGATTTCATCGTCCGCCGTCACGGCTCCGATGTGTCGGTGCGGCCCTTGCGTGGCGGAGACGATCTGCGCATCTCCGTGGTGTTCGGGGCAAAGCAAGGCGAAATCCGATAACCGGAACCATCCCCGCCTTCACGCAGGGCTGTCCGGGGAACTCAGGCATATGCGATCTCCAGTTGAGCGGGGTGGCTTTTGGGCTGTGGTCTGCTCGGGTTCACC
>JBHJOB010000098.1:0-17618 GCA_050330195.1 Rhodomicrobiaceae bacterium | reverse complement strand
ATTTTCCGGGTCGCTCGACGCGGTGTAGAGCGCCCAGGCGATATGGGCGGCGCGGCGGCCGACGAGGGTTTCCGGCGGCGAATCCGAGGCGCGGATCGCAACGTCGGCGTCACGGCGGGCCAGATTGGCCGGCTGATTGCCGATCAAGATGTCCAGCCGGATGTCGGGGAAGGCCTGCCGGAACTTGCTGAAAAGCGGCGTCAGCAGATCGACGAGCAGCGTGTCGTTCGTCGCCACGCGCAACTCGCCCGACGGCACGATTTCCCGGCCCGCAAGCTTGAGCATGACCGAGGAGATGTCGCTGTCGAGACGTTCAGCGAGCGCGACGAGTTCCTCGCCGCACGGCGTGACGCTGTAGCCGGAACGCGATTTTTCGAACAATGGCAGACCGAGCGCGTCCTCAATCTGCTTGAGACGGCGGAAAACGGTCGAATGATTGATACCAAGACGCTGCGCCGCGCCGGGAAGGGTCCGCGCCTCGGCGACCGCGCGAATGAGCCGGTAATCGTCCCAGGCAAGATTTGCAGCCTTGTCACTCATCTTTGCCGTCATCTCCGACACAGAAGCAGCACCGGCGCGAATGAGATCGCGCCAGTGCTATTTGTTAAGCGCCTCGCCTTACCGGGCCATTGCGGGCGTTCCGGCCTGCATCTTCAGCGAAGACGTCAGTGCGAATGCGCCGTCACCGATCAAGGCATGCGCTGCGGCTGCGACGGCAAGAAATGCGGGATATTCCCATCCGCCATTCGCAGCGGTGAACAGCCAGCCATTGGGCGCATGGACCGCAAGCGCTCCAAGCAGGACCGGCAGCAAGGCGAGGGATACAAAGCGCCCATAGACGCCAAGGACGAGCGCCAATCCGCCAAGCAGTTCCGCCAGAATGATTGGCCAGGCGAGAATTGCGGGCAGGCCAAGCTGTCCCAGAAAGCCCTCGAAGCCGGCAACCGTGAAAACGGCCAGTTTGAGATAGGCGTGGGCGATGAACATCACGCCGAGCGCCACGCGCAGAATGAATGCGCCATAAGGGGCGAAACGATGGTCGATCATGTGTGTCTCCGTAAGAGCGAGTGAATATGCCCGGAGAATGTACATTTCATTTTGACAATACAATCTCGTTCAATGCAATCATATAATTGCACCGATGCAATGACCTGCCACTTGCAGGAAACGGCCTCTCCCCTTAGTTGAGACATAACGGTTACACCACAAAAAGGGACATTCCCCCCAAAGGAGTTTGCCATGTCACATAACGGTATCCATCACGTGACGGCGATCGCCAGCTCCGCGCAGCGCAATCTCGACCTGTATCAGCGCACGCTCGGCATGCGGTTCGTCAAGCGGACAGTCAATTTCGACGATCCCGGCGCCTATCATCTCTATTACGGGGACGAGGCGGGCCAGCCGGGAAGCATCCTCACCTTCTTTCCCTGGGCGCATGTCGCCCCCGGACGGCTCGGCGTGGGCGAAACGCAGGAGACGATGCTTCGTGTGCCTGAAAGCGCCATTGGCTACTGGACGCACCGTTTCGTCGAGCATGGCGTTGCCCATGACGCACCCGTGAAACGGTTCGGGCAGACGGTCCTGCCGTTCCGCGATCAGGATGGCATGAGGCTTTCGCTGGTTGGCATTCCCGGCATCGAGACCGAAGCGGCATGGGCTGGTGGCGATGTCCCGACAGAAGCGGCGATCCGGGGCTTTTTCGGTGTTCGCCTGCTGCTGGGCGAAGCTGAGCCGACCGGCGCCATTCTCAGCGATGTGCTCGGTTTCGCGAAGACCGCGACGGAGGAATCCGTTACGCGCTTCGAGGCAAGCGGAGCGGGGATGGGCGGCGTTGTCGACATTCAGACGGCAGGTGACTTCCTGCCCGCAAAGGTGGGCGCTGGCTCCGTGCATCATATCGCTTTCCGGGCGGCGAATGACGAGACACAGGCGGCGATGGTGAAGCAACTGGCCGAGCGGCATGACATCCGGACGACGGAACAGAAAGACCGGAATTATTTCCGTTCCGTCTATTTCCGCGAACCTGGAGGCGTCTTGTTCGAGATCGCGACGGACGAGCCCGGTTTCGCCGTGGACGAGCCGATCGGCGAGCTGGGGCAATCGCTCAAGCTGCCGTCATTTCTGGAGCCGCACCGGCAGGAGATCGAGAAGGCGTTGCCCGAGCTTGAGACGGCCTGACCGCCGCTGAGACGCTCGGAGAGTGCCGGAGGCGAGGCTGTTACAGTCTCGCCTCAGCCCGCATGTCAGGTCTGTTTTTCCGGCAGGCTGTCGAGACCGTCAATGTACCATTTATCGGCTTCGATCACTGCGGGATTCTCGCCATTCGCGTAGATCCAGCTATCGACAGCCCACTTCACCCCGTTTTGCTTCTCGAACAGCACGGCTGTCCAGTGCGGCCATTTGGAGATGCCGCCGACAAGAACATTGCCCTTGGAGAAGGGACGGCCGACCGTGTGATGCTTCAGCAGCCCGTTATTCTGCAGGAGCAGCATGTAGCTCGTCGTATTGGTCGCTTCGTCCACGCAATCCTGCTGCGTCGGATCGCCCGGCCCGTGGAAATCCATGCCCGGGCGGTCCGCTGATGTGCCGATCTGATCACCGACGTAACGCTCCAGCCAGCCAACCGCATAAGCCACAGCCCGCCGTTCTTCATGCGGCGTGTCGGCCTTTTTGGTCTTTCGCATCAGCGCGGCGATTTCGTTGATCTGCGCGGCGCGGAATTTTACCGGCGTCTGCATCTGACAGCCATAGGCATGGCAGATGAACAGCGTGTTCCCGTTTGGCGCCCGCGACTTGAACTCCTGATAATGATAATCCGGCGGCCCCTCGCGCTCATATGTGCAAGCAGAGATCGCCACGACCATTGGTAACGTCATTAGCAGACGCAAAATTTGCATTGTCCGGCCCGTCCCCAGTATCCACTTACTTATCCCTATATCATCTTGATGCGCCTGTTGCGAAGCTGGCCATTGAGCGCGTTCCGCTTTTCGCTTAGTTTGTCGCGCTATGGCCACAAACAAACCCATTCACATCATCGGCGGCGGGCTCGCGGGCTCTGAAGCCGCCTGGCAGATCGCGGAATCCGGCGTTCCCGTGATGATTCACGAGATGCGCCCGGTGCGCATGACCGAAGCCCACAAGACCGAGGGGCTCGCCGAGCTCGTCTGCTCCAACTCCTTCCGGTCCGACGACTGGGAGTCGAACGCGGTCGGCCTGCTGCATGAGGAAATGCGCCGCTGCGGGTCCCTGATCATGGCGGCGGGCGATGCGCACAAGCTGCCTGCCGGCGGCGCGCTCGCGGTCGACCGTGACCGCTTTTCCGAAGAGGTCACGGCGAGGCTGACGAACCACCCGCTCGTGTCGGTCGAGCGCGGGGAGATCGCCGGGCTGCCGCCGCAGGACTGGGACAGCGTCATCATCGCAACCGGGCCGCTGACCTCCCCCGCCCTCGGCGAAGCGATCCTGAAGCTGACGGGCGAGGAGTCGCTTGCCTTTTTCGACGCCATCGCCCCGATCGTTCACCGCGAAAGCATCAACATGGATGTCTGCTGGATGCAGTCGCGCTACGACAAGGTCGGCCCCGGCGGCACGGGCGCCGATTACATCAACTGCCCGCTCGACCGCGAGCAATATGCCGCTTTCATCGCGGCGTTGCTGGCGGGCGAGAAGACCGAATTCCGCGAATGGGAGAAGAACACGCCCTATTTCGAGGGCTGCCTCCCTATTGAGGTCATGGCCGAGCGCGGCCCGGAAACGCTGCGCTTCGGACCGATGAAGCCGGTCGGCCTGACCAATCCGCATCGCCCCGAGCGCCCATACGCCGTGGTGCAGCTTCGGCAGGACAACGCGCTGGGCACGCTGTGGAACATGGTCGGCTTTCAGACCAAGCTGAAATATGGCGAGCAGTCGCACATCTTCCGGCTGATCCCCGGTCTGGAAAAGGCCGAGTTTGCCCGTCTCGGCGGCATTCATCGCAACAGCTTCCTGAACAGCCCGAAATTGCTGGATGGCCAGCTCCGCCTCAAGGCCATGCCGCGCCTGCGTTTCGCCGGTCAGGTCACGGGCGTCGAGGGTTACGTGGAATCGGCCGCAACCGGCATTGTGGCGGGACGGCTCGCCGCCAGCGAACGCCTCGGCGCAATCGCGAATGTGCCTCCGCCGACGACGGCGCTGGGCGCATTGATCGCGCATATCACCGGGGGACATCTCTCAAGCGACGATGCGGCCGGAAGCCGGAGCTTTCAGCCGATGAATGTCAATTTCGGCCTGTTCCCGCCGATTGACGCGCCCAAGGCCGAGGACGGCAAGCGTCTGCGCGGCAAGGACAAGACCGCTGCCCGCAAACGGTCGCTGGCCGTGCGCGCCTTGCGGGAGCTGGATGGGTGGCTCGGCGGCGCGGATTTGCGCAAATCCGCCTGACGAGAGTGCGCCGGGGGCTCAGAATCGCCCGCTGAGATAGGCGCGCCAGATCAGCCCGTAGCGGGTGAGCGGATTGATCTGCACGATGTCGCGCAGCGGGTGATGATCCGGCGCCGCCAGTTTTTTCAGATAAGGCTCGACGAGAGCAAGTGGCGCAAATGCGGGGCGCAAGGGCCGAGGCAACTTTACGGCATCCTTGCGAAAGGCCCGCATTGCCTCCTCCGCCCGCTCCCGCACATCCCGGCAGGCTGCCCGAATATCCTCATTGTCGCCGCCCTGAAGCATGACATCGGGATGAAGGCCGTGCCCGGCAAGCAGTTTGGCCGGCAGATAGATGCGCCCGCGCGAAGCATGATGCGGAAGACCTCTCAACAAACCGGCGAGCCCATAGGCTCTTGCCGCCTTCGCCGCCAGCGGTCCGCAATCCGCGCGATTGCCGCCCAGCATCTGTGCGCCCAATGCAAAGACTCCGCCGGAGGTTGCGTCGAGATACGTCTCCAGCGCGGGGAAGTCAGGCATGAGTTCGTCGTTGAGGTCGAAGCTGAATGCGTCGATCATGCCGGCGAGAGTTGAGGCCGGCAGCTGATGGCGGCTGGCGGCCTGCGCCAGCGCTGCAAGGACCGGATGCACGGCTGTTTCGCTGTCCAGCGCCGCTTGCAGGGCGTCGCGCCACCATTGCAGGCGGATCTCGCCGAGCTGCGGCTCGCTGACCTGATCGGGAATGCGCGCAAGTTCGAGATGAAAGGCGTAGAGCGCCAGCAGATCGGAGCGTGCCGGCTCAGGGGCAAGCAAGGCCGACCAATATCGGTCCTGATCGCCGCTGCGGACCAGATCGCCGATATAGCCGACATCCATCGTGGAGGACTGAGCCAAGGGGGATCACCGATCAAATTCACCGCGCAAGGCACACGGGGCGGCCAGCGCTTGGATCAGGATCTTTTCATACGGAAACGTTCCTGATCTTTTTCTATTTGTTCCAAGCTCGATTTTTCCGGAGAACGTGTCCCCGCGAAAGCGGCGATGGTATCCATTTTATCGGATCTCGCTCTATGACAATGCGAGCAGGGCCGCGGCGAAAACGCGCTCTTCGCTCAGCAGAATGTTGTAGGTCCGGCAGGCCGCGCCCGTGTCCATCGCTTCGAGACCAAGCCCCGCATCGTCAAATGCGCGGCGCAAGTCAGGCGCGGGAAAGATCTGCGCGGGGCCGGTACCGAGAATCAGGAAGCCGAGCGAGGCGCCGCCGCCGAGCACCGGAGCAAGCGTTGTGGCGGAGACCTGCTCAAAGCCACCCACCGGCCAGGGATAGACGCCGTCAGGCAGGATCAGCAGCGAGCCGCGATGTTCGATGCCGCCGACACGAAACCCGCCACGTCCGTAGCCGGAAATCGGCGCTGGCGTCGGCAGGATTGGCGCGGCCAGATCCATCGCCGGTCATACATCCGCGGTGCGGCGCTCGGACCCCGGAGCCGGCGCCTTGACGCCGCTCCAGTCGCGTTTCACGCCGAGGATTTCAAGGACAGGCGCGGCGATGAACATCGACGAATAGGTACCGATCAGCACGCCGAACAGGATACCGAAGGTGAAACCGCGGATCACCTCGCCGCCGAAGATGTAGAGCGCCGACAGCGCCAGCAGCGTCGTGCCCGTCGTCATTGCCGTGCGAGGCAGCGTTTCGTTGATCGACAGGTCGATCAGCGATGCCAGCGGCATCTTCTTGAATTTGCGCAAATTCTCGCGGATACGGTCATAGATGACGACCGTGTCGTTGATCGAATAGCCCAGAATGGTGAGGAGCGCGGCGACGATCGTCACGTCGAAATCCATCTGGGTGACGGAGAATATTCCCACCGTGATGAACACGTCGTGGAAGAGGGCCACGACGGCGCCGAGCGCAAATTGCCATTCAAAGCGCAGCCAGACATAGACGAAGATGCCCAGACAGGTCAGCACGAGCGCGATCAGCGCCTGCTCGACAAGTTCGCCGGACACCGTCGCGCCGACAACCTCGGTTCGGCGGATCTCGACATTCTCGCCAAGCGCGCTCTGGATCTTGCTGACAGCTTCCTGCTGTGCCTGTTCGCCGCCCGGCTGTTCGGCCACGCGGATAAGGACCTCCTCAGGTCCGCCGAAAGTCTGGATCTGGACTTCGCCAAGGCCAAGCCCCCCGAGATCGGACCGGATCGCGCTCAGATCAGCCGGGCCGTCCTTCGTCTGGATTTCGATCAGCGTGCCGCCGCGAAAGTCGATGCCGAAATTGAGGCCCAGGGTGCCTAGCAGAACGAGCGTCGCGATGAAAAGCGCGCCGGACAAGGCGAGACAGCCACGAAAATAGCTTGAGAACGGGATCTTGGTGTCCTGCGGAACAAGCTGGATCGGTTTGAATGCGAATGCCATGGGCTGCAACCTCAAATTGGAACGGTTTGCGGGCGCGCAATGCGCAGCCATTCCACGACCAGAAGACGGGTTAGTGTGATCGCGGTGAACATCGAGGCGAGAATGCCGATACACAAGGTCACCGCAAAGCCGCGGACCGGGCCGACGCCCAGCCAGAACAGGATCACACCGGCGAGCAGACCGGTCAGGTTCGCGTCGATGATCGTCGAATAGGCGCGCGAGAAGCCGGCTTCGATACCCAATATGATCGTCTTGCCCGATCGGATCTCCTCGCGGATGCGCTCGAAGATCAGCACGTTGGAGTCAACCGCGACGCCCATTGTCAGGGCGATGCCCGCAATGCCGGGCAGTGTCAGGGTCGCCTGAAGCAGCGAGAGCGTCGAAATGATGATGCCGACATTCACCAGCAGCGAGACAACGGCGAACATGCCGAAAAGCCCATAGGAGGCGATCATGAAGCCCACCACGCCCACCAGCGCGACAATGGCTGCGACCTTGCCGGCCTCGACCGAGTCCGCGCCAAGACTCGCGCCAACCGAACGCTCCTCGATCACCTGCAGTGACACGGGCAGCGCGCCGGAGCGGAGAAGAATGGCGAGATTATTCGCCTCCTGAATGCTGAAATTCCCCGAAATCTGCCCCGACCCGCCGAGAATCGGCTCGCGGATCACGGGCGCGGAAATGACCTTGTTGTCCAGCACGATCGCGAAGGGCCGGCCGACATTGTCTCTTGTCACACGGCCGAAACGCTGCGCGCCGGAGGAGTTGAACCGGAACGAGACGATCGGCTCGTTGGTCTGCTGATCGAAGCCGGGCTGGGCGTCCACCAGCTCCTCGCCGCCGACGATGGAGCGCCTTTGCAAAAGATAAGGCGGCTCGGTGGCCTCCTGGGACTCATAGACGCCGGAACCGGGCGGCGGATTGCCGCTGATTGCGTCGGACGCCGTCATGGACGAGTCGACCAGATGGAAGCTCAGCTTGCCGGTCTCGCCGATCAGGGTTTTGAGGCGCACGGGATCATCAAAACCGGGAACCTGAACGAGAACCCGGTCAAGGCCCTGGCGCTGAATGGTCGGCTCCGTCGTGCCGAGCGCGTCGACACGGCGGCGAATCGTCTCGATGGAGGAACCCACGGCAGCGCTCAGCCTCTGGGTCCACGCCGCCTGGGACGGCCGCATGAGAATGACGTTGCCCTGGCCGCGTTCGATCTCCAGGTCCGTCCCGGCATCGCCAAGCAGCGAGTTGGAAACAGGCTGCGCAAGCGACCGCAGCTTCGTCAGCGCGCGCTCCAGGTCTTCAGGCTGGCGGACCGTGACCTGCACATTCTCGCCGGCCCTGCCGATACCGGAATAGCCGATGCGTTCCTCACGCAGCGCCTGACGGGCATCGCCCTGGATGCTTTCCAGAAGATCCTCGCGCAATTCCTTGACGCTCAGCTCGAGAAGCAGATGGGAACCGCCTTGCAGGTCAAGCCCGAGCGGCATCCGCTTCTGCATCCAGCTCGGCAGGCCTTCGAGCTGCCCCGGCGCGAACAGGTTCGGCACGGCGAAGAGAACGCCGAATGCAGAAATGGCCGCAATCAGAATGGTTTTCCAGCGTTCGAAATAGAGCATGACTCTCAAGCCTTCACGACGGCGTTATGACCGGTCACAGGAGCGTAAGGGGCGGCTCAGCTGCCGCTCTTCACACCCTTTGCCTCGGCTTTATCGCCTTCGTTTCCTACATTGTCGTTGTCGGCGTCATCGTCGGGATCGTCATCCTTGCGCGCCAGCTCCTGACGAGCGGCAACTTCGCGTATATCGCCGCGCGTGCGGACTTCAGCGATGGTGTTGCGTATGACGCGCACCCGAACATTGTCGGTCAACTCGACCTGCAACTCGGCATCGCCGATCAGCTTGGTAACCTTGCCGACCATGCCGCCAGCCGTGACGACGGTGTCGCCGCGCCGCAGCGAGCCGATCATTTCGCGATGTTCCTTGAGACGCTTCTGCTGCGGCCGGATGATCAGAAAATACATGATGCCGAGGATCATGATGAAGGGCAGAAGCTGGAAAAGCAGATTGCCGCCGCCCGGCGCCGCACCTTGTGCGTAGGCTTCCGTAATGAACATCGCTAACGAGACCTCCTTGAAACACCGTTCCGCCCGGCGACGGGCAAGGACGTTTCCGAATTTTGGCGAATATAATTGCGCTGCCTGACGATGCAACGGCCAACGCCCAAGGGATTTGCGCTCCTCAATAGCGCGAGAACGCCGGCGGTGCTAGTGCCGAATCGCGTATTTCTTTGCCGGACTTGACGAAAAGTGCCGCAGTTGATCCTTTTGAGCTGCCTCGCTCCAGAGCAAACTTTATTCGCAAGAGAGTTCATGATGTCCGCCCGCGATCCCGACAAGGCCGATCCCTCCGCCGCCGATCCCCTGAACAGCGTAAGCCTGGCGCGCATTGCCGATGCGCTGGACCGGCTCGCGCCGCCTGCCGCCAGGCAGCCTGATTTTGCCGCTGCGGAGGCTTTCATCTGGCATCCCGAGCAGCAGGGCTTTCAGCCCGTGGCGAAGGTTAACCGGGTGCCGATCGCGTTGCTTAAATCCGTGGAGCGTATGCGGGATACGCTTTTCGAGAACACCGAACGCTTCGCCAAAGGCCTTCCGGCCAACAACGCCCTGCTCTGGGGCGCGCGCGGCATGGGCAAGAGTTCGCTCGTCAAGGCCGTTCATGCCGCAGTGCTGGAAAAAACCGGCACGGGCGCGGATGGCGGCGGCCTGAAGCTGGTCGAGATCCACCGCGAGGATATTGCCAGCCTGCCAGCGTGTCTCGCCTTCATGCGGGCCGCAAGGCATCGTTTCATCGTCTTCTGCGACGATCTGTCCTTCGACGCCGATGACACCTCCTACAAATCGCTGAAAGCCGTGCTCGAAGGCGGCATCGAGGGACGCCCGGAAAACGTCATCTTCTACGCAACCTCCAACCGTCGGCATCTGATGCCGCGTGACATGATGGAGAATGAGCGCTCCACCGCGATCAACCCCTCGGAGGCGGTGGAGGAGAAAGTCTCGCTATCCGACCGCTTCGGCCTCTGGCTGGGCTTTCACAATTGCTCGCAGAACGATTTCCTCGAAATGATCCGGGCCTATGCCGACCATTACGGGCTGGACGCGGAGCGGAACGCGCTGGAGGGGGAAGCGCTGCAATGGTCGATGGGACGCGGTGCGCGTTCGGGCCGCGTCGCCTGGCAGTTCATCCAGAATGTCGCGGGACGGGAAGGCAAGCTGCTGAACAATTGACAGGCTGCTACTGCGCGAGAATGCGGGCAAGCGAATGGGGCGGAAGCACCGGCCGGGTCACTGCCAGGCCGCCACATTTCTCTTAAGCCATGGCAAATGGACATGTTTCCGGGCTTCAGCGGGAAAACAGCCCACGTGGGCAAGCGCACACACAATGTAACATTATAACATTCCGGTTGCGCAAGACCGGGTTTGACGGCTATTTTACGCTATATTGTAACATTTCTGGAGCGGCGCAGATGGCAAAGAAACTTCCCGCAACCGACCTGCTGGGTGCTGGCAAAACAACCCTCCTGAATCAGATCTTGAACAATCGGGAAGGACGCCCTGTCGCGGTCATGGTCAACGATATGGGCGAAGCCAATATCGATGCCGAGCTGATCCGGAACGGCGACGCAAGGCTGTCGCACACCAACGAAACGCTCGTCGAAATGAGCAATGGCTGGATCCGCTGCATGCTCCGGGACGATTTGCTGAGAGAGGTGCGGCGGCTCGCTGAGGAGGGCCGTTTCGACTATCTGCTCATCGAGCCGACCGGTATTTCCGAGCCGCATCCCGTCGCGGCAACCTTCGAATTCCGCGATGAATCGGGCACGAGCCTTTCCGATATTGCGCGTCTCGACACAATGGTCACTGTCGTCGATGCAAGCACGCTGCTCAAGAATTATTCGTCGCGCGATTTTGCGCGGGATCGCGGCGAAACGCTTTGTGACGGCGACGGGCGTACGCTCGTGGATCTTTTGGCCGAGCAGATAGAATTCGCCAATATCATTGTGCTCAACAAGATCGATCTCATCGACGCCGGCCAGCTTGCCGGCGCTCGCCAGATCATTGCCGCGCTCAATGTGGACGCAAGGATCGTCGAGGCGCGCTATGGCGAGGTTCCGCTTCACACAGTGTTCGATATCGAAAGCTTCAATCTTGAGCGCGCACAGCTCAATCCGCTCTGGGGAAAGGAGCTTTACGGCTTCACGGAGCACATTCCGGAAACGGAAGAATACGGAATTTCGAGCTTCGTCTACACCGCGCGCGCGCCATTTCATCCAACGCGCTTTTACGATTTCATCGGCTCCTTCTGGAAAGGCGTGGTACGCGCCAAAGGATTTTTCTGGCTTGCGACGCGGCCTGACCGTGTCGGGGAGTTGAGCCAGGCGGGTCCTGTCGTGCGTACCACGCCGCGAGGCTTATGGTGGGCGGCCATTCCCAAGCAGGATTGGCCCGACGATCCTCACAGCCTCGCCGCCCTTCGAAAACGATGGCACAAAGCCTATGGCGACCGCCGCCAGCAACTCGTCTTTATCGGCATCGATATGGATGAAGCGGCTTTGCGCCAAAGTCTGAACGATTGTCTGATCGGCTCCGATACGGCCGAGCAGGTGGATCTCAAGGCCTTGAGCGGACTGAGAGATCCCTTCGTAAGATGGGGCGGGACTGATGCCGCTTCCCGATAAGTCATAGACCTCCGCCAGAGGCGGAGGTTTGAAACGCTTCGCTTGAACCACTGGAAGTGGTTTTGTTAGCGGTCGTTTTCCCCTTCAGGAATCCGACGATGTGCGCCACCGAGTATTTCGGGGGATCGAGATCAACATATGCACGTGGTCCGGCATCAAATGGCCTGATCCGGCATCCCTTCTGAAGCGCCAGCCGGACGAACAGATCCCGCTATTCCATGCGCAAATCCCCGTAAAGCCGCTTCGGGCGTGCTCGTCCTCGCCGACATCATGGAAGCAGCGACCGCGACCGGCACACGCATATCCGCCGACATATGGGACGAGGAAACTGGACGACGCGCTGGATCGCTTCAACGCTTTCGAGAAAGCCGACTGGAACTACTTCCGTCAGCCGCCGGACGACTTTGACAAACCCTCGACCTTGACCGAGCAACTCGACTGGCTGCGCGGCGCAGGCTTTGCCGATGTGGATGTACACTGGATGATGGCCGGCCATCCATCATCAGCGGCTGGCGCCGGCAAACGGACCCAGCCGCAACACCTATGCCTTAAACCATTATAATCGAAAACTTTTTTCTCCACGCACTGGAAATCGTAAACGCATCGGTGGGATTTTTTCGAGTCCAATACCGTTCTCCCGCGCCGCAAATCCAAGGCTTTTGCGCCTCCTGTCTTTCATTGCTCCGCCTTCGGATAGGTTAAGACAAGCGCTAAAACTCCGCTGACAGAGTGAAGAGCGTTTTAAACATAATAGCCGATAAGGGTGGCGTAAATGAACAAGGTCCGTAGAACGCGCGCCTCAAGGGGGGACATTCTAGGGGCAAGGCAAAACGATCATTCAGGGAACTGACCCAATGCAAATCAAGACAGAAGTTGGCCAGGCGCACGAGATCAAGAACACCGCAATAGCATTCGGCGTTTACGGAAATGGCGAGAAACGCCTCGGCGATGTAGCCGTCACCAGCAAAGGCCTCGTTTTCAGCAAGTCCAAGAGCGCAAAAGACGTAAGCGTGAAGTGGGACGATTTCATCAACTGGATGCAGTCGCAGCTTCAGCCGGCCGCGAAAACCGTCAAGGCGAAAGCACAGGCTTCCAAGGCGAAGACCGCGAAGAAAACCCGCGCCAAGACTGCCAGCGCAAAGACCGCGGCCGCCAAATCCTCTCCTCCTGCGAAAAAAGCGATCTCGAAGTCCAATGGCAAACCTGTCGCCCGCAAGCCCGCCACAAAGACGGCTTCGAAAGCGAAATCCGTTTCAAGGACGGCCCACTAAGCGAGATCCGATTTTTCGGGAAAATCGAGCTTGAAACAAACAGACGCAGATCTGGACCGCTTCGTTGAGAAATGATCCTGATCCAAGCTGGGTCATGAGCGCTTCCATTCCGCCCTGTCAGGCGGAGGCGCTCATTTCTCTCCGAAACCGGTCAGCGTGCCGACGGAATCAGCTGTGAACGAACGGCTCCAGTCCGGATAGCCGCATCTTCCGGTTCACCGTCGCCAGCCGGCGCGGCGGATATTTCTCCACATGCTCCTTGATGGCCGCGATATGCTCCGGCGTCGAGCCGCAACAGCCGCCGACCAGATTCAGCAAACCGTCGCGCGCCCAACTCTCCATCTTCGACGCCATCTCCTCAGGCGTCTCGTCATATTCGCCCATTTCGTTCGGCAGGCCCGCATTCGGATAGGCCGAAACGAAGCATTCGGCGAGGCCCGCAATCTCGGCGACGGCGGGGCGCAGATGCTCCGCGCCGAACGAGCAGTTCAGCCCGATGGAGAACGGCCGCAAATGCCGCATGGAGTACCAGAAGGCTTCCGGCATCTGACCCGAGAGATTGCGCCCGGACATGTCCGTGATCGTGCCGGAGATCATGATCGGCAACGATATGCCCATGCGGTCGTATGTCTCCAGCACGGCGAACCCGGCGGCCTTCGCATTCAGCGTATCGAAAATCGTCTCGATCAGGATCGCGTCGCAGCCGCCGTCGATCAGTCCGCGCGTCTGCTCGCTATAGGCTTCCACGAGTTCGTCAAAGGTCACGTTGCGGAAGCCGGGATTGTTGACGTCGGGTGAAAGCGACGCCGTCCGGTTGGTCGGGCCGATGGCTCCGGCGACAAAGCGCGGGCGGTCCGGATCGCGCGCCGTCACGCGATCGGCGGCCTCGCGCGCCAGCCGGGACGCTTCGACATTCATCTCGTAGCTCAGCTCTTCCATGCCGTAATCGGCCATCGAAATACGCTGTGCGTTGAAGGTGTTGGTCTCGACGACATCCGCGCCCGCTTCCAGGTAAGCCTCATGGATCTCGCGAATGATTTCGGGCTGGCTCAGCACCAGAAGATCGTTATTGCCTTTGAGATCAGACGACCAATCGGCGAACCGCGTGCCCCGGTAGTCCTCTTCGCTCAGCTTGTAGCGCTGGATCATCGTGCCCATCGCGCCGTCGAGTATGACGATCCGATCTTCGGGGAGGCGCTTCAAAGCCTCGATGCGGTCAGTGCCGGTCATGCTTTTTTGTCTTTCTGTTATCGGTCGTTGCGCGATGGCGATTGCCTCAGGCCATTGCCGGGCGCATATCCGCCGCCGCCGCCGGCCTTGCGTCATTTTCGGGGCGAATGCCGAGCAGATGGCAGATCGCATAGACGAGACCGGCGCGGTTCAGCGTATAGAAATGGAAGTCGGTGACGCCTTGTTCGGCAAGATCGAGCACCTGTTCGGCGGCAACGGTCGCGGCGATCAGATGGGTTGTTTCCAGATCGTCGTCGAGCCCGGCAAAGCGGTCCGCCATGCGCTCCGGGATCGTCGTCCCGCATTGACCCGCAAAACGCGCGACCTGCGCGAAATTATGGACCGGGATGATGCCGGGCACGATCGGTATGTCGATCCCGGCACCGCGGACGGCGTCCATGTAGCGGAAATAATGCTCATTATCGAAGAAGAACTGCGTGATCGCACGGTTCGCGCCTGCATCGACCTTCTGCTTGAGCATCTCGATGTCGGCGGCAGGGCTGGGCGAATCCGGGTGCTTCTCCGGATAGGCGCTGACGGACACCTCGAAATCGTTGATGGACTTGATGCCGCGAACGAGATCGGCGGACGTCTCATAACCGCCCGGATGCGGCGCATAGGGCTCGCCTGCCCCGCCTTGAGCATCCCCGCGCAGCGCAACGATATGGCGCACGCCCGCATCCCAGTAGGAACGGACGACCTCGTCGACTTCCTCGCGCGTTGCCCCGACGCATGTCAGATGGGCGGCGGGCTGCAAATCGGTTTCGCGGACGATGCGGGCCACGGTTGCATGTGTCCGCTCGCGTGTCGAGCCACCCGCGCCGTAAGTCACCGAAACGAAGCGCGGCGCAAGGGGAGCAAGCTTTTCGATGGCCGCCCAGAGGCTGGCTTCCATTTTCGCGGTCTTGGGCGGGAAAAATTCGAATGATACGTTCATGCCGTCAAGTTCGCTCTGCGCGCCATTGTTTTTCCGTGCGTTCTCGTTCATTGCTCAACCTTCCGAAAGCATTTCCGCTGTCTTGTGCTTCATCGTCGTCTCGGCCTTCGCCTTTTCCGCGAGCCAGAGCGAGACGGTCAGTTTGCCGGCGCCCGCATCCGGCGCGCTGATTGTCCGGTAGTCCCTGCACTCGACCCGGCTGCGCCTCAGCCAGTCCTCGACGGTCCCGCGCTCGAAACCCAGCCTGCGATGGGCATATTCGTCGCGCATGGCCTCGATCGCGTGCGGCGCGAAATCCACGATCATCAGCCGCCCCGACGGTTTCAGCAGCCGCGCCGCCTCGGCCACCGCCTTTGCAGGTTCGTCGAGGAAATGCAGCACCTGATGAATGATGACCGCATCGGCGATCCCGTCCTCGACAGGCAGGCTCAGCATGTCGCCGAGACGAAGCTGGGCGTTATGGACGCCCGCGCCCGCCAGCCGCGCCCGCGCATGGGCAAGCATCTCGCGGTTGACGTCAAAGCCGATGGCCCGGCTCGCGGCTCCGGCGAAGAGTTCGAGAATGCGCCCGGTGCCGGTTCCAAGGTCGATGAGCAGATCGAACGGCCCTTCGCCCATCGCATCCAGCATGGCGGCTTCGACGGCGGCTTCGGGCGCATGAAGCTTGCGGATTTCATCCCAAGCAGCGGCGTGGGTCTCGAAATAGGCCTGCGCCGCTGTATTCTTGTCCTGACGCAGCGCGTCGGCGCGCGCCAGATCACGGGCGATATGAGGATCGTCCATGTCCAGCGCTTCAAGCAGGGGCGACAGAAAGGGCGCGTTCAATCCGGCTTCGGCGTAGCGATAGAAAACGGAGCTGCCTTCCTGGAAGCGCTCGATCAGCCCGGCATCGGTCAGAAGCTTGAGATGGCGCGAGAGGCGCTGCTGGCTCTGGCCGAGCACCTGCGTCAGATCCTTGACGTTGAACTCGCCTTGCGCGAACAGCAGGAGCAAAAGGCGCAGGCGTGTCGGCTCGCCCGACGCGCGCAATATGTCCACCAATGTTGCCGAAGAAAGGCTTCTGCGCATGGATTACGCCTGTTCCTGATATAAAGATATATTTATATCCTTTTATCTATTGGCAAAGTCAAGCGGATTACGCGAGCGGACCGCCCGCGTTAACCCCTCGTTAACCATCACGGCGTAAGCCTTGAAGATGCCTTTGGCGGGCGCGCGGCGACAGAAGCAGCCTTTGCCCTGCTCACCAAAGGTTGTATGAATTTGCCCGTGTCCTGTTAATGTTGCGTTTGGAAGTTTCGTTAATGACCGCGTCCAAGTTGTTCCATTCCGAGTTGAAAAATCAGATCCTGCTCGGCGATTGCGTTGCCGAGCTGAAGAAGATCCCGGATGCGTCCGTCGATCTCATCTTTGCCGATCCTCCCTATAATCTGCAGCTTTCGCGCGATCTGCTCCGGCCGAACAATACCCGCGTCGACGGGGTGCATCAGGATTGGGACAAATTCAACAGCTTCGCGACCTACGACCGCTTCAGCCGCGAGTGGCTCGGTGAATGCCGGCGAATCCTCAAGCCGGACGGCGCGATCTGGGTCATCGGCAGCTATCACAATATCTTCCGGCTTGGCTGCGCGCTTCAGGATCTGGGCTACTGGCTGCTCAACGACATCGTCTGGCGCAAGACCAACCCGATGCCCAATTTTCGCGGACGCCGCTTCACCAACGCGCATGAAACGCTGATCTGGGCGTCGCGCGAGGAAAGTTCGCGCTATACCTTCAATTACGAGGCGCTGAAGGCCTTCAACGACGATGTGCAGATGCGCTCGGACTGGCTGATCCCGATCTGCAGCGGTCCGGAGCGGCTGAAGGACGATGGCGGACGCAAGGCCCATCCGACACAGAAACCCGAAGCACTGCTATACCGCGTCCTTCTGGGGACGACGGAGCCGGGCGATCTGGTGCTCGACCCGTTTTTCGGCACCGGAACGACGGGCGCGGTCGCCAGACGGCTTGGACGGAATTTCCTCGGCATCGAGCGGGATGAGGATTATGCGCGGGCGGCGCAGGAGCGGATTGCCGAAATCGACCCGCTATCGCAGGCCGATCTGACGCTTCTGCGCGGCCGCAGGGGCGAGGCGCGCGTGCCGTTCGGGACGCTGATCGAGCTCGGCATGATCAAACCGGGCGCGACGCTTTACGATGCGCGGGCAACGCTGAAGGCTCAGGTTCGGGCTGATGGGACGCTCGCGCTGGCCGGCGAGCAGGGGTCGATTCACAAGATGGGCGCACGCATACAGGGGCGTCCCGCTTGCAACGGCTGGACATTCTGGCACGTCAAGACGGATGCGGGCCTGCAGCCGATCGACGTTCTGCGCACCGAGGCGCGCAAGCAATTGGGGCTGGCGCTCATCTCCTGAAGCGAGATCCGATAAAATGGATGCCATCCCCTCCTTCGCGCATAGGCGCTAACATAGAGCTGGGATGGTTTGGTAGCTCCGTGTTCGAGGCGGTTCGAGCAGGCGTCGGCTCAGTCGGTTTGGATCGAGGGCTTGTTGCATCGGTTGCGGCATGATCGCGGCGAGCATGGCCTTTGCCGCGAGGCGTGTCAGCCGCCAGATCGCGGGCGCGATTATGCGGCCAGG
>JBHJOB010000097.1:0-6570 GCA_050330195.1 Rhodomicrobiaceae bacterium | reverse complement strand
CGGATCTCGTCGCGGCTGAACCAGCGTGCGTCCACGATCTCGACCGGATCGAGCGTAAGATCGTCATTCAGCGCCTCGCCCCGGCATCCGATCATCAGCGAATGCGGGAACGGCCAGGGTTGGCTGCCGACATAGTCCACGCGGCCGACACGCACGCCGACCTCCTCCATGATCTCGCGCCGCACCGCCGTCTCGATATCATCGCCCGGCTCGACGAATCCAGCGAGTACGGAATACATGTTCTCCATGAAACGCGGCTCGTGCGCCAGCAGACAGCGGTCCTGATGCGTGACCGCCATGATGACCGCCGGATCGGAGCGTGGGAAATGGTTTTGCCCGCACGCCCAGCATTCGCGCCGCCATCCGCCATCGCGAGGGCGGGTTCTCCCGCCGCAACGACCGCAGCATTTATGCGTCGCATGCCATGCCGCAAGACTGCGCGCCTGCGCCGCCAGCGTCAGTTCATCCGGCGGGATGTCGCTCTGGATGGCAAGCGTGCGCAGATCGACCAGAGGCGCGAGCGCTGTTTCGCCGCCGGCAATCCGCATCGCGTCAGCCCGCGAGATCGAGATCATGAAGGCCGGCGCGCCGGTCTCGGCGAGGCCGAGGAAACAGGCCTCGCCGGCGGCGATACCCAGAGCGGCGAGGTCGTTCCCGGAAAAGCGGCGCAGTCTTGTATTTGTCCGGTCGCTGTCGGACCGGATAGCCGGCTTCTGATCGACGAGCAGGAAGAAGCGCGCCTCCGGCGAGTTACGCCGGGCCTCGATCCACGCATTATCCCGGCGCTTTTCGCCCGCCCGTCCGAGGCTCGTCTGCGGCGCGATATGGTGAAACTCGATGGCGTTGTCATCGCTCATTGCCAAGCGCTCCCATTTCAGGTGTTTGGGTCGAGCCCGCTTCGGTCAGCTTGGCGGAATTGCCGCGACCAGCGGCAGCGTTCCGGCGGTGGCGCGCTTTTCCAGCTCATCCAGCGCCCAACGGTAGCAATCGTCCTTGAGCCGGCCATGCTCATGCCAGTCCATGACGTCGGTTCCGGCGGGGATGGGCGGCGCAAGCAGCATGTCGAGCGGGCCCAGATTGGCGGCCTCTTCATCCGTCCGGTCGAAGGCTGCGACCAGCGTCGTCTCGAAGGAGGGCAGGCCCGGCTCATCGGACGGTTTCTGCCACGGAAGCCGTCGCCGTTTCTGCTTCTGCCATGCGGGCAGGTCGCGATAGCGGATCGGCGACTTGCCGAAGGCCGGCAGATGCGGCTTGGCGATAACGTTCGGACCGGAATTCACCCTGTGCATGGTTGCGAGCGGCGCCGGGCAGATCAGGCTGCCGTCAAGCAGCATCTGTCCCTCCTCGTCCACGAAGGGCGGCAGCAGTCCGGGAAACGTCCAGTTGGAGCGGATGGCGACCTGAAGGTTGCCGGATGTGTGAAGCTGAGGCTCGCCGGTCGAGAGGTTGGCGGAGGCGGAATAGAACGGGATCGGCAGGTCGGCGATGTCGGTGTCCGGAAAGTGCTTGAGAATCAGCCGGTCAAGCTTGCGCTGATTGTAGAGGCTGAGCTGCGGCCAGTTCTTGCGCTTCAGCGCGCCGCGATCAACCATCACCTCGGTGACAAGCTGGTCGACATCGTCCGGGTCCATGCCGAGCGCCAGACATGCCGCAATGGCCGCGCCCGCGCCGACGCCCGCAAAACAGTCCGGTTCGAAGCCCGATGCCTGCACGGCCTTGAAAGCCCCGAGCGAGGCCGCGCCGAACACACCCTGTCCGCCCGCGAAAAAGCCCGTGGACTGACCGAGCAGAAAACGCGCCAGCCGCTCGAAATCGGCCTGCTCCGCCGGACGGATATGGTGATGCGAGCGGACGGGGCGGTATTCCAGCCAGCGCCGCGTTCCCGCGATGGTCGAGCCGCGCCGGGGATCGTGGAACAGCGCGAGGCGGCAGGCGTCTGCGCCGCGCAGCTCGAAGGCCAGTTCCTCGACCGGGCCAAGCGGGATCGGCGTGCCAAGGCGTCCGCCGTCATGCGTGCCGATCAGGCAGATCTCGTCGGCTTCGGCAAGCGTTCGCTCGGTCCACGGTGTCGGCTCGGGATCGGCCAGCAGCAGCACGACGTCGAAGCGGCTCTCCTGCTCCTTCAGCCAGTGCACCACCTGCGGATCGTCGAGCGCGATCCCGCCCGGCATGTCCTGGCCGAGCCCTTCGGACGACAGAACCTGACATTCGGCGCGCGTTTCGATGATGGCAGCCAGCCGGCTGGCAAAATTGGCGGGAAGCGGTTCGGTCCCGGCCGGGCAGATCGCGAGCGTCCGCGTGCGGTCGGCGGCGGGCGTCGGCCTGGCGTGAAGGCGCGGCTTGTCATTGGGACGCACGAGGCTGCGCAACACGCCCTGCCAGACATCCGGCACGCTTTGCGACAGCGTTTCGAAACTCTCCCAGTCAAGTTTCAGCACGATCGAGTTGCGCGCCGCCGTAATGCTGGTGTCCTGAGGCTCGCGGGCGAAAAATGCCTGTTCGCCGAGCACGGCGCCCGGCCCCGGCTCGCCCCGGCCGGGATCGCTGGCATAGCGAGTGGTGCGGAAACGGCCCGAGGTGACGATGTAGAGCGCTTCCGGGATGTCGCCCGCCTTGAGCAACGTATGGCCGCGTTCGACGGTCTCCTGATGACATTCCGCGTAGAGCCGTTTCAATGCGCTCTCCGGCATCGCTTCGAAAGCGCGCACGCCCCGCAGCCAATCCGCCGGTGATTTGTGTTTGAGTCTCTCTGTTCCCGCCATCGACGCCATCCACTTGCCGATTACCTGCTTAACCGATCTCGCCGGAAATGCCTATGGGATAGCGAAAAGGTGGCCAGCGGCGGTGGAAAAGCGAGGCGGGCTAAAGCCGTCCTACAGGTCCGTGGCGGAACCCGAAGGCCCGCCCGTATGTTTAACATTCGATGATCAATTGCGGCCGGGGCGATACAAGACGCTTTTCTCGTTCGAGCTTGTCCGGTTACGCCCGCCGCCACCCATCCGGAGTTTATGAAATGGACCTGATACGCATTCTCTTTTCGATCCTGCTGCCACCACTTGGCGTGTTCCTCCAGGTGGGGATCGGCAAGCATTTCTGGCTGAATATCGTGCTCACTATTCTTGGATACATTCCGGGCATCGTTCACGCCGTCTACATCATCGCAAAGAAGTAAGCCCATGAACCACCGCGAAGAATTTGAGCGCCTTGAGAAATTGGCCTACTGGATGGACAGCTGCTTCCGCGTGCCGGGGACGAATATTCGATTCGGCCTCGACGGACTATGCGGCCTCATTCCCGGTCTTGGCGACGGGGTGACGGCTTTGCCGGCGATCCATCTGATCAGGTCGGCGCGGCGTCTTGGCGCATCGAGATGGCTGATCACGCGGATGGCCGGGAATGCCGGTATTGATATGCTGGTGGGGGCGATCCCGCTTGTCGGCGACCTTTTCGACGTTGCCTTCAAGGCGAATCGGCGAAATATCGCACTGCTGCGACGGCATCTCGAAGAGACGGGCCAGTTGAACGCGCAACCGCCGATGCAGGCCGCTGCGTAATGCTGGACCGGCGCAGTTGCATCCCGTCACTGTTGCAGCACGCATGAAAAAGGGCCACGCAGTGCGGCCCTTCCTTCATACCCATTATGTGCAATCGGCTTACGCCGCCGCGAACATCTGCTCGACATAGTCCCAGTTGATCAGATTGTCGAACCAGGCTTCGAGATATTTCGGCCGCGCATTGCGATAGTCGATGTAATAGGAGTGTTCCCACACATCGCAGCCGAGCAGCGGCTTTGCGCCATGAACCAGCGGATTTTCACCGTTCGGCGTCTTCATCACCTCAAGCTTGCCGTCCTTCATCGCCAGCCAGGCCCAGCCTGAGCCGAACTGCCCCTTGCCCGCTTCGATGAAAGCCTCGCGGAACTTATCGAAGCCGCCAAGATCGCTGTCGATCCGCGCCTGAAGCGTACCCGGCAGTTTCTTGCCGCCGCCTCCCGGTTTCATCCATTTCCAGAAATGAATATGGTTGTAGTGCTGGGCGGCATTGTTGAACAGCGGCTGGTTGGAGCCGTGCGATTCCTTGACGACATCCTCAAGCGCCTTGCCTTCCAGACCCGAGCCTTCAAGCAGCTTGTTGCCGGTCTCTACATAGGTGTTGTGGTGCTTGTCGTGGTGATATTCGAGCGTCTCAGCCGACATGTAGGGCTGAAGCGCATCGTAAGCATAAGGGAGTTCAGGAAGTTCGAAAGCCACGGCGCTCTCCTTGGGTTGGCTCAAATCATAAGCCGAAACGTAGTCCCAGTCGGGAAGAGTCGCAAGCGGACAACGAAAAAAGAAAGGGGCATGAACTCCCTGAAGGTTCATGCCCCTGATGTTGCCGAGGAAAGGTCTTTGGATGACACAGGGATCAGACAAGTCCAAGAATGCCGCCGGCGCCATGAACCATAGCTGAATGGGCTGTTCACCCGAGCTTTATACGACCTGCATTGTTGTGGCGGTGCAGCGACAATTCGTGCCGATTATTTAATCAGCGGCAGCAACGCCCTGAATTCGTCAGTGTCGGCCTTCTCTAGCCACTCGAACATGACCATTTCGCTGTCGACAACAAACGCCCCCGCCCGCTCAAAGCGGCGCAGCGCCAGATCACGGCTACGTTCCGCCCGCGAGCCCACTGCATCGGCTGCGACAAAGACCTCATAACCGTCGCCAATAAGATCCAGCGTCGTTTGTCCTACGCAAACATGCGTCTCAACGCCCGCGACGACGATCTGGCCCCGTCCGTGATCACGATGATCCTCCAGGTGATGGCGAATCGCATCATTTTTAAGACAGGAAAAATGGATCTTGTCGAAACAGGCTGCCTCATCGCCCAGCGGATGACGCAGGGATTCGTGGGTTGAGCCGAGACCTTTCGGGTAATGTTCTGAAACGGTAATCGGCACTCCGAGCTTCTTTGCCGCATGTATCAGGCGCACTATATTCTTCAGGATATCATCCCCGTTGGGAATGGGCCCCAATACCTTATCTTGCACATCTACGATCAAGAGCTGCGACATCTTGCGTTTCATCAGCATCATTTGCCGTAGCTCTCCAAATTACCGCGAAGTCGATTTCCAGCGCCGGATCGAAAGTCTAACGCAAACATCTTTCGCGTTGAAGATAAACTGCAAGAAATTGCTTTTCCGAAACCGGGATCGCAGGCCCGACGTTGCTGAATGACGCTGCCGAACGGTGCAGCCTTGTCAGGTAGCGCTTGATTTTGATAACGCCGCCAGCCAATCTCTGCCCGGTTTGCTGTCAACGTCTTTCACCGGCTGACATTTATGGTTCTCTCAAAAGCTCTATCGTTCAAGGCGTCCGATCAGGAGCGCACGCAGCGCAAGGCCTCGCAAGGGCAATCGTCGACTTCCGCACGTCCGATCGCACGGCATCTTCTGGTGCTGGCGAGCGCTTCCCCGAGGCGGCTGGCGCTGCTCGAACAGGTCGGTATCGAGCCAACCGCGCTCCGACCTGCCTCAATCGACGAGACGCCGAAGAAAAGCGAACGTCCGCGCACGCTGGCGCAGCGTCTGGCCAAGGCGAAGGCGCAGGCTGCTCATGAGCGCATCCAGAAGGAGCCGGAGCTTAAGGACGCTTTCGTGCTTGCGGCGGATACAGTTGTTGCGGTTGGCCGCATGTCGATTGGCAAGCCTGAATTTCTCGATGAGGCCGCCAAGGCGCTGGCGACATTGTCCGGCCGCACGCACAAGGTCTTCACCGCCGTTTGCGTCGTCACCCCGGACGGCAAGGTCCGCCAGCGGGTTGTCGAGACGCGCGTTCGCATGAAACGGCTCAACAGACAGGAAATCGAGAGCTATCTTGCCTGCGGCGAGTGGCGCGGCAAGGCTGGCGGCTACGCCATTCAGGGCATCGCCGGAGCATTTATCCAGAAGATCGTCGGGTCTTACTCGAATGTGGTGGGGTTGCCCCTGATCGAGGTCGTGAGCCTGCTGGCGGGCGAAGGCTTCCCGGTTTACTTCAACTGGCTGAACCGCGCCGAGGTGGATGCGGGATGAATGAAGCGGGAAAAAGCGGCGGCCCCGGGAAGTCGCAGGCGAAAGTCCCGCGCTGCCCCATCTGTGGCAATCCGCGCGACCTCGATTACCGGCCATTCTGCTCCAAACGCTGCGCCGATGTCGACCTCGGCCGTTGGCTGAAGGGCGATTACGCGATCCCGGTTCTGGCGGATGACGATGAAGACGGCGAGCAGGCGAGCGTTGATGGGATCTCGGAAACTCCACGCCGAAACGAGGACGAAAACGGCGCCTGAGGCGCTACCGGCTTTGCGCTTCATCGAATGCCGCGCTCACGCTATCTTCGCTGGACATACGCCCCGCTATTACCTATAACCCAACTCCGTCGGGCAATTCTTGTCCTCGACACGGTTTGCCCAGGTAGCTCAGTTGGTAGAGCAGCGGACTGAAAATCCGCGTGTCGGTGGTTCAAATCCGCCCCTGGGCACCAGCAAAATCAATGAGTTAGCTGGTTTTCTATCAGGTCCGGATTTTCCCTTGCGGGAGTTTTGCGGGAAGCT
>JBHJOB010000096.1:0-20537 GCA_050330195.1 Rhodomicrobiaceae bacterium | reverse complement strand
AAAAAATACGTTGTCAGGTTGAGCGCGGAGGAGCGCGAGCACCTTGCCTCCCTGATCCGCTCGGGAAAGCGATCCGCGCAATTGCTGACGAAGGCGCGCATCCTTTTGAAGGCGGATATCTCGGAGGCTGGCGAGGGCTGGAGCGACAGCCGGATCGCCGAGGCTCTTGACACCAGCGTCGCCAATATCGAGCGAACGCGGCGGCGGTTGGTGGAGGAAGGGTTTGAGGCGGTGCTGACCCGCAAATACAATCCGAACTCCGCGCCGCGCCGGATTTTCGACGGCGCTGCGGAAGCAAAATTGATCGCGCTCGCCTGCGGGCCTGCTCCGGCGGGCTACGCCAGATGGACACTGAGCCTGCTCGAAGAGAAAGTCGTTGAACTGAACATCGTCGAGAAAGCCAGCGACAACACTATTGGGCGGACGCTCAAAAAAACGTTCTCAAGCCGCACCTCAAACAGCAATGGGTGATCGCGCCCGAGGCCAGCGCCAGCTTCGTCGCCAATATGGAAGATGTGCTGGAAGTTTATCAACGACCACACGATCCGCTGCGTCCGGTTGTGTGCCTCGACGAGACCTCGAAGCAATTGATCGTCGAGACGCGCGCGCCTGTTCCCGCGGCGCCCGGACGTAAAGCGCGCCACGATTACGAATACGAACGCAACGGCGTGGCCAATCTGTTCATGATGTTCGCACCGCTGGAAGGCTGGCGATGCGTCAAAGTCACCGATCGCCGCGCCGCCGTCGATTACGCTCATGTGCTCAAGGAGTTGTCCGATACGCATTTTCCTGGCGCGGCGAAGATCGTGCTGGTGCAGGACAATCTCTCAACGCACACGCCGGCCTCGCTTTACGCCGCCTTTCCCGCTGCCGAAGCGCGACGGCTCACCGAACGGTTCGAATGGCACTATACGCCAAAGCACGGCAGTTGGCTCGACATGGCGGAGTCCGAACTCGGCGTGCTCGCAACCCAATGCCTCGACCGCCGCTTTCCCGACAAGTTGACGCTGATCGAAGAGGTTGCAGCCTGGCAGCACAATCGTAACGAGCATCACGTCGAGGCCGATTGGCAATTCACAACAAGCGACGCCCGCGTGAAGCTGAAAAGCCTATACCCTCAGTTCGAATGACTCGGGTCACTAGGCCACTGGCACGAAGCGTTGACGGGCGCCCGCGCGATCGCGGACCGCTTCAAGGCGCCCGTAATGGTTCAGGAAGCCGACCGCGAAATGACCGAAGAAAAAGAAGTTCCTGTTCATGGGACAATTGATGGTCCTTCAGGATGAGATGCGCGATCGCGGCGCTGCGCGATCAGCTTCGGGATCGTGCTCCAATATGCTGCGAACCTTCTGGGCGAGTTGGTCGATCGTAAATGGCTTGACGATCAGATAGGTGTCCGGATCGAGCGTGCCGTCATGTACGATCGCATTGCGAGTGTAACCGGTGGTGTAGAGCACTTTCAGATCCGGTCTCTTTTTCGTCGCCGCCTCGGCCAACTGGCGGCCATCCATGCCGGGCATCACCACGTCGGTGAACAGCAGGCCGATCCGTTGCACGCTGTCGAGCAACTCCAGCGCCTCGACGCCATTCGACGCCTCGTAGACGTCATAGCCAAGTTCCCGCAACGAGGTGACGCTGATGCGCCGGACCTGATCCTGATCCTCAACGACCAGAATGGCTGGGTCCGAACTGCCTATGGAGAGTGCGACTTCCGCTTTCGGCTGTTCCGTGACGCTGCGCGGGTTCGCCTGTGTCCGGGCGCGCGGGAGATAGAGCTTCACCGTGGTGCCACGTCCCACTTCGGAATAGATCGCGATATGGCCACGAGACTGCTTCATGAAGCCGAACACCTGGCTGAGCCCCAGCCCGGTTCCCGAGCCGGCCGGCTTGGTCGTGAAGAACGGGTCGATAGCCCTGGCGAGGACTTCCGGCGTCATCCCTGTGCCCGTATCTGTCACGGCCACCAGAACATATTGCCCGGCGACGACTTCCTCGTGCCGCGCGGCATACTCGTCATCCAGATATGCGTTCGCGGTCTCGATCGTCAGCGCGCCCCCCTCCGGCATGGCGTCTCGGGCATTCACCGCCAGATTGACGATGGCATTTTCGAGCTGCGCCGCGTCGATCTCCGCCCGCCAGAGACCGCCGGAGCGCACGCATTCAAGGCTGACACGCTCGCCGAGCGTCCGTCGCAAAAGCTCCGAAACGCCCGAGACGAGATCATTCACGTCAATAATGTCAGGATCGAGCGGCTGATGCCGGGCAAATGCCAGCAGGCGCTGGGTGAGTTGCGCGGCCTTCCGGGCGCCCTCCGTGGCATTTTCCAGATAGGTCGAGACTTCGGCCTGACCGTTCGCGAGACGGCGGCGCATGATGTCCAGATTGCCGACCACGACGGCGATCATGTTGTTGAAGTCATGCGCCAGACCGCCGGTCAACTGTCCCAGCGCCTCCATTTTTTGCGACTGGGACAGCATTTGCTGCGTGGCGACGAGTTCCCGTGATCGTTCCTCGACCCGCTCTTCAAGCCGGGCGCTGAGTTCCTTGTAACGAGAAATGGCGAACCGCAATGCGCTAACGAACAAGACGTCGGTCAGGGCTATAAGCGTGAACAGCACCAGACCGGACATTTGCTGCCATTCCGCGACCTGCAATGTCCATTGGGGAGGGATTACAACGATCCAGGCCCCGATCACACAGAGAAACGTACAGAAAAGACCTGCTGAAAAGCCGCTGACCAGCGCCGTGATGATGATGGCTGGAAAGAAGGTTATGTATTGAGCGCCGACAAGATAGGGATCGAGCAACAAGCGCGATCCGACCGCGGCGACCGCAAGTCCGCCGGCAAGCAGATAGGCTCCGGCGCTCTGCGGCCGGAGCGAGGGAATCTGGATATAGAGCTTCTCAAGCCGGTGCATGACATCCCCTCAGACGGATCCTGACACGCCACAGATAATATTCCTGTAACCGCAAAACACAATTCGCTCTCATGCCCGCGCCGGGCCCATATGTCGTCCCTCGCCTGGAACAGTCGTACAACCGCCGACCGGAACGGGCAATCGTCGAGCGTCACAACCGCCACCGCCCGGACAAAATGCCGGACATCTTACATCCGTAAACAGATTGTTTTTTCGATGCGCTGCGAGCGGCCGCACGCCCGCGCAACGACTGGTTGAATTTGCGTCATTCGGCCCCACCCGTCTCGTTATCCGGCGATAATTGCCATAAGACTTGACCTCCCAGCTCAAATGCGCTTCCTCGCTTGTGTTGAACGAGTTAACCAATTCTTTCCGCAGGACGCCATCCGAAGGAGCGACACGAACTTGCCGCTTTTCCTCATCGTTCTACTACCCTTTCTCGGCGCGCTCCTTCCCCCGCTGGCAATCCGGGCGGGGCGGAACGGCTGCGCCATCGCAACGGGCGCCGTTACCCTTACGGCCCTTGCAGGGCTTCTCTCGCACGCACCGGCGGTCATGCGGGGAGAAGTCATTCATGCCCGGCTCGACTGGCTGCCCGGTCTCGGGCTGAACGCCAATTTCTTCCTCGACGGTCTGGGCCTGCTCTTCGCCGGGCTCATCCTCGGCATCGGCGCGCTGATCATCCTCTATGCGCGCTACTACCTGTCGAAAAACGATTCGATGCCGCAATTCTATACCTATCTGCTCCTGTTTCAGGGGGCGATGGTCGGCATCGTGCTGTCCGACAACATACTCATGCTGCTCATCTTCTGGGAGTTGACGTCGCTGTCGTCATTCCTGCTGATCGGCTATTGGCGGCATCTGCCCGAAGGGCGGCAGGGCGCGCGCATGGCTCTGGCGGTGACGGGCATGGGCGGGCTGGCCATGATCGGCGGCATGTTGATCCTCGGCGAGATCGCGGGCAGCTACGACATTTCCACGATCCTGCAGAACCGCGAAGCGATCCAGGCGTCGCCGCTCTACATGCCCGCGCTGCTGCTCATCCTGCTTGGCTGCTTCACCAAATCGGCGCAGTTCCCGTTCCATTTCTGGCTGCCGCACGCCATGGCCGCGCCCACGCCAGTTTCCGCCTACCTGCATTCGGCAACCATGGTGAAAGCCGGGCTGTTCCTGATGGCGCGGCTCTGGCCGGTGCTCGCCGGGACCGATGCCTGGTTCTACATCGTGGCGACGACCGGCCTCGTGACCATGGTGCTCGGCGCGCTCATCGCGCTGTTCAAGGACGATCTGAAGGCGCTGCTGGCCTTCTCGACGGTCAGCCATCTCGGCTTCATAACCATGCTGCTCGGCCTTGGCACGCCGATTGCCGCCGTGGTCGCGGTGTTCCATGTCATCAACCATGCGACATTCAAATGCGCGCTGTTCATGACGGCGGGCATCATCGACCATGAAGCCCATACGCGCGACATCAAGCGGCTCGGCGGCCTGCGCACGCTCATGCCGGTGACGTTCCTGATCGCCCTGATTGCGGCGCTGTCCATGGCGGGCATTCCGCTGCTGAACGGTTTTCTCTCCAAGGAAATGATGCTGGAGGAAGCCTCGCACACGGTCTGGGCGGGGTCGGATCTGTTCGTGCCCGCCATGGCGACGCTCGGCGCGATGCTGTCCGTGGCCTATTCCTTCCGCTATATCGCTCATGTGTTTCTCGGCCCCGTGCGCGGCGATTATCCGGCAAAGCCGCATGATCCCGGCTTCGGCATGTGGGTCGCGCCCGCCTTTCTCGTCGTGCTGGTCGTGCTGATCGGCATCCTGCCCGCATTCATGGTCGGCGATCTGGTGGCGACGACCTCGCGCGCCGTGATCGGCAGCAGCGAGTTGCCTTACTATTCGCTCAAGATCTGGCACGGCGTGACTCCCGCCCTGTTCATGTCGGTCATCGCAATTCTCGGCGGCGCGCTGCTGCTGTCGATGCACCGCCCGCTTGACTGGATCTGGAACGCGGTCCCGCGTCCCGAAGCGAAGACGATCTTCGACGCCATCGTCGAGCGCGCCGCTGGCGCAAGTCGCCGTATCACCGATGGTCTGCATGACGGCTCCATGACGCGCTATGCCGCGATCTTCTCGGTGGTCGTGATTGCGGCCGGCGCCGTCGCCTATGCCGGCGGGACTGCGGGCGGACAGGCGCGCGCAATAATTCCGGTCGGCATGGTTACGGCGGCAGGCTGGCTGCTGCTTGTCGTATCGACGGGCTGCATTGTCGCCTACCACCATAACCGCTTCCTGTCGCTGGTCCTGATGGGCGTGATCGGCGTGATCGTCTCCGTCGGCTTCGCCTATTTCTCCGCGCCCGATCTTGCCCTGACCCAGATCTCGGTCGAGGTCGTCACCATCATATTGCTGCTGCTGGCGCTCAACTTCCTCCCGCAGGAAACGCCGCGCGAGAGCTCCGGCGCGCGGCGCATGCGCGATGCGGTGATTGCAGGCGCGGGCGGGCTTGGCGCGGGCGGTCTGATCTACCTGCTGATGACCCGCGATTTCGCCTTTCCCCCGATCTCCGCCTATCATCTGGAGAATTCCTATTCGGGCGGCGGCGGCACCAATGTCGTCAATGTGATCCTCGTCGATTTCCGCGGCTTCGATACGTTCGGCGAAATCATCGTGCTCGGCATCGCCGCCCTGGTCATCTTTGCGGTGACGGAGTGCATTCTGCGCGGCGAAACGGGAAGGCGGCTTGCGCAGTGGACGCCGTTCGAACCCGGAGCCGGAGACCGGCATCCGCTGATGATGGTGGTGGCGACGCGCGTCATGATGCCCATTGCGCTGATGGTCGGCGTCTACATCTTCCTGCGCGGACATAACGAACCGGGCGGCGGCTTCATCGCCGGTCTGGTCGTCGCCATCGCACTGGTGATGCAATATATGGCCAGCGGCTTCGCCTGGGCAGACGCGCGGCAGCGTTTCCCATATCAGGCCACCATCGCCGCGGGCATCGGAATCGCAGCACTGACCGGCGTGGGGGCATGGTTCGCCGGACGGCCATTCCTGACGAGCGATTTCGGCTACTTCCAGATCCCGCCAATGGAGAAATTCGAGCTGGCGACAGCGTTGGCTTTCGATCTCGGCGTGTTCCTGACCGTGGTCGGTGCGGTCATGCTGGCGCTTGAGAGCCTCTCGCGAATTGCCCGTCATGCGGGCGAAACGGTCAATGTCGAGCCCATGGACGTCATACCTGAACGCGCGCCCGATCTGGAAAAGGAGACGCGGTAAGATGGAGCTTCTCGTCGCCATTGCAATCGGAGCGCTGACCGCAGCGGGCATCTATCTGGTGCTCCGCCAGCGCACATTCCCGGTCATCATCGGCATTTCGCTGCTGACCTATGCCGTGAACGTGTTCCTGTTCGCCTCCGGGCGGCTCGCGGTCAACCTGCCGCCAGTCCTGATCTCGGACGCGTCCGGCTATGCCGATCCCCTGCCCCAGGCCCTGGTGCTGACAGCGATCGTGATCTCCTTCGGCATGTCGGCCGTCGTTGTGATGCTGGCGCTGGGGGCGTATCTCTCCTCCGAAACGGACCGGATCGACATGGATACTGAACAAGGGGAGCAGAAGTGACCCACTGGATCATAGCTCCCGTCGTCCTGCCCGCCATGCTGGCCGCCCTGATCATCCTGATCGCGCGGCGCGATCTGGCCATGCAGCGCGCCTTGTCTCTGATCGGAACGCTCGCGCTCGGTGCGATCGCCGTGATGCTGCTGATGGCGGCGGCAAGCGGCGCGGTCGAGGTCTATGAGGTCGGCAACTGGCGCGCGCCATTCGGCATCGTCCTGGTGCTCGACCGCCTGTCCGCGCTGATGGTCATGCTGACCGCGGTTCTCGCGACCGCCGTGCTGCTCTACGCCATCGGCTCCGGCTGGGACGGGCGCGGAAAACATTTCCACGCGCTGTTCCAGTTCCAGCTCATGGGCATATTCGGCGCGTTTCTGACCGGCGACCTTTTCAACCTGTTCGTATTCTTCGAGGTGCTGCTGATCGCATCATACGGGCTGATGGTTCATGGCGGCGGCTCGCAGCGGCTGCGCGCCGGGGTGCAGTACGTCATCTACAATCTGCTCGCCTCGACGTTGTTCCTGTTCGCACTCGGCACGATCTACGCCGTGACGGGGACGCTGAACATGGCCGATCTGGCGGAACGCGCCGCCAACATGCCGCCCGATGACACGGCCCTGTTGCGCGTCGGCGCGGTGCTTCTCTTTCTGGTTTTCGCCGTCAAGGCCGCGATCCTGCCGCTGCATTTCTGGCTGCCAGCAACCTATGCAAGCGCGCCCGCTCCCGTCGCTGCGCTCTTTGCGATCATGACCAAGATCGGCGCCTATTCGATCCTGCGGATCTATACGCTGGTCTTCGGGCCGGAGCTTGCCGCAACGGACGGCCTCGTCGGGGCGTGGCTGATGCCCTCCGCGCTGCTGACGCTGATCATCGGCATGGTCGGCATTCTGGGTGCGGTGCAACTCAACCGGCTGGTCGCCTTCGCCGCGATCGGTTCGATGGGCACGCTGCTTGTCGCGATCGCTCTCTTCACGCCCGAGGCGACCGTCGCCGCGCTCTATTATCTCATCCATTCCACACTGGCGACCGCTGCGCTGTTCCTTGTCGCCGATCTCGTCATCGAGCGCAGGAAGAAGGCGGCAGGCGACATCGTCCCGGCGGCGCCCTTTCCACAGAGCGGGCTGATCGCGTCGCTGTTCTTCCTCGCCGCCATCGCCCTTGCCGGGATGCCGCCGCTGTCCGGTTTCGTCGGCAAGCTGCTGGTCATGGACGCCGCGCGCGGCTCCGATCTCGTCTGGTGGATCTGGGCGGTGATCCTGACCACCTCGCTGATCGCCGTCGTCGGTTTCGCCCGCGCCGGAAGCACGCTGTTCTGGAAATTCGAGGACAGCCACGGTCACGGACAGGCAACAGCATCACCCGCTCGCCATCACGAAGGTCTCGCCATTGCCGCAACGCTCGGCATTCTCGGCGGCATCGTGCTGCTGACCGTGCTGGCCGAACCCGTCAACGCCTTTCTGCGCGACACGGCCGGACAGCTTTATGCGCCTGCCGACTATATCGGCGCCGTTCTCCGGCGTGAGCAAGGATAGGAGACAGGATCTTGCGCAAACTTCTCCCGCATCCCTGGTTGACCGTGCTGCTCATTCTCGTATGGGCGATGCTCAACAATACGGTTTCGCTGGGGGTGATCGTCTTCGGCGTGATCCTCGGCATCCTGATCCCGCTGTTCACGGCCCCCTACTGGCCGAACAGGCCGAGGCTGAAGAATCTCCCGATGATCGTGGAGTATATCTTCGTCGTGCTGTGGGACATCATCGTCGCCAATGTCGTCGTCGCCTGGACGATCCTGTTCATGCGCAACCGCGACATCCACTCGAACTGGGTTGCGATCCCGCTGGACATCCGCACGCCCGAGGCGATCACGGTGCTCGCGGGCACGATAACCCTGACGCCGGGCACAGTCTCGTCGGATGTCTCGGCGGACGGGCGCAGTCTGCTCGTACATTGCCTGAATGCCAACGACACGGATGCCGTGCGCGACCAGATCAAACAGCGCTATGAACGCCGCCTCAAGGAGATATTCGAATGATTGCCTATTCATTCTATTTCGCATTCGGCTGTTTCGGTCTTGCGCTTCTGTTCAATCTCTGGCGCATCGTCTACGCGCCCGGCGTCGGCGACCGCATCCTCGCGCTCGACACGCTGGTCATCAATTCGATCGCGCTGGTCACGCTTTACGGCATTCAGGCGAGGACGATGATGTATTTCGAGGTCGCGATGGTCATCGCCATGGTCGGTTTCGTCTCGACCGTCGCCTATTGCCGCTACATGCTCCGCGGCGACATCATCGAGTGAGGCCGGAATGGAACTTCTCATCGAAATACTGATCTCCGCCTTTCTCGTCATAGCGGGTGTTTTCGGGCTGGTCGGGTCGTACGGCCTCATCAAGCTGAACGGTCCGATGACGCGGCTGCACGCCCCAACCAAGGCGACCACTCTCGGTGTCGGCAGCGTCCTGATCGCCTCGATGCTCTATTTCTATTTCGTCGCCGGCGATTTCTCGTTCCACGAACTGATGGTCACGCTGTTTCTGTTCCTCACCGCTCCGATCACGGCGCATTTCATCGCCAAAGCGCATATTCACAAGAATATGAAGCCCGAGGATCTGCCGGATACGCGCACTCCGCGCGGCTGGGCGAGTTTCGAGGATGCGGCCGATCACGATCCCGCGCATGGACAGCCCGACCGCCGGCGTCTTCGCAGGCCGTGACGATTGCAAGGAGGTGGACTGGAGCGGGGACCGGCGTTCACCGCTTTTCGTATGTCATTTCAAGCCAGTAGTCGCCGAAGAACAGGTTCTCAGCTTGAGGCGCGTCGCTCGGAAACAGACGATCCGCCGCCAGCTTTTCCAGATCCTGCATGTCGTCAGGCGAGGCGGCGCATTCCACCAGCGCCAGATAGCGCTGCGCGCCCGGCCCGCCGCCATAGATCTTGCGCTCCGAGGTCATGATTCCCGAAACGGCTTCCTCGACGCGATAAAGCCGAGCGCGGGCGACACCGTCCATTTCGGAAATGGCCCGCAACCGCTCCGCCGAGGCGGCCTCGATGCTCTCATCCACATTGAAGCGCAGGCTGGCGATATAGGGGGCGACAAGAGCGCCTTCCTGTCCGGCGCCTCCGATCAGTTCGTAAATATTGCGGACCGGATTGCGGAAATATTGCAATGCTCTCCTTGTCCATGGCGTGGGTGCGTTGAGCGCGGAAAGATAGGCTTCCGACCCAAGAACATCAGCCGTTGCCGTTTCGTAGAACATCAGGAAATGCGAACGCCCGTCCCAACCGCGATAGCGGCATCCCCGATTGAAGCCTGGGATCGACACGCGCTCCGGCATGTGCTCGCAATTGTGCCATTTCTGGAAGTCGAGCAGATTGTCCTCCGGAATATCGGCCCAGAAAGCCATCAGGCCGCGACTTGCATCCTGCTGAAGACCTGACATCGCAAAAACTCCTTATGACATGTCGAGCAGGCCATAGACCTGCCGCGCATAGACGCCGAAAGCTTCATGGGTTTTCATGTCCAGCGTGCGCGGATAGGGCAGGTCCACATCAATCGCGGCAGCCATCCGAGCCGGACCGGCGCTCATGACGGCAACCCTCGATCCCAGAAACACGGCCTCGCTGATGCCATGCGTGACGAACAGGATCGTCTTGCGGCTCGCCTCCCAGATATGCAGCAGCTCCAGATTCATCTTCTCGCGCGTCAATGCGTCGAGGGCTCCGAACGGTTCGTCCATCAGCACGAGCTTGGGGTCATGGACCAGCGCCCGCGCGATCGAAACGCGCTGTTGCTGACCGCCCGAAAGCTGCTTGGGATATTTCGTCTCCTGGCCTGCGAGACCGACAAGCTCGATGAGATCGCGCGCCCGCTCCCGCGCCTCCTTGAGCGGCAGGCCGAGAAATTCGGCGGGCAGCAGCACATTGTCGAGAACAGTCCGCCATTTCAGCAGGAGCGATTGCTGAAACACGAAACCGATGTCCCTGTGCGGATCGAAGCTGAGCTGGTCGGTGCCGATCTCGACGCGGCCCGACTCGTAGTCCGTCAGTCCGGCGACGATCATCAAGAGCGTGCTTTTCCCGCAGCCCGATGGCCCGACAATGGCAATCAGTTCGCCTTCGTGGACGTCGAGCGTCACCCCGGACAGCGCCTGATATTCCCCTGCCGTGCCCTTGCCGTAGATTTTCTCCACTTCATGCAGGTGAATGAACGGCTTGGCCGCGCTCATGCCTCCCCTCCCCGATTGACGAGGATGAATTCCAGCAGCGCGACGGCGCCGTAAAGCAGAACGCCGATGGCCGTGATCAGCAGCACGGCCATGAACATGGTCGCCGTGTCGAGATTGATCTGCACCTGAAGCATCAGATAGCCGAGCCCGCGCTCCGAGCCGATAAATTCCCCGACGATGGCTCCGGCGACGGCGAGCACGGCGGAGACCTTCATGCCGGAGAACAGATAGGGCAGCGAGCCGGGAAACTGGATCTTGCGGAAGATCTGCCATTTCGATGCGTTCAGCGTTCGGGCAAGGTAGAGCATCTCCGGCTCGATCTCGCTGAGGCCCCGCGCGGTCGTTATGACGATGGGAAAGAAGCAGATGGCAAAGGCGATCAGCGCGTTGGTCATGATGCCGTAGCTGAACCAGACGATGATGATCGGTCCGAGCGCGACTTTCGGGATCATGTTGAGCGACACCAGCAGCGGCATACCGAAGATGAACAACCACCGGCTCCAGGAGAACACCAGCGCAATCGTGACGCCGATCACGACGGCCAGCAGGAAGCCGCTGACGATCTCGGTGGCCGTAACCAGAGTATTCGACATCCAGTGGTTGTTCGGATTGCCGAGCGTTGCCAGAGTCTCGATTGGCGAGGGCAGGATGTAAGCGGGCAACCCGCCGAGATCCGCCGCTGCCTGCCAGACGGCGAGCGCCGCGAGATGGACCAGAACGGGCGCGGCGTAACTGCTGCCGAGACCTGCCGCCCACCTGTTAGTGCCGCGCGCCATTCGCACCTCCCGTAAAGGAGGCGGCACAAAGCCGCCCCTCTGAACGATCTTGTTATTGTTACGTCTCGCGTTTCAATTACGGCATCGTGACGGAGCTGTCGATGTAACTGTTCGTGTAGAACTTTTCCGCGTCGAACGGTTCCTTGATATCGAAATAGGTCGAGACCAGCTCATAATCGGATGTGATGCGGGCAGGATCGAAGAACCCCAGCCCCTTGCTCTTCGAGATGTCATCCGTCATCAGATCAACGACGACGTTCCAGTTCTTGATTTCTTTCTCGACGTCCAGACCTGAGGAGTATTCCGGTAGAACCGCCACGCATTCCTTGCCGTTGTCGACGCAATGGCGGTAGGCCTTCTGCATCACCTTGACGAAGCGTTTGACCGCGTCCTCATTTCCGGAGAGGAATTTCCCGTTGACGACGAAGGAGTTGCCATAGGGATTGACGCCCTTGTCCGACCAGGCGAAAAAGGCCAGATCGTCGCCGAAGGCGCCTTCCATGATGTAGTGGAAATTGGCGAAGAAGGTGGTGCCGTCGATCGCGCCGGATTTCAGTGCGCTGACCTTTGCGTTCGGGGCGATATTCACCCATGTGACCGAGTCCGGATCGAGACCGTTCGCCTTCGCCAGGGCGGGCCACATGGCGCGTGCCGCATCGCCGGGCGGATTGCCGAATTTGCGGCCCTTGAAGTCTTCCAGCCCCTTGATCCCTGAGCTTTTCAGCCAGTACATCTGATAAGGCGATTTGGCGAAAATGTTCATCACGGCAACCAGATCCGCGCCTGCGCCGCGCGCGACCATCGCCGTGCCGAGATCGGCAATGCCAATATCGGATGCCCCGACGCCGACTTTCTGCGCCGAGACGGTCGAGCCCTTGCCCTGTTCGATCGAGACAGCCAGATTGGCTTCCTTGAACCAGCCCTGCTTGTCAGCATAGTAGATGGGCGCGTGAGAGCCGGCCGTGACCCAGTTCAGGATCAGGTTAACGTTGTCCGCGGCCTTTGCCCCGGCTGGCGCGAGGACGGCCAGCATTGCCGACAAAGCGCCGAATGCGACTGTTTTCTTCATCTTTTGTTTCCTCCTTGAGAGAGCAACTGTCTTTATTGTCCCCGCAAATCACTTTGATATCCTTGCAGGCAGGCCGCGCCAGTGCCGCCGCGGCCATTTTTTCCCCAGAATTGGGGTCAGAACGCCCCTTGGCGTTCCTCGTAATGCGTCGGCTTGCCATGCGAGGGCATGTCACGGGCGATCCAGTCGGCAACCCAGTCTATCATTTTCGCAAGCGGAACAGTGGGGTAGCCGTAAAGGCGCTGCGCTTCCAGCGTGTTGTTGTACCATCCGTCCGCTGCTTCCTCGCCTTCGAAGAGCGGCTCCTTTCCGAAGCGCCGACCGAATTCATGCGCGGCCATCCGCACGCTCATATGCTCCGGGCCGCCAACATTGAGCGGCGATGTGGGCGTGGTTGCGTGAGCCAGCGCACCGAGGATCTGAGCATTCGCGTCGCCCTGCCAGATGACCGAGGCGAAAGCGGTGCCGATCGGAATCGGCGTGCCGTCGCGGACCCAGCTCGCAATGTCGAACAGCACGCCGTAGCGCATATCGATGGCGTAGTTCAGCCGCACGAGGCGTCCGGACGTGTGATATTTGCGCGAAAAATGCGAAAAGATCCGCTCCCGGCCGACACAGCTTGTCGCGTAATCGCCGGTCGGGCCGATCGGGTCGCTCTCGCTCAAGCCGCCGCCTGTGATGGGCGCGAAGGGATAGACGCAGAGCGTGGAGAAAGCCACAATCCGCGACGCACGAAAATGCTCCGCCACGAGGGCTGGAACATGCGTGTTCATGGCCCAGGCAAAACTCGGATCGTCGTCCGTGCCGAACTTCTTGCCGGCCATGTAGACCACATTCGCAACCTTCGGCAGAGCGGCAACCGCGTCCCGGTCCAGCAGATCACAGGAGATCGTTTCGATGCCCCAGCCTTCGAGCCGGTTCTTGATGTCCGTATCGGAGAAACGGGCGACGCCGATAACGCGCTTGTCCGGAACCGCCCGCTTGGCCATGCGCGCAAAAGTCGGCCCAACCTTGCCCCCGACGCCCAAAATGATGATGTCGCCATCGAGAGAGCCCAGCTTTTCCGCGAGCCAGGATGGAGGACGGGAAAGCAACTCCTCCAGCGCCTCTTCGTTCTTGATACGCTCTGGCAAGCTCCGGAATTCCAGCACCTCGGCCATCGTCCCTCCACTTTTATAATTAAGTGATTACTTAATAAAATAGTACGAGGAAGGAAATAGCGTCAATGGCTAAATTCAAGCAAGGGGATACGGTCAGCCGGCGGAGCGAAGGAAGGAGAGGATGACGTCGATGATATGGGCCTCGCGGGCGGCCAGACGGTCCGTGGCGAGGAGGTCCTGGTGAAGGATATAACCGAGCGTGTGGCGGTTCGAGAGATAGAAATATCCTTCGGCGTTGATGGAGATGAAAAGCTCGACCGGATCGACGCCGGACCGGAATATTCCCTCCGCCTCGCCCCTTTTCAGCGTCTCGGCGATAAAGTCGAGAAGGGGGTTGTAGAGCGTCTGGATCTCGGCCGATTTCCGGATGTGGCGTGCTTCGTGCATGTTCTCCGACCCAAGCAGGCCAATGATTTCGGGATGATCGATGAACATCCGGAAGGTCGAGCGCACAAGTTCGGCCATGGCGGTCGCCGGGTCCAGAGTGCGAAGCTCCATGTCTTTGTGATGGGTGCGGATCGTCTTGTAGGCCCGCTCCATGACGGCGATGAACAGCCCCTCCTTGCTCGAAAAATAGTGGTAGACCAGATTGATATTGACCCCGGCGGCCTTGGCCACGGCATCGACCCGCGCGCCGTCAAAACCCTTCGCGGAAAATTCATCCACTGCCGCGTCGAGGATCCTCGCCCGGGTCGCTTCCGAATTGCGGGGCCTTGGCGTTCTTTTTTTCGTAACCACGTTCATTGTCGCAAAAAACCTGGATGGAGACGGGGGATCATAGCGCGCGATTCCCCTGAACCGCAATTTTGGCGAGGGAATCAATTGGGGCGATCTGATTCGGGTTCCCTGATTGCCCTGTGACAGCCCGCGCCTCCCCCATCTCCAGCCCTCTCGTTCTGATCCGCGAGCCCGACGCTCCGGCGGTCGTCGCACGAGCCGGAGCGATCATTCCTTCTTCACGACGTTGCCGTCGCGATACAGGATCATGCCGGCATGATGAAGGACGCCGTCAATGAAGTCGCCATCGGCGGTGAAGCCGGTGTCATCCCAATAGTCGATATGATCTCCTGTGATCTCGTATCGCCCCTGATAGGCCTTCTCACGCGTTCCGCGCGCCTCGACATAGCGGCCGTTCGCTAGCAGTTCATGCCGGATGTGGCCGCCCTCAGTGATCCACATTCCGACATAGGGATGGCTTTGCACGACACTGCTTCTATTGTCCTGACCGGCTTTCACCTGGGCAATTCCTTCGTTCAGGAATAGAGCGGCTCCACCGATCAAGACCACGCCGGTCGCTAGCAACAAGGCGGCTCCGCCAATGAAAGCGATGGGTGTCAAAGTCCATGAATGCATCATCGAACTGCTCCTTGTCATTGTCCGTTTCCGGATGATTGGCGTTCCGCGAAAAGCTCCGATAGCGCCTGCGACGCCGAGATCGCCCTCGGGAAGCCCGCCGCAACCGTCACCATGTAGACGATTTCCTTCAACTCCTCCTCGGACGCGCCGACATTGAGCGCATAGCCGGCGTGGATCTTCATGAAGACGGTTTGCCCGGTCGCCGCGAACGCCGCGACAGCAGCAAGCTGGCGCGTGCGATCGTCGATACCCTCGCGCGACCACACATCGCCAAGCGCATAGGCCTCGGTCGCGTCGGCGAGGAACGGAAATTGCTCGCGCATCCGCTCCAGCGTGGGCTGGGCCTGGCCACGGTTCAGCTTCTCGATGACGGCCGCGCCCTGTTGCCGTCGTTCATCCGTCGTCTGGGCAATGGAGACCGAAGTCGGCAAGGCTCCAAGCACAAGCGAGAGCACGGTGATCCGGAAAAGGTGGCGGGAATGAAAATTCATGATGTGTCTCCTTATTTGCTGGCGGTAGGCCGAACGACGATCTCGTTCACATCGACGTCATCCGGTTGCTCGATTGCGTAGCGAACCGCACGCGCGATGGCGTCGGGCTGCAGCGCGATGGCCCGGTAGGTCTTCATCGCCTCGGCCGCGACCGGATCGGTAGTGGTGGACGCCAGTTCGCTCTCCACCACGCCGGGGTGAATGCAGGTGACGCGCAGCTTGTCATTTTCCTGCCGCAACCCATCGGAGATCGCACGCACGGCGAACTTCGTCGCGCAGTACACGGCGGCCGTCGGAGAGACGCCCAAGGCTCCTATCGAGGCGATGTTGATGATGTGGCCCGATCCCCGCGCCGTCATTTCGGGCAGCACGGCGGCGATGCCGTGGAGCACGCCTTTGATGTTGACGTCGACCATCCGGTCCCATTCGTCGACTTTCATCGAACTCATGAGCGACAACGGCATGATGCCCGCATTGTTGATGAGCACATCGACGCGCCCCCATGCGTCTCGGGCCGCGTCGGCAAAGGCGCGAACGCCGTCGCGATGGGTCACGTCGAGGGCGTGCGTGAGCACGGCGCCACCGCTTGCCTCAATCTCCGCGGCGACAGTCTGGAGCCGGTCCATACGCCGCGCTCCGAGCATGAGTTTTGCACCAGCGCCGCCAAGTTCAAGCGCGATTCCCGCGCCAATACCGCTGGATGCGCCCGTGATCAAAACGACCTTTTCAGAAAGCATAATTCTCTCCATCGTCCGTTTTCAGTATCGGCATCACCTTTCGACGCCGTACTGCAAAGATCGGACGTGAGTGAATTCAGCGGTAGAATGCCTCTCCGAAAATCTTGCACGATCCTCCAAGGACGCCCATTTCCATTTGCTGACGAGAGCTGTTTGAAGGAAGGTGCCACCATGCAGAACCTTGTCGAACTCGCAAGATTGATCGGGCGTCATACGCCGGCTGACGGACTGACCCCGACAGTGCTTCCACGGGTAACGCTCCTGCGGTCGGGCGCGCCAACCCAGCCATTGCACACGGTGTATGATCCTTCCGTCTGCATCGTCGCGCAGGGGCGCAAGCGCGCGCGAGTGGGAGGCGTCGACCACATTTACGAAGCCTCCCAATATCTGATCGTCGGCATAGACCTGCCGGTCATCGGCGCGGTCATCAAGGCGAGTGCGGACGAACCCTATCTCTGCTTCAAGCTTCAACTGGACCGGACAGTGCTTGCCGAGATGCTGCCCGGCGTGCATTCGGAGCGCTCCGCTCCGCCGCTCTGCATCGCTCCGGCAACGACGGAGTTGATCGATGCGGCCATCCGGATGCTGCGATTGCTGGATGCGCCGGGCGATGTGGAGGCGCTCGCCCCCCTGATCGAGCGGGAGATTCTTCACCGCCTGCTATGCGGGCCGCAAGGCGACATACTGCGTCAGATCGCTGTCGCCGACAGCCGGCATTCCCAGATCCGTCAGGCCATCCAGTATCTTACAGAGCATTACCATGAGGCATTTTCGGTCGAAGATCTCGCCGCAAATGTCGGCATGAGTCCGTCGTCCTTCTACGATCATTTTCGCGAGGCGACGATGATGACGCCGCTGCAGTTCCGCAACCATCTGCGTCTTCAGGAGGTGCGCAGGCTGATGCTGACCGAAGGCATGAACGCCGCGGCGGCCGGGTTTCGCGTCGGCTATGAAAGTCCGTCCCAGTTAAGCCGCGACTATGCCCGCGTATACGGCGTGCCGCCCAGACAGGATGCCGAGCGGCTGAAGCGATCGCTGGATGCGGGCGCCACCATCGATGTTTCGTAAGGATTGCTGGACCTCGTCTTGATCGATGCGCCAGCATACGCCGCACGATCACCTGTCCTTGTCATTCTCGCGATTGATCGGATAGCCACTGGCCGGACCGCGCAAGGGCTGCGCCAGCATCCGGTCGAGCCAGAGATCGCGCCGCGTGCGGAACTGCTCGATGCCGATGGTCATGGCCTCGTGCCCTTCGCGCGGCTGCGGCCGGTAAGTCCCCAGAAGGCGATCCCACCACGGCAGGTTGAAGCCGAAATTGCTGTTGGTCTCGCTGGGATGAATCGAGTGATGAACGCGGTGCATGTCCGGCGTGACGACGATCCAGCGCATCACCCGGTCGATGCCGCGCGGGATGTTCACGTTGGAATGGTTGAACATGGCCGTGGCGTTGAGCAATACCTCGAAGATCAGCACGGCGATGGCGGGCGGGCCGAGCGCGGCGATGATGGCGAGCTTGAGCCCCATGGAGAGCAGGATTTCCACCGGATGAAAGCGCAGGCCGGTGGTGACATCGAATTCCAGATCGGCGTGATGCATCCGATGCAGACGCCAGAGCGCGGGCACGGCGTGGAACATCACATGCTGTAGGTAGATCGCCAGGTCGAGCGCCAGGATCGAGACGATGATGGCCAGCCACGCCGGCGCACCCCAGATATTGAGCAGGCCCCAGCCTTGCGTTTCCGCCGTGATGGCGAGGCCGACGGCAACGATCGGGAACGCCAGCCGGACAAGGGCGGCGTCGATGACGACCACGCCGAGATTGTTGGTCCAGCGGATCAGACGGGGGATTTCCCTCCTGCGGCGCGGGGCGGCGACCTCCCATGCAGCCATCGCCGCCAGCACGCCGCCGAAAAAGGCCATGCGGACCAAGGGTTCGTTCGCGAGGAGAAATTCGATCATCCGCAGCCTGTCCTTGCCAAGCGCCTGAGTTGGCGATAGATTCAATAATTCTATTGAATGATCTAATGATCTGCGCCAGGCAATGTCAACATCTCCCAGGCAAACTTTATTCGCGGCATTCGCATCGGTGGCCCGTGCGCTGGGCCATCCCCACAGGCTGGAGATTCTCGAGCTTGTCGCTCAGGGCGAACGGCCCGTCGAGACTCTGGCCGCGCGCACCGGATTGTCGGTCGCCAACACGTCGCAACACCTCCAGCAGCTACGCCGGGCGGGAGTCGTAACCGCGCGGCGGGATGGCAAGTTTGTGTTCTACCGGCTTGCCGACGACAAGGTGCTCGAATTGCTCGGAGCGCTCCGGGAGACGGCTGAGCGCAATGTCGCGGAGGTGGACCGCGTCGTGCGGGGCTATTTCACCGAGCGCGACAGCATGGAGCCGGTCTCGCGCGCGGAGTTGCTGGCGAAGATGCGCGAGGGGCTTGTCACGGTCCTCGACGTGCGTCCCGCCGACGAGTTTGCTGCGGGCCACGTCGCCGGCGCCATCAACATTCCGCTCGGTGAGTTGGAGACGAGGCTTTCCGAGCTCGATCCCGGCATGGAGATTGTCGCCTATTGCCGCGGGGCCTATTGCGTCTTGTCCTTCGAGGCGGTTGCCGCCTTGCGCCGACTTGGCTTCAGCGTCCGCCGGCTCGAAGACGGCTATCCGGAATGGCGCGTCGCGGGGCTCGCGGTGAGGGCTCCCGCCACCGCTTGGCGGCGGGAGGCTGAATGAGATCAGGCCGCTTTCCGGCCGGGCGCTGCGCCTGTGTTGGCGCGCATGAGAAAGCTCTTGTTCACCGGGCTGTGCGGCTTCAGCGCCAGACGCTCATTGGCGAGCGCTTCGCCAAGAGTGGTCAGACCACCCCGCACAGCGGCCTCGGTGAGCGTCCAGTCGATGATGTCGCGCTGTGCATGGCTGCCGCCAAAGCTGTTGGCGATATAGCGCGCGCCATGAAGATGCTGGGCCGTCGCCTCGTAATCGCCGCGCCAGAATGCGGCGAACCCCTCGATCAAGGGCAATGCGGTTCTGCGGCCCCATGCGGCGGTTTCCGACCCGCCGCCATTCCGGTAGGCGGCGACGATCCGCTCCACCTCGCCGCTCCGGCCCGCGCCGAGATAGGCCATCACGGCATGCCAGTCGTTGAACGGATAGGTGCGGCCATCGGCATGACTGTCCCACGCTGTCGCCACTTCCTCCCAACGATCGCCGACATCGTGGCCCGACAGATGCAGGCGCCACAGCAGGGCGGAGGCGTCGACCATGTCAAGCACGACCATGCTGCGGTCCTGCCGGATCGGTCCGTCGTAAAGCGCCAGAACCTCGTCGATCTGGCCAAGATCGAGATGATTCAGCGACCGGTGCCACCAATTGTGGACCTTGAAGAAATTGTCGTCGCCCGACCAATGCGGCTCGCGCGCGATCATCCAGCCGATGCCGTCCTCGGCGCGGCCCTGCATCTCCATGACATGGGCAACGGCATGGTGGGCCCAGCAGTCGAGCGGCTGCAAGTCCACCGCCCGGCGGCCTGTCTCCTCGGCCCGCGCATAGTCGCCCGTTTCCTCAAGGCCGAAGGCATGCATGCCGAGCAAGATCGAGTAGCCCGGCATGTCCGCCGACCATTTCGGCAGCATGCGTGCGATGCGGTCGCGCAGATCCTTTGCATTGGCGCGATAGAAATCCATCAGATGACCCGACTGCAGCGCGACGAGATCATGCGGATGGTCCGCATTGTGACGGTCGAGCGCGATCGCCGCGGCGGTCCACTCGCCTTCGAGCAGAAGGTCGAGCGCTGTGACATGAAACGCCTCGCGGTCCGAGAGCCGTATCGACCTGGCGCGGGCGACGATGGACCTGGCTTCACTGGTCGCCTCCGGTTCGGTCGCGAGGCCGAAGAGATGCGCCTTCATGATGTGCGCCATGGCGAAATCGGGCGCAGCTTCGATCGCGCTGTCAAGCAAGCCGACCGGATCGCCGCGATAGAGGTTGAAGGCTTCGACGGCCCGGTCGAACAATACTGCGGCTTCCGAAGTTGCGCCGGACAGATTATTGCCTTGTGCATCGGTGATCATTTTGGGCTATCCTTTTGGCTCTGTTCGGCTTGAGTGTGGATTTCAACGTGTCGCCGCGAGCAGGCAGCGCTCTGGCGTCATGGCAGCGCCGGCTTTTTCCATCGCTCGCCGCCAGCCGAGATAGTTCGGCAG
>JBHJOB010000095.1:0-6376 GCA_050330195.1 Rhodomicrobiaceae bacterium | reverse complement strand
ACCGGGCATGGCAATCGCTGGACACGCGAGCGGGTTACCGCACACAGATCGCATCACAAGATCCTAGTCTTCCGGCCGGCAGCGCACGGGAACGAACCATGGCTTAACCTGAACAAGGCAGCGCGCCTTCTCGGCGTGGCGCCGAAGACCCTCAGGTTCGCCGCTGAGGCCGGTGAGATCGAGGGCGTTCATCCGTTGCCGGATGGACCGTGGATCTTCAGCCGATCAGAACTTGGAAAGCCGCGAGCCCAGCAGATCGTTCATCGAGCGCGACAGAACCCGAAAAACCCCGCGGGATCGCATCGCGATCAGCAAAACCTATTCACTGCAACGACATAGAGAGATGGGTGTTATGAAACAGGATTGTAAAAGCCCAGATACCGGCCGATCGAACTGCGAGCCTCTGCCACACTGTCATAGGCGTGCAGATAAACCTCCTCATATTTCACGCTTCGCCAGAGCCGCTCGACAAAGACGTTGTCCCGCCATGCGCCCTTGCCGTCCATGCTGATCTTGATCTTGGCGTCGAGCAGCAAACCGGTAAAATCGGCACTGGTGAACTGGCAAGTCCAGCTTGCTCAGCCCCTCATGCAGCCATGACGACATCGGCCCGGCCTCATGCCCGATCCGTTCGAAGGTGAGCCCCGTCTTGCCGAGCCAGGCGGCGATGAGTTCCGGCTCGGTCGCCACAGACCGTTCCTTCACGATCTTGCCGGCTGCGTCCACAATGCAAACCGACGTGGTCTTCACCGATACATCCAATCCGACGTAATATGCCATCGCTGTCCTCCTTTGCGTGTCAGCTTTGAGGCCGATCCAATCGGACCTCGTTTTAACCTGACCGGAGGGCAGCGCCTATGCCCGTGTGGGGACAATAGGGATTACCGCAGCTAGAAGCGTGCGACGTTCATTTTGGTGATATCGCGGACAGGCTCGACGCCGCTTTCCGGATATGTAGCGACGATGATTGAACGATATCACACGTCACCATCTTGCAGGGGGACGTATTGGACCTCACGGTTGTCAGGCGGAAGCTTGCATCATTCCGTGTGCCGATAAATCAACTCTTTGTGCTCTTATCACTGCGCACAACGAGAATGAGGGGATCTCAATTCTATTCCGTCCCAACAAAAAGCGAAATGGGCTCGATTTGGCCCGCCCCTGTCGCTGATGGTTTCCGCCTCGAAGGTCATATATGTGAAAAAGGTCACTCGCAGCAGGGATAGTTTTAGCCCTTTCTGTCCGTGGCAGGCCTCGCACTGCAACGGGAAGAAACGCTTCAATCCGGAAGTTGCCGCGCGATCTCCAGGGCCCGGCGTCCGGCCGCACCGTAGGCGCCGGTGACGAGCACCGTCTGTCCAGCCTTGATCGGCGCACGGCGGGTCAGCGCGACCCAGGATGCCAGACCGGCGGTTGCGAGAGCAGCGGCGCGAATGTCGCTGGTAGATGCTCTGGACCCAGGCTTTGACCTCTTCCGGATCGCCTTCGCGGATCGTGAAGTTGCCGCACCAATGAACGAGCGCGCGGTTGCCATCCGTAATCGGAAGGACCTGGACCTTGCCGCTATAGTCGTGAATCGGAAGCGACGTCGGGGGCAGAAGGGCGTAGCGGAAATATCGCTCGTGGTCCGACAGCGCGATCAGTCGTTCGCGCAGTTTATTGCCGCTTTCGAACACCAGGCATCGGACCGCGCCGACCTGGTCAATGGCATGTTCGCCTTCGATATCGCTGGACGCGATGTTGCGTAAATCTGCAAAACTGCCTGGACCGCATGCAGGCAATGCCCTCCGTCATGCAGGCGTTTGCGGAGGAGAAGTTGAGCTGACCCGGCCAGTTTCGGTGATGACGTAGCGTTGGCGAGCGCATCCAAATGGCGAAGCGCTCGCCACGGCCATGAGCGGACCGCCTCTCATGGCCGCGTAGCGAGGCGTTCTGATCGTTCAGATGCGGGCGCCACCGGTCGCATCAATCATCTGACCCGTGGTCCAACGCGCATCGTTCGATGCGAGGAAGGCGATGACGTCGGCGACGTCCTCCGGCTTTCCGACACGTGAGAAGACCGAGAGGGCTTCGGCGCCGGCGCGCGCTTCCGGCAATGCCAGCCACTCGGTATTCATGTCCGTCTCCGTCACACCCGGCAGCACGGCATTGACCGTAATACCGCGAGATGCGAACTCGGGCGCCAGCGCCAGCGTCAATGTTTCCAACGCCCCCTTGGAGGCCGCATAGGCCGGATGTGTCGGCGCCGCAATCCGGGTGAACCCGGTGGACACATTGATGATGCGGCCATTGTCGCGAATATGGTCGGCCACGGTCTGGATCAGGAAGAATGGCGCCTTGTAATTGATGGCCATAACCTCGTCGAACGCGGCTTCGCTCGTCTGTTTCAATGGCAGGGCGGGCGCGATGCCGGCGTTATTCACCAGAATGTCGAGAGCGGCGGAACCCGTCTCGGCACGCGCAGCTTCGCTGAACTGTGCCCAGAGGCTGTCGGCCGCCTCCTTGCCCTCTCGCAAGTCAGCCTTGACACCAACCGCCTTCACGCCGAGCGCCTCGATGCCGCGAAGCGTGGCATTGGCCGCATCGGCATTCGCGGTGTAGTGTACACCGATCAGAGCGGCGCCTTCCTTCGCCAACGCAAGCGCAACCGCCCGTCCGATGCCGCGTGAACTTCCGGTGATGAGGGCTATCTTGTTTTCCAGTCTCTTGGTCATGGATCACTCCGTTGTTAATTAAATAGTGACCGCTACAATAAGAGTATAAATGCTCCCGTCAACATTTTAATAGGGATCGATATTATAATGACGAATCCAGTTCGCAAACGGGGCAGACCGCGCGCGCTCGATCGCGACGTGGGCCTCGACATCGCGGCTCGTTTGTTCTGGGAACGCGGCTATGAAGGAACCTCAACCGCCGACCTCACGAAGGCCATGGGGATCAATCCGCCGACGCTCTACTCCATGTTCGGCTCAAAGCAGGAACTGTACCGTCGGGCGCTCGAGTTCGGCATTGCCCGTGAAAGCGGCCGCCGGATGGAGATCTTAGCATCCCCCCTTCCGGCTTACGACGCCCTCAGGCTGTACCTCTACGATATCGCTGACGGAGACACTCAGCCCGACAAGCCGCGCGGCTGCATGGTCTCGACGGCTGTTCTGCAGCATGCGGAAGAAAACGCATCCGTCGCGCAAATGACAGCGGCAATGCGAGAAGCATCGATGCAGACCCTCAAAACCCGCTTTGACCGGGCCGTCGAGGAACGTGAACTGCCTGTTCAAACTGACACCGATACGCTCGCGCGCTTCTATGGTGCGATTATCCAAGGCATGTCGGCACAGGCCTGCGATGGCGCCTGCAATGCGCGGCTGAAGCGGCTGATCGATCTCGCACTCACGGCCTGGCCTGGGAAGCGTAGCACCGAAATCGCAGTTGGGCCCAAAGATACGTGATCCGCTTGTGCTGCCCTCAAGCATCGCAGAATTTTGTCGGTGGTTCGCCCACGGGCGCGTTGATACTACTGGGACCGGCACCACCGTCCAGGCATCTCTTGGAAGTCTATTGTGGCGCTGGCGGGATCGTCGCCTTCTGGGAGACGGGGATCTGTCCGCTCTTAGGCCTTTCCCGCCTCATTCCCGCCGCTCGGGGAACTGATACTTGCCGCCAGTCTGGGATCGACGTCACTGAACGCTGGATTTGACATCAACGGCGCATATTGAGCGGAGGAATGAATATCGTGTTTAAGAAATGCCATCTTCGCACCATGAAAGATGCCTTCTTGAGACATTCCGCGCTACTCTGCTCCATCCTTCTACTGACTGCCTTATCGCCGTATTCGGCTCATGCTGGCTCACTTGAGGGCTATTGGTATGGCAATGGGTATCAGCCAAGTTTGCGTAAGACCATGCAGTGGCTGACAAGAAATAATTCCAATGGCTCATTCTCTGTTGAATTTCGATCATATCGCAACTGCCAACTCGAATCCGTTCAACAGGAGGCAGGAGAATGGAGCGTTTCAGGCGACGTTATGAAAAAAACGGTCCTGACAATAAACGGGCGGCCGGTACGCAAAGATCCTTATTTCACAGATACATTTAAGATCCTCAAATTGGACGAGCTTAAACTACACATCGTCCACGAGAAAAGCGGACAGAAGTGGACGTTGAAACGCGTTACTGCAGATTTCACCTTCCCTGACTGCGAGCGTGTGAGTTGAACTCTCTTGTTACAGAGGCCATCGGGGGACGAAGTCTCTATTGATCTGAAAGCGCCAGATCGAATCTAACCGTGACCGAAAGACTGACCAAGTACGCCCCGGTGAAATCCTTCCGTTGACGCTGGCTAGTGACCTTTTTCACCGCGGTCAGGCCTTTCGACGCTCGCCGATCGATAGACATGGTTGCGGTGAAGAACGAATCCGCTCGCGGAAGAGCGCGCGGCGCGCGCAGGGTGCCGGATAGCACGACTTTGGGATAACCAATACCTAACAAGACCGGCTTTGGGCCTGAGGATCGAGGGGTTTGCAACCCTTACCTCAGGAGTTTCCTATGACCGGCAAGACGATCAGCCCGCTGCGCCAGCGCATGATCGAAGACATGAGCGTGCGCAATTTCGATCCGCATACACAAAGCTGCTATATCCGCGCGGTGAAGAAGCTGGCGGCGTTTCTCGGCCGCTCGCCCGATCAAGCCAGCGGGGAGGATCTGCGCCGTTTCCAGATCCACCTGCGCCAGACCGGTGTACCGGCCCCGACCATCAACGCTACGGTCACGGCGCTACGGTTCTTCTACCGGACCACGCTCGACAAGCCCGAGATTGTGCGTCACCTGGCCGTGGTGCCGAAGGCCCTCCGGTTGCCGGTCGTGCTCAGCCATGACGAGGTGACGCGCCTTCTCGAGGCGACCTCAAAGGTCAAGTACAAAGCTGCGCTTGGAAGCCGAGGCCGTTGCGGCTCGTGCCCAGGCAGTGAACGCCAGCACGGAAGCGCTGATCGCTCATCTCAAGCTGGAGATCGAGAAGCTGCGGCGTACGCTTTATGGCGGCCGCTCGGAGCGCAAGTCCCGGCTTCTGGAACAGATGGAGCTGCAGCTTGAGGAGCTGGAGGCAGCCGCAACGGAAGACGAACTGGCGGCTGAGAAAGCTGCCGCCCGGACGGGAAACACCAGGTCCTGCCAGCGCAAACGGCCCTCGTGCAAACCTTTCCCCGAGCATCTGCCGCGCGAGCGTGTGGTGATCCCGGCCCCTGAATGCTGTCCCTGTTGCGACTCGAAGAGGCTGCGCAAGATTGGTGAGGACGTCACCGAAACGCTGGAAGTGGTTCCGCGACAGTGGAAGGTCATTCAAACCGTCCGGGAAAAGTTCTCCTGCCGGCATTGTGAGACAATCACGCAACCGCCGGCGCCGTTCCATGTTACGCCGCGCGGTTTTGCCGGGCCAAACCTGTTGGCGATGATCCTGTTCGAGAAGTTCGGTCAGCATCAGCCGCTGAACCGGCAGAGCGAACGCTATGCACGCGAAGGCATCGATCTGAGCGTCTCGACGCTGGCCGATCAGATTGGCGCCTGCACGACGGCGCTTGCTCCGCTCCATGCGCTGGTCGAAACGCATGTTCTGTCGGCGGAACGCTTGCATGGTGACGACACCACCGTACCGATCCTGGCGAAAGGCAAAACGGTCAAAGGCTGCATCTGGACATATGTTCGAGACGACCGCTCCTTCGGCGGGACCGCACCGCCGGGCGCGCTCTATTATGCCTCCCGGGATCGAAGGCAGGAGCATCCCGAGCGCCATCTTCAAAACTTCACCGGCATTCTGCAGGCGGACGCATATAGTGGCTATAGTCCACTTTTCGACTCCGCGCGGCCGCAGGGCGCGATCATACCGGCACTGTGCTGGGCCCATGCCAGGAGGAAATTTTTCGAACTGGCCGATATCGCAACCAATGCGCGGCGCGGTAAAAAGGCGGCGGCAATCTCGCCGATCGCGCTGGAGGCGGTGAAGCGCATCGATGCGCTGTTCGACATCGAACGGTCCGTCAATGGCTTATCCCTCAGCGAACGTTTGAGTGTGCGTCAGGAGCAAAGCGCACCGCTCGTGGCCGAGTGGAAGCCTGGCTGCGCAAGGAGCGCGCCGGCCTGTCGCGTTCGGCTTCGGTCGTCAAGCCGATCGATTATATGCTCAAACGCTGGGACCGCTTCGCCGGCTTCCTCGACGATGGCCGCATCTGCCTGACGAACAACGCCGCCGAGCGAGCGCTCAGAGGCTTTGCAATGCCCGTTTCATTCTGCACCTCCTTTTCAAGTGTTTGAAAACATTGAGATCTGATTTTCGGATACGGCCCGACACGGGCTACCTTTTTGCTTGAGCGCGTCGGTGACTTGCT
>JBHJOB010000094.1:0-15225 GCA_050330195.1 Rhodomicrobiaceae bacterium | reverse complement strand
GCCGGACAGCCTCATCGGCGAACTCGATGTCGCCGAGCAGCAGCTTGTCGAGGTGGCCAAGGCCGTGTCGCTGGACGCCAAGGTCATCGTCATGGACGAGCCGACGGCGGCGCTGAACGAGCATGAATGCCAGGTGCTGTTCGGCCTCGTCGACAAGCTGCGGGATCAGGGCCACGCCATCGTCTATATCACGCACCGCATGCCCGAGATTGCGCGTCTTGCCGACCGCGTCACCGTGCTGAAGGACGGCAGGCTGGCCGCGGAATACGACCATGTGCCGGAGCCCGATGCGGTCATCCGCGCGATGGTCGGACGCGACATCGGCGACTTTTACCCGCCGCAAGCGAAGCCGGAGGAAATCGGCAAGGTCGTTCTGGCCGTGAAGGACGGCGGCAACGACCGGCTGCATGACATTGACCTGGAGTTGCGTGCCGGGGAAATCGCCGGTTTTGCCGGAATTCAGGGCGCGGGACGCACAGCGCTCGCTATGGCGCTGTTCGGCGAGGAGCCGTTGACGCGCGGGACCGTCACCCTCAATGGCGAACGCGTGCAGTTCACCCGCACCCGCGATGCGATCCGCGCCGGGATCGGCCTCTTGCCCGGCGACCGCAAGGCGGAAGCGCTGCTGCTGATGCAATCGGTCCGGGACAACGCCATGGTCGGCTCGCGCGCTCTGTCAGGTTTCGCCGCATCCCACGAGAAAACGCCCTTCGGCGACAGCAAGGCGATGGACGCGCTGCTCGACCGGCTGGACGTGCGCGCCACAAGCTATGATCAGGAAATTCAATCCCTCTCGGGCGGCAATCAGCAGAAAGCCGTCGTGGCGCGATGGCTGGCGCTCGCGCCGAAAGTGCTGCTGTTCATCGAGCCGACGCGCGGCATCGACGTCAACGCCAAGGCAGGCATCTACCATCTGATGCGCGATCTGGCCCGCGAAGGCGCCGCCATCATGATGGTCTCGTCCGACCTGCCGGAAGTGATCGGCGCGGCGGACCGCATCCTCGTCATGCGCGACGGGACCATCGTCGGCGAGTTCCCGCGCGGCGTCAGCGAGGCGGAGATCATGCACGCCGCGACCGGCGAGACGGAAATGGCGGGCGCGGCATGAGCACCGCAAGCGTTCCGGCAAGCTCCCCTGCCCCGTCCGGCGCCTTCAGGCTGGAGCGCATCGCGCCGATCATCCTGCTGGCCGGGGCGTTCTCGATCTATGCCGGCATCGCCGTGGCCACCAACCAGACGCAATATCTGACGCTGGAGAACCTTGTCAGCCTGCTCGGCCGCTCGATTGCGCTCGGCGTTACCGCCATCGGACAGACCTTTGTCATTCTGGTCGCCTCGATCGACCTGTCGGTCGCCAACCTGATTTCCGTCTCGGCGGTGCTGGCCTCCTACATGATGTCTGGCGATCCGTCCATGATGCTGCCCGCGGTCGTCGTGGTGCTCGCCATCGGCGCATTTGTCGGCCTGCTGAACGGGCTCATCATCACTCAGCTTCATGTCAATCCGCTGATCGCCACGCTCGGCATGGCGCTGCTGCTGCAAGGGCTGCTCTCGACCGCGTTCACCAATTTCGCCGGGTCCGTTCCGGCCGAGTTTCAGGTCTTTGCCTATGGCGGGGTCGCGGGCGTGCCTTACAGCGTGCTGTTCCTCCTCGCGCTGACATGCGCCGCGTGGTTCTTGCTGCGCTTTACGCGTTTTGGATCGAACATCTACTCCGTCGGCGGCAATGCGGATGCAGCGCGGCTCGCAGGCATCAAGACGGCCCGGGTCGTTATCTCGGCCCATATCATCTGCAGCCTGTGCGCCGCGATCGCCGGGCTTTATCTCGCCAGCCGCCTGCGTTCGGGCGCGCCGTGGATCGGCCGCGACGGCGTCTATGACCTTGAGTCCATTGCGGTCGTCGTGATCGGCGGAACAATACTTGCGGGCGGGCGCGGCGGTGTCTGGGGCACGCTCGCGGGGGTGATGATCTTCTCGCTGATCGACTCCATCTTCAACCTTGCCGGGGTGGACGCCTTCGCAAAGCAGATCCTGCGCGGCGTCATCATCGTCGCGGCGGTCGCCTTCTACGCAGTGCGCTCAAAGAGGATCGTGGCATGAGCGACATCGCGGTCAAACAGGGCCGAACGGCGGCGGCGCGCTTCTCGATCAATCCGGTTTACATCGTGCTGCTGCTGCTGCTGGCGGCTATTGCATTCATCTCGCCCTTCTTCCTTGAGCCGGCCGGCTACATGAACTTCCTCAGGCGCGCCGCACCGCTCGCCATTCTCGCCGCCGGACAGGTCTACGTGATCACCTCGGGCGGCTTCGATCTCTCCGTCGGCTCGACCATCACGCTGACCGTCATCGGCAGCTCGATCCTCATCGATGGCGATCCGGACGCCGCCATGTGGGTCATCCCGCTGATGCTGGCGATGGGCGTCCTCGTGGGGCTGATCAACGGCTGCGTGGTTTCCTATCTGAAAGTGCCCTCGATCATCGCCACGCTCGGCATGATGATCACGCTGAACGGCGTGGCGCTGACATGGTCCGGCGGTTCTCCGCGAGGCTACCTGCCTGACAGTTTCCGCTATTTCGGGCGTGCGCAGATCCGCGATGTGCCCCTTATCGAGATTTTGCCGATTGCGCTCATCGTGCTGGTCGTGACCGGCGGGCTGCTCTGGTGGCTGATGCACCGCACGTCCTATGGGAAGCTCGTCCATGCCATCGGCGATAACCCCCGCGCGGCAAGTCTTGCCGGCGTGCCGGTCGAGCGGGTGCGCATCGTCGCCTTTATCCTGTCGTCGGTTTCCGCCGTCATCGCGGGCATATTGCTCGGCGGCTTTGCGGGCGTCTCCACTGATGTCGGTTTGGGGTATGAATTGCAGGCGATCACGGCGGCGGTCATCGGCGGCGCGGCGCTTCTGGGCGGGCGCGGCTCGGTCGGCGCCTCCATCGCGGGCGCGCTGACGCTTCAGGCCATTTTCACCCTGCTCAACATGCTGGGACTGCCCAAGCCGATCCGCGATGCGGTGCAGGGGTTGATACTGATTTCCGCGGTCGCTCTCGCCATGTACAGGCGGAAGCGGTCCGGAGCCTGAATTCGGCGATGCGGGGCTCGCCCCGTGCGCCGGGTAAATCGCAATCTATGGGAGGATTTGATGAAAAGACTATCTGCCATGACGGCAGGCCTCGCTCTCATCGTCGGCATGGGCGCCGCCAACGCGCAAAGCCCGAATTTCGACGATCCGCAGGAATTCGCCAAGCAGAAGGACATGCTCACTGCGACGGCGAACGGGCCGGAAGGCGAGCCCTGGCTGCAGCATTACGGCGATCAGATGGCCGACACGGCCAAGTACAAGAAGGACGGTCCACACACGGTCTGCTTTTCCAATGCGGGCGTCAACAATCCATGGCGCGTCGTCGGCTGGACCGTGATGCAGGCCCAGGTCGACATGCTCGGCGACAAGATCAAGGAGTTCATCGTCACCGACGCTGAAGGCTCCGACGACAAGCAGATCGCCGACATCGACGACCTGCTCGCAGGCGGCAATTGCGACGTCCTGATCGTATCGCCCAACACCACCGCGGCGCTGACGCCTGCTGTCGAGAAGGCCTGCCAGCAGCTTCCGGTCATCGTCTTCGACCGCGGCGTCAACACGCAGTGCCCGGTAACCTTCATCAAGCCGGTCGGCGGCTACGGCTTCGGCATCCAGTCGGCCCAGTTCATCGCCGACAATGCGGAAAAAGGCGGCAAGGTGCTGATGCTGCGCATTCTGCCCGGCGTGGACGTGCTGGAGACGCGCTACTCCTCCGCCAAGCGCATTCTTGAGGAAGCCGGCCTCGAAATCGTCGGCGCCGAGTTCACTGACGGCGACCGCGCCAAGACGAAATCCATTGTCGAGGATTACATTCAGCGCGTCGGCAAGCTCGATGCGGTCTGGATGGATGCGGGGGCAACCGCGGTGGCCGCGATCGAGGCCTTCGAGGATGCGGGGATGGACGTTCCGGTCATCACCGGAGAAGACCAGCAGGACTTCCTGCAGAAATGGAAGGAAATGGGGCTGACGGCCATCGCGCCGACCTATCCGACCTATCAGTGGCGCACGCCGATCATCGCGGCCGAGAAGATCCTCGCCGGCGAGCCCGTGCCGGGTCCGGAATGGAACCTGCCACAGCCTGCCATCACGAGCGAGAATCTGGATCAGTACATCAACGACAAGATGCCGCCGCTGCACTACGCCATGTGCGGCTGCGAGGAGATGCCGGATTATCCGAAGCGCTGGGGCGGTCAGTAAGCCCTTGGATCAGGATCATTTCACACCGAAACGATCCTGATCCGCATTGATCTGCTTTCCCCCGGTTCTCGTCAACCGGGGGATATGCGGGAAGGAGAAGCGGGCGCTCTTTGCGGGGCGCCCGCTTCCGGTTTCGGATCAGGGTTTCACGCCGATTTCTTGAAGAAGCGTCCAATGACCTGCGAAAGGAAACCGGGCCGCTTGTGCTCGCGCGCAGGCGGTATTGACGGCTCCATCGGCCTCGCCTGCGGCTGCGCCTGAGCGACCATGACCGGAACGGCAGGCGTCAGACGCGGTGGCCTGCGCCGTTTGGCGAACTCCGCCGAACTTGCCGTGCGTTTTGCCTGCATCACGGCTTCGCGCGCCTCCCGGTCGCGTTCCGCCTGCCTGTATGCGCGCCTCTTGCCCCGTTCCTTTTCCTTACGGTTTTGCCCGCCACGATCAAAGCTTCTGCCCATTGTTCCGCTCATCCAGTTATTAGCAGTGCGGCAAACTGTGACAGATTCGCGACGAAGTTGCAGCGCCGGGCATGATGCTGACGGAAGAATAGATTCCCTTTGTCTTCAGCCTATGCTTTGAACCAGGCCTCCGGGCGCCCCAGCGTGACATGAATGCCTTTGAACTGGGAATATTCGTCGAAACCATAGCGTCCCAGCTCACGGCCAAGTCCGCTTTTCTTGTAGCCTCCGATCGGCAGTTCCGGCGTCCCGTCGATGACGCTGTTGATCCAGCAGCGCCCCGCGCGGATACGGCGGATGCTCTGGAGCGCATTTTCCAGACTGGTTGACCATACGCTCGCTGAAAGACCGTATTCGGACGCATTCGCCAGCGCCACGGCTTCGTCGGCCGTCCGGAAGCTGATCGTGGAGAGCACGGGGCCGAATATCTCCTCCCGCGCGATGGACATCTCCGCCCGCACGTCATCGAACACGGTCGGCGCATAATACAGCCCCTGCCCCGCCCCGACCTGTTCGCCGCCCGTCAGCAGCGTGGCTCCGTCCGCCTTGCCCGCCTCGACATATGAGGCGACCTTTCCGGTGTGGGCCTCCGAGATCATGGCGCCGATTTTCGTCGCCTCGTTCAGCGGGTCGCCGAACTTGACCTTGCGCGAGATATCGAGAACCCGCTCCAGCAGCGCCTCGCGGATCTCCTCCTGAACCAGCAGGCGGCTGCCGGAGATGCAACACTGTCCGGCGTTGTGATAAACACCATAGGCGACGCCATCGGCGGCCGCGTCCAGATCCGCATCTGCAAATACGATCTGCGGGCCCTTGCCGCCCAGCTCCAGCCCGACGCGCTTCACGCTTCTCGCGGCGATCTCGCCCAGCTTCGTGCCGACGCGCACCGAGCCGGTGAAGGCGACCATGTCCGTGCGCGGATCTTCTGCGAGTGTCTGTCCGGCCGGGTCGCCGTAGCCCGTCACCACGTTGACGACGCCATCGGGGATGCCGGCCTCGCGCGCCAGTTCGGCGAGCCGGATCGAGGTGCCGGAGGTGAATTCGGACGGCTTGAGCACGACCGTGCAACCGGCGCCGATCGCCCACGGCACACGCTCGCAAGCGATGATGAAGGGGAAATTCCACGGGGTTATGATACCCACGACACCGACGGGCTCGCGCAGCACGAGGCCGAGGCGATCATCGCCGATATTATTGTGCGACTGGCCTTCGAGCGCCCGCGCCTGCCCGGCGGCATAGGACCACAGATCGGCGCAGAAGGTGATCTCGCCGCGCGCCTGGGCGATGGGCTTGCCGACTTCCAGACATTCGCTCAAGGCAAGCTCCTCGACATTGGCGAGGATCAACTCCGCCACCTTGAACATGAACCGCGAGCGCTCCGCGCCGGACATGCGCGGCCAGGGCCCTGCATCGAAAGCTCGCCGCGCCGCCGCTATCGCCGTCTCCGTATCCTGCCGGCTCCCTTCGGGCCAGGCGCCGACAATCGCGCCCGCATGCCCCGGACTGACCCGTTCGATCGTCCGGCCCGAGGCGGCATCGACGGATGCGCCGTCAATCAGCATCTTGCAGGCAGGCCGGTTCCTGAGGCGCGGATCGGTGAGATCCGGCGCGATAAATCCGGGATGGATGGTCATGAAATATGCGAGCCGGTTCGCGCCCGCCCCTCTGCTTCTCGTGCGTTTCCGTTGAGGGGCGATCATAACCGAAATATGCGTGAAGCCGAATGGCCAGATCAGGATAATTTCTTAATGAAACGACTGACCTGAATCTGTTTGCTTCAAGCTCGATTTCCCTGAAAAGCTTGTCGACGCGAAGGCGGGCATGGTGTCCGTTTTGTCGGATCTCGCCTAATCGGCCGGTTCGACCACCAGCTCGGTGCCGTCCGCCCCCGTCACGCGGACAAGAGTGCCCTCCGGCAGATCGGGACCGCGCACGCTCCACATGCCATCTCCCGCTATGACCCGCCCCCGTCCGCCCCGGATGGCCGTTGCAAGAACGAATGTGCGGCCGACAAGCTGGCGGGCGCGTTCATTGAGCAGCGGCTTGTCGCTGACGTCGCCGCGCTTGCCGCCCCAGAGCAGCCGCGCGATCATCAGTGAAATGACCGAGGCCACACAAAATGCAACGATCTGCCAGGTGGCATCGAGCGGCACTGCGAAAACCAGCAATCCCACCGCCATCGCCGCAACGCCGAACCAGAGCATGAAGAAACCCGGTGCCAGAACATCGAGCGTAAACAGCGCCGCCGCGATGATCAGCCAGACCCATCCCGGTTCCGCCGCAAAAAATCGGATGATATTTTCCATATGCTGTTCCCCCTCTTGCGCGCGGCGCGGTTACGACCGGACCGATGGCACCGAGCGTACGGACGGCGATGCGCTCTTCGGTCCCGTTGCCGCCGCCTCGCTGGTCCCGCCCGTGCCGCTGCCTCCGCCGCCACTGTTGCCGCCTCCGCCACTGCCTCCGCCGAACGCTTCGCGCGTGATTTCGGTGATGCCGGCGATGGAGCCGATCACGCTGGCGGCGTCGACAGGGATCATCAGCACTTTCTGGTTCGGCGACTTGGCCAGTTCCTTCAGAGCGCCGACATAATTATTGGCGATGAAGTAGTTGATGGCGTGGATGTTGCCCGCCGCGATGGCGTCGCTGACGAATTGGGTCGCCCGCGCTTCCGCTTCCGCCGCACGCTCGCGGGCTTCGGCATCGCGGAACGCGGCTTCCTTGCGGCCCTCGGCGGACAGGACCTGCGCCTGCTTGTCGCCTTCCGCGCGCAGGATTTCCGCCTGGCGTGCGCCTTCCGCTTCGAGGATCGAGGCGCGCTTCAGACGTTCCGCCTTCATCTGCCGTCCCATCGCCTCGACGAGATCGGCGGGCGGCTCGATGTCCTTGATCTCGATGCGGGTAATTTTCACGCCCCACGGATTGGTCGCCTCATCAACAATGTGAAGGAGCTGCGTGTTGATTTCATTGCGCTTCGAGAGCGCTTCGTCGAGGTCGAGGGAGCCCATGACGGTACGAATATTGGTCATGGTCAGATTGAGCATGGCCTGTTCGAGGTCACGGACTTCGTAAGCGGCCTGCGGGGCGTCGATGACCTGATAGAAGGCGACCGCATCGACCGTCACCATCGCGTTGTCCTTGCTGATGACCTCCTGCGTCGGAACGTCGAGCACCTGCTCCATCATGTTCATCTTGTGCCCGATGCGTTCGATGAACGGCACGATGATGCCAAGGCCCGGCTTGAGCGTGCGGACGTAACGCCCCAGCCGCTCCACCGTGAAATTATAGCCTTGCGGAACGACCTTCGCGGTTGCGATGACCGTCACCACGATGAGGACGAGAAGCGTCAGGACAAAGATCGTAAAGCCGGACATGCGTGTGCCTCCCTGCAATGTCGCTATTCTTCATTTAGGCAGCAGGTTAGCTGAAAAAAAGCTGAATATTGATTTATTGGCACACGGAAAAACAGAAAAATATTACCGCTGCCCGAATAATCGGCGGCAATAATAATGCGCAAGACGGTTGTGCTCAAAAATAGTAACAAGCATATCGCTGCCAAAACAGGGCGGCAGGTTAGATCCAGCCCTGCAATTCGCGGCGGATGTGGCCGCTCAGGAACTGCATGCCCTCGGCGCTGTCATTGAGGCAGGGAAGCGCCGCAAAGTGCTCGCCGCCATATTCCTCGAAGCTTTCCTTGCCCTGCATTGCGATTTCTTCCAGCGTCTCGACGCAGTCCGAGGCAAAGCCGGGCGTTATGACGGCTATCCGCTTGACGCCGTCCTGCGCCAGCCGCTCGATGGTCTTGTCGGTATAGGGCTGGAGCCATTCCGCCTTCCCGAAGCGGGACTGGAATGTGTGGATCAGTTTTTTCTCGTCCCAGCCCAGCGTCTCGCGCAGCAGCCGCGTCGTCTTCACGCAATGACAGTGATAGGGATCGCCCTTCTGGAAATATTCCAGCGGCAGGCCATGATAGGATGCGATGACCATCTCCGGTTCGAAATCGAGTGAGGCAAGGCTCGTCCGCATGGATTGCGCCAGCGCCTCGATATAGCCGGGATCGTCGTAGTAGGGCGGCGCGACCCGCAGGCTCGGCTGCCAGCGCATCGTCTTCAGACTGTCGAAGGCCTTGTCGCAAACGGTCGCGGTGGTTGCCGCCGAATATTGCGGATAGAGCGGAACCAGCAGGATGCGCTCGCATCCCTCAGCCTGCAAGTGCTTCAGTCGCGAGTCCATGGACGGATTGCCGTAACGCATCGCCCAGTCAACGACGATCTGGCCATGCTCGGCGAAATTGCCCGACAGGATCTCGGCCTGGCTCCGGGTAATCGTGCGCAGCGGCGACTCGTCCCGCTCCGTGTTCCAGATCGCCTTGTAGGCCTCGCCGGACGAGAAGGGCCGCTTGGTCAGGATCGGCCCGTTCAAAATGAACCACCAGATCACCCGATTTTCCTCGATCACGCGGCGATCGGACAGAAATTCCTTCAGATAGCGGCGCATCGGCCAGTAATCCGTCGCGTCGGGCGTGCCGAGATTGACGATCAGTACGCCGATCTTGCCGTGACGGACAGGAGGATGGTTAACGGCGGAAGAATGAACCATGAGTGGCTAGCACGACGCTTTCTGGAAATTCCGGTTGAGCTCAAAGGTTTAGGGAGATGAGTTGGAAAGAACAAGGGGGCGCGCTGTTTTATCATAGGGCTTGGAAAAAGATTCCGGCGATTGCTCCCCCCTTTGAGCCAGATCAATGCCTGCCTTTCAGGCTATTTTATGGATCGGTATGGTCCGGCGTCGAAAATGGCATGCTCGGACGGTCAGATAATGGGCAAGCTTGCTCCTTGCTCATGCGTCTTGTGTCCTTTGCACATATCGGGAGATTGAACATGTCGCTGAAAAAGATCCGGCTCGAACTGGCCCGTGATCACGAATTTCCTGAGGGCAGTCATCGGCATGGCTATGAATTCGTCGCGCCGCTGAACGAAGAGGGACACCTCGATCCTGCCGGCTGGAAGACAAGACGCAGCGAATGCCGCGTCACGCGGTTCTGGGGCGACGAGGACCACGAAAACGGCCATCTCGTGCGCAAGCCGGGCGGACATTGGGCGTTCCACTACGATATTCATGGCGACCCTGACGACGACGAAGCCGGATACCGCTTTTCAAGCCATCCGTTCCTCCCCGGCGAATACGTCTCGATCAAGGATCACGACGATGACAGCCTGCGGACCTTCCGCGTGATGCGCGTGCAGGATCTGAATTAGATCGAAATCGTTTCAGTCGGAAACGATCTCGATCTCCTGTTTGCTTCAAGCTCGGTCTTTTCCGAAAAATGGCGCCCATTTTATCGGACCTCGCTCTAATTTGTCGTTGCGCCGTCTTTCCCGATTTCGTCGATCCACCAGCTGTCGACCTGATAGCCGTAGAGCGGAGTGACCTCCGGATGGCGCAGCTTGCGCCAGTGAGCGACCCATTGTTTCGGCAGGTTATAAAGCGGCAGGACATAGGCGCCGCTCATCAGCACGCGGTCGAAGGCGCGCACGGCCGAGACGAATTCCTCGCGGCTCTTCGCGCTGAGCAAAGCCTCGATCATCGCGTCGGCGGCCGGGTTTTTCACGCCCGGATAGTTGAAGCTGCCCTCCGTTTCGGCCGCATCCGAGGACCAGCGGAAAATCTGCTCGTTGCCCGGCGACAGCGACGCGCCCCATGCGTGCTGGATCACATCGAAATCGAAGCTGGTTTTGCGCGCCCAATATTGCGCCGAGTCAACCTGCCGGATGCTCACCTCGATTCCCGCCTGTTTCAATGACCGCGCATAGTTCAGAAACAGCCGCTCCTGATCGCGGGTCGCCGCCAGCATCTCGAAAGCCAGCGGCACACCCGTTTCGGCACGTGTCATTGCGCCGTCCCGAAGTTCGTAACCGGCTTCCTTGAGCAGGCGCAGCGCTTCGCGCCGGTTCTGCCGGTCGCGTCCCGAACCGTCGGTGACGGGCTGCTTGAGCGTCCCGTCCATCGCCGCGGGAAGCACCGCGCCGGGAAATGGCGCAAGCAGGGCCCGCTCGCGTTCGTCGGTGGGACGGCCGAATGACGACAGCTCCGAGCCGTGGAAGAAGCTCTGCGTCCGCTCATAGAGCCCGAAGTAGAGATTGGCGTTCATCCATTCGAAGTCGAAGAGCAGGGTCAGAGCCCGGCGGACACGTGCGTCGGCAAAGATGGCTTTGCGCATGTTGAAGGCCAGCCCGTTCATCCCGGCAGGCGTCTGCTGTTCGAACTCCTGCTTGACCACACGGCCATCGTTAGCGGCGGGGAAATTGTAATCCCGCGCCCATACGCCCGGATCGCCTTCCACGCGGATGTCGATCAGCCCCTTCTTGAAGGCCTCGAACATCGTGTTGCCGTCGCGATAGAACTCATACTGGATGCGGTCGAAATTATGGAGGCCGCGAGTAACCGGCAGATTGCGTCCCCAATAGTCGGGATTGCGCTTGAGAACCAGCCGGACGCCCGGATCGACCTGATCCACGATGTACGGCCCGCTGCCTATCGGCGCCGCAAGGCTTGTTTTCTCGAACGTTGCCGGATCGACGGCATGTTTCGCCAGGATCGGCATCAATCCCATGATCAGCGGCATTTCCCGATCGCCGCCTCCCGCGAAAATCAGTTTTATCCCGCGCTCGCCAATCCGCTCGATTGTCTCCACCTTCGAATAATAGGTCCGATGGTAAGGACGCCCTTTCTCGCGAAGCAACTCCAGCGTGAAAATCACATCATCGACGGTGACGGGCTTGCCGTCCGAAAACCGCGCCTCCGGCCGGAGTTGGAACGTCACCCAGGAACGGTCCTCCGGTGTTTCGATAGTTTCAGCAAGCAACCCGTAGAGCGAAAAGGCTTCATCGTAGGATCGCGCCAGGAGGCTCTCGTGAACATATTCACGCATTCCCGGCGCGGCATTTCCTTTTATTATGAGTTGGTTAAGGCTGTCGAAGGAGCCCGTCGCGCCGAAGGCGATGTTGCCGCCCTTTGGCGCATCGGGATTGACGTAATCGAAATGGGAAAAACCGGCGTCATATTTCGGCGCACCGTGCATGGCGATGCCGTGGCTGGGCTCCGCGCTGGCAATCCGAGCCGCCGCGATCAGAATAAAAAGACAGGTGAGACAATGGCCTGCTGCCCAGGCGGATGGGGTTCTCATGGTCGGTCCCTCGATTGCCGAAGCCGGATTCGCTGTTCCAGCTTCCCGCATAACATATTTTCGGAGCAGAAAACCGCCATACTGATGCCCCTTTGCAATCGCCTTGTATGGCTGGCGTGCTATGTAGGATGCGTTCACCGGGAGGGAGCTTTTCGCTGGCCGCTCCCTCGGGATGGAACTGTGGAGCTATAACGATCCTCGGGCCGTTGCCATGCGAATGCCTCATTTGAATGATTGGACGCCGGTAAGATGGAGCGTGATCGCGACGCATCAGGTTTCGGGAGCGCGTGGGCGATGGGATCTCGATTGACCGATTGGGATCTGACATCGTAAGCGGATTGATCCAGCTTACGCTCACAAGCGATTTGAAAGGTCGATGAAATGGTTGCAGAAAGAGTTGAAGGTAAGGGGAGAACGGGCGTGCGCGCTGGTATCTTAACGTTTGCACTTGCGCTTGGAGCAAGTTTTGCCGTCATGCCTGCCGTCGCGCAGGACAAGGAGGAGCCGCAGAGCGCCTGGGTCAAGCTTTGCGAACAGACGCCCAATCTGAGCGAGCCCGAGAAGAATATGAATGTCTGCCTGACGCATCATGAGCGTCTCGACGGCAATAGCGGGCGCGTTCTCATTTCGGCTGCGGTCCGCGAGGTCCAGGGCCAGGACCAGCAGGCCCTCATGGTCATGGTTCCGCTCGGCATGGCGCTGCCGCCGGGCGTTCAGCTCAAGGTGGACGAAAACGAGCCGGTCAAGCTGCAATACACGCTCTGCCACGTTGCTGGCTGCACGGCTGAAGCCGAAGCGACTCCGGCCCTCATCGACCAGATGAAAAAGGGCAAGCAGGTCGTCGTCGCTGCCATCAATCTTGCAGGCAAGGCCATCGGTTTCCCGGTTCCGCTGAACGGCTTCAACCAGGCTCTGACGGGCCAGGCCGTTGACAATGCGAAATACAAGGAAGCCCGCAAGCAGCTGATGATCCAGATCCGTGACCGTCAGATGGCGCTGGCGAAGCAGGCCCAGGAAGAAGCCGAGAAGAAGAAGCAGTAATCCTGCTCAGGCTTTGGAGTGAATTTATTCCCGGTCGCCTCGCTGGCGGCCGGGCGCTTCCGTTGGGAGATAGCGTGATGGCCGCAGAGTCTGATGATCTGACTTTCTACTACGCCCCGCACAGCCGGGCCGCCACCGTTGCCTGGATGCTGGAAGAGCTGGGTGCGCCGCACAAGCTCGAGATCTTCAATCTGCAAAAGGGCGATCATAAATCTGCCTCCTATCTCGCCATCAATCCGATGGGCAAGGTTCCGGCCATAAAGCATCGCGGCACGGTCGTGACCGAATCAGCCGCCATCTGCTGTTATCTGGCCGACGAGTTTTCCCAGGCGGGGCTTGCTCCCGCTATCGGCGATCCGGCGCGCGGCGCTTATCTGCGCTGGCTGTTCTTCAGCCCGAGCTGTATCGAGCCGGTGATGGCCGACCGCGCCTTCGACCGCCCGCTCCTCAATCCCTCAACCGTTGGTCATGGCGATTTCGACACTGTCATGAGTGTGCTGACGGACGCCGTCTCCCAGGGCGACTACCTGCTTGGCGAGCGCTTCACGGCAGCGGACGTGGTTGTCGGCTCCGCTGTGCGCTATGGCTTGATGTTCGGCATCTTCCCGAAAAAGCCGGAATTCGAGGCTTATGCCGGCCGCCTTGCGGCGCGCCCCGCCCTTCAGCGGAGCATGGCCCGGGATCAGGAACTGGCTGCGGCTCAGCAGTCCTGAGCGGCACGCCGCACTTGCCGCCAAGGGGAAGTGGAAAACCTCATTCGCCGGTTCGCAGCGGCTCCAGAAGTTGCTTCAGCGCCTCGGGTAAGGGCCGGGGACGGCGCGTCTCGCGATCCACATAGACATGGACGAAATAGCCCTCCGCCGCCACGCTGTCGTCATCGCCGCGAAACAGACCGACTTCATAGCGCACCGAACTCGTGCCGAGATGCGCGACACGCAATGCCCCCGTTACCGACTCGGGAAACGCAAGCGGCCTTGCATAGCGGCAGCCTGTTTCCACCACCAGCCCGATCGTGTCGCTGTTCTCCAGATCGAGAAAACCGCCCTCGATAAGATACCGGTTCACGACCGTGTCGAAGAAGGCGTAATAAACCACATTGTTGATGTGGCCATAGACGTCATTGTCCAGCCATCGGGTCGTGATTGCCGTGAAATGCCGGTAATCGTCGCGCCGTCCAAAGGGCTGTCTCGCCTTGCCGTCCGTCATGGCCGAATTGTCCTTTCCACACGCAGTTGCCGTCCGATAAAGACCACGGCAATAATTGCAAGGGCAAACGCTGCGTGACGCAAGCCGACAGTCTCGCCCAGGAGAAGCGCCGCACCGGCGAGCGTGATGAATGGCTGAAGCAGTTGAAGCTGGCCGGTTCTCGCGATGCCTGCCAGCTCCATCCCCTTGATCCAGAAGAAAAATCCGATGAACTGGCTTCCCAGCGACACATAGAAGAAGCCCGCCCACGCTTTCGCCGATGCATCCAGGGGCACCGGGTCCGCGAGAATAAAGGTGGCCGGGATCAGGACCGGCAGGCTGAACACCAACGCCCATGAGATGGTCTGCCAGCCGCCGAGCCTTCCTGCAAGAGTGCCGCAGAATGCATAGCCGACACCGGCGGAGACAACCGCGCCAACCAGAAGCAGATCGGCCAGTTCGAGCGTGAAATCCCCCGCTTCAACCATGGCGAAGATCAGCACCAGCGCCGACCCGGCAATGCCGGCCAGCCAGAACGCGGGTGATGGGCGCTCGCCGGCGAAAATCGCGCCCGCAGCCGCCGCGAAGACTTGCGGCCACAGGGCGCGCGGGGGAACCGGTTGGCGGGTCGCCGCGAGGATCGCCCCGGCGATCAGCGCTGCCGGAATGGCGCGGCCCAGCCCGATCGCATAGATGTCGAAGCCGTCGAGCGCGAAATGCGTCATCGGCAAGGTCAGGCCGAAAATGATGACGCCGACGAGCCCCGCGGCCAGTCCCGCAATATCGCTCAGACCATCATTGCCGGGTCTGCGCGATGGGGTATCCGCGATCTGCTGCGCTGTCATATCATCGTGCCTTCAAGGTGGATGACGGTGATCGGAATTCATCTGATCCAGGATCGTGAACAATCATCGCTTTCAACAGTTTAGAGCAGGCGCGCAAGCGAAAAAGCCGTCCGGGTTTCGCGGTAGGGACGGCCATTACTGGCCGCCCCCCGCACAGATCCGGACACGCCCAATTAAGGCATCCGGCTCCTACCTCGGGTGCCTAACGTCAAAGCGTTCGTCCGGCCAAGGAT
>JBHJOB010000093.1:0-43116 GCA_050330195.1 Rhodomicrobiaceae bacterium | reverse complement strand
GGGCTCGCCCCAGATGATCGGACCGGTCGCATGATCGACACGCTCGCCGTCCCGCCGGACGGACCTGCCGTTGCTCTCCATATCGGCCTGCTGGAGATAGGCGGGCAGGCGGTGAAGGTGCTGGTCGTAGGGCAGGACGGCGTGGCTCGCCGCGCCGAGGAAATTGCGGTTCCAGATGCCGATCAGCGCCAGCAGGACCGGAATGTTTTCGCTGAGCGGGCTGTTGCGGAAATGCTCATCCATCGAAAATGCGCCGTCGAGCAGTTCCTTGAAATGCTCGAAACCCACGGCGAGCGCGATCGGCAGACCGATGGCCGACCAGAGCGAATAGCGCCCGCCGACCCAGTCCCAGAAGCCGAACATGTTGTCCGGGTCGATGCCGAAAGCCGCGACCGCCTCCCTGTTCGTTGAAACGGCAACGAAATGCCGGGCGATGTCGGCATCGCCGCCAAGTTTCTCAATGAGCCAGGCGCGCGCCGAGGCCGCATTCGTCATGGTCTCCTGCGTGGTGAAGGTTTTCGAGGCGATGATGAACAGCGTTCGCGCCGGATCGAGCCCGGCGAGCGTACCCGCCAGATGCGCGCCATCGACATTGGAGACGAAATGCGGTCGCAGATCAGGGCGCTGATCGGGCGTCAAGGCTTCGCAGACCATCAGCGGTCCGAGATCGGACCCGCCGATACCGATATTGACGATGTCGGTGATCGCCTCGCCGGTGTGGCCACGCCAATCGCCGCCACGCACGCGCGCAACGAACGCCCGCATGTGATCGAGCACGGCGTTCACGCCCGGCATGACGTCCTCGCCGTCCACCATGATCGGACGATTGGCGCGATTCCTCAGCGCCACATGCAGCACGGCCCGGTCTTCGGTGCAGTTGATCCTTGCCCCGGAAAACATGCCGTCGCGCCAGCCTTCGACGTCCGCCGCGTGCGCGAGGTCCAGAAGCAGTCGCAGCGTTTCGGCGTTGAGGCGCTGTTTGGAGACATCGACCAGCAGGTCGTCCAGACGAAAACAGTAACGCTCGAAACGGTCGGGCTCGTCTTGAAACAGACCGCGCAGATGCCGGGGCTCCATCGTCGCGGCGTGTGCCTCCAGAGCCTTCCATGCCGGCGAATCGGTCAGTGCAGTCATGATCTTTCTCCTGGGCGGGGATGGAGCCGGGGTCTGGCGCGCTGAAGTCATGAGCTGATCTTGTCTTCCTGCCATTGCCGATCGTTTCGCCGCAATCCACGGGTGATTCAAGTTCCCAAGAGTAACGCATTGACCGCGCTTTGGGTTGGCAAAGATGGCATGTTTCCACGAGCGGGCGCAGGAGATCGGGCGCAAGCGTCAAGCGCGACGCGATCGCGGGCGTCAAGAAAAGCGGAAGGGAAAAGGGAGAGTTAACCGGAGGGATTGGGACAAGGCCCTCAAAGACAAGTCCCGCGCCGGTTAACCAGACGCGGGACTGAAGGCATTCGAAAGGCAGGAAGCATCGTTAAAGGCCATTGCGGACTCTCGCCCTTGCGCCATCCCTTGCGATAAAGGGAATGTCGGCTCGGCTGATACCGATATCCGCAAGTTCGCGGTCGCCCAGCGACTGCAATTCGTCGAAAGCCCGCCAATAGGCGCGCCTTTCCTGGGCCCAGAGCCTCAATCCGCCGAAAAGGCGGCGAACGCGATTTGTGACGCGGCCCGATTCCGGAAGATCATATCCGGAAAGCGCCGGGTGCGCCTTTGCATCGTAGACAGACATGATCGGTCTCCTTGCTGCGGTTAGGGGAGGGACCGTTTGCCGGCTCCTCGCTTACCCCAGATATGAATTGTGCGGATGCGAAAAAGAATGCCCTTTTTTGCATTGCAGCATTGCGTTCGTGGTTGGGCAGTCGGAGAGGGCCGTAAAGGGTGTCTGCGGTGTTGCCAGTTCGGCCGAATCTCAGCGCCGTGGCCGCGCCTCTGCGATGGTGCGTGTGAGTGCGGCAAACAGGGGAGTCTGCGGCAATGCGTTCAGATCGAGAGGCAGCTTGCGCCGCCAATTGGGATGTTCATGGACCGTGCCGGGCAGGTTGGCGCGTTCCGCCATCCCGGCGAGGTCTTCCAACTGCACGGCAACCAGACGGCAAGGTGTCGCCGCTAGAAACCGCGTCAGCGCGACGGCGAGTTCATCTGTGAGCGCGGGTGGCATGGCCTGTTCTCCGCGAGTGGCCGGTTCCAGTCCGGGTGGCAAAAGCCCGCTCGCCGACAGTGCGGCGATCATGTGCCAGCGGTCCGTGTCGCGCTGGTCCCGGTAGCGCGCTGCATCTGCGGCCTCGTCCAGACCGATACGCACCCGATCGTCCAGATCGTGCGCCTCCCACCAGCCGCGCAAGGTCGGCAGGTCGTGCGTCGATATGCAGGCCAGAGCATCGCGCTCATAGTCCTGCGGCAGCCGGAAGCTGCCGTCCGGCTCGCGCTCGAAAAACAGCACCCGATAGCCGAGCACGCCGGCCGCGCGCATCGTCTCACGGAAATTGGCTGGAACCGTGCCGAGATCCTCGCCGATGATGATGGCCTGCGTCTGTTGCGAAGCGTCGCCGAGAGCCGCGAGCATATCGTCGAAAGGATATTCGACATAGGCGCCGTCGCCGCCGTCGAGGCCGTCGGCGATGAGGTAGAGCCGCTTCAGGGCCATAGCATGGTCGATCCGGATCGCCCCGGCCGGTCCGATCGCATCGGAAATGAGAGCGCCGAACAGTCGTCCCCCTTCGGCTTTCAGGGCGTGAGGGGAGATCGGCGCAAGTTGCCAGTCCTGTCCCTTCGCGTTGAACGCATCAGGCGGCGAGCCGATACGGGCCCCGCGCAGAACCGTGCCGGGCTCGCTCCAGCTATCGGCCCCGTCGGACGCAACGCCGACCGCCAGATCGAGATAGAGGCCGATCCGCATTCCCGCCGCAAGGGCGCGCGCCTGCGCATTGGCGAGTTGTTCATGGGCGAGCCATTGAAGCCAGGCGTGAAACGCGATGCGCCCGCTATTCTGCTGGCGGAATTCGCTGACGGCCGCGCCGCTCTTGCTTTGGAACGGCTCGGGCCAGCTTGTCCAGCCGCTTGACGAGCCCCGCGCAACCATTGCCTCGGACAGAGCCTCGAAGAGCGCGAAGTCCTCCAGACGCTCGCCGTGCTGGCGACGGAAAGCATCGAACGCCGCGCTTTCGGTGGCGCGTCCGGCAGCAAAATCCGTTTGAAAACCGTTGAACCGCGCCTCAAGCGCCTTGCGCTTCAAGCGGCTCACCGTCTCGTAATCGACAAATCCGGCCTCCCGTGCCGCCTGAAGCGCCGACCGGTCGGCATCGGACAGCGCCTCAAACCCGTCGATCGCGATATAGAGCGGATTGAGAAAGCGGCGACTCGAAGGAGAGTATGGGCTGTAGCGCTGCGGATCGGCGAGGAACAGCGCATGGAGCGGATTGATACCGATGAAATCGGCGCCCAGCGGCGCGGTCAATTCCGCAAGCCGCGCAAGGTCTTCGAAATCGCCCATGCCCCAATTGCGCGCCGAGCGAAGCGCGTAAAGCTGACAGGTGATCCCCCAGGTGCGGCTGTTATCGAGCCACGGCGGACGAAAGCAACGGGGAGCCCCAAGCTTGCCGAGACTCTGGCGGACCTCATCGTCAGTCCGAGCCGGCACGCCGAGCGCGGCAAGCAGGCGGCGCTTCGCCTCATCGCTCGGGAAGCGCTCATTGCCCATCTCGTCCCTGAAGACGAGGCATATGCCGTGCGCTTCGGCCAGCCGATCGAGTTCGCTGTTCATTCCTCAGCCTCGCTTGTTCTCCGCTGCGAAAGCAAGGCCGTTATTCAAGCGGTTCGCGCCTCGAACAGCAATACGCTGCGGCCGGGCAGGGTTACGACAGCGCCGTGGCCCACTGGCGGCTCGTCTGGTTCGATCAGACCACGGGCGGAATCGGCGAGAAGCCGCCATTCCAGAACCGACTGCGGACGCGGCGTGCGATATTGCAGGTCCTCGTGATAGGCGTTCAGCAGGATCAGCAGCGGCGGAACGTCCTTCTGCGCGAACATCAGGCCGATGCTGCGGGAAAAGCCGTTCGACCAGTCCTCCTCTTTCATCTCCTTGCCGTCCGGCCGCAGCCACGTCACATTTTTGGTGCCGTCACGCAGCACCGGCTTGCCATGCAGAAAGTCAGGCTGGCGCAGCAGCGGCAATCGCTGCCGTAGCGCAATCAGGCCGGAGGTGAAGGCGAGGAATGCCTTGTCGTCCTCGCCGATTTTCCGCCAGTCCATCCAGGACAGCTCGTTATCCTGACAATAGGCGTTGTTGTTGCCCTGCTGCGAACGGCCGATTTCGTCGCCCATAAGCACCATCGGCGTGCCCTGGGAGACCAGCATCGCCGCCATCAGCCCCCGGCGCATCTGCGCGCGCAGGGCGTTGATCTCTGGATCGTCGCTCGGCCCTTCGACGCCGCAGTTCCAGCTTCGATTGTCGTCATGGCCGTCGCGGTTGTCCTCGCCATTGGCCTCATTGTGCTTGTCATTATAGGCGTAGAGGTCGGCGAGGGTGAAACCGTCATGCGCGGTCACGAAATTGACGCTCGACCACGGACGCCGCCCCTGCTTGTCGAACAGTCCCGCAGAGCCGAGCATGGAGGACGCCAGCGCTGGAAGGAACTCCTCGTCGCCTTTCCAGAAACTGCGGAGATTGTCGCGGAAGTGCCCGTTCCATTCGGCCCATCCCGGCGGGAAATTGCCGAGCTGAAAGCCGAAATCGCCGACATCCCAAGGTTCCGCAATCAGTTTGACGCGCGACAGGATCGGGTCCTGCGCGATGGCGTCGAAGAAGCCCGCGCCCGCCTCGAAGCCATTGCGTTCGCGCCCGAGCGAGGTGGCCAGATCGAAGCGAAAGCCGTCGACATGGCACTCCTCGACCCAGTAGCGGAGCGAGTCCAGTATCATCTGCAGGACGCGCGGGTGCTGCTGGTTGACCGTGTTGCCGCATCCGGTTGCGTCGAAGTAAAAGCGCGGGTCCTCGCCGAGCATGTAGTAGCTGGCATTGTCGATGCCGCGGAAGGACAGCGTCGGCCCGAGATGATTGCCTTCACCGGTGTGATTGTAGACGACGTCGAGAATGACTTCGATGCCCGCCTCGTGCAGACGGTGAACCATCAGCTTGAACTGATGGATGTCGCCGCCCTCCGGCAGATACTTCCATGACGGGGCGAAGAAGCCGATCGTGTTGTAGCCCCAATAGTTGGTGAGGCCCTTTTCTTCGAGAAAACGGTCATCGACAAAGGATTGCACCGGCAGCAACTCGATGGCCGTGACGCCAAGTTTGACCAGATGATCGATCACGGCCGGGTTCGCCAGTCCGGTAAAGGTTCCGCGCGCGCCCTTGTCGACGGACGGGTGGCGCATGGTCATGCCCTTGACGTGCGCCTCGTAGATGATCGTGTCGGTCCAGGGTGTGCTGGGCCGTGTCTCGCGCCGCCAGGGGAAGGAATAGCGTTTGCGCGATGCCGCTTCGACGACCGCGCATTTCGGCATGAACGGAGCGGAGTCGCGTTCATCGAAGGACAGGTCTTCGTCTTCGGAGCCGTGCTCGTAGCCATAATGGGCGTCGTTCCAGAGGAGCGGCCCCCTGATTGATTTGGCGTAAGGGTCGAGAAGCAGCTTGTTCGGATTGAACCTGTGGCCTTCGTGCGGGGCGTAGGGACCGTGGACGCGATAGCCGTAAAGCTGTCCGGGGCGCAAGCCGGGGACGTATCCGTGCCAGACTTCGTTAGTATATTCCGGCAACGGGATGCGCGCGGTTTCCGTCTTCCCGGTCTTGTCGAACAGGCAGAGCTCGACCTTCGTGGCATTGGCGGAGAACAGGACGAAATTCACGCCCGATCCGTCATGCGTTGCGCCGAGGGGATAGGGAAGGCCGGTTTCGACCTGAGGGGTGCTGCGAGCCATGGCCTCTACCCGGCCCGCCGCGATGAGAGCGGGAGGAGCATTGCCGCCGGACCTTCCGATGGCGGGATTGGATGGTAAAAAGCCGTCAAGCGCTCAGCCGATATGTGCAATTCCGTGCCTCGTCCAAGATTGCGGATGCTGGAAATCCGCAATGGATAGACAGAGCGATTTCCAGATGAAACCCCGGCCATATAGTCGTGCGGGACAAGGGTTGTAAAGGCGCGAGCATGTTACAAGTGATTGTCCGGGGCGTGATTTACCCTGATGAGTTGGGGGCGGCGTTGTGCAATGCGGGGGAAAGCCACGAGGATGCGGCGGGCGCCCCCAACGCCGCTTAGCTTCCGGGCGCACCGCTTTGCAGGCGGACCGGCGGCGAAGTCTGAAGAATGAGGCGCGCCAGATCGGCCTGCCGGGTCACGCCGGTCTTGCTGAAGACGTGCTGCAGATGCGTCTTGATGGTGTTCTCGCTGAGACCGAGATGCTCCGCGATCTGCTTCAGGTTCAGCCCGCGCGCGACTTCCATGCTGACCCGCAGCTCGGCGGGCGTCAGCCCGTACAGCTCGGCCAGGGCTTCGCCGGCGACCTCGGGAAACTGCGACCCGTCCTGCACGAGCACCGCCGCCGATCCCGGCAGGCTAGCCAGCGGATTGCCGGCCTCCCGCCAGTTCAGCGGCAGGACGCTGGCGATCAGCCCGCCGCCTTCCTTGCCGGGAAGCGCGACCATGTGCGAGCCGACGCGGGGCGGAGCAAGCCCCATGAGACTGGCGTTGATGGCGTATGACAACCGGTCGGCGCTCTGAGCCGTGCCCGCCGTCAGGTGATTCTTCTTGATCTTCAGCGTGTCGCCTTGCCCGATCAACTCTTCGGCGGCCTTGTTCATATAGGTCACGCCGCGGCTGCCCGTGAGGATGACGCTCATTGAAAGCTGGTCCACGACCTGTTCGAGCTGCTGGATGCGCACGGATTGCGCGTCGAACATGTCGGCCAGCGTGAAGGCGCGGCAAATATGCGGCGACAGCCAGTCCATGAACTGGATGTCCGTATCCTGATAAGGCGTCTGGATCTCCGTGCGCGCGACGGAAAACCACGCCAGACGCTTGCCGGATTTCAGCACCATGACGCCGATCATGTCGCGAAAGCCCGACGGCTTGATCCAGCGCAGGTAGAAATCATGCTCCAGCGTTTCCTGCTCGCCGCAGATCATGCTCATTGTAGTGATGCCGCCAAGCGTGTGCAGATGCGGCCCGGCGCCGGGCATCGCCTTCATGGAGGCGAGCTTCTCGAAATAGACGCGCAGATGCGACTGGTCCGCGCCATGCTCGAAAAGCTGCGTGCGTTCATGGGCGTGGCGGTCGTAGACGACGATCGAGCTGCCGGCATTTTCGCCCTTGGCCGCAATCGTTTTCAGGAACTCCGGCCACGCGGACGGCTCCAGCACGCAATCATAGACTTGGTCGATAATCTTGGCTGCGGTTTCAATCTTCATCGCGAAACATCCGTCATTGCGGATATGGCGTCCCCTATTCCCAGCCGGGGGGCGGTGTGAAGCGCTGGAAATTGCGCTCCAGATATCCGGCCACCGCCAGGCAGGTGAGGTCGCCGTAAGCCGGTCCGATGATCTGCACACCGACAGGCAGCCCGTCCGGCGCAAATCCGGCGGGCGCAACGGTCGCCGGAAGATTGCCGAGCGTTGCCAGCGCGCCCCACATTGTTGCCTGTCCGACGGAGATCGGCTTGCCGCCGACGCGCAAATTCCGCTCGTGCCAGTTCTTATCCAACTCGTGGGGCATTGCCGTGGTTGGCGCGGCAGGGCAGATCACCACGTCGTAATCCTCGAAGAACGTGGCCCAGGCAGCGCACGCCATGCGCCGCGCCGTATCGAGTTTCATCCAGCTTGCGTGGCTGAAGAACTCGGTCTCGTCCAAGAGGCCGCCGTCCGCTTCTTCACTGAAGAAACGGGTCATGTGGGACAGCCGCGTCCAGAACTGCTCGTCCTGCCGGCGCGCGGCAAGCGGGATCGTCAGCAGCCCCATGAAAACGCGGAACGAGGTCTTCATGTCGAGACCGGGGCGGGCCGTGTCGTCGATCACCGCACCACTGCGGCCGAGAAAATCGGCGACGGCCTGAAGGCGGTCCTTGACGGCATCCTCGACCGGAAAATCGGGATGTTCGCAGATCATCGCGACACGCAGGCCATTGACGCCCTCGCGGCGCGGCGGCGGCAGGTTGAGCGTCCAGGCGACGCCGTCAGCCGGATCGGGGCCGATGATCAGCGACAGCGCGAGGGACAGATCGTCCGTGCTGCGTGCAAGCGGTCCGATCACGGCCAGATCGGGTTTGGCGCCGAGACCGGGGAGCACGGTGCCCATCAGGTTGGTGATGCCGAAGGTCGGCTTGTGCGCGAAGATTCCGCAATAATGGGCAATATTGCGGATGCCTCCGCTGAAATCGACGCCCATGTCGAGGCCCGTCAGGCCCGCGGCGACCGCTGCTCCAGCGCCTCCCGACGATCCGCCGGGCGAACGGTTCAGATCCCATGGATTGCTGGTCGTTCCGTGCAGATCGTTCTTGGTAATCACGCCAATGTGATAGGCTGAAATATTCGTTTTACCGAATACAATCGCCCCTGCGTCCAGAAATTTATTTGCCGCAGGCGCGTTTTTTGCCGGGAAATTGTTCTTCAGTTCCGGCACGCCCCAGGTCGAGGGCATTCCGATGACGTCGAACGTATCCTTCAGCGTTATCGGAACGCCATGCAGCGGACCCCAGTCCTCGCCCCGGCGGAGCGCTTCGTCCGCCGCCCGCGCTCTTTCGCGTGCGCTGGGAATATCAAGTGAAATCAGTGCAGTAAGCCGGGAATTCAGACGCTCGATGCGGTCCAGATAAAGATCGAGCAGTTCCTCACAGCCGATCCGCCCACTCTTCACGCGCGCTGCAAGTTCGCTCGCCGATAAAAAAGCGATATCGAACATTTCGTGCCATCCCGCCCCTGCGAATATTTGCGATGTTATTCCCCTTTAGTATTTAGGTAAAGCCACGTAGTAGCAACTTCTGCGCTATATTCACCCGGTAGCGCCGCGTCCGCCCCGAACCCCGCCGACATGTTCGCTCGCCCTATTTCTGCAAGATCATCCGTCTCAGGATTTCCACGTCTTCGCCGACGGCCGGTTCGCCATGTCCGACCGCGATCACCGATGCATCGAAATCGACGAGATCGTAAAGCGTGCGCCGGTGTTGCTTGTGGTTGAGATTGAGCCCCGGCCAGCCGAGGGCGAGACGCGGCCACGTCACCAGCGCGTCGCCGACGAACAGCACGCGCTGCTCCGGCCAGTAGAATGAGAGATGTCCCGGCGAGTGACCGGGCGTGTGAATGACCTGAAGCGGGCCGACGCTGTCGCCGCTCCGCAGAAATGCGTCCACCTCGCAGGGATCGTGCGGCATGAGGCCGAGAGCCAGTCCGAATTGCAGATGATAGACCTGCAGCGGCCGCCGGGGGAAAAGCGGCACGGGTTGCGCCGGGCGCTCGCCCGCGACGATGTCGGCCTCCCATTCATGCGACCAGACTTTTGCGCCGGAGCGCTTTTTCAGCGCCGCCAGCCCACCAATGTGAGAGCGATGCGCGTGTGTGACGATGATGTGCTTCAAATCGCCGATGTTTGCGCCGATGGCTTCGATGGCGGCGACGACAGGCGCGCCGTCCGTATCGAACAGCGCGTCGATCAGTATGAGGCCTTGCTCGCTGTCGATCAGGAAGGCGTGCACGTTGCCGCCCTTGCGCTGACCTATGCTGTAAACCCGGGGAGCTATTTGTCTGGGAGTATTGCGAACTATCAGTTTTGATGACATCATTACTCATCCAATATTTTGATCAAAAAACAAGATATTGCACGACATCTCGATTTTATCAATTATTACAATTGCAAAAGAGCATCTACTATGTTGAAGGATTTAACTCCGCCTGCCGGTGCGCGCTCCGCCGACTCTGACGCCTATCCGAAGCCTTACCGTCCGTCCTTCGCCGGCCGTCTGATGGTGACCGCCTTCGAGAAACTGAACACGCGCGTTCCCTGGTATCGGCTGCCACGTTATCTTGGCCTTGCCAATCTGGCCGCGATCAGAATTTCCCTGCGCGAGAAAAACCTGTTTCACGCCGGGCCACGGGAAGAGCCGCTCCCCGATCCCGATGCTTCCGGCGAAGCGGAGGGAGACGAGGAAAGGCACAGCTACAGATCCATAGACGGGCGGTTCAACGATTTGCGATGTCCGGCCATGGGCGCGTGCCGGACCCGTTTTGGCCGCAACGTCCCTCTCTCCGAAGGGCAGGCCGAGCCGCTCGACCAGATTTGCTCGCCGAGCCCCAGACTCGTCAGCCAACGCCTCATGGCGCGGCGGGAATTCGTTCCTGCGACCAGCCTCAACCTGCTCGCGGCGGCATGGATACAGTTCCAGATCCACGACTGGTTCAATCATGGGGACAATGAGGAGACCAATTCCTTCCTCTTTCCTCTTGGTCCGGACGATCCCTGGGAAGAAAACCCGATGCGCATACGCCGTACGGGATCGGACGGGCGGAGCGAAGAGGAAAAACTGGCCGGGCTGCCGCCGGCTTTCCTGAGCACGGAATCGCACTGGTGGGACGCTTCGGCCATTTATGGCTCCGATCCGGCGCTGCATCCGGAGTTGCTTGGCCAAGAGGGTGGGCAGATGCTGATCCATGGCGGCCTGCTGCCCCTCGCACCCGGCGACCCCATGCCGCTCACCGGCTTCAACGACAACTGGTGGATCGGCCTGGAGATGCTGCACACGCTGTTCGTGCACGAACACAATGCAATCTGCGCCGCTCTGCACGAGCAATATCCGCAATGGAGCGATCTCAGGCTCTTCAACACGGCGCGTCTGATCAATGCCGCCCTGATCGCCAAGATCCACACGGTGGAATGGACCCCGGCAATCCTGGCTCATCCGACAATGAAGCTCGCCATGCGGGCAAACTGGTGGGGGCTGGCGGGCGAGAGAGTCAAACGGATGTTCGGCTTCAGCGGCAATGAGACGCTGTTCGGCATTCCCGGCTCGCCGACGGAGCATCACGGCGTGCCCTATTCGCTTACCGAGGAATTCGTCTCGGTCTATCGAATGCATCAGCTGATGCCGGACGAGATCGCATTTCACGCGCTGGACGGTGAGCATGTCCGCACGCTTCCGTTGCCGGAGATCATCGAGGAGAAGGCGCGCAGGCTCATGGCTGATCGGGGCGAGGCCATCTTCGGCCGGCCGCTCGGCATGGCTGACATGTTCTACAGTTTCGGCATCGCCCATCCCGGCGCGCTGAGACTGCATAATTTTCCGAACTTCCTGCGCAAGCATACGCTACCCGAAGGCGTCACCGTCGACCTTGCCGCCATCGACGTCCTGCGCGACCGTGAGCGGGGCGTGCCGCGCTACAACCGGATGCGCAGATTGCTGCGTATGCCGGGCGCGCAGTCCTTCGCCGACATAACGGACAATCCCGAATGGGCCGAAGAGATGCGCGAGGTCTATGAGGACGATGTCGAGCGCGTCGATCTGCAGGTGGGGATGCTTGCGGAACCGCTGATCGAAGGCTTCGGCTTCAGCGAAACGGCCCTGCGCATATTCATCCTGATGGCGTCGCGGCGGCTGAAAAGCGATCGCTTCTTCACCGCCGATTTCAGGCCGGAAATTTACACGCAGCTCGGCATGGACTGGATCGCCGATAATGACATGCGCTCCGTGCTGCTGCGCCACCACCCGCAATTGAAGCCGGCGCTTGCGGCCAGCGACAACGCCTTTGCGCCATGGCGGCGGGCGGGCCGTTGAGCAGGGAAAAGAGGGGACCGCGGGGGGCGTGGGGGGAGACCGCAAGACCGCCAGCGGTCCCTGAAGGAGTATGGACCTGCGTTGTCCGGGCTCACCATGGTATTTTCTTCGCGCCCGCGCCTCATCCGAACAGGTGAGACCGGCATTTCATGCGACTTCCTGCCATGCGATCCTTGGGAAATGGTATCTTGACTGCCGTGACTGGGCGCGGAGTTGCCTTGTTTGACCACGATCAGGCTACGCAAGCGTGTATTCTCCGCCTAGATCAGGATCATTCCTCAACGAAACGATCCTGATCTGCATCTGCTTGTTTTGAGCTCGATTTCTTCGAAAATGGTGTCCATTTTATCGGATCTCGCTCTAGACTGATAGCATCCGTGGGGAATCCGTGCCCGCTCAAGGAGAGATCATGCTGCATCCCGTCAAGCGCCTCTGGGCCGAAGACAGGCCGGTCATCAATGGCTGGCTGGCGATTCCCGACAGTTTTTCCGCCGAGATCATGGGCGCGCAGGGCTATGATTCGATCACCATAGACATGCAGCACGGCCTGATCGGCTATCAGGCGGGGCTGAGCATGTTGCAGGCGCTTCGCTCCAGCCCGGTGACGCCGATAGTGCGCGTGCCATGGCTTGAGTCGGGCATCATCATGAAGAGCCTCGATGCGGGAGCGCTGGGCATTATTTGTCCGATGATCAATAACGGGGAAGAAGCGGCAAGGCTGGCCTCCTGTATGCGCTATCCCCCGGATGGCCAGCGCAGCTTCGGTCCGATCGGCGCCATGGCCGCTTACGGCGCGGATTATGGCGACAAGGCCAATGACGCGGTTGTCTGTTTCGCCATGATCGAGACCCCCGAGGGCCTGCGCAACGCTGCGGAGATCGCGGCAACCCCGGGAATCGACGGGCTCTATATCGGGCCGGTCGATCTCACACTTGGTCTTTACGGGCGAAAGCTCCCATTCGGTTTCGACCGCGAGGAGCCGGAAATGATCGAGGCGATCAGGGCAATCCTTTCAGCCGCGCATGAAGCGGGGAAAAGGGCGGCTCTGCATTGCGGGACGCCGGTCTATGCGGCGAAGGCTGTCGAATGGGGGTTCGACTTCGTCACCATTTCCAGTGATTTGCGCTTGATGGCCGGAGCGGCGAAGGCAAGCGTTGACGAAGTGCAGCGTCTCATTTCGGTGAGCAGACAGGCACGTGCTTGAGGCGATTGGTTAACGCGGTGTTTCATGACCCGGCACGGAAATGCCCTGCGCCAAGGGATTTGCGATCATTCGCCTGGACGCGACCTTTCGCGCTTTAAGTGTTTTTTACAGCTATGCACTCAATAATGGGCTTGCCTCAAGGGCAGGCACGGCCAGATGTTGCCGGACGACCCGAGCTGACTCCATCCGTGGCCTCGCCGGTTTCGGGTAACTCGATTTGCTGGTTATCACATGCATGCTGCTATCGTTGACTCCTGTCGGACCGTGCTGCGGGAAATTTCGGAGCATTTTATCGAGCGGGACGATCAGGTCAGCTTGTTCACCGATTCGCGCGAGGCTCTGGCCTGCATCGAGGACGATCCCTCGATCGACGTATTGCTGACATGCCTCGACGTCGCTCCCCTGACGGGACTTGAGCTATGCTGGGAAGCGCGTCTGAAAGCCAGCGTGCGGCGCCCGCTTTATATCGTGGTCATGAGCCCGATCAACAACGCGGAAAACATTGCTCAGGCCCTGGATTGCGGCGCCGACGACCTCATCTCCAAACCGATCCGGCGCCCCGAACTTTATGCGCGTCTGCGTGTCGGCGCCCGCTTGCATCGCGCCCAGCTGGACCTCTTGCGATTGGCGGAAACGGATGTGCTCACGGGGCTGTTCAACCGGCGCGCGTTTTTCGAGCGCTTCAGGGCAGCCCTGCCGGAAGCGGGAAGCGGTGAGAGCCTTTCGGCGATCATGTTCGACATCGATCATTTCAAGCAGGTCAACGATACTCATGGCCATCAGCTTGGCGACAAGGTCATTCAGGCCGTTGGCCACGAAGCCGCAAAGGTTGACGGCATAGTCGGGCGTCTGGGCGGCGAAGAGTTTGTGATCCTGCTGCCTGGGCAGACGCAGTCGCAGGCGCTGATCGTGGCGGAGGCCTTGCGCGAACGCTTCGAAAATTTCGCCTTCATGACCGAAGCCGGCCCCGTAACGATTACGTGCAGCTTCGGCATCAGCCAATGGCGCGACGGCGATATCGCCGATACGCTATTGCGCCGGGCCGACGTGGCGCTCTATCAGGCCAAGAAAAAGGGGCGGAACCTCACCTGCGTGGCGGGCATGGCCCCTCTGCGCCCGCCCGTCGGCACCTCCGGCGTAATCCGTAACCGATTGCGGTAAGCTCTTGCAGCGTCATGCCGATCGCCCGGCCTCATTCTCCGACAAATTCTGTTTTTTAATGGAACCGAACCGAATGCGGCGCATTTGTGTTACGACTGGGGCGCTATCAAGGACCAGACACACCTTTGCCCTTGGGCGGAGAATGCATGACCAATCAGCCATCGAGCGATCTTGGCGGAGCTGAAAAATCGCGTCAAATTCTTGTCGTTGAAGACGAAGTTCTCGTCCGCATGGCTATTGCGGATGAGCTTCGCGATGCCGGTTTTGCGGTAATCGAAGCCGGGAATGCCGATGAGGCGCTCAGCGTTCTTCGCACGTCTTCGCGGATCGACCTGATCGCCTCCGATATCGACATGCCGCGCGGCTCCATCAACGGGCTGGAGCTTGGCGCGCTGGTGCGGGAGCAATGGCCGGGCGTCAAGTTTCTGGTGGTCTCCAGCCATGTGAGAACGGGAACGGCGCTTTTCGAGGTGGCCGATGCCTGTCTTGCCAAGACGGAAGCGCTCTCTTCCATCGTATCGAAGGTGCGCGAAATACTAGGAGAGGGCGGCAATGACTGACTGGACGCCAGACGGGAGCGCGCGCGGCGATCAGGAGACCGTGCTGCTCGTGGACGCCGAGATCATCGTTCGCATGATGCTCGCGGAATATCTGCGGGAGTGCGGCTATCGCGTGATCGAGGCGGCGACCGCCGATGAGGCAAAGTTCGTGCTTGAGCATGGGGACTTCCGCGTCGACGTTGTTCTGGTCGACATTGCCGCGGCCGGCTCGTCCGACGGGTTCGCCTTTGCCGGATGGGCGCGCAAGCATAAGGCCGGGCTGCCGCTGATTCTGGTCGGCACTGCGGACCATGCATCGAACGCTGCCGGCGATCTGTGCGAGGAGGGACCGATGTTCAGGAAACCATACGACCATCAGCTCCTGCTCCAGCGCATCAGGCAGTTGCTCGCGGAGCGTTCGCGCAACAGCGGCTGACCGCGCAAGAACTCATCTCGTCCGACTATCTCGCGCAAACGTCGCCCGGCGGTCGTCCTTTGGTTCATTCCCGATTGAATCCGTTCGCGGGATCGCCCAACATGGCTTCCTCTTCAGGGTATATCGTGGTTTGCCAGACGTCCTGGCAGGGGGAACCTGGGAAATGCCGATTCTTGTCTGGATATTCCGTCTGCTCAGATGGGGCGGCCGGTCGGCGGCCCGTTTGGGGCTTGAATATTTCGCGGCCGGCTATCTCGCGTCGCTGGCTGTTGATGCAACGAGACAGCATGACGAGCAGCAGGCCTATCGCGAGACGCTGGAGGAAGCCAACCGCTACCCATCGGCGCTTCGCCGGATCTTCTTCGAATTGCTCAAGGATGCCGCCACCGAAGCGGCCTGGAGCGGGCTGGTCGCATTTGCGCGCCATATCAGCGAGCGCGATCCAGAATTGCGGGACACAGCGCGGGACGTCATCGCGATCGAGACTGCGGCGTCAGTCTGAAATCCGACGCTTTTCGAGGTCCTCGCTATGAAGGGCTCGTCGTCCGAGCATGATTATCATGCGGATGAAGCGATGGGGGATCGTGCGAGGCACTCGAATTCTCTCGCCAATCGGCTGACCACCAGATCAGGATCATTTCTTTCGGAAACGATCCTGATGCGCATCTGATCGTTTCAAGCTCGATTTTCCCGAAAAACTTTTCCCTGCGGAGGCCGGGGGCATCCATTTTATCGGATTTCGCTCGATTGCCCGCATCCGCGAAAACAGCGTATCCGTCGGCCGCCTATTTCGCACCCCCCGAGATGTTCGATCGACAGCGCAAGGCGGTTTGCCGTCAATAGCGCCGCGCCGGTTGCAGCGACCATTCCCGGCAGGATCAGCCATTCCAGCGTCCACATCGCGCCGGAGCGTTCATGCTCGTGGACCAGCGCCTGATGCAGTCCGCCGAGTTGGGCGGCATTGTAACGGGCGAGGGCGGTGAGCGTTTCCGCCGCGACCGGGTTCTGCTTGTGCGGCATCGCGGACGATCCTCCGCCGCCAGTGAGTTCTGCCGCTCCCACTTCGTCAAGCCCCATCAATGCGAGATCGGCGCCCATCTTGCCGAGCGTCGCGGTTACAGCCGAGAGCCAGTTGCCGAAATCGCCGAAACGGGTGCGCTGGACATGCCATGAGCCAGCGGGCGCATTCAGCCCCAACCGGGCCGCGAGCGCATTGCGGACGGCTGGCCCCCGATCGCCCAGCTTGTCGAGCGTCCCCACCGCGCCCGCGAATTGCAGCGTGGACAGAGCAGGGCGTAAGGCGTTGAGTTGTGCTTCATGGACATGCAGAGGCTCGGACCAGTTGCGCAGACGGATGGCGACGGTGATGGGCAGTGCGCTGCGCATCCGCGTCTTGCCCATCAACGGGTGTGCGCCGAAGCGCTCATCCAGCACGACCAGTGCGTCGGCGAGCTCTTGCAGGCGCTGATGGAACCGGTCTAGGACGGGTTGCAGCCGCAGGATCAGGCCGGTGTCCATGAGATCCTGACTCGTGGCGCCGAAATGAAAATGCGCGCCGTGAGGTTCACCGACCGAGGCGCGCAATTGCTTCACGAGCCCCGGAACGGCCAGGCCGTCACGCTGGACATCGTCGCGCAGCTTTTCCAGATCGGGCGAGAACGCCGCGCAGGCCTTGACGATGGCCCGTGCCGCCTCCGCCGGGATGATGCCGAGTTCGGCCTCAACCTCTGCCAGGGCGCTTTCAAAGCGCACCATCGCGGCAAGTTCGGCCTCGGTTGAAAACGCATGGGATATCGTCGGATCGCCAAGCAGCCCGGCAAAGAGCGGATGGTCAAAAAGCGAGATGGTCATCTATTGCCCCTGATCCTCGCCGGGCAGGGTCAGCCTCGCATTGCGCGCATAGACCTTGGCGACGGCGGCGTCGTCTTCGCGTCCGTGGCCCATGCCAGAGGCGGCGAGGAACTGCTGCAACGCCGTGGCGGCAAGCGGGGCAGCGAAACGTTCTTCGCGGGCGATGTCGCCGACGATACCCAGATCCTTGACGAAGATCTCCACCGCCGAGCGTGGCGCGTAGTCGCCTTCGGCGATATGCGGTCCCCGATTTTCGAACATCCAGCTCGTTCCCGCGCATTGGGAGATGACCTCGACGCATTGAGCCGGCTCGATCCCCTGCGTCATCCCGAACGTGATGGCTTCGGCGGCGGCGGCGATATGCACGCCGGCAAGAAGCTGATTGACCATCTTCATCGCGGAGCCGGGCCCCGCTTCATCGCCAAGCCGGAAGACTTTTTCCGCCATCGCAGTCAGGGCGGGCTCGGCGCGCGCATAGGCGTCCGGTTTGCCGCTGGTCATCATGGTGAGCTTGCCGCCGGCGGCTTTCGCCGCCCCGCCTGATATCGGCGCGTCGAGATAGTGTATGCCCTTTTCGCCAAGACGGCGTTCCATGTCGCGAGCGAATGCAGCCGGGACGGTCGCGCAGCCGATGACCACCGCGCCTTCGGGTAGATGCGATGCAATGCCCGCCTCCGCGAACAGCACCGCCTCGGTCTGGGCAGCGTTCACGACAACGGTCACGGCGATCCCGCATTGCGGCAGAGCCTCAGCCGGGACGCCTTCCGCTCCGCCCTCATGCCGAAATTTCACCACCGCATCCTCGTTCACGTCGAACCCGTGAACAACGTGCCCAGCCCGGAGAAGGCTGCGCGCCATTCCCAGCCCCATCGAGCCAAGTCCGAATACGGCGATCCTTGTCATTGCTGATCCCTCCGCACAAGGAGGGAAATTGCGTTCCAGTCGGCCTCTCCGAGTCCGGCGGCTTCGGCCACGTCGAACCGTGCCTTCAGGATTTCCCCGAACGGCATCTGCGTGCCTGTCTTCTCCGCCATGTCCATGGCGAGGCCCACATCCTTGCCACCGAGCGCGAGCTTGAAGCCGGGCGGCAGAAAGCTCTCATCGAGAATGATGCGTCCGTAATTCTGGTGGATGACCGATCCGAAGATCGTTTCGCTCATCATCTCGTGAAAAGCGCGAGGATCGGCGCCCGAGCGCTCCAGCATGGCGAAGGCTTCGCTCATGGATTCGATGGCCGAGGCGATCAGGAAATTGCCTGCGATCTTGGCCTTGAGCGCCATCTCCGGAGCGTCGCCGAAATGATGCAGCGACCGTGAGGCCGCTTTCAGCATCGGCTCGGCCTTGGCAATGGCGTCCGCCGGTCCCGATACGGCGATCCAGAGCAGCCCGTTCGCCGCAGCTTCCGGCCGCCCGAACACCGGCGCGCCGATCAGCGACTGTCCGGCCTCGTCATGAGCTGCCGCGAGTTTGACGATCAGGTCGGGACTGACGGAGCTCATCGAGACATGGACGCCGCCTTGCGGAAGGCCCGCGAAAATGCCGCCTTCACTTGCCGTCACTTCGATCAGCGCGGCATCGTTGGCCACGAAGGAAATGACCAGCCCGGACTGTGCAGCCTCGGCAGGCGTTGCCGCGATGGTCACCCCGTCGCGTTCGGCGAAAGTATCAAGCGCCGCGCTGGAGCGGTTCCACAAGCTGACCGGCCAGCCTTCGTTCAGGAGCCGTGTCGCGACGCCGCCCCCCATTCCGCCAACGCCAACGATCCCGACAGTCTGCTTCATGTCCCCAATTCCTTTTTATGCATGCGTCATCCGCCGTGGATGATGCACCCGGTGGGGATAATTTCCAAGCTCTGTCGGACATTGTTTTTCGTCGAGACGTCAGGAAGCGAGCGCGGCGATCACGTCACGATTGCGCACGATGCCGACCGTGTCGCCCGCATTTCCGGTGACGCGAAGCCCTTCCACGTTCTGCTTGAGCCGGCCCATGACCTCTTCGAGCGGCGTCGCCGACTGCACGCTCGGCCAGTCCGCTCCCGGCTCGCCGTCCGACATCACGTCCGATGCCCGAAGCACCCGCAGCGGGTTGATGTGCTCGACGAAGTCCGCGACGTAATCGTCGGCGGGGTTGCGGATGATGTCGCGGGGCGTGCCGCATTGCACGATGCGGCCGCCTTCGAGAATGGCGATGCGGTCGCCGATCTTGAAGGCTTCGTCGAGATCGTGGCTGACGAAGATGATCGTGCGTTTCAGATTGCGCTGGAGTTCCAGAAGCTCGTCCTGAAGGCGCGTCCGGATCAGCGGATCGAGCGCGGAGAACGGCTCGTCCATCAGCAGGATCGGCGCTTCGGTGGCAAAGGCGCGGGCGAGGCCGACGCGCTGCTGCATGCCGCCGGAGAGTTCGCCGACCTTCCGGTCCGCCCAGCCGCTCAGCCCCACCAGTTCGAGCTGTTTGCGCACCTTTTCCTCGCGTTCCCGGCGCGGTTCGCCGGCAAGTTCAAGTCCGAGCGCGACATTGTCGAGAACGTTCCGCCATGGCAGGAGGCCGAATTGCTGGAAGACCATCGCCACGCGGTTGCGGCGCACGCGGCGCAGCGTCTGCGCATCGGCGGCGGTCACGTCGGTCATGGCGTTTTCGCCGTCGCTGACCAGCACGCGCCCGCGCACGACGGGGTTGAGCCCGTTCACCGCGCGCAGCAGCGTCGATTTGCCGGAACCGGACAAGCCCATCAGGACGACGATCTCGCCGCGTTGGACGGTCAGCGAGCAATCATGCACGCCGAGCACCTGTCCCGTCTTCTCCTGAATCTCGGTACGGGTCTTGCCCTCGTCCATCAACGGCAGTGCGTCCTGCGGTCGCCGGCCGAAGACGATGCTGACATTGTCGAAAATAACCGCGTCGTTCAATTGCCGTCCCTCCTGATGCGGAGCATCCTGTCGAGCATGATCGCAACGACCACGATGATGAAGCCGCTCTCGAAACCGAGCGCCGTGTTGACCTGGTTGAGCGCGCGCACGACCGGAACGCCCAGACCGTCAGCGCCGACGAGCGCTGCGACGACAACCATCGACAATGACAGCATGATCGTCTGGTTGAGGCCCGCCATGATCTGCGGCAGCGCATAGGGCAACTCGATCTTGAACAGCTTCTGCGTGCCCGTCGCGCCGAAGGCTTCGGCAGCCTCCAGCAGATGTCTCGGGGTTGACGCGACGCCGAGATAGGTCAGGCGGATCGGGGCGGGCAGTACGAATATGACGGTCGCGATCAGGCCGGGCACCATGCCGATGCCGAAAAAGACAATGGCCGGAATGAGATAGACGAAGGTCGGCAGCGTTTGCATCAGGTCGAGAACGGGCTGGATGAACTGGTAGAGCCCGGGGCGGTGGGCTGCGAAGATCCCGATGGGGACGCCGATGGCCATGCAGACCATGCAGGCGGACAGCACCAGCGTCAGGCTCTCCGTCATCGCTTGCCAGTAGCCCTGGTTGATGATGAACAGGAAGCTGAGCATGACGAGCGCGCCGGTTTTCCAGCTCCGCTGCAGATACCAGCCGAGGCCGCTTGCAAGCGCCGCGATGATCAGCGGGTGAGGCGATTGCAGGATCCACAGCAGCCATTCGATCAGCCCGCCCATGAACAGCGCGAGCCCGTCAAAGAACCCCCCGCCATTGGCCTGAAGCCAGTCGAAGAATCCCTTGGCCCATTTACCGATGGGTATCTTGTTCTCCGTCAGCCATTCCAAAGCCATACCCCCTCAAAATTCGAAAACCCCCGCCGGAGGGCGAGGGTTGGCAAGCATATCAAAGTCCAAGCGATGTCTTGACTGCCGGCAGGCCCGGCTCGCCGTCTTTCGTGGTGACGCCGTCGAGCCATGTCGCAAGCGTGTCCGGGTTGGCTTTCAGCCATTCCTTGGTCGCATCGTCCGCATCCTCGCCGTCATCGAGGATCTTGCCCATGATCCTGTTTTCCATCTCCAGCGTGAATTTGACGTTCTTCAGGAGTTTGCCGACATTCGGGCATTCCTCGGCATAACCCTTGCGCGTGGTCGTGTGCACGACGCCCTCGCCGCCAAAGAAATCTTCGCCGCCGGTGAGATATTTCAGCGAGAAATTGGCGTTCATCGGATGCGGCTCCCAGCCGAGGAAGACGACATGCTCATTCTTGGCCACCGCACGCCGGACCTGCGCGAGCATACCCTGTTCGGAGCTTTCGACGACCTTGAAATCCTTCAGGCCGTGCTTGTTTTCTGTCGTCAGGCTGACAAGATAGGTGTTGCCCTCGTTGCCCGGCTCGATTCCGTAAATCGTGTTGTTCAGTTCCTTGCCGAATTTGGCGATGTCGGCAAAGCTCTTCAGGCCGGCGTCATATGTGTAGGTCGGCACGGCCAGCGTGTATTTCGTGCCTTCGAGATTGACCGCGATCTGTTCGATTTCGCCGCTTTCCAGAAACGGTTTGATGGCGGCGGTCTGGGCGGGCATCCAGTTGCCGAGGAAAACGTCGACGTCGTCGCTTTTCAGCGATTCGAATGTCACCGGAACGGACAGCACCTTGACATCCACCGCGTAACCCAGCCCTTCGAGCACGTGCTTCGTCGTGGAGGTCGTGGTGGTAATGTCCGTCCACCCCACATCTGAAAAGATCACCTTGTCGCAAGCAGCATGAGCCGCGCCGCCAGCTCCGATCAGCAGGGCCGTGGCACAGGCCAGAAGCGTCTTGTGTTGCATGGTTGAACCTCCTTTTACACATCGCTCGAAAAATTTGATTGATTGACCAATTAACTACCATATGCTCCCATTTGTAAAGGTTAAGCTCTGACAAGGTGATTGGCGATGCAAAAAGCCGGAGTTGCCGAGACACGCAGAAATGCGCTGGTTCTTGCCGCGATTACCGAAGTCGGACGCGCCGGTTCGCTGGATGTCACGGTCAGCCAGATTGCGGCGCGGGCGGGGGTTTCCTCGGCGCTGGCTCACCATTATTTCGGCTCCAAGGAGCAGATCTTTCTCGCCGCCATGCGCCACATCCTTGCCGAGTTCGGCGCGAGCGCGCGCCGCGGCGTTGCGGGAACGGATGATCCGCAGGCGCGGATCGAGGCCATCATTGCAGCCAGCTTCGCACCTAACCAGTTCGAGCGCGATGTCGTCGCCGCGTGGCTGACCTTTTACGTCCAGGCGCAGAAATCACCGGAGGCGGCACGGCTCTTGCGCGTCTACGCCTACCGGCTCGACAGCAATCTGGTTTTCGAGTTGGGCAAGCTTGTCCCCGATGAGGTTGCGCGACGGGTCGCGCAGGGGCTCGCCTCGCTGATCGACGGGCTCTACATACGCTGCGCCCTGCAGGATTGCGCGCCCGACCCGGCCGAGGCGAAGGCGCTGGTGGGGGACTATCTGAACATGTGCCTTGAGCGGGAACGGGCAAGAAGGAAGGGCAGGAAATGAAAAAGCCGAACATCCTGATTTTCATGGTCGATCAGCTCAACGGCACGCTGTTCTCGGACGGTCCGGCTCCCTGGCTGCATGCGCCCAATCTGCGCGCGCTGGCCGAACGCTCCGCCCGCTTCGCCAATTGCTACACCGCCTCGCCGCTCTGCGCACCGGGCCGCGCCAGCTTCATGTCCGGCCAGTTGCCCCGCCGTACCCGCGTCTATGACAATGCCGCCGAATTCGCCAGCGACATCCCGACTTACGCCCATCATCTGCGCCGCGCGGGCTATCAGACCTGCCTGTCGGGCAAGATGCATTTCGTCGGTCCGGACCAGCTTCACGGCTTCGAAGAACGTCTGACGACGGATGTCTATCCGGCCGATTTCGGCTGGACGCCTGATTACCGCAAGCCGGGCGAGCGGATCGACTGGTGGTATCACAATCTGGGCAGCGTTACGGGTGCGGGCGTCGCCGAGATCTCCAACCAGCTCGAATATGACGATGAGGTTGCCTACAACGCCACGCGCAAGGTCTACGATCTCGGGCGCGGCGGCGATGAGCGCCCGTGGATGCTGACGGTCAGCTTCACCCATCCGCACGATCCTTACGTGGCCCGCAGGAAGTATTGGGATCTCTACGAGGATTGCGAGCATCTGCTGCCGGCGGTTCCGGCGTTTGCCTATGAGGAGCAGGACGCCCATTCCAGGCGGCTGTTCGACGCCAATGACTGGCGCAGCTATACGATCACCGACGACAATATCCGCCGTTCGCGCCGCGCCTATTTCGCCAATATCTCCTATCTTGACGACAAGATCGGCGAGGTGATGGAAGCACTGCGCGGTACGCGGCAGGAAGACGACACGATCATCCTGTTCGTCTCCGATCATGGCGACATGCTGGGCGAGCGCGGGCTCTGGTTCAAGATGTCGTTCTATGAAGGGTCGTCGCGCGTGCCGCTGATGATCGCTGCGCCGGAAATGCCCGCCGGGTGCGTCGGCACGCCGGTCAGCACACTCGATGTGCTGCCGACGCTTGCCGAGCTTGCCGATATCGACATGCGCGAAATCATGCCGTGGACGGATGGGCTGTCGCTCGACAGGCTGGCGCGGGGCGAGACTCGGAGCGAGCCGGTACGCATCGAATATGCGGCGGAAGGCTCCTATGCGCCGCTCGTCGCGCTGCGCCAGGGCAAATGGAAATACGTCCATTGCGAGTTGGACCCGCCGCAGCTTTTCGACCTCGAAGCCGACCGCCACGAGCTGACCAATCTTGCGTCCGATCCGGTTCATGCAGAAACGGCGGCGCAATTCGCCGGAGCCGTGCGCGATTACTGGGACATGCCCGCATTCGATGCGGAAGTCCGTCAGTCGCAGGCGCGCCGCTGGGTGGTCTACGAGGCGCTTCGCAACGGCGCTTACTACCCGTGGGATTACCAGCCGCTGCAAAAGGCGTCGGAGCGCTACATGCGCAACCACATGGATCTGAACACGCTGGAGGAAAGCCAGCGTTTTCCGAGAGGTGAGTAGGATGCTGACCGCCCATTTCTCTCAAGTGAGGTGCGTAGGATGGGTTGAGCGCAAGCGAAACCCGCCGACGGCAAAACGACGGGTCTCGCCGGTGCTCGACACATCCTACGGTTCTCTGGCGCTCGCAAACGCGAAAAGACAACGGGATGGAAGCTGATGCGCGCACAGCCTGAAGCCAGCCATTTCATCGATGGCCGCTATGTCGAAGATGAGGGCGGCAAGCTCATCGAATGCATCTATCCTGCGACGGGTGAGGTGATTGCCCGGCTGCATTCGGCGACGCCCGACATTGTCGAGCGCGCGGTTGCGTCGGCGCGCGCGGCGCAGAAGGACTGGGCGCGGATGGCGCCGGTCGAGCGGGGCAGGATGCTGCGCCGCGCCGCCGACCTGATCCGGGCGCGCAACCGGAACTTGAGCGAACTGGAAACGCTCGATACGGGCAAGCCGATACAGGAAACGCTGGTCGCCGACGCCACTTCCGGAGCGGATGCGCTGGAATATTTCGGCGGCGTCGCGGGCGCGATCGCCGGGCAGCATATCGAGCTTGGCGGCGATTTCGTCTATACGCGCCGCGAGCCGCTCGGTGTTTGCGTCGGTATCGGCGCATGGAACTATCCGACGCAGATTGCCTGCTGGAAAGCCGCGCCCGCGCTTGTTTGCGGCAATGCGATGATCTTCAAGCCCTCGGAGGTCACGCCGCTCTGCGCGCTGAAGATTGCGGAGATCTTCATCGAGGCGGGATTGCCCGCCGGTCTGTTCAATGTCGTGCAGGGTTATGGCGATGTTGGCGGCGCTCTGGTCGCACATGAGGCAGTGGACAAGGTTTCGCTGACCGGCTCCGTGCCGACCGGCAAGCGTGTCATGGCGCTGGCAGGCGAGGGCGTCAAGCACACGACCATGGAGCTGGGCGGCAAGTCGCCGCTGATCGTTTTCGAGGATGCCGACATCGAGGATGCCGTCGGCGGTGCGATGCTCGGCAATTTCTATTCGGCCGGGCAGGTCTGCTCGAACGGGACACGGGTTTTCGTGCATCGGGCCATCAGGGATCGATTTCTCGCAAGGCTGGCGGAGCGGACGGGGAAGATCGTCATCGGCGATCCGCTGGACGAAGCGACCCAGATGGGGCCTCTGATCAGTGCATCCCAATATGAAAAAGTGCTCGGCTACATGACGCTGGGCCGCGAGGAAGGCGCACGGCTGGTCAGCGGCGGTGGCAAGGCGAGCGGGTCGGGGCTTGAGCGAGGTTATTATGTTCAGCCAACGGTGTTTGCCGACGTCACCGACACGATGCGTATTGCCAGCGAGGAAATTTTCGGCCCGGTGATGTGCGTGCTCGATTTCGACGACGAGGCCGAAGTTATCGAGCGCGCCAACGGAACAGAGTTCGGGCTTGCGGCGGGCGTCTTCACGAAGGATCTCTCGCGCGCGCATCGCGTCGCGGCGGCTCTGGAAGCGGGAACCTGCTGGATCAACACCTACAATCTGACGCCTGTGGAAGCCCCCTTCGGCGGGGCCAAGCGCTCCGGCGTGGGCCGCGAAAACTCGATGGCCGCCATCGAGCATTACAGCCAGCTCAAGACGGTCTACGTCGCTCTCGGCCCGGTGGAGAGCCCGTATTGACCGAAGCCGACTTCATCGTCATCGGGTCGGGCAGCGCCGGTTCAGCCCTTGCCGCCCGCCTGTCCGAAGACGGACGGCATTCCGTGGTGGTGCTGGAATATGGCGGCACCGATGCGGGGCCGTTCATCCAGATGCCGGGCGCGCTGTCCTATCCGATGAACATGTCCCGTTACGACTGGGGCTTTCGCACCGAGCCTGAACCCGGCCTTGGCGGACGCCGTCTGGCCTGTCCGCGCGGAAAGGTGATTGGCGGGTCGTCCTCGATTAACGGCATGGTCTATGTGCGCGGTCATGCGCATGATTACGATCATTGGGCGGATGAAGGCGCGGATGGCTGGGCGTTCGCCGATGTGCTCCCCTATTTCAAGCGCATGGAGAACTGGCACGATGGCGGGCATGGCGGCGATCCGGATTGGCGCGGACGTTCCGGTCCGCTTCATGTCAAGCGGGGGCCGCGCCAGAACCCGCTCTATCACGCCTTTGTCGAGGCAGGCGCACAGGCCGGTTTCGAGCGGACGGACGATTATAATGGCGAGAAGCAGGAAGGCTTCGGCCCGATGGAGCAGACCGTCTGGCAGGGCCGCCGCTGGTCCGCCGCGAACGCCTATCTGAAGCCAGCGCTGAAGCGTTCCAATGTAAAGCTCATTCGCTGCCTTGCCCGGCGGATCGTCATCGAGAATGGCCGCGCTGTCGGCGTGGAGATCAGCCGTGGGGGTTGCCGCAGGACCGTGCGCGCGCGCCGCGAGGTCATAGTCTCCGCATCGGCGATCAATTCGCCCAAACTGCTCATGCTGTCCGGCATCGGCCCGGCCGAGCATCTGGTGGAGCATGGCATCGGCGTCGTCGCGGACCGCCCCGGCGTGGGGCAGAATTTGCAGGATCACCTTGAGCTTTACATTCAGCAGGCCTGCACGCAGCCGATCACGCTTTACAAGCATTGGAGCCTGCTCGGCAAGGCGCTGGCCGGAGCGGAATGGCTGTTCTTCAAGACGGGGCTTGGCGCCTCAAACCAGTTCGAGAGCGCCGCTTTCGTTCGCTCGCGGGCGGGCATCCCCTATCCCGACATCCAGTTCCATTTCCTGCCCTTCGCCGTGCGCTATGACGGCGCCGCGGCAGCGGAAGGCCACGGCTTTCAGGCCCATGTCGGTCCGATGCTCTCACCGTCGCGCGGCGAAATCACTTTGAAATCCGCCGAGCCGAAAGAGCCGCCACGCATCCTGTTCCGCTACATGTCGCACGAACAGGACTGGATCGATTTCCGCCGCTGCATCCGGCTGACACGGGAGATTTTCGCGCAAGCGGCGTTCGATCCCTATCGCGGCAAGGAAATTCAACCCGGAAGCGCCGTCCAGAGCGACGACGAACTCGACGGCTTCATCCGTGAACATGCCGAAAGCGCCTATCATCCGTGCGGCACCTGCCGGATGGGGCGCGCTGAGGACGAGACGGCCGTGGTCGATCCGCAGTGCCGCGTCATTGGCGTCGAAGGCTTGCGCGTCGTGGACAGCTCGATCTTTCCGCGCATCACCAACGGCAATCTCAATGCGCCTTCGATCATGGCCGGCGAAAAGGCCGCCGATCATATTCTCGGCCGCCCGCCATTGCCGCGCGAAAACGCGGAACCCTGGATCAATCCGTGCTGGCGCGAAAGCGACCGGTGATCCCTCGAAGGGCGCCGCATTCGAGGCGTCACCGGTATCCTCAGTGCGACAGCGTTGTCCGCGACGGTGCATCGGGCACCGCGTAATACGGCCTGATTGACGATTTGTGCATCTGGCCGATCCAGCCTTCGACCTGATCTTCCGGCATGGGCCGCGCGATGCAATAGCCCTGGAAATGGGCGCATCCCAGATCGACGAGCGTACGGATTTCGCCGGCTGTTTCCACGCCCTCCGCAAGCGGTGTCACATCGAGATTATGGGCAAGCTGGATAATCGCGCCGGCGATCTTGCTCAGTTCGGTATCGTGATCCACGCCGGAAATCAGTGAACGGTCGATCTTGACGAGAGAGACCGGCACCTTGCGTAAATTGGAAATGGAAGCATGGCCCGTGCCGAAATCATCCAGCTCCAGACGGAAGCCCATCACGTCGAGCCTCTTGATGTTCTGAATGATCTGCTCCGAATCATCGTCGAGGAGGACCGACTCCAGAATTTCGATGCCGATGCATTCCGGTGCGAGATCCGCATAGAAGGCGGCGTCGATCAGCGTCTCGATGAAATTCGGATCTCCCAGGCGCGCGGCGGTTACGTTGATCGAGATCTTGGGCACGTCATGGCCTTTCGCCCGCCATCTTGCGGCGGTCCGAAACGCTTTCGCGACTATGATATCGTCGATGCGCGGGAGCAGATTGGCCTGGCTCGCGACATAGAGAAAATACTGTGGACTGAGAATGCCGCGTGTTGGATGACGCCAGCGGGCAAGGGCTTCGAACCCTTCCAACCGCCCGGTGATCGCATTGATCTGCGGCTGAAAATACGGCTCGAACGCATCCGCCTCGATGGCGTTGTCGATTTCGGCGGCAAGCTGATTGACCGCATCGTGCTGCTCGCGCATGGCTCCGACGAAGAAGCGCACGCGCCCGCGCCCGGCGCGCTTGGATTCATATAGCGCCAGATCGGCATTGACCAGCAGCCGATCCGCATCATATTCGGGAACGTCATCGCAATAGGCGACGCCAATGCTCGCCCCGATCTTGCAGTAGCGATCTTCAAACGGGATCGGGATGGAAAGCCGGTCGATGATCCGGTGGCACATCTGCTCGACTTCATGCCGCTCGGGGCAGCGATCGATGACGGCAACGAATTCATCGCCGCCTGTGCGGGCAAGCATGTTCGCGTGGTGGATTTCGGAGCGCAATATGGAGGCGGCATGTTTCAGGACTTCATCGCCTGCCGCGTGGCTGATCGTGTCGTTGACCGCCTTGAAACCGTCCAGATCGATTTGCATGAGCGCAAAGGTGGGGCGCTGGCCCGAGCTGTCCCGTAGCGCCAGTCTGCGGGCAAGGGCTGTCGTCAAGGCGCGCCGGTTCGGCAGGCCGGTCAGCGAATCCGTCAGCGCCTGATGTTCGGCCTCGGCCTTGGCCTCATGCAGGCGCTGGGTCAGATCGCGCAGATCGGCGAGGACCACCGCTTGGGTCTCTATGAGATAGAGCAGGTCTACCGAGCTGTCCGCCGCGGCGAAATCGTGAGCCTTGAGCTTGAAGCGGAGCGTGATCTCCGCGATGTCTCCGGCCAGGGAAAAATTCAGCAGCAGCTGCCCCGGATCGCCCTCGGCCACGGCCATCCCGCGAAAGCTCAGCGAACGATCGCTTGCGGATTCCACGAACAGCTTTCGGCCCAGCTTTTCCCGCAGCTCGGTCATGCCGGTGAGACCTCGAGGTTTGCGAACGCGGAAGCGCCGGAAGAACCGCGCCCCGATCAATGGCGCGCCTTGGCAAAGCTTGGTCAGCGTACGGCCCGCGCCGATGATGCGCCCTTCGCCATCGAGCCGGATGTGAAAGGGCATCAGCGCATCGAGCGTTTCTGGCGGCAGGAGAGCATGGCCGCCATCGCTTTTAAAATGCGCTTCGTCCGTCATTGGCGGCACTCTGAACCCGTTCTGCTGCAGTTGTGGATCACGACGATTGTTGATTGAACCGGCCTGAAATCATGAACGGCGACCGCTCCGGTGGTTTGGAGCGGCGGGCTGGCGAGCCGAAGATGGCGGCGCAATTTTCCTCATCCCGCTTCGGCCAGCCGCGCCATGTTGAGACGTTCGATCTGGAAAATATCGTGATCCGCCCCTTCGCTCCTGCGCGCGACAAGGCTGACCGTGATCTGTTCGCCATGACGATGCGCCAGCCCGTGTAGGAGGCCGATCACCATCGGTGTCAGTCCCTGCCGTTCCGACTTATAGTGAAGACGGAATGTGCGATCCGACAATTCCACGACCTCGAAGGATGGCGGGCGCAGATGCGGCATGGTGGCCCGAAAGCGCTCATGCATTTCATCGAGAGATTCCAGCACTTCGATGAAGCTGGCGCCGCCAAAATCGATGATCCGTCCCAGGGCCGTGTCGCCGGCATATTCGATCCAGTATTCCCCGAATAGCCGGAGCACCTCGTCCTGCGTCATATCCAGCTTTTCGCTGATCGCCTCGACTAGGCGATAGGTGCTCGCGTCGTCATAGGTCAGCATCGATTCGAATTCGGCGTCACCGATCCCGGCATTGGCGCAGATTTCCCACCAGACTTGTGGACCGTGATTTTCGGTAATGAATTTCTGAATGCCGAGATTCACCATTCCATACATGAGATGGGCATCCTGTTACGCGCGCCCCCCCAATGATCGCCGGGCCCGGTAAAGATTTCCGTTCCAGCATCGGTCGATTTTGGGGAATGAAGCAGAGAGATCGTCAACCATGACGATGCGCGACAGGTTGATCGACGCCATGATCGGGACGCCGCGCGTCTCTTTCGTAACTCCTCTTGACCTTCCAGTTGCTGGAAGCCCTATCTTCCGGCTAACTCGACAAATGGATGGCAATCATGAATGAAGAACATCGCCATAAGGACCACACGCATGATCGCGCCTGCAGTGGTCATGATCACGAACATCACGATCACACCGGCATGGATCAGGCGACAGCGATCGACCCGGTCTGCGGGATGACGGTCAGCCTCGGCAAGGGCAAGCCGACCACGACGTATCAGGGCAAGGATTATCATTTCTGCTCCCAGAAATGCCATGACCGTTTCGAGGCCGACCCCTATTTCTACGTCTCCGGCAACAGCAAGCGGCGCAAGCGGGCCGAGGCGCAGGGTGCGCTCTATACCTGCCCGATGCATCCGGAAATCGTGCAGGAAGGTCCCGGCGCATGCCCGATCTGCGGCATGGCGCTTGAGCCGATGAGCGGCGTCTCCGACGAGCCCAACCATGAGCTGGTGGACTTTACACGCCGCATGTGGATCAGCGTGGCGGCGGCAGTGCCCCTGATGATCCTGACGATGGGCGACATGGTCGGGCTGCCGGTGCGGAGCTGGCTTGGCCACCAGACCGCGGTTTATCTCGAATTCGCGCTCGCGACGCCGATCGTGCTCTGGGCCGCGCTGCCGTTCTTCGAACGGGGCTGGCAGTCCATCCGCACGATGAACCCGAATATGTGGACGCTGATCTCCATTGGCGTGGGCGCAGCGTATCTTTACAGTCTCGTGGCCACCTTCCTGCCGGGCGCGTTCCCCGCGGATTATGCCGGGCATGGGGGACAGGTGGGCACTTATTACGAGGCAGCCGTCGTCATCGTGGCGCTGATATTCGTCGGCCAGGTGCTGGAGCTGCGCGCCCGCGAGCGCACCGGCGACGCCATCCGGGCCCTGCTCGATCTTGCGCCGAAGACCGCGCGCCGCATCCTGCCGGACGGGACGGAATATGATGCGCCGCTGGAGAACATCATCGAGGGCGACCGGCTGCGCGTTCGCCCCGGCGACAGCGTGCCGGTTGATGGCATTGTCGTCGAGGGGCAGTCTTCGGTCGATGAAAGCATGTTGACCGGCGAGCCGCTGCCCGTCGAAAAGACGAAGGGCGATCATGTTACCGGCGGCACGATCAACAAGAACGGCTCGCTCGTCATCGAGGCGGCCAAGGTCGGCGCGGACACCGTTCTGGCCCAGATCGTCGAGATGGTGACGAATGCGAAGCGTTCGCGAGCGCCGATTCAGGGGCTTGCCGATACGGTCGCGGCCTATTTCGTGCCGACTGTCGTTGCGGTTGCGATCATTGCCTTCATCGCATGGCTCTCCCTCGGCCCCGAGCCGGCGCTCGCCTATGCGATTGCCGCCGCCGTTTCGGTGCTGATCATCGCCTGCCCCTGTGCACTCGGTCTGGCGACACCGATCTCGATCACCACGGCGGCGGGGCGCGGCGCTCAGGCGGGCGTGCTGATCAAGAACGCCGAAGCGCTGGAGCGCATGGCCAAGGTCGATACGCTGATCGTCGACAAGACCGGCACGCTGACCGAAGGCCAGCCGAAGCTGACCGACGTAATCGCGCTGGCCGATATGGATGAGAATGCGGTTCTGGCCGCTGCCGCCGCTTTGGAGAAGGGCTCCGAGCATCCGCTGGCGGACGCCATTCTGGCGGGCGCCGAGGATCGCGGCGTCAAGGCCGGATCGGCGCAGGATTTCGAGGCCGTGACGGGCAAGGGCGTGCGCGGCGCCGTGGATGGGCGCAGTCTCGCCCTTGGCAATCGCGCCATGATGGAGACTGTGGGTGTCTCGACCGACGCCGCCGAAGAGCAGGCCGATGCGCTGCGCGCCGACGGCAAGACGGCAATGTTCGTCGCGATTGACGGCAAGCTCGCCGGGATTGTCGCCGTTGCCGATCCGATCAAGGAAACGACCGCCGGCGCGATCAAGGCGCTACATGACGCCGGATTGCGGATCATCATGGCGACGGGCGACAATGAGCGGACGGCGAAGGCCGTGGCGGGTCGGCTTGGCATCGACGAGGTGCGCGCGGGCGTGCTGCCCGAGGACAAGCAGAAGCTGGTCGATGAGCTGCACGCCAAGGGTTGCAAGGTGGCGATGGCGGGCGACGGCGTGAACGATGCGCCGGCGCTGGCGGCTGCCGATGTCGGGCTCGCCATGGGCACCGGGGCAGATGTGGCCGTCGAAAGCGCCGGGATCACGCTGCTGAAGGGCGATCTCACCGGGATCGTCCGGGCGCGCACGCTGGCGCAGGCGACGCTGCGGAACATCAAGCAGAACCTGTTCTTCGCATTCGTGTACAATGCGGCGGGCGTGCCGATTGCGGCGGGCATTCTCTATCCGCTGACGGGAACGCTGCTGTCGCCCATGATCGCTGCCGCCGCGATGAGCCTGTCGTCGGTCTCGGTAATCGGCAATGCGCTGAGGTTGCGAAGGGTCGAGCTATAGGCTTGCCGCTTGACCTTCCAGCGAGTGGAACCCTTATAAGCTTGGCGGAAATATTGAGGATCGGGACATGAATATCGGCATGGCTGCGGAACAGGCGAATTTGCCGGCGAAGACGATCCGCTATTACGAAGACATCGCATTGATCCGGCCGGCCCGCGCCGAAAACGGCTATCGCGACTATTCCGAGCAGGACGTGCACCGCTTGCGCTTTCTGCAACGGGCGCGCAGTTTGGGCTTCACCATCGAGGAATGCCGCCTCCTGCTCTCGCTTTACGATGACGAGCATCGCGCCAGCGCCGACGTCAAGGCCATTGCGACGGACAAGATCCGCGAGATCGACAGGAAAATCAAGGAACTGCAATCGCTGCGAACCACGCTGCAATCGCTTGCCAGCCATTGCCACGGCGACAGCCGCCCGAATTGCCCCATCATCGATGATCTGTCGGGAAAGCACGATCAATGAACCTGACCAGACGGCGTTTTCTGAAGTCCTCGCTTGCGGTCTCGGCGCTTGCGGCGCTGTCTCCTGCCTTCCGCGTGGCCCATGCAGCCGACGGGTTCACCGAGATCACGGCGGGCGTCAGCAAGGAGAAGCTGTTCCGCGGCGAAGCGCCCCTGTCGGATCTGTGGACCTATGACAGCCAGACGCCGGGGCCGGAAATCCGCGTGAAGAGAGGCGAGCGCGTTCGTGTCCGGCTGATCAACAGGCTGGAGGAGCCGACCACGATCCACTGGCACGGCATCCGTCTCGACAACGCGATGGACGGCGTGCCGGGGCTGACGCAGGAGGCGGTGCAGCCGGGCGAAAGCTTTGACTATGACTTTGCCGCCCCGGATGCGGGAAGCTTCTGGTATCACGCCCATAACAAGAGCTGGGATCAGGTCGCGCGGGGCCTGTACGGTCCGCTGATCGTCGATGAGCCGGAGGAAGTTGTCGACCGCGCTCACGATCTGACGCTGATGCTCGACGACTGGCGGCTCAACCGTGAGGGCGTTCTTGATGTCGAAAGCCTGGGCTCGATTATGGATTGGAGCCATGCAGGCCGCTTGGGCAACTGGATGACCGTGAATGGCGAATATCCGCGCGAATATTCGCTGAACGCCGGGGAGACCTACCGGCTGCGGCTGATCAATGCAGCCAATGCGCGCGTGCTGGAGATCGATCCGGCAAGATTTGGCGCCATGATCGCGGCCCTCGACGGCCAGCCGCTCGCGGACCCCGCCGATGCGGGGAACGGGACACTGCTGCTTGGCCCGGCGCAGCGTCTGGACCTGTTTCTGACGCCCGATGCGGGTAAGGATCTGACGCTGTACGACGTGGCCGGTGGCGAGTCTTATCCGCTGGTTGAATTCAAGGTTGCGGGCTCGCCCGGCCGTGCCGCGACGAAGACGCCGCGACTTCAGCCAAACACGCTGCCCGAACCGGATATGGCCAATGCGCGCCGTGTGCCGCTTCACATGACAGGCGGCGCCATGGGCGGTTTCTCCGGCCTTGTCTACAAGGGCAAGGAACTCGGGCGCGAGGATATCCGCCGCACCAAGCAGATGTGGGGCATGAATGGCGTCGCCAATCTGGGGGAAAAGCCGTTTTTCAGCGCAAGACGCGGCGAAACGATCATCGTGGAAACCGTCAACGACACCGCTTTCAACCACGCCATGCATGTTCATGGCCATCATTTCCGGGTGATCCAGCGCAGCGAAGTGCATCCCGTGAAGGGCGAACCGTGGCGCGATACGTTCATGGTCGGCCCGCGCCAGCGGGTAAAGGTCGCCTTTGTGGCCGACAACCCCGGAAAATGGCTGCTGCACTGCCACATGCTGGAGCACGCGGCAGCGGGCATGAACTCCTGGTTTGAGGTCGCGTAAGCATCACGCCGCTTTGATGCAGCGCCGTATGGAGACAGGGCGGGCGGGTTTGCCGCTAACATGCGCCTGTGCAATGCGAAAGCGCGATTCCACCTACGCAGTATACCCGATGACGTGTGTGCATTTTGGCAACAGCATCGGCGTTTCAGCCCTCGGATTCAACCCGACGTTTGAACCTGCCTTGGTTTTCGCGCGTTTGACGTACCATATGAGTTGGGAGAGGGGCAGCCCGGCGCGATGATCGCGCGAGGGCGGGATTTTGCTACTGGGGGATAAGGCGTTATGGATAACGTCAAGCAGATGACGCGCCGGAGCTTTCTGGCAGGCTCGGCCAGCCTGGGGGCGCTGGCGCTCGCCGGTTGCAGCGCGAACAGCCAGCGGGCCAACGGAGTTTTCGCGCCGAACAATTCCAATTATGCCGCCATTTACGGGCCGGTTCGGGCCGAGCCCTATCCGGTCCCTGGCATCAAGCTGGAGCGTGTGCCCCGGCGTTTTTACCGGCAGCGGGTCCGCTATGCGACAACCGAGGCTCCCGGCACGATCGTCGTGGATACAGCCAATTACTATCTCTATCTCGTTGAGGGTGGCGGAGAAGCCATGCGCTATGGCGTCGGGCTCGGTCGTCAAGGCTTTGAGTGGTCGGGCCGCGCCGTTGTGAAGTACAAGAAGGAATGGCCCACTTGGACGCCGCCGGAGACGATGATCGCGCGCGAGCCCGATCTTGTGCGGTATAGCGCCGCGAATGGCGGGATGCCGCCCGGCCCCGAAAATCCGCTTGGCGCGAGGGCACTGTACATTTTTCAGGGGAATGTCGATACGCTCTATCGCATTCACGGTTCGCCGGAATACTGGACGATTGGCAAGTCGGTCTCAAGCGGTTGCGTGCGCATGATGCAGCAGGACGTGATTGATCTTTACCAGAGGGTTCCGAACGGCACGCCGATTGTGGTTGTCTAATCTGGAGCGCGGGCGAGGATCTTGCGCATCACGCTGGGAAGGGCTGCATCGGGCAATTCGTCCCGGCTGTACCAGCGGCCTTGTCCGGATTTCGCGGTTTCCGCGAGATTCGTCGCGCAATAGACGTCCAGCTCCAGATGGAAATGGGTGAAAGTGTGCGCGACGAGCCCGGTCAGCTTTCGCCACTCGGCCCGCAGTGGCGCAGCTTTCAGCGCCTCGGCGGCGGCTTCCCGCTCATCGCGCCAGTCGCTTGACGGCACCTCCAGCATACCGCCCAGCAGACCTTTTGGCGGACGCTGGCGCAGCAGCACTGCGCCATCCTTCCGAATAGCGAGGAAAGCGGCCCCATAACGGTTTGGCCGTGTCTTCTTCGGCGCCTTGAGCGGCAGGCGCTCGGCGATACCAAGCCTTGCGGCTTCGCAATGCGCCGTTACCGGGCACAACATGCAGGACGGCGAACGCGGCGAGCAGATCCCTGCCCCGAGATCCATCATGGCTTGCGTGTAATCGCCGGGGCGATGTGCCGGAACGAGGCTCGCGGCAAGGTTCCTGATCTCCGGTTTTGCGCCAGGAAGCGGCTTTTCCAGCGCGAACAGTCGCGCGACGACGCGTTCGATATTGCCATCAACGGCGACGGCGGGCCGGTCGTAGGCGATGGCTGCTATCGCCGCCGCTGTGTAAGCGCCGATACCGGGCAGTTTCAGCAGCTTTGTTTCGTCGGCAGGGAAGTGTCCTGCATGATCGCCGGCGACAACTTTTGCGCAGGCGTGGAGGTTCCGCGCGCGCGAGTAGTAGCCAAGCCCCGCCCATGCGCCGAGCACATCGTCCAGTTCGGCGGCGGCGAGATCAGTGACGCGCGGCCAGCGGGCGAGGAATTTCCCGTAATAGGGGATGACGGCCTTCACGGTCGTCTGTTGCAGCATGATCTCCGAGAGCCAGACCGCGTATGGATCAGGCCGAACGCCCGACGGTTGCCGCCATGGCAGTGCGCGCGCATGGGTGTCGTACCAGCCGAGCAGATCGCTGGCGACTTTGTATGAAGCTGCGCACTCTTTTCTGTGTGTTTGTGTGGAAGTCATAAACTTCGACGATGCACCAAACGGTTCCCTCTTCCATTGGGAGAGGGGCAGGGTGAGGGGATATGTGTCCTAGCAGGCTGCTGAAAAAGGTTTTTCCGGGTTGCCGAGACGTCTCCAGGAGCGAGCTGAGCATAGATTGACGCGTCTGCGGAGCTTCAGTTCAGCCACAGAGCCAATTTCCCAGGTTCGCCACGAGATGCCTCCGAGTTTTTCAGCAGCCTGCTAAGGCGAACTCCCGGCCCCTCACCCGGCGCTATCGCGCCGACCTCTCCCCATGGGGAGAGGTAAGAGCCGGTTATACCGGTCTCCAGACTATGCCGTTTCTACCAGCCCCAGCTTTTCCGCCATCATCGCGCGCGTTTCCGAGATACCGTAAAGCTCGACGAACGAGCCGAAGCGCGGGCCTTGAGACTGCCCCAGCAGCACCTCGTACAGCGCCTGAAACCACGCCCGCAGCGGCTCGAACTCATGCTCCTTGCCCACCGCGTAGACTTCGGCCTGAATATCCTCGCCGGTCGCGCCTTCGGGCAGCGCGGCAAAGCGCTCATACAGGTCGGCAATGGCCGCACGTTCCTGATCGGTCGGCTCACGGAACTTCTTTGTCGGCTTCACGAAATCATGGAAATAGGCGATCGCGTAGCCGACGAGCCGGTCGAGCTCGGGATGATTTTCCGGCGTTGCACCCGGTGCATAGCGTCGAATGAAGCCCCAGAGCACGGATTTATCATGTGCGTTCGAGGCGCTGACCAGATTGAGCAGCAGGTTGAAGCTGATCGGCAGGTCGAATTCCGGCGGTTCGCCCAGATGGATATGCCAGACCGGATTGACGATTTGCTGCTCGGGCGTTTCTTCGGCATATTTGCCAAGGAAGGTCAGATATTCGTCCACATTCTTCGGGATCACGTCGAAATAGAGTTTCTTCGCCGTCTTCGGCTTCTGGAACATATACAGCGACAGGCTTTCCGGCGTTGCGTATTTCAGCCAGTCCTCGATGGTGATGCCGTTGCCCTTGGACTTGGAGATCTTCTCGCCCTTTTCGTCGAGAAACAGCTCGTAATTGAAGCCATCCGGCGGCGTTCCGCCAAGCGCGCGGCAGATTTTCGAGGACAGGTGGACCGAATCGATCAGATCCTTGCCCGCCATTTCGTAATCGACGCCGAGCGCCGTCCAGCGCATGGCCCAGTCCGCCTTCCACTGGCATTTGACGCGCCCGCCCGTTACCGGCGTTTCGACCTTTTCGCCCGTCTCCGGGTCGGCATAGGTAATAGTCCCTGCCTCAACGTCGCGCGCGATCATAGGCACCTGCAGAACGACGCCGGTGCGCGGGCAGATGGGTAGAAATGGCGAATAGGTCTTCTGACGCTCCGGCCCTATCGTCGGCAGGATGATGTCCATCACCTTGTCGTAGACGGCGAGCATCTTCAGCAGCGCTTCGTCCATCATGCCGGATCTGTAACATTCGGTTGCCGAGAAAAACTCGTATTCGAAGCCGAACTGATCGAGAAAGCGCATCAGCCGGGCGTTATTATGCGCCGCAAAGCTGGGATATTCGTTCGAGAACGGGTCGGGGATGGCCGAGAGCGGCTTGTTCAGATAACTGTCCAGCATCTCCTTGTTCGGCACATTGTCCGGCACCTTGCGCAACCCGTCCATATCGTCGGAAAAGCAGATCAGCCGTGTCGGGACGCGCCCCTCGGTCAGCACTTCGAACGCATGGCGGACCATGCTTGTCCGAGCGACTTCGCCGAACGTGCCGATATGTGGCAGGCCGGAGGGCCCGTAGCCGGTCTCGAAGATGACCGCCTTCGGCTCGTCGGCGTCCTTGCCAAGCTTTTCGATGCGTTTGACGAGCTTGCGCGCTTCCTCGAAAGGCCACGCCTTGGAAGCCATCGCGGCTTCCGCAATCCTCGCATCGCTCGTCGCTGTCATCGGTCTTGCCTTGAATTTAAAGATGTCTTGCGCCGCGAAACTAGTGCGCGCGTGTATGAGCGTCAATTCGCCAGTGCGAAACGCGGATAATTCCCGGCAGGGGGGATCGGCGGTATAGGCGGCGATTTACTGGGAGGGAAGCTGTTTCTGCTGTGCCGGTGCTTCGAGCTTCAGCTTCTCGATGCGCTTGATCGACGTGATGTCGCCATGCGTTTCGGCTATCCGCTCGACCGCGCGTGCAACCGGCTCGACGACGACCTCCATCTGATGCCCGCTGGCGTGGATCAGCAACTCGCTCGACTGCATGACCCCGACATGACCGCGCCAGAAGATCAGGTCGCCGCGCCGGAGCTTGTCGAGCGTGTTGCCGGGCAGCTTCGTGCCGATCTCGTCTTCCTGCATGTCGGTGTCGCGCGGGCAGACCATTCCGGCGCCCTGCATGGAAAGCTGAACGAGGCCGGAGCAATCGATACCGATGCCCGAGCGTCCGCCCCAGAGATAGGGCGCGCCGATCAGCCGCTCCGCCAGCCTGACGAAATCCTTCGCCTTTTCCTCAAGCGGCATGAGATGGCCCATGAAGATGAAACCGCCGCGCGACAATTCGGCAAAGCGTCCCTCGCGGCCGACGACCGTCACCTTGCTGTTGCAACTCAGCCGCATGATCGGCGGGCGCTTCAACTCGGGCGCGGGATAGACGAATGTGCCGCGCGCGCTTACCCAGTGGGTCGGCTCGTCGATGATCGCGGAGAGATTGTCCATCGGCATGTAGCCGACATAGCCGTCATTCTCCAACTGAACCCAAGCCCAGCCTTCGGTGACCTCATAAACCGTGGCGCGCTCGCCATGCAGCCCCTCGGTCAAAAGCGGCGCATCGAAGCGCGGGACCAGCCGAACGGGCGCAATCGCCCCCGCGACCTGCCGCAACTCGCCCTGCACATAGCGCTGCGCCTGGACCTTGTCTTTCAGCGATGCGGCGGCGAGGTCGTCACGATAGACGTGTCGCCTCGGATCCAGCTTTCCTGCGTTCATGCCTTGGGACATATGCCTTTCAGATAGTCGAAGACGGCGCGGGCGCATTGCGGTTCGCCGCCAAAAGGTTTACCCGGTTGCGGCTTCGGCACCCATCCGTAAATGTCGAAATGGGTGTAGCTCCTCGCCGCGTTCACGAAACGATTCAGGAACAGTGCGGCCATGATAGAGCCTGCGAAAGGCTCGGGAAAGATAGAGTTTATATCACCGATTCGGCTGTCGAGCAGCTGGTCGTAGGGTTGCCACAGCGGCATGGGCCACATCGGGTCGCCGATGCGGCCGCCGATTTCGGTGAGCCCGCCGGCAATCGCGCTGTCGGTGGAGTAGACCGGCGGCAGGTCAGGGCCGAGCGCGACGCGGGCCGAACCGGTCAGCGTTGCGAAGCTGATGAGATAATCCGGCGCTTCCTCGTCGGCGAGCGCCAGCGCGTCGGCCAGCACCAGCCGTCCTTCCGCATCCGTATCCCCGATCTCGACATTCAGCCCGGCGCGGCTCTTCAGCACGTCGCCGGGACGGAAGGAATTGCCGGAAATCGAATTTTCCGCCGCCGCGATAAGGAGCCGCAGGCGCACCGGAAGCCCCGCGCCCATGATCATGGCCGCCAGAGCCAGAGCCGCCGCCGAGCCGCCCATGTCCTTCTTCATGAGGGCCATGCCGGCGCCGGGCTTGATGTTCAGTCCGCCCGTGTCGAAGCACATGCCCTTGCCGACCAGCGTGACTTTCGGCGCGTTGGGATCGCCCCAGCGCATGTCGATCAGCCTCGGTTCGCGCGTGCTGGCACGGCCGACGGCATGGATAAGCGGGAAATTTGCGGGTAGAAGATCATCGCCGGTGGTCGAGCTGAAATCCGCGCCGAAATGGCCGGCGACGTTGCGCGCCGCCTGTTCCAGCTCCGCCGGACCGAGGTCGTTTGCCGGGATGTTGATCAGGTCGCGGCCGAGCCAGCTGGCGGCGGCGATATTTACCACCTCGCTCCGGTCCGCGCCTTCAGGCAGGCGGAGCCGCTTCAGGCCGCCGTTCCCGCTCGACTGATAGGTCTGGAACGCATAATGACCGAGCGCCCATGCAGTTGCTGCAAGGTTCGCCTCGTCGGCGTCCCAACCCAGATGGTAATCGCCTTTGGGCAGGATCGGCGGCAGGCTTCCGGGAAAGAGCGGAGCCGTGTCCGCGCCCGCCACGACGCCGTCAAGTCCGCTGTCGCCCGGCAGGAAGGCCCATTTGCCCGGCTTGCCGTGAAAATCGATCGTCTCCAGCCATTTGCGATGGCGCGCCGAAATATCCGGCTTGAAAACGGTTTCTCCCTTATAGCTCCCGGCTAGCCAGATCGGGCAGGTCGGCTCTTTGCTGTTGGTGTCAATAAAAAGGGCGGATATACGGTTTGCAATGTCTTTGAAGTCGGACGGCATGATGGTGTTCTTTGGGGGCATCTTGGTAGGGTTTTCGGTCAAATTATTGCGGATGCTTCAGGGGAGATAGGGACCATGAACGGGAATTACGAGCTTATCATCGGCGACAAGAACTACTCCTCCTGGAGCCTGCGCCCCTGGCTGGTGCTGGCCGCCTTTGAAATTCCGCTCAGCGAAACGCATGTCAAACTGCGGCGCCCTGAATCGCGGGCCGATATTCTGCGTCATTCTCCCTCCGGCAAGGTGCCGGCGCTCAGGACCGGCGATCTGGTAATATGGGACAGTCTGGCGATTATGGAGTTTCTGGCTGAACGTCATCCTAACGCGAATATCTGGCCGCGCGAGGAAGCGGCGCGTGCAATGGCTCGTTGCGTCTCGGCGGAGATACATTCCGGGTTTTCCGCGCTACGCAAGGAATGCCCGATGGATTTCGTGCGCGTGCTCGGCTTTCCGGAGGTCAGCGACAAGGTCGAGACCGATATTGCCCGGATTGTCGAGCTCTGGAAGGACAGCCGGACGCGCTTCGGCAAGGAAGGCGAGTTCCTGTTTGGCGCGTTCAGTGCGGCGGACGCCATGTACGCGCCCGTCGCCAGCCGCTTCGTTACCTATGAGGTCGATCTCGCCCGCTTCGGCGACGATGGGACCGTCGCGCGATACCGCGACACGGTGATGGCGATGCCGGAAATGCTGCGATGGGCTGACGAGTCGCGGGGCGAGCTTGCGTCGGACGCGCCTTAAAAGCAGGTCCTGACATTCCCGGATGTGTGGCGTCCCGTCGTGAAAGGCGGGCTGCTTTTATCCAGGACTTGATATGATTTTCGGCACAGCCGCGCCGGCAATAGACATGCTGGTACAACGTTTTCGCTCTGCCGCCGGCAAGGTTGGTGACGATGAATCTGGTATCTGTCCCTTGCTCGCCGGCTTCGACGCGTGCGATGATGCGTTCGACCCGGCTCCAGCTCTTTGCGCCATCGTAGAACTCCTTGAAGCGCCGGAGCTTGACTGTCTTCGCCCCGGCCTCGAAGCGGGCTTTCGTGCTTGTCTCCACTGCTTCGACATGGCGGCGCAGGGTCGTGCTCTGTGCGACACCGAGGATGAAATCCAGCCCCTTCGCCCGGCAGAAGTCGATCACCTCGGGACAGCAATAATGGCTGTCGGCCCGGATCAGGATTTGGGTCCCCGGCCAGTTGGCCCGGATCGTCCGCAGCAGACGGCGGAGGAACTTGACGATTTCCATGCCCTTTGGACGCTTGGCCGGTCGCAGCATGGCGGTCACGAACCCGTCCGTCGCCGTCAAATACGACGATTGGCTGGAACCCGTATTCGTCGTAATGGCCATTGAACAGGCGGAGTTGCTGCTCGCCAGGCACGGCGTCGAACGTATCGTCAATGTCAAGCACGACCCGTTTGGGCACGCGAGCGTAGGAGGCGCAATAGAGATCGATGAATGTCCGCCCCATACTGAGCAGCGAGCGGAGGCCCGGACAGTTCTCCAGGCGCGAAAGGGTCGGCTGAGAAGCCAGATCCGGATTGGATGGCAGAATGCCTTGCGCCAGTTTGAACGCCGGATCGGACCGCAAGGTGGAAGCATCGTTACCGTCCTCATAGCCCGAAGCGATCATCAGCATCCGGAACCGGATCATCCCGGCAAGATCGTGAACGACTTGCGCCTGGGAACGCGGATCGTCGATACAGGCCGCCAGCCGCTCGGCAATACACCAAGACGCTGTTCGAACTCCCCCAGCATCAGCACGCCCGCATCCGATGACAATTGACCGCCATCGAAGCGTGCCACAATCGCTTTGCCAAGAACGGGTGACAGACCAGGTAGCGGCAGCATAAGATCGTCCATGGCGGATGGGCTCCCCTGAAAATCGCGCGGATCGGCTTTAGCAACCAAATCCTACGTGAGTTCAAAGGGTTAGGATGCATCCGCCGACCCACCATGAATTTTCCGGGTTAGGTCACATACCCATAAACGGGATTCACAATTTCAGCGAACAGTGATTCATTTCCTCTAGCAATGGAGGGATGAATGGCTCGCGCCGCCATCGGACTCGAGACCCGAAACCCCGACTCCCGCCGGCATATCCAGTCGCTCCAGCACTTCACCGCTCGAAGGATCAATGCGGCGGACATCGCTTGCATTGTTTTCCCATGTGCCATGCCAGAGTGCGCCGTCGACCCAGGTGACGCCAGTGACGAAGCGATCGGTTTCAATCGTGCGCAGCACCTTTCCCGTTTCGGGGTCCACCTGATGGATCTTGCGGCCGCGATGCTGCCCGACCCACAGCGAGCTGGCCTGCCCCGCATCGCGATACCAGTTTAATTAAGAGATCCCGGCCATTTTCAACCCAATGATGGGGAATGAGAAATGGCACGGAAGCGATTTACGACGGAGCAGATTATCGGGATGC
>JBHJOB010000092.1:0-14080 GCA_050330195.1 Rhodomicrobiaceae bacterium | reverse complement strand
CTACCTGTACATCCGCCAGTCTTCGATGCGCCAGGTTGTCGAGAACGCCGAGAGCGCCAGGCGGCAATATGCGCTTCGTGGGCGCGCGGTCGCCCTCGGCTGGCGCGACGAGCAGATTGTCGTCATCGACAACGATCAGGGCGAATCCGGCGCATCGGCGGCATGGCGCGAGGGGTTTCAGCGGCTGGTCAGCGACGTCGGCATGGGGCGCGCCGGGATCGTGATGGGCCTGGAGGTCTCCCGTCTGGCGCGCAACAATGCCGACTGGCAGCGCCTGCTGGAGATCTGCGCCCTTGCCGATACCCTGATCCTCGACGAAGACGGCGTCTACGATCCGGCAAGTTTCAACGACCGGCTCCTGCTCGGTCTCAAGGGCACAATGAGTGAGGCCGAGTTGCATGTCATCAAAGCAAGGCTGCGCGGTGGCATCCTCAACAAGGCAAGGCGCGGAGAGTTTCGTTGTCCCCTGCCAACCGGGCTGGTCTATGACCATTCCGGCAATGTGGCGCTGGATCCGGACATGCAAGTCAGGGAGACGATCGTCCATTTTTTCGAGACGTTCGCTCGCGTCGGATCCGCCTCCCAGACCGTCAAGGCCTTTCGCAAGGAAGGTCTTCTGTTCCCGTCGCGCTTGCACAACAGCAAGACGGTTTTCAGGCCGCTGACGGTGTCGACGGCGCAGCGCGTTCTGACCAATCCGCGTTATGCCGGCGCCTATGCCTATGGTAGACGACAGTTTCGACGCACCATCGACGGTAAGAAGACGGTGCGTGCGCGAGAGAATGATGACTGGCTGGCCTGCATTCCCGATGCTCATCCCGGCTACATCAGTTGGGACGGGCATCAGGAGAACCTGAAGATTCTCAAGGTGAATGGCCATGGATATGACGCGGCGCGAGCGTCAATCCCAAGGGAAGGTCCGGCGCTGCTGCAAGGCCGCGCCGTGTGCGGGCAATGCGGCAGACATTTCCGGGTTCGCTACGCTGCCCGGCGTGGCCGGCAGGAAGCCTGGTACATCTGTGATCGCGCCCATAGCTATCGCGGGGAACCCTTGTGCCAGTCGATCGCCGGGCCTCCGGTCGATGAAGCCATCGGCAGGCTGATTGCCGAGCAGATGGCGCCGGCAGCCGTCGAACTGGCGCTCGAAGTCCGCAAGGAGATCCAGGCACGGCATGAAGAAGCGGATCGGCTGCGCTGCCGCGCGATCGAGCGCGCCCGAACGGAAGCCGATCTCGCCCAGCGCCGTTTCATGCTGGTCGATCCCAATAATCGCCTCGTCGCCGACACGCTCGAAGGCGAATGGAACGAGAAGCTCCGCATATTGGCCAATGCCCACGAAGAGCGCGAGCGCGCCCGGGAGCACGATCAGTTCATCCTCGATGAAGCTGTCCGCGAGCGGCTGGTCGCTATGACGGTGGATTTCAACAAGCTCTGGGCGGATCCCGATACCCCAAACCGCGAACGCAAGCGACTGCTTGCCCACATCATCGAGGATGTCACTCTCGTCAAGCTGCCGGCGGAAGGGACCACAAAGGTTCACGTGCGCTTCAAGGGTGGCAAGATCCAGACGCTCACCACCTTGAGCCCAAAATCTTCCGCCCAGCAGGTCAAGACGCAGCCCGGCATCGTCGAACTGGTCGACAAGCTTCTCGACGACCACATCTATTCCGAGATCGCAGAGCTGCTCAACCAACAGGGATATCGTCCAGGCGAAGCCGCGCGCCGCGGTCGCCACGACGCACGCTTCACGGCCTCACGCGTTGCCTATCTCGTTCACCAATACACGCTGCGCTCACGCTATGACCGTCTGCGGGAACGTGGAATGCTGACAAAACAGGAAGCGGCTGCGCGTCTCAATGTCCACGAGCACACCCTCACCAGATGGGCCAAACATGGCCTCGTCACCAGCCATGCCTACAATGGGCACTATTGCCTGTACGAAATCCCGAGTTCAGATCTGCCGCAAAAGCAATGCAGCCGATGGAACCGGCTCGTCGATCGCGCAGCCGCATGCGCACAAAATGCCAGCCAGACAAAAACCCTCAACTGAAGATGAAAGAGGTGTAGTATGAATGCAGATCGTTGGTGAACAGGCAAGCCCCCTGTCCGTCGTGCCAGATCACCTTCAGAAGATCGCCCTTGCGCCCACGAAAGCAAAACAGATGGCCGCTTAGTGGATCCTGGCGCAGCACCTCCTGCACCTGCAACGACAGTGAAGGAAAGCCGCGCCGCATATCGGTATGACCGGTCGCCAGCCACACCCGCACGCCGGTGGGAACGGGAATCATGATCTTTGCATCCGGCCTGCTACCTTACGGTGCGGCACTGATCGATCCAGGACATCGAGGATACGCTTCAAGGCGCTCGTGTCGATGCCAGCGCCGACCCGCACCAGCCGGCCATTCCCCAGCTCGATCTCAATACGATCGTCAGTTTGCGTGGCTTCTGTGGGAGGACAAGAATGCGCATCAGGGGAAGGTACGGGAGCTGCCTGCGGAGCGATTGCCTCTGCGGCCGCTGGCGGCGAAGATATAGTGACGGGGACAAAGACCGCTGCGCTCCGGCGCGCATGGCCCTCTCGCGCCAGCCGCCGCCAGCGAAACAGCAGATTGGGCCTGATCCCATGTCGGCGCGCCACCGCCGAAATATTTGCGCCCGGCCGCGCCGCCTCAGCGATAATCGCCTGCTTCTCCGCATCGCTCCATTGCCGCCGCGTATCGGCAACAACTGAATATCGGCGCGCAAAATTAAAATTGTCTCTGGATATAGTCACGGCACCAGCTCCTGTCGGGATCAACTGGCCAACAAGAGCTACATCCTACCCGCCGCGCAAGGCGGTCTTCGGCGTAGGGATACCCGACAAGGCATGAATCACCGTTCGCAGCGAATGCCCATGAGTCAAATTAGCCGGTGCAGGCCACTACCCCGCCGCGATCGGTGTGCGTGCACGGATCAAAGTCCGTCGATCAGATGGCCGAGGTCGAGGCGCAGCTCTTCGCCGCTGAGGCCGAAATGCGATTTCAGTTCCTCCATGCGCTCCTCAAGCCGCATCAAGGTGAGGCCCATCTGCTCGATCTGCGCAGGGCTGAGCCGGCCGCCGTCCACCCGGCGCAACGCCTGCCGCTCCAGCAGCTGACGCACCGTTTCCACAAGGCTCAGCACCAGCTTGGCAAGATCGTGCTGCACCGTCTCCGGATCGAGCGTGATGCTGAGCGGGGCCGCGCGACGCCGCCTCGGCGCATAAATCCTCAGCATCAGATCTGCCTTGTAATCCCGCCATCGCTGCCCTTTCGTCGAATGTCCTGGATCACGATGATTTTGGATTGGATCAATCCAAAATCATGAACGCTCATCCCGCTCGGGCGCCGTCACCGACAAAGGTGAAAGGCGGCCACGGACCGGTGCAGAGAATTTTCAGATCGGGCGCCGCCAGCAGCAGATCGGCGAGCGCCAGACGGAAGGCCTCTAGCCGCTCGGCGGGCAGCAGCAGGGCGATGGAAACGCCGCGCCCGGCCAAGGCGGGTAAATCGCGCCAGACATGCCGGGAGACCAGCGGCAGGAAGGGCGCACAGCTCCGCTCCGCCAAATCCTCGTTCTCGCGCATCTCGCGCCGGCGCTGCTCATGCTCGGCGCGCTTGCTGGCGATGTAGCGCAGGCCCGGCCCAGGCGCGTCGCTGGAAGCGTCGATATCGGCGTTCCGGGGAGCAATCGCTGGGACCGGCGGGGCGCCGCGCACGGTCACCGTCAGGCCAAGCTCAAGCTGGCCGCGCAAATGCTTCAGATCGGCAAGGATCGAGGCCGTCATGCCGGCCATCGAGCGAGCCAGATCCTCTCTGGTCGCGAACACCGTGCCGAAGCGCACCGGCAGCAAATTGCATTGCGGAGCGCCAAGTTCGCCCTATCGCCGGGGTGCTCAAGGCCTAGCCGAATTTTTCATCAGCTTGGCAAGATCTAACGTCGCTGCGGCTTGCCTCACCCTCCCCACGGGATCACCCGCGAGTTTTTCTCGCACCAGATCCGGTCGGTGGAGCACTTCCTGGAAGCGTTCGCCACTGTGCACTTCCAAGCCGCGCACGACACTGAGCATTTTTGCGCCGTTAGCCGATCCTTGAAAGAAGCCTTCGGGAGTCACGGCAATCCATTCACCGTCCTTGACTGCTATCAGGCTCGCCAACAGTTCGCCGGTTGACGCTTTCCAAATGCGTATAGTGCCGTCTTCACCGCCCGAAATGAGACGCGCTCCATTGCCGGAGAACATCACGGACCGTACACCACGCAAATGGCCATTGAGGGTCTGAATGAGCTGTCCTGAGCGTGCGTCCCACAGCTTGGGCGTGTTGTGAAAACCGCCTGACACCAAACGCGTTCCGTCAGGTGAAAAGGCGACCGAAGCAACAGCACCACCGGTAGAATGCATGGTGCGAATTAATTCGCCGCTCTTGGCGTCCCATAACTCGAGCGCACCGAAAATGGTATCTCCAGATAATATGCGAGCGCCATCGGGAGAGAACGCTACTGAACTTCCTTGGCCTCCTTCACCACCCACACCTGAGAAGGTGTGGATCAATTCACCGCTTCTGGTGTCCCAAAGCTTAAGTTTTCTTTCACAATAGGTCCGCCTTTGACCACGGCCCCGCCTGCCTCCAAATTTGCGGTCGCACACTTCTAGTCCTTCACGCTTGGGGTCGCACACTTCACATGGAGGCACTGCGTGTCCTCCTGCCGATAATACGCGTTCACCATCAGGCGAGAGAATGCGACCGCATCAGAAGGGCCCCGGATAGTTCGGAGCAGCTCCCTATGCGCGGCGCCCATAGTTTAATCGTCTCATCCTTGTGCCCGGAGAGCAGGCGCGTTCCGTCCGGTGAAAATGCCACCGAGAACACCGCACCAGAGGACGTATCGACAATGCCGGCCAATTGGCCGGTCGCCGCATCCCACAATCTGAGAGTTTTGTCTCGGCTGCCTGACAAGAGCTGCTGAGCGTTGGGAGCGAAAGCAACCGAAGTTACCTCCTCCGAATGTCCCGGTGTTGCACGGATCAGCGCGCCGCTTACGCCGTCCCAGAGCTTGAGCGTCCCATCGCTATCGCCCGAGATCAGGTGCGCGCCGGTTGAAGCCAGCGCGACAGTGGTGATGCGGGCGTATTCTAGTCCAAAGCTTCTGATAAGCTCTCCGCTTTCCGCATCCCATTGTTGTATTTGATCAATCGCCGAGAACAAACTTCGGCCATCGGGGGAGAAAGCGACTGCAGCCTGGTACCGTTTCAGAGCCTTCTTGCGGATGAGCTGGCCGCTCGTAACGTTCCACAAACCGAATGTCCCATCGGAGCTACCAGAGAGCAGTTTGGTGCCATCGGGTGAGAATGCAACGGACGTGACCTCGGCTAGCTGCTCGGCAAAAACGCGCGTCAATTGACCGCCTTTTGAATCCCATAGCTCAAGCATTGTCTTGCGCGTTTTTTGGTCGGTTGTGCTTGACAATAAGTGCGATCCGTCCGGCGAAAACGCAACAGCAGCCACTCGGCCGCGTGGATCCGGCATTTGTTCCGAGAGGGCGTGAATCAATTTCCCGCTCTCCGCGTTCCAAAGTTTGATGCTCCCATCGGAATAGCCGGAGAGGAGCTGCTTTCCGTCCGGGGAAAAAGCCTCCGTCTGGAGGAAAACGGCAGGCCCCCCAGGCGGCCTGTCCAGATCCCTTCTCACACTCATTATGAGCTGTCCACTCGCGACATCCCACAGGTGGATCAAGCCGTTATAACCCGATGAGCGCAGGAGACGGCCGTCGGCGGAAAGTGTTGCTGCAGACACCCAGTCGGAAAGGCCTTCGAAGCGCCGGATCAGTTGCCCGCTTGCGGTATCCCAGAGCCGGAGATCTTTGTAGCCGCCTTGGATCAAGCGCCCACCATTCGGTGAAAATGCAGCTGTCTTGACAGAGAGGTCGGAACTGAGGGTGCGTATGAGCCTTCCACTCGCGGCATCCCATAGCGAGAGCGAGTTCCTTCCGCCAGCAACGACGTGCTGGCCGTCCGGCGAAACGGCGATGTTGGAAAAGTCGTTTGGGCCGAGGTTAGGCACGATCTCAATCTCGGCTCGCCCTTGGGTGGCTCCGGCCGAAGCGAAGATTGTGGCCAAAACCAGCATCCAGCCAAGTGCAAACGCTTCGACCAGGCGCTTAACGCAGAATATCATTTGTCGATCTTTCAATCACCGTGCAAACGCATCTAAGGACATGCAAGATTTTGTGTCATTCTGTTGATCCGGGCGGTGCGACGGCAGCCTGGCTGCATTCAGCGCCGCCTCGTGACGGCGATTTGGAAGCCGCTTGGAATGAAGGGCGTCGGCTCACGACGCGATCCCGTCGAACACGGTGCCGCTCCAGATAGTCGGCTTTGAGCTTGGAAGAGAAGGTCCTGCCGGCGACGCAACCGGCAGCTTCGACGCGGTTGCGAACAGTCTCAACGGCCAAGCGCACGAAAGCCTCGGGCCAGCGCCATGCGAACGGGGCGGCGCGGCACTTCTCCTCGGTGCCGTAAAGCGCCTCGAACTGCGCATCCGATAGGCCCTTCTGAATTTGTACTTTGTTGCGAGGCATGCCGAACCTCCTGACAAGGCCGACATTTTCAGCTATCCGGGCGGCAGAAAAATGGCTGAGGATTGTTCGTAATCAGGAAACATTATTTGCCCATGGTTTCGTCATTGAGTTCGCCAATCCAAAGGCGCTCCTTTATTTCGCGGTGATCCTGCCCCAGTTTCTGGACGCCGGTTTACCTATTCTGCCCCAGCTTCTGATTATGGGCGGAACGACATTATTCATCGACCTGATAGCCTACAGCGCCTATGCGCTTATTGGGGATCACCCGACGCGCGGCGGACTTAAGGTTTGGATGGTAAGCCTGATCAACAAGACAGCCGGAGTCGCGTTACTTTATGCAGGTTCCGAATGGTAAGCATCAGCGCGTCCAAGTGAAGGTGGTGTAGGTTTCAGATCTTTTGTGACGCCTTGCATGCGCTTCTTAACCCTCTCCTTCTCCGAGCACGCGGCTCATACGTCATCTTGGAAACGGTCCTTGAGCCAGAAGCAGCCTCTCGTCCGATATCCGCTCCGAGGCGAAACACACCCGCGATCCGCTGGGGCGGCGACGGCCAGAAGCAGGCGATGTGCTGCCGTCTCCAGTTAAGCGCCAGGACTTGGCCTTAGTTGGCCCATTTCCGCCCCTCGCTTCTCGAGACCATTCACGGAGAAAGTGCGGAGGTATGCCCGCCGGGAGGACTTTGCCCGCGCAACGGTCCGTTATGATGGTGGTGTCAGTTTGGAGAGATGGGTCAGGACGCACACCCAGCGACCATTTCGACGAACGAAGACGTTGGATGATCGTTCAAGCTCTCGGAAGGGCTGTCCCTTGTAGGTCCCCCCAGAGACACCTTTCGCGATGACGACAGCGCACTCGCCGTAGAAGCGAACAGTCAGGTCCTCGCTGGTCATCATGTCATGCTTAAGATCGCCGCCGGCAATCGAAGACAAGAAGCGATCCTTTCCGCTCAGGCTGCCGTCCGGCCCTACGATCGTCCACTCGTCGGCCATGAATCTACCGATCGTCCCGGCATCATTCAAAATCATCGCCTGATCCCAATCATGCACACAGCTTACGAGGTCAGCCTCAGTCATGTGGAGTTCCTTGATGATGGCCGATGAAGATTCCTCAACTTGGACGGATCGCGAATTGCAAGGGCTCCGCTTGCCTGGTGCTGGCCATGGCCTCATTCGCCACCGACGATGATTGCATAATTCGTCAAGCGCCTGCCGATGGTCAAGGGGCGGTGGGATCCCGATGCGAGCACGGCGACAAATTACGCTTGGTTTGTCTGGCGCAAAACGGATCGCAGCAAGCGTTGCCTTACCGCCCGCGCCAGATCCACAATATGAGCACCGCGGCAGCGACGGCGGCCAAGTAAAGCATCAGCGGTGTTGGCAGCAAGCCGACGATCACTGCGATATGAAAGCCGATGAACGCACCCGCAATGCCGACCAGTGCGGCAGTCAAATCGCTCTGTCGCGTGGTTAACTGCCGGGCCAACCAGGTATGCCCGTAGCGGTTGAACACCAACCCGGCGACAATCCCGATGATCAGCACAATCAGAAAATTGGCCAATGCTGAAGTAATCACGACAATCCCTCCGTTGACATACCCATTCGATAAAGACCTGTTGCTGGTAGCCTTATACCTTTATATGCCGACCAGGGTATCCGGGGTGGTGCCCCTCAACTTTTCTGGCACTGTAATATACGGCCAGTTCGCATGCGAGTTCCCTCTCGCGAAGCGTGGTCGTTAAGTGAGGTGAGTGACGACCACGCCGTTTCGCAGTTTTTACCTCACCGGCAACCGTACACGAGGGACCGAAAAGAGGCGAAAGCTTCCACTCAGATGCTCAGAGACAAGCGAGCGGTAAAAGGCAAAAATTTCGCCTGGGCGGTTTCACGCGGTCGTCGCTCAACTGATGTGGAGGCGCCGTTCCAACTGTGTTAGCTGTTAACACGAGCTTCAGCGGATCCAAGGTGACTGGGTATGATTTGCAAGCAATCCCGGAATGAATTGGCGCTAGCACTTCGGCGCTATGTTGCTGGAAAAATCACCAACGATGATTTGGATGACATTGCAGTCGACTGGAGAGATCGCGGAGCAGTTGCCGTCAAGCAGATGGCATGGGGCCTTTACTCGAATCTGGAGCACCATCGTGCGACCGGAAAGCACGCGATAAGTGGCGAGCATAGGAGGACGGTCGCAAGATGGATCGTATTCCTCCACAGCGATAACGAATATCTTTCGCCCGAGTATTGCATAGATCCGCAGCGAACTGCCCAATCTACCAACTAGGCTGACGACCGGATTGAGGCGGCACTCGCCCATCAGCGGATTGATTGTGTGTTGTGAGATCTGAGCCCATTCTGACCGTCGCGTCTCGACCATCAGCGCAATCAAACTGCGATGTGAGCTGACATTATTGAAATTCTGATGCCGATCATTGCGGGCCAAAAGACTTTCATTGGCCTGTGGCGCATTATGCGTTTTGAAGTCCGGGGGAAGGAAGGGGGCAAAGGCTTTGCGTCTCATACTGAGGGGCGTTGATTTGAATTAAAAGCCTTATTGGTGCGAACGAAGGAGGGGGACATGGATGATCTACTTTGGCGGAAGTTCACTGCACGCTTTCCCGATGTGCCCGCCAATTTTAGAATGGAGCGCGCACGGCAGCGAACTGGGCCAGGCAGACCGCTTCAAAGCGGCAATCGACCAGCGATAGCGCTCGCCTTTTCACCTGACGCGACTAGCCTTGCGGTTTCCGGAGGAGGATTGATCCCAGGCGCGGTGGATATCCGCGTCTTCGATATTGCATCCCGGGATCTTTGCAAGATTTGCCACTACCATTGCATGGGTGTCTTCGATCTCGCCTTCGATTCGGACACCGGGCTCCTGGCTTCGGCCAGCCACGACTATTCCGTCGTGTTGTGGGACCTCGAGCGGAATGACGCGATCTTTCTCGTGGGCGGCCCCGACGCGGGCATCTCCCGGTCCGCGGCAAGATTTGTCGGCGGCAGGGTCGTCGTGGCAGACGGGATGACCTTCGCAGGCGAGCGCGCAGCGCTTACGGCATTCGACCTCGCAACGGGCGACGTTCGGAGATTGTTCGAGCTTGATGAAGATCTCGGAATCTCAAAGCTCGCGGTCTCACCAGAGCACGAGCTGCTGATTGCCGCAATCGACGAACCACGCTTTCCAGGATGTTCTGAAATTCTATGCGTTACGATCGATGGCACTGAACAGACCCGCTATGAGTTGGAGATCGGGCTGTACGATATTGCCATCGCTGGCGATAGGACGCTGGTGGCGGCAGGGTCGTTGGACGACGGAGATACTGAGGTTTTCGTCCTTGATGCGGCATCAGGCCAGATAATGGCGAGGCGCGCGCTCGGGCTTCAAATCGGAGCCCATGTCGCCAACGCGCCCACTGGCGGCCAGGTCGCTGTGGCCCACGACCGCGATGTCGAGATCTGTAGCATCGAGACACTGAAACCAGAGCTACAGTTTCAGCTTGGGGATGAACACGCTTGTTCCGTCGCATGGTCGCCCGACGGTGCATGGATCGCGGTCGGCACGCGGGAGCGGACGGTCAGGCTTTTCCACGCCGCGACTGGAACAGAGCACCTCGCCTGAGCGCGACGTTTCTTTGCAAATCTGCGACTGAACGCACAGCATCCCACAAGGTGACGACGGGAAACATCCGCGTCCCCAGGACAACTTCGGTATTGAAATCTACGGAATGCCGATGCTTTTTTCAATTTAGCGTACGCGCCGTGCTGGGGCGCCCATGGCCGCAATGAGGCGGCACTCGCCGATCAGGAGATTTACCGGATACGGAGAGTTCCTGATACAATCCGGCGGTCATCCGCTGTCGGCATCCCAGTCAAATTGCGGTGTTTCCGGACTGGCGACACTGAAATGATGCAACAATCGGGCAATCTCCATGCCGATAGGCTGCGCTCTCGCCACGAAGGCTCTGTTCGACTTGAATATTGAGCCTGTATCCCCGGCGAGCAGGCAGCGTTCGGGCGTTATTGAAGCGGGGGGCTTTTTCCCGTGCCTGCCGCCAGCCGAAATAGTCCGGCAGATATTTCGTCGCCACGCCGTTGAAACGATCGCGCCATATCCTCTCACGCCGGCCTTCGGAGGATAGTCTCCGGTTGCGCTGGTCCACGACAATCGAGCGAACGGACGAGGCGGCGATACGAAGACTATTTTCCGGCACGCCCCGAAACAGGGACGGCATTTCCGATCAACCGCGATTGCGGGGTGACGCCGAAGTAACGTCCGTCGAAACTGCCTTCTGCGTTGGACAGAAGGAACAACTCTCCCTCGACAAGGGTTTTGCAGCCTGCCCACTCCGGGAGAACGCGTCCGTTTTTGTCTGCCTGCTGTGCAAAAGCGGCGAGCCGTCCATTGATGGTGATCTCGGCGCCCGAGCGGCAGACATGGTCGCCCGCAAGCGCGGCAACCGGTTTGATCAATGAGGCGTCAGGCGGAAGATACCCCCGCGACGCGGCAAGATCGCGCCAAGGCTCGCTCAAACGAATAACCGCCAGGCTGCCGCGGTGCGGATTTCCGCCTTCGAGCCGGTAAAGCCCGACAGGGACGCTTGAACTCAGGTTCAGCAGGTAGAGCGGCGTCATGGCGGGTTTGATGAGGATCGCCGCAACGGCAAGGCCGGTTACACAAAAAATGAGGCGCGGTCTCATTGCGCCCGCGTATTCCTTGCTTTCCGTTCCGCCGACCAGGCGAGCAACTCATCGCGCTTGTAGACGATCCGGCCGCCATGACGGCGGAAGATTGGTCCCGTACCTCTCCAGCGCATATTGTCGAGCGTACGCCTATGGACGCGAAGCAAGTCGGCCGCTTCGGCAATCGTCAGAAAATCCGCCGAGGACGAGGCCGGCGCAGGTTCATGCCGTTCGGTCGCGTGGGTCGTGCTCATCTCAATGCTCCTCCTTCATAGCCAAGCGTTCAGTTTTGGCCGGAACATCAGTGGGCGGAAGTGGCTGAACGATGCGCGGCGGACAACGCCACAGCTGTCACAGGGAACTTCAGACGATGAGTGTTCGATATCCTCCATTTGCATAAGCCTCGCCGCGGCTGAGGCTGCGGCGAACGCGGTCCTTGAGTGAAGGATCGGGCCAATCGCTTGCGACGCGATCCTTGCCGAAAATGACGCTGGCGACGTCGCGGTAGCTCGCTCCCGCGGCACGGCCATCGAGTGCAACAAGCGCATTGCGAAGCCTCAAGGTTCGGGCGCTCCAGCCGTTTGGCTCCAGGCAGCGTTTGCAGCCCGGCGCCAGGAGCTTGCGCAGCACGGCAAGCTTGTCGATGGATGCGCTTATCCTGGCCACGCCGCGAATGATGAAGTTCAGCCGGACGGGCTCGCTCAGGAGATCGGCCCCTTCGATGAGAAGCTGCAACGCCCGAGGACCGCAAACAAGCAGGAGATGATTGCGTTTGCGGTCATCGATCAGAAGGTGAACGGCGCTCTGCAGATTCGGCACATAGAGTGCCTCCTCTGAAGAGGCTGCATCGGTGATCGGATCAGCTCTGGCGATCAGGACCGGAGCCCCTGCCTCCGCTGACCAGATCGGGCGGGCTTCATCGGCTGTATGGTCTGGATCGGCGAAAGGAACAGAGCGCCCATGTCAGCGCCTCCGGCTGCGGGTTTGAAAGACGCGTGATGCGCAGCCCGTGCTGGGTATGGGACGGATTGATCCCGGTTTGGAAAGCTTTCTCCGCTTGCGCACGATAGCGCTTGTTCCGGCGCAGGAATTCCCAGGCCCATGCAGATGGAGGCTGACCAACAAGGTAATCATAGCTATCGAGGGACAACGGCCAGTTGCGAACAGACATCGGCGATTACAAGGCTCCCTGCCAAGTGAGATCATGCAATTTGATCCTGGAAACAGTCAAAAATAGCGACGTGCTGTATACCTGGAGAGTGTATTGCTAGTACATTTGGATATTATGAAAAATATTACCCCATACATTCGTATATACTTATTGTTACTATAATTGACTTGCTGTAAAAACCATTTAGACAGCGACATTTTGCGGCAGAGGGCTCATCTTGCAATGATCGGACGACTCAGGCTCCAGGCCATAACCTCAGAAGCCAGCCAGGCCACACGGCCTGGACCGACCTTGCGGCGCTGGGGGAATTCCCCGCGCGCCATATAGCGGTAGATGGTTGCGCGGGAGAGCCCGGTCTTTTGCGCCCCGGTGCGCAGATCCCAGAATATCTCGGAGAAATCGGGACTGCTGGCAGCGTCCAGTGTGCGCGGAACCATTGGCGTTTCCTTCATGGCGAGCGTGCCGGCTGGGAGACAGGAGCAGTAAGCAGCGCGCTCGGTGGAATGCGCCAGATTTCGCCTGGCTCATGCAACGCGCTGACCTCGATGACATGCGGGACGATCGCGCCTTGCATCGATCCCCACACCATCCATGAAGCAAGGCTGCCGGTCACGGCGAGCGAGGCCAGCCCGGCCTGACGCCAGGCCCGGCATTGATGCCGGGCCGCAAGGAGACGGTCCGTCCAGATCTGCCTGGCGCGCAGATAGGGCATCGCCGCCCCGCTTGCGAGCCCCAGTTGCCGTGCCAGCCCGTGCAGGGGATGGGCCTGGAGATGCTCCGCCACTTTCCTGCGCCGTGGCCAGACGAAGACGCACCAGGCGATGAACTGCGCGGCCAGGACGACGGCAAAGGCCGATTGATAGGCAATCGCGGGGAACCGTCCATCGACCGGCGTCCAAAGCTCAATCAGAAAGCCGATGCCGGATTGCACCAGAAAGGCCGTGCTCAGATGAAGCAGATTGAGGGCGCCATTGGCACGGCCTGACGCCGTAAAGATCTGGCCGAGGAGCGTAAAGCTCAGCACGGTGACGGTCCCCATGCCGGCAATGGCAATCCACGGCAGCAGCGGCGACAGAGGCAAGCGCAGGATGAGGGCGAGTTCCGCGCACATGCCGAGGGCGGTGACAAGACCGAACATGCTCGTGAGCGAGATGCCGCGGCGGCGCAAGCGGTGAACGCCGATGCCGAGCAACAGGGCGCTCGGGATGAGACCTGCCGCCATCACGAAGAGGTAGATGACGATCGTGTGCCGCTCGAGCCCTTCGACGGCGCTCAGCCAGGGAGCAGCCCACAGGCCCTGTAGCGCCCAGGACGATCCGACGGACAGGGCCGACAGCGGCGCCAGCCGCCAAAACCTGGCATCGCGATAGATGGCGAGAATGCTGATGTCAGGCACAGGTCCCATGCCGTTCTGCCGTGGATGCTCTTCCGGGACAAGCATGAGTATGGCGAGCGCCGAGACGGCGGTGAGGCCAGCCAGCAGAAGAAAAAGGCCGCGCCAGCCGATCTCGGCCATCATCATGGCTGCCGGCCAGGTGGCAAGGCAGGCGCCAAGCGAGCCGATCATGACGAGCCAGCTATTGGCAAGGGCGGCGCGTTCTGGTGGAAACCACAGGGCAATGGCCTTGAGCCCGGCCA
>JBHJOB010000091.1:0-17874 GCA_050330195.1 Rhodomicrobiaceae bacterium | reverse complement strand
ATCAGGCTCCGGAGACGGGCCTCACGCAAACGCCATGAGCCATCGGCCGGACAGTCCAGCGGATTTTTCTGTGACTCGGTTGCATCTGCGTCCTTCTCATATCTCGATGATGGCGCTGTTATACTTAAAAAGAGCAGCGAAAACAAGTGCTCATGAAGAAGAGCATTCCCGTTCCTTCGCGGCAGCCTGTTGCGCTACAGCTCCAGACGCATTCCGTCATAGGCTGGTTCAACGCCCTCGGGCAATTCGCCGCTCAACGTTTCGTAGTCGAGATCGATATGCAGATGGGTGAGAATGGCGCGCCTTGGGCCGATACGCCTGATCCAGTCCAGCGCTTCCTCGACTGAGAAATGGCTCGGATGCCGGGTGTAGCGCAACGCATCGACGATCCAGACATCCAGCTTTTCGAGCGCCGACAGACTTTCCGGAGGCAGATCATGCACATCGCTCGAATAGGCCAGCGTCCCGAAGCGGAAGCCGAGAGTGTCGATATCGCCATGATGCTGGCGGAACGGCAAAACCTCGATGGGGCCGCCCGCTCCTTCGATGGTCAGCGCCTCACCCGCCCTGATCACATGCCCCTTGACGATGGGCGGATAGGCGCTGCCCTGCGGCGTCTCGAAACAATAGTCGAAGCGACGGCGCAGAATGCCGCCGGTCACCTCGTCGAAATAGACCTTGACCCGGCTGCGCGCCTGATAGGCGAGAATGCGCAGATCGTCGATACCGTGCGCATGGTCCGCATGATCATGCGTGTACAGAACAGCGTCGATAGCGTCGACACCGGCGTCGATGATCTGCTCGCGCACATCGGGGCCGGTATCCACGAGGACGACGGTGCGCTTGCCGCCGTCATAGCGTTCGACGAGCAGCGCACAGCGCCGCCGCCGATTCTTCGGATTGGCCGGATCGCACGCACCCCAATGACCGTCGATGCGAGGCACCCCCGGAGACGAACCGCAGCCGAGGATGGTGAAGCGCAGCGTCATGCGGCGGACCGGGCTCCGATGGCGACAAGACCGTCAGCCTTGCTGAACAGCCGGAAGAAATTCTCCGTCGTAGCGCGCGCGATTTCCGCTTCGCTCAGCCCTCGCGTCTCGGCGAGCACTTTCGCTGTATGGCGCACGTAGGAGGGCTCGTTGCGTTTGCCGCGCATCGGCATCGGAGCAAGATAGGGCGCATCGGTTTCGACGAGTAGGCGGTCCAGCGGAACCTCGGCGGCAATCGCCCGCAGATCTTCCGATTTCCTGAAGGTCAGCACGCCGGAAAAGGAGACGTAAAGCCCAAGTTCGACGCCGTGCATGGCGAGTTCGCGCCCGCCGGTGAAGCAATGCAGCACGGCCTTGAATTCGCCCTTTGCCATTTCTTCTTCAAGAATGCGCGCCGTATGCTCGTCCGCCTCGCGGGAATGAATCACCAGCGGCAGGCCGGTTTCGCGCGCCGCCGCGATATGCAGGCGAAAACCGTGCTCCTGATCGGGGATCGGGCTTTTCTCGTAATGATAGTCGAGCCCGGCCTCGCCAATCGCCGTCACCTTCCGGTGTTCAGCCGCTTTCAGGATCTCATCCAGCGTGACGTCGCGCTCCATCGCGGCATAATGCGGATGGGTGCCGACCGAGCAGCACACATTCTCGAAACGCTCCGCAACGGCGCGAATACGCTCGAACCGGCGCACATGCGTGCAGATCGTCATCATACCGCCGACGCCCGCATCATGCGCACGGGCGACAATCGCATCCAGCTCCGTCTCGAAATCGGGAAAATCGAGATGGCAGTGGCTATCAACGAGCATTTTCACAAAACTCACTTCGATCGGGATCGTTCACACGATCCCATCTCTGCCCATTTGCTCTAAGCTCGGTTTTTCCGAAAAATGGTTTCCATTTTATCGGACCTCGCTCCTGTTACTCAGCGGCAGCGGTTTCCGGCTCAACATAGCGCGGGAAAACGGGCTGCAAAGCGCCCAGCGCCGTCCCCGGCTTGAGACGCCCCTCCTGGCCGAGGCTGGAAAAACGCCGTGCATTCGGCCCAAGCCCAAGCTGGTCGAGCAGCTTTTCCGCCGAATCCGGAATAAAGGGCTGCGACAGAATGCCGAGCTGGCGCACGACTTCCGCCGTCACATACAGCACCGTGTTCATTCGCTCCGGGTCCGTCTTCTTCAGCGCCCACGGCTCCTCGCCCGCGAAATAGCGGTTCGCGTCGGCGACGACGGCCCAGATCGCCTCCAGCACACGGTGCAGCGCCTGACGCTCCATAGCCTCGCGCGCCGTCTCGATGATGGCGTCCGCGGCGACCATGATCCCCTTGTCGGTATCGCTGAAATCGCCCGGCTCGGGAATCTTGCCGCCGCAATTCTTGGTGATCATCGACAAGGAGCGCTGCGCCAGATTGCCGAGATCGTTGGCCAGATCCGCATTGGTGCGGTTGACGATCGCTTCATGGCTGTAGCTGCCGTCCTGACCGAAGGGCACTTCGCGCAGGAAGAAATAGCGCATCTGATCGACGCCGTAGCGCTCGGCCATCTCGAACGGATCAAGGACGTTGCCAACCGACTTCGACATCTTCTCGCCCTTGTTGAACAGGAAGCCATGCGAGAAGATGCGTTTCGGCAGTTCAACCTCGGCCGACATCAGGAAGGCCGGCCAGTAAACGGCATGAAAGCGCGTGATATCCTTGCCGATCATGTGAATGTCCGCCGGCCAGTAGCGCTCGAACTTGGTGTCTTCCTCGTCCGGAAAGCCGACGCCGGTGATGTAATTCGTCAGCGCATCGACCCAGACATAGATGATATGGCCCGGCGCATCCGGAACGGGAATGCCCCAGTCAAGCGTCGTGCGCGATACGGACAGATCCTTCAGCCCGCCCTTGACGAAGCTGACGATCTCGTTGCGGCGCTCCGGCGGCAGGATGAAATCGGGGTTCGCCTCGTAATGGGCAATGAGCCGGTCCTGATATGCGGAAAGGCGGAAGAAATAGGTCTCCTCCTCAGTCCACTCCACCGGCGTTCCTTGCGGCCCGACACGCACGCCGTCCTCGCGCACGGTCGTCTCATCCTCGGCATAGAACGCCTCATCGCGCACCGAATACCATCCCGCATATTTGTCGAGATAGATGTCGCCCTTGTCCTTCATCCGCCGCCACATCTCGGCAACGGCCTCATGATGACGCTCTTCGGTGGTGCGGATGAAGTCGTCATTCGAAATATTGAAAGCCTCGCACATAGCCTCAAAGCGCGGGGTGTTCCGGGCGGCCAGTTCGGTAGGCATGATTCCGGCCTTCACGGCCGTCTGTTTCATCTTCAGCCCATGCTCGTCGACGCCGGTCAGGAAATAGACGTCGAAACCGTCGAGCCGCTTGAAGCGGGCAATGGCGTCGGTTGCGATAGCCTCGTAGGCGTGCCCGATATGCGGCACGCCATTGGGATAGGAAATCGCGGTGGTGATATAAAAGGACGGTTTTTCGGTCATGGCCGTCGGACACCCGCTCGTTTCTCAAAAGATGCATCGCCGGACCGGCGTCCGCCCTCAATCGTCGAGGTTGTACGAGGCCCGATCCAGCCAAATCGTTTATGGCGCGGCTTGTGCCTGCATTCGGCTGAGGCGGGCGATTCTCTCGAAGACGGTCACCGTCAGCGCCGCCTTGTCGAGATTCAGCCGCTCCGTTTCACCGCGCGCTTCGCGCATTGTTTCCCACAGCTCGGCCCAATCCGCAAGGTTATCGGGCGTTATGAGGCCGGGAAAACGGCGAAGCTGGGGAAAGGCCGTCACAGCGTTTTCGCCCGCCGGGCAGGCGCGGATGACATCGGCCAGAACCTCTTCGAGCAGGTCGAAGGCCGTCTCATGGGCCAGCGTATCGCGGCCCGCCGTCAGTCCGATCAGCTTGTGCAGCGCCTGCCTGTTCAGACGCGGCAGGCTTTCCAGCAATGTGATGATCGACTGAAACAGCGTCAAGCCGTTGCCTTCGATCAGTTGAAGAGCGCGGCGCACGCTGCCTCTGGACAGACCGGCCAGCGTTTCGAGCTGTTCGCCTCGCGGCATCTCGTGCCCCGATGTCTCGCAGGCATTGACAATGGCGGTCCGCAGATCGTCCGCGCCCAGCGGCTCGAAGCGCACCGTGCGGCAGCGCGAGCGGATGGTCGGCAGGAGACGGCCCGGCGAGGAGGAGATCAGCAGGAAAACCGTGCGCGGCGGCGGTTCCTCAAGCGATTTGAGCAGCGCATTGGCGGAGTTCAGGTTGAGATCGTCGGCGCTGTCCACGATCACGGTGCGCCACGGCGTGACCGCAGTGCGTTGCAGGAAATGCCGCACGCTGCGAATGTCGTCCACCGCGATGCTCTGGCGGAACTTCTTGCCCTGCCGGTCCCAGGCACGGCGGATGATGAGCAGTCCGGGATGCGAAAGTCCGGCGACCTGACGGTATGTCTGGCTTTCCGGAGCAATGGAGAGATCGCTGACGCCGTCGGGCAGTTCGGCGTCCTGAGCCAGCAGAAACCGCGCGAAGCGATAGGCAAAGCTTGCCTTGCCGATGCCGTGCTCGCCGGTCAGCAGCCAGGCATGATGCATCCTGTCCGAGGCGATGGCGTCGACAATGCGGCGCTCGGCCTCGCCGTGGCCGAGAATTTCGGCTGTTTCGCGCGGATGCGGCCAGCCTTCCAGCCGGTCTGCCTCGGGCGGCGCTTCCGCATCGGCTTCTATGATTCGCGCTCGTGCCATCGCCGCTACGCAGCCAGCCGCTCGACGACGACGGTCCAGATTGCATGAGCGACGTCTTCGACAGGACGGCGCGCGTCGATCAGCACGCAGCGTTCCGGCTCAGCTGCGGCAATCGCGTGAAACTCACTGCGCAGATTTTCATGGAAGCGCAGGGACTTGCCTTCAAAATGGTCGGTTGCTTCCCCGCTCTCCTCGCCGCGCGCCCTCGCCCGCCGCAAACCCTCTTCCGCTGGCAGGTCGAGAATCAGCGTCAGGTCCGGCATGGTCGCGCCGACCACGATACGCTCCAGCGCATCGAGAGCCGCAATGGGCACGCCTCCCGCCGCCCCCTGATAGGCGCGCGTGGAATCATGGAATCGGTCGCAGATCACCCAGCGGCCCATCTTGAGCGCCGGACGAATCGTCAGTTCGAGATGAGAATCGCGCGCGACGTAGAACAGCAGGGCTTCGCCGACGGGACCGAAATCCTTCGCCTTTCCCGACAGGAGCACCTCGCGGATGGCCTCGGCGCGCGGCGAACCTCCGGGCTCTCGCGTCAGCAGCGTATTGATGCCATTGCGCGACAGTCTTTCGCTCAGCAGCCTGGCCTGCGTGCTCTTGCCCGCGCCTTCGCCGCCTTCGAATGTAATGAATCTGCCCGTGGGCACGCCGCGTCTCCCGTCCGGCTTTACAGAAACAGGACATACCCCCGCAGGCTGCGCCTATCAAGCCGTCAATCGCCGTCTCCGCCGCCGCGATAGATCAGCCAGCCGAATGCGAGAACTTTTGCGGAGTCGAAACCCTGCTGGATCAGCCCGCCCCTGCCGATCGATTCGGCGGCATAAAGCGGCGCGGATGACTGGATTCCGTCTTCGGTCCGCACGCGCAGCTCGCCGACGCGGTCGCCTTCATTGACAGGCGCGATGACGGGACCGGGATAGACGATTTTGCCGCGCAATTTGCGCTGTTTGGCGTTTTTCGGCAGAAGCACTTGCAAATCGCCGTCGCCGCGCAGCTTTACGTAGCCCTTCTCGCCGCCCCAGACCATCGCCTCGCCGACGATTTCCTCGGATTTGAACAGCGTGAATTTGCTGAAATTGCGGAAGCCCCAGTCCAGCAGCTTGATGGCCTCGTTCTTACGGGCCGTGCTGGTTTTCAATCCGTTGACGACGACGACCAAGCGCCGCCCGTCGCGCACCGCCGACGCGGTGACCCCGTGGCCGGATTCCGACGTAAAGCCGGTCTTGAGTCCATCCGCGCCGACATTTGCGGCGATGAGAGGATTGCGATTGTAGAATTTGTGCTTCCGGTATGGGAATTCACGTTGCGCGAAATACGGGTAATATTGAGGATATTCACGGATAAGATGCAGCGAAAGCCTGGCAAGGTCGCGCGCCGTCATGAGTTGCTTCGGATGCGGCAGCCCGGTCGAATTGCCGAAGGTGGATTTTTCCAGCCCGATTCGGCGCGCATAGTCGGTCATGCGCTGGGCAAACGCCTCTTCCGATCCGGACATCCCTTCGGCGAGAATGATGCAGGCGTCATTGCCGGACTGAATGACCACCCCCTGAATCAGGTCTTCAATGGTGATGTCGGTGTTCAGCGGCGCGAACATCGCGGCCGTGCCAGATGGCGCGCCCCCCGTGCGCCAGGCGTTTTCGCTGACCGAGAACGTGCTTTGCAGGGTCAGCTTGCCAGCCTCCAGCGCCTCGAAAACGACGGCAAGCGTCATCAGTTTGCTCATGCTGGCGGGCGACATGAGAACGTCGGCATTCTTCTCGAAGAGAATGGTCTCCGTTTCCGCATCCATCAGCAGGGCGAATTCGGCCTCCGTCTCGAATTGCGCGTGGAGCGGCGATGGCACGGCGCAGACCAGAAAAACGAAAACAAGAATGGAGGATGTATAGCGCTGAACCAAAGTCATGCGGAGCCGATTTTGATGAGACATAATTGAGGAAGTACGACCGCACTATCGGCCGCAGGCGCGCAAAAATCAATGACGGAAGGCTCCACATAAATTTGTTGTGTAGTAGCGCCGCGTTAAGTTCAGCCATCACCTTTGCCTTCGACGCGGGCTCTGGACAGGCCGGCCGCGCGAATGCGCTTTGCCGCAGCCTTCGCCTCGTCGCTCGCCGTGAAAGGCCCAAGCCTTACCCGGTGCAGCGGGCGCTCGCCGACCTCAACACGTTCAACGGTTGCGGGAGCGATCTCCTTGAGAATAGCCGCCAGCCGTTCGGCGATCGACTTCTGCGGGAACAGCCCGGCTTCCACGTAATAGGGCGACAGGGATTCAACCTTGACGGGGCTTGCCGCGACCGACGCAACGGCGCCGGGCGCCGCCGGTTTCGGCGGTTCAGTCGCGCGCGGCTGAACGGGAGCGGATGCGGGTGAAGGCGCTGTTGCCGCGGCCAGGAGGTGATTCTCCTTGATTCGCACCTGCCGGACCGGGGGAGCGGCTGGCTTTTCGGCAGCCTTGAAGCGCTCCGTCAGCGAGGCATTTCCGGTCTTGGGAGGCGCCAGGGCAGTTGGCAAGCCGAGCTTCTGCGGTGGACGGGCGGAAACGGAAGCAACAGCTGTTGTCTTTTCCGCAGTCCTTTCCGCGCGGGCCGTTGGCGTCGGAGCCAGAGGCGCTGCCGCGTAACGGGCGCGCATGGCCTTGGCAGGTGAGCGGGCATAGGCAACACGCGGCCCCGCCCAAGGCTGCTTGGCAAGGATGTCGCGCTCATGGCGGTCATTGCCGCTCAGCGGAGCAGGCCCGAGATATTCGACACGCACCGGCCCGGTTCCCGCCCGCTCGATACGCAGCAGCGATGCAACGGCCCAGGACAGGTCGATGATGCGGTCATGCGCAAAGGGACCGCGATCATTGACGCGGACCACGAGCGACCGGCCATTCTTCAGGCTCGTCACGCGCGCATAGGAGGGAATCGGCAGCGTCGGGTGCGCGGCTGTGAGCGCTTCCATGTCGTAGACTTCGCCATTCGCGGTCCGGCGGCCATGAAACAGCATCCCGTACCATGAGGCGATGCCGGTCTCGTCATAATTGTCGACCTCTCGCGGAACATAAAGCCGGCCCTTGATCCGGTAGGGCGAGCCGACCTTGTATTGCCCGCCGCCCTTGGGAACGGGCTGGCCGTATTCGACCACGCGCGGGCTGAGCTTGCTGCTTTCATCATCCCAGAGGCTGACGCGCGGCATTTTCAGGCTGCAGCCGCCGAGCACGAGAATTGCGAGCGCGAGAAGGACGAGGGGACGCGGGGAAGTCGGAAAGCAGCGTATGAGCCGCCATGCCGGAACTGATCGATGGTCAGACACGATACAAACCCATCAATGACCCGGCCTGAACAGAACCGCCGGGATGAGCACACGAAAATGAAAGGACGAGCCAGCCGCCCCAAACAATCAACCCTAGGTTGCAATTATTAGGAAATGGTTAACAAGTCGTTTCAAATGCCCGTTTTCGGCACGCCTGTTGGCCATCGGGAAAGCCTGATCGAGGCCCCGAGCGGCGAAGTCATGGATTTTGGAAAGGATAAGAAGGTGTTAGCCGGTCTGGTTGAACGGCCGGCCGGTTACGATGACCATTTCGAGCAGAACGCGGGCCGACAGCCGGCCGCTCGCCGCCAGATTGCGGTCGCTCTCAAACTTCTCGATCGCCTCGCGGGTCCGCGCATCGAGACGGCCGTCGCTTGCCGGCGCTCCATAGCCCATGCGCGCCAGCATGTCCTGCACTTCGCTGACAAGAGCGCGACGGCGCTCGAAGCGTTCATCGGTGCGTTCCTCGCTGAGCCCCTCGCCGAGCCCGAACAGCAACGATTTGAGGATCGCCTCCGACGGCACGCCGGTCAGCGGCATTCCTTCATCGAATTCATAGGCGATGATGGCTGAACGGGTTTCGATTTCGACGCGTCCGTTCGCCTCTCCGGGGTCGTAGCCCCGACGGGCAAGTTCTCGCTGGATGCCCTGCACGACACGCTCGGAAACGGGCTCGGGCGCCGGAGCCTGACGCAGCGGCCATGGTTCGGCGGGCTCCGACTGGTTTTCCAGCGCCTGGACGGTTGCTCCGACAGGGTCCGAGGCTTCCAGCGCCGATTTCGGCAACGCGGCAGTCACGCTACGAGGCGTGTCCTGTTGCGCAGTCGCTGGCGGCGTCTCGGGCAATGCCTCACGCGCGCCGCCTGCCGCCCGTTGCGGAGCTTCCTGAAAATATAGTGCGTTCACTGAAATCGCTGTCGCCAAACCTAAGAACGCAACGACGAATAATCGAATTCTCAAGGGTGTCATACCAACAGCGTGAAAACTGGCCTCATTGCCAACCCACTAAACAAAACAAGCGTAAAGGCTTGTTTAACGCTTGAGGCTTATTGAAACTGTCATGACCACACCGCCCAAGAGGTAAACAAACTCTTAAGCCTCCCGTCCAAATCCGAAGTCCCTCTTTGAGCCCTCTTTAGGTCCGCTCTGCTACAACGGGCAAATCGTGTCCGGGTGTAAGTCGAGTGGGTCATGTCCTTTTGGAAAATCGTATTTGTTCTTCTGCTGATCTTCTTTCTCGTGCCAACGAACGGAGAAGAAAGATTCGAGCTTTATACGACAGCGCAACGCACGGTTGCTGATATTGGCGGCTTTTGCGGGCGCAATCCCGATGTGTGCGAAAAGGTGGCGGGCGCATTCGATGGCATCCTGCGCAAGCTGAAATCAACGGCAAGTTCGATCGAGGACATGCTGCACGAAGCCGGGATCGGCGCGCCCCGAGGTAGCTATGGCGGCGAATACCCCGCTTATGACGACGGACGGAATGGCTATCGCCGCGACCTGCGCAGGGACACGACGTCCAGTCTGACGCCGGACATGTCGGACACGCTGACCAGCCATGACAAATCGCCGGCATGGAAGGGCCCGGAACGACTCTGAAGCGCGATCCGATGAATATTGGCACAATCCCTGCCATCGCGGGACACGCTGTTTCGGACAAATCGAGCGCGAATCGCACAGATACAGGCCGGGTTCGTTTCCGTCCGAAATCATGCCGACCGACGGACAGGCCATTTTGCTCTGATTTTCATGCCGTTTTTTACGCGCCGACTCTGGCGCTGCCCGCCGCTCCAACCCATATGCCGCTCAGATCCTCTCACTTTTGAAGGGCTTTTGTGAATGTCGGCGGCTGTGACGCGCTTTGCGCTCCTTATTCTCGCGATCGTGCTGATCGTGGCCGGGCTGATTGTCCTGCCGCTTCCGATCCCGTTCGGAGCGATCATGATCGTCACCGGTCTGGGCATTCTCATTTCCACGAGTGAATCGGCGGCTGAATGGGTGCGGCGTCGGCGCATGAAGTCTGCCCGCCTGGACAGCTGGCTGGCGGCTGCCGAAATGCGGCTTCCCGGCAAGCTCGGCGAGATCCTCCGCCGTACGGCGCCCTGACGCCACGCGGACTCTTCCACGCGCGCCCTTCTCCACGCGCGATTGTGATCCTGGCGGCCTCCCGCAGGCGTTGCAGTATCCCCGAAATGAGACCATCCCATATCTCAGATATAATTCAGCTTTCCGCGCGCTAATTTGCTCCCTGCAGGTTTCATTTCCCAATTATCTGTGTATAATCGGGCGACTGGAATCGCCAGTTCACCTCCCCCATCGATGCGATCTTCTCTTTAGCGCGGAATTGTATTTTTTGACGAACACTCTGACGGTAAAAAATCTTTATAAGATCTTTGGCCCATCTCCTGAAGAAGCGTTGCAACTGGCGCAGGAGGGTGTCGAGAAAGACGAAATATTCCGGCGCACGAAAAGCTTGGCTGCTGTAAATGACGTTTCGTTTACAGCTGAGGAAAGCGAAATATTCGTAGTGATGGGGCTTTCCGGATCAGGGAAATCCACTTTGATCCGTTGTATAAACCGTCTTTTTGAGCCAACCAGCGGCAAAGTCATGATCGGCGATCAGGACGTCACTGCCGCAAGCTCTGAAGAACTCCGCCAACTTCGCCTGAATTACATGGCGATGGTGTTCCAGCATTTTGCCCTGCTTCCGCACAAGACCGTCTCCGAAAATGCCGAATACGGCCTGAAGACGCGCGGCCTCGACAAGGCCGAACGCCGCGAGAAGGCATTGATTGCGCTGAAGACCGTCGGGCTCGACGCCTGGGCGGACGTCTATCCAAGCAGTCTCAGCGGCGGCATGCAGCAGCGCGTCGGGCTGGCGCGCGCACTCGCCGTCACGCCGCGCATCCTGCTGATGGACGAACCGTTCTCCGCGCTCGATCCGCTGATCCGCCGCGACATGCAGGACGAGTTGATCCGCATTCAGGAGCAGATGCAGACGACGATCATCTTCATCACGCACGACCTGCAGGAAGCGCTCAAGATCGGCGACAAGATCGCCATCATGCGCAACGGCTCGTTTGTGCAGGTCGGCACGCCGGAGGAAATCGTAACCGCGCCCGCCAATGATTACGTGCTGGAGTTCACCCGCGACGTGGACCGCAGCCGCGTATTGACATTCCGCAGCATCATGGATGAGCCGCAGATCGTTTCCGCCGAAACGCCTGTCAGCGATCTGCGCTCGCTGTTTCAATCGCAGCCCAAGCTTACCGGCGTCTTCGTCAAGAACGGGAGCGGCGAGCCCGAGGGCGTCGTCCGGCGCTCATCGCTCGGCAATGCGCCCGATGGCAAGACAGCCAGCCAGCTCATGAGCCGCGATTTTCTGAAAATGCGCGCGAACAAATATCTTCACAACGCTTTCGAGCAGATCCGCAACAGCACCATGATCGCCGTGACCAACCGGTCCGGCGACATGGTCGGCGCGGTCGATCCGATCTCGGTCTTTGCACATCTGCAGGGGCCGCTGAAGGACGATGAGTCGCTCGCCCGTGGCGGAGCCCCCGAAAACACCGAAGCCTGATCGAGGCAAGTCTCATGGCCGAACCCGTCAAAGCCAGCATGCTTTCCTCCGTTGACGAGGCGTTGCGCCCATCGACCTACGGCGAATTGCCGCTTGACGACTGGGTCGAATGGCTCGTCAAGGATCTGCTGGTCCCGAATTTCCGCCCCGCTTTCCGCGCGGCTCAATGGCCAGTCGATCAGGTGCTTCAGGGGCTTGAGGCTTTTCTCCAGACCGTACCGTTCATCGCGATGGTCATTGTCTTCGGGCTGCTTGCCCTGCGGCTGACGAGCCGGTCCGTTACGATCTTTACGGTCGTCGCGCTCTTTACGCTGGAAATTCTCGGCCTGTGGCCGCAAACCATGACCACGCTGGCGATGACGCTGACAGCGGTCTTCTTCTGCACGATCATCGGCGTGCCCATCGGGATCGCCTCGGCGGGAAGCGACCGCTTCGAAAGCGTGCTGCGGCCCATACTCGACATCATGCAGACGATTCCGCCATTCGTTTATCTCGTGCCGATCGTCATGCTGTTCGGGGTCGGCGTCGTGCCCGGCGTGATCGCAACGATCATTTTCGCGCTGCCGCCAATCATCCGGCTGACCAATCTCGGCATCAGGCAGGTACGCTCGGAAGTCGTCGAGGCGGGGTACGCGTTCGGCGCGACATCCCGCGAAGTCCTGTTCGACATTCAGATCCCGATGGCGCTGCGCACGATCATGGCCGGCCTCAACCAGACGCTGATGCTGGCGTTATCCATGGCGGTCATCGCGGCGCTGATCGGCGCGGGCGGGCTCGGCCTGACTGTCTATACCGGACTTGGCCGCCTCGATGTCGGACGCGCATTCCTTGGCGGCCTCGGGATCGTGCTGCTCGCGATCATCCTCGACCGCATAACCCAGGGGATGGCAACGCAAGGCGAGGCTGGAAAGCCTGGCTGGACGTTTAGAGGGGTGTTCGCATCCCTCAATAAAGGCGGAAGCGCTCGGACGCAACCTGCTGAATAGCGTCTTCCGCCGACGACCGATGGATATTGGCGGGGATGTGGCCGCCTTTATCCGCATCTGTTTCCGCCACATCGGTCCAAGAACCATTAGGAGGACATTGGACATGACAAAATTCTTTCGTGGACTAGCGGTCGGCCTTGCCGCCGCCGCCATGATGACGACCGGCGCGCTCGCGCAGGATCTCCCCGGCCAGGGCAAGACCGTGAAGATGGCGCAGGCCACTTGGGACACGGGCTGGTTCCAGGCGGAAATCTACCGTCAGGCCCTGCAAAAGCTGGGCTATGAGGTCGCGACGCCAACGACGCTCGACAACCCGCCATTCTATCAGGCCGTCGGCCAGGGCGACATCGACGTCTGGGTCAATGGCTGGTTCCCGCTTCACGACAGCTATGCGGACGCCTTCGAAAACGGCGCCGAGAAAGTCGGCTTTGTGGCCAAGGGCGGCGCGCTTCAGGGCTACCTGATCGACAAGAAAACCGCCGACGAGCACGGCATCACCAACCTTTCCGATTTCAAGAAGGACGAGGTCAAGGCGCTGTTCGACAGCAACGGCGACGGCAAGGCCGAAATGGTCGCCTGCCCTCCGGGCTGGGGCTGCGAAACGGTGATCGAGGAGCATCTCGACAAGTGGGAGCTGAACGATCACATCCAGCCGATCAAGGCCGCCTATTCCGCTTCGATGGCCGACGCGATCGGCAAGTTCAAGGAAGGCAATTCGATCCTGTTCTACACATGGACACCAAACTGGACAGTGGGCGTTCTTGCTCCCGGCAAGGATGTGGTCTGGATCGAGACGCCGGAATCCAGTGAAGCTGCGACCGTCGCCGGTGTCGAAGGGTGCGTGAACGATCCGTGCAAGATGGGTTGGGAAGCCAACGACATTCGCCCCGTGGCCAATTCGGAGTTCCTGAAGAACAATCCTTCAGTCAAGGCGCTGCTTGAAAATATGAGCATCCCGCTCGGTGACATTTTCGCTCAGAACGCGAAGATGAACGCTGGCGAGGACAAGCCTGCGGATATCGAGAAGCACGCATCCGAATGGATCGCGGCCAATCAGGAAGAATTCGACGGCTGGATCAAGGCGGCGATGGACGCTGCATCCTGATCGACTGGCTCGATTGCACAAGATGTACGGGGCGGCGGGCTTTCCTGCCGCCCTTTTTGATGACAGCGACGACCATCAGGTCCGGGGCAAGATGCGCCCACTCTCAGCGCGGAGCCGCGATCACCGCGCCATAGATCGAGGCGTATTGCGCGATCGCGCCGCCCAGCACGAAGACATGCCAGATCACATTGTGGAACGGCATCCGCTCCAGCAGGTGGAAGATCACGCCCGCAGAATAGATGACGCCGCCAATGATCAGCAGATTCGTGCTGGCGGGAGGAATGGCGTCGACCAGGGGGCCGATGGCGAACAGGATGCACCAGCCCTGCGCGAGATAGAGCGCAACGGAAATCCGGTAGAGCCTGCGCGGAAAGGCCAGCTTGGCCACCACCCCGAAAATGGCGATGGCCCAGACGCCGCAAAGCAGCCACAAGCCTGTCTCACCGCCGATCTTGAGCGCGAAGGGCGTATAGCTTCCCGCAATCATGACGAAGATGCCGGCGTGGTCGATCCGGCGGAGCCACTCTTTCAGCGTTGGGCGGTGAATGAGATTATAGCTCGCGGAGGCCGTGAACATGCCTATCAGACCGGCGCTATAGATGCCAAGTCCGGCGACATCGCGAACCGGGAGACGCCCCAGCGAGGCAAACATCAGCACGGCAGCACCCGCAAGTCCAAAAAAAACGCCAGCAAGATGCACGGCGGCATCCGCTGCGCGCTCTGCGCGGGTATAGGTCGGAAACAAGATCCGCTTCAGCCTCCAACAGCCATTGTTGTTCTCAGCTTAAGCGCCGCCGGGATCTGCCGCAAGCCCGGCACGGCGGGCCGGCCGAGGACGGTTTGTCAGATCGTCTATCGACGCCGGGGACCACCGCCGCCGCGCCGGGGACCGCCGCCACCACCCGGACGCGGACCGGATTCGGTCTTGTGGCGGAATACGACGCGCCCTTTTTCCAGGTCGTAGGGCGTCATCTCGACCGTCACGCGGTCGCCGGCAATCGTCTTGATCCGGTTCCGCTTCATGCGGCCGGCCGTATAGGCGATGATCTCGTGGCCGTTGTCCAGCTTGACGCGGAAGCGCCCATCCGGCAAGACATCGGTCACGTCGCCTTCGAACTCCAGTGTTTCTTCTTTAGCCATTCCGTCTCCTTGCTCGGGCACGCATGGACCGGGCCCGCATCACAAGCGGGGCAACCGGAAAAAGCGGGCGATTTCGCCATGCTCCGCGCCACCCTGATTTCCGATGAAACCGGGCGTCTTCTCGGATGCAGGTCGAAATCGCGCCGCGCGGGACGCCCGAAGATCCGCCGCTGCCGCTAATATGCACAAAACGGCTCTGGCCGCCATCATCTTGAAGCCTTTTCACGGCCTCAAAGGGCTCTTGCAAACTGCAAAAGCTGCAAAAGCGTCAAAACCGTGAACAATGGCCTTGAACTCCACAGCGGCGAGCGTGTTTCAAGCGCATCTTCTATTTAGCGATGCGTGCCGATGAGTCCAACCCCCAGCTTTTGCCCCTTCCCGTTCGCGACCATCACGAATCCGATATGGGTGACGTCGCCTGACGTGAGCGCCGCGCCATAATCCTTGTGCGCGAGCCATTGCCCGGCAAAATATTCGACATCGGCGGCGACCGGCTCCACCCCGCATCCGCCGCATGACGCGGTCAAGATCGTCAGGGACGACCAGTTGTTCTGTTCGGCCTTGGGCAGCGCGTCGTAAATATCGTCGCCGCCCTTGACCTTGAAGTCCGCGTCTCCCGGATCGGGGGCAAGCTTGCGCGTCGCTCTGGTCAGCGCGTCACTCGCCTTGAGAGGCGACACCCCTGCCGCCTTGCGGCGTTCATTGACCTTTTCAAGCGCAAGTGTGGCCTGGTTTTCCAGGGAGACGGTCGTCAGGTCCGCCCCCTTGCCTTCACCATGCGGCGTTCCCGCTCCGGCAAAATTCTGCACCGCATAAAGAGTGCCGTCGCTGCCGACGGTCATGCCGAAACCGAACGTGTCCAGACCTTTGCGCAGAATGTTGGCGCGGTGGCCCGGACTGTTCATCCAGCCTTCCTGCATCTGGCGGACATAGTCCCGCGTCAGGGGCGGATCGCAGCCGTCGCATTTGGCGATGTTTTCCGCCGTCAGCAACCACTTGCTCCCCCCGACTGCCTGAAACCGGTCACTGACCGTTTTGCCCTCGGGCGATTCATGGGCGTAGTAATCGCGGGCCAGCATGTCCGCCGCATGAGCCTGTGCGGCCTCGTTCAGCTTCTTCTCCAGCGTGAGGGGAGGAAGATTTTCAGCGGCCCGTGCCTCGTTGACGAGTTCCAGCGCCAGCTTGCGCAAACCCGCCATATCCGCATTCTGTGCGTGCGCCGCCGGCAGCAGCAGCAGTATCGCCGCCGCAAGCGCAAACAACGGAACCAAGATCATTACGCCGAGTTGGGCCTTCAGTCTTCGCACGGCATCTTTCATTACTCTCCCTTTCCCGTCCGGCCCGGAGGCAACGGGACGGCGCGATCATTGTTTCCGCGAAGCATGTGGCCCGATCACTGTTGATATGACCGCACCGGACAGATAATTGACAAATGACACCGGCGCAGCGTCAGGAGCCGACCATGTCCCCCTCTTCAATCCTCGAAACCGTCCTCTACGCGGAAGACCTCGACGCGGCAGAGCGCTTTTATACCGATGTGCTCGGTCTGGAAATAGTGGCGCGCGCGGGCAACCGGCATATTTTTCTGCGCTGTGGCGAACAGATGCTGCTCATCTTCAATCCCTATGAAACCATCCGGCTACCCGAGCGGGGCGCGCTGCCGGTGCCGCCGCATGGGGCCATCGGCCCATGCCACGTCTGTTTTCGCGCCACGCCCGCCGAAATCGAAAGCTGGCGCACGAAGCTGAAAGGGCTTGGCGTCATAGTCGATGCGGATTTCGAGTGGCCGCAGGGTGGCCGCTCACTCTATTTCCGCGACCCGGCGGGCAACAGTCTGGAATTTGCGGAGCCGCGCATCTGGGGGCTGTCCTAAGCGGGCAGGTCGCTCAGACGGGCGGCAGATCCTTCAGGAAGCGGATCATCGCCTCATTCACCTCGGCGGCGCGCTCCTGCTGTGTCCAGTGTCCGCATCCGGGCAGCATGATCGTCTCGCGCAGTTCGGGAACGAAGTGTTTCAAATTCGGGAGCAGCTTGTCGAAGCCGCGGAATTTCGTCACGAGATCGCGGTCCCCCGCCATGTACAGCGCGGGGACGGTCACCTTCGCCCCGGCATAGGCGCCGAGCAGTTCCCAGTTCCGATCGAGATTGCGATACCAGTTCAGACCGCCCCGGAAACCGGCCCGCGCGAATTCGCCGGCGTAAAAGGCGATGTCCTCCTCGCTGAGCCATGAAGGCAGCGTCTTGGGCTCCTTGCTTCGGCTCAGCATTCCGCCTTCGCGCGGCACCATGCCGATGAAGCCTTCCGGGCGAGGCGGTGCATCGGTCCGGCGCGGAACATCGCCCGAGGCCGAATAGAGCATCCGGCGGATGGTCATGGCGGGATCGCGCGACAACTCGGCCTCGGCGACGCCCGGCTCCTGGAAATAGAGCTGGTAGAAGATGTTGTTCTCATCCTGCGGCATCACCGATGTCGGCCGGAACCTGCCCTGCGGGATGAACGGCACGCTGAGCCCGACGACGGCGCGGAACAGGTCAGGCCGCAGCAGGGCGCAGTGCCACGCAACAGGCGCGCCCCAGTCATGTCCGGCGACCACAGCCTTGTGTTCGCCCAGCGCATTGCAGAGCCCGACAATATCGCCCACCAGATGCAGCAGCGTGTAGCTCTCGATTGCCTCGGGTGCGTCGGTCTGGCCGTAGCCGCGCATGTCGGGCGCAACGGCATGAAAGCCGGCCTCGGCGAGCGCCGCGAGCTGATGCCGCCACGAATACCAGGACTCCGGAAAACCGTGGCACAGCACGACGAGCGGCCCCTGCCCGGCTTCGGCAACATGCATAGCGATGCCGTTGGTTTCGATCTTCCGGTGCGTGATTTCAGTCATTGGCGGCCCCTCCCATGACCACTGCCTGCCGTATCCAGAGCGATATCTATCCGTCGATGGCCTCGCGGACCTTCGCGGCAAGCTGATCGAGACTGAACGGCTTGGCGAGAAAATTCCCGGTCGTATCCAGCCTGCCGTTCCCGTCAAAGGTCTCATCCGCATAGCCGGAAGTAAACAA
>JBHJOB010000090.1:0-9571 GCA_050330195.1 Rhodomicrobiaceae bacterium | reverse complement strand
GCCACTGCTATTGTCATCGTGGCAGCGCCAGACGCAAGAAGCGGTGAATCTGGCGTCCTGATTGCCGTCATGACCGCCGGACACGTCTAACTCCAGAACGGTACTTTTTCAACGGGCTGCTATGAAGACGCGGCAGGTCGTGTTCATGCCAGCTTGTTGGGTCAGCCGGTGATGATTTTTGCTGCCGCCCCCGACATCCTCCAGCGCGCCTGGAGCAAGTCGATTGATCGCAACCTTATCCGTGCCGGCTAAGTCCACGCCATGTTCGCGACGGGGCATGACGCAGCCAATCGGGAGGTCTTTCGGTCCGAGCCGCTGGATGCGCCGGATCTTGTCGGCATCGCGGTGCATGGCGCCAGGAAGGATGTCGACAAGGTGATCAAGGGAGCGAAGCTGCACCCCTGATCGCTCACGACCGGTCGGAAGAGACCGCTCGGATAACGAGCTGCCGCAGCCACGCATGGTCTGGTTCGGAGTGGATTCGCTCGTGCCAGAGCATCCGATAGCCAAATTCGGGAAGGTCCAGGGGCGGTTCCACGATTTGCAGTCGATCATCAGCCGCGAACATTTCGGCGGCGCGGCGCGGGATGGTCAGTATCATGTCGGAGCTCGCGGTAAGCAGTGCTGCTGTGGCAAAATAGGGAATGCGTACGGCGACATGGCGCGTCCGGCCGATCGCATCCAGAGCCCTGTCGACTGGGCCGGGGCGTCCGCCGGGGACCGCCACCAGCGCATGCGGATAGGCAAGATACGCATCCAGGCCCATCGAGGCCGCATCCGAGCGGGTCAGCCCTGGGTGGGTGCTGCGGACGATGCAGGCGAAGCTCTCCTGGAAGAGGTTGCGGGCCCGCAGGCTCGGCGGCACCGGATTGTCGCTGTACAAGGCGAGGTCGATATTGACTTCGCCAAGGCTCCGGAAGGTCTGCCCGTCCACCGGGACGACGTCGATACTGGCGTTTGGAGCCTCAATCGTCATCAGAGCAGCCAGGCGGGGCAAGATGACGGTGGCCCCGTAGTCAGTCGTCGCAATACGGAATTGACGGTCAGAGGCAGACGGATCGAAAGCCGGCCGGTCGGCAAGAACGCCGGACATTTCGGCCAGCGCCTTTTGCAGCGGGGCCAAAAGATCAGAGCCGCGCGGCGTGGGGCGCATAATTGTCCCCGATTTTATCAGGAGTGGATCATCGAAGATGGCGCGCAGCTTGCGCAGCGCCCTGCTGACGGCCGGCTGACTCATCCCGCAAAGTTCGGCGGTGCGCGTTACGCTTTGCGTTTCCAGCAATATGCGGAGCAGGACCAGCAGGTTGAGGTCAACGCGCAGAAGGTCATCGCCCGTAGACATTGGCGGCTCCGGATGCAGTCATTCACCAAGTGAATAACGCTTATTCCATAAGATCATTTTTCGCAAGTCGGATCGGCCCCTATATCTGTGCGAAGCAGTCGGGTGCGCTCACTTGGGTTTCGTCCGGAACAGCGCAACCAAGGAGATACATCCCGCATGTCCGCATTCCAGATCAATCGCCGCACCGTCATGCTGTTCGCGGCCGGAAGCGCGCTCGCCCCGGCAATCGGCTCGGGCCCGGCACTTGCGCAGACGGCCGATCAGGTAGGGAACGCCGCCACCTACCGATTCAGCGTCGGAGACATTCGCGCGACAGTCGTCAGCGACGGCCTGCTCATGGGCCCGCCTCAGGTTTACGCGCATGACGCGCCGGAAACCGAATTGCAAGAGGCGTTGAGACGTGCCTTTCTGCCGACAGATCGAATGACGCTCAACATGAATACGCTACTGGTCGAGGCTGGCGGTCAACGGATCCTGATCGAGGCCGGAGCGGCGCAGACGATGGGCCCGAACGGTGGTCGTCTTCTGGCCAATCTGGCCGCGATCGGCGTGCAACCCGAAGACATCGACATCGTGGTCGTATCCCATACTCACCCCGATCACATTGGGAACTTGCGAAACGCCGAGGGCGGCAAGACCTTTCCGCGGGCTGTCGTATACGCGCCCGAAGCCGACTGGGATTTCTTCGTGCGCAACGATCCCGACCTGAGCTACATGCCGGTCGGCGCTGATTTCCAGCGCCGCTTCGCCGCGGCGATCAAGCAGAGCCTCGAGCCTGTCCACGACGTCGTCGAGCTTTATCAGGCAGGCGCCGAAATCGTGCCGGGTCTGACGACGCTTGCCGCCGAGGGGCATACGCCCGGGATGGTATCGTTTCTGCTGCAATCTGGCGACGAGCAGGTGCTGCTTACGGCGGACTTGGCGTATCATCCCGTGGTCAACATCAATCAGCCTTGGCGACCCGGGCCGGACCGCGACAAGGACGCCGCCCTGGCGTCGCGCCGGCGCATCTTTGACATGGCTGCCGCAGACAGATTGCGGGTTCTCGGCTTTCACTACCCGTTTCCTGGTCTCGGACGGCTGCTGAAGACCGATGACGGATGGTATGCCTGGGTGCCGGAGAATTGGCAGTTCTGACACGCTACGACATCGGATGAGGACTGCCGCGATGAAGAGCAGCGCGACGGAGACCGACGGCTATTCCCGCCTGCCGTTTATCGCTGAAATGACGGTTCTGCCGAGAGATTGACGCAGTTCCGAAAGCGACAATCGGATCGTTTCTTTCGTTGACGGAGAAACCAGAAATGCCTGACATAGTCCATGTCCGCATGGGCTCGGGCATGGAAACCGGCGCGGATCGCGGCAATGCCAAAACAAGCGGCGTGCCTGCGATCTCGATCCGCGCGCCCTATGCTGGCCCGGATGCCCGAAACCTGCACGAAGGCGCAATCAGACGACCGGACAAAGGGAGCCGCCCCCGTGCGGTTTCTGACAGCGGGAGCTCGTCAGAACAGCATTGACGACATTCGAGCATTGCCACACCGAGAGGTGATTTCAGCCAAATGCTGCATGGTCGGCGTTGACACACGGGACATCATCGAGGTGAAAGCTGCTCCTGTAATCCGTGGACGGCCCCCGTGGCTGTCCGATATTCCTGCCACGGTGCATCGCGAGGTTCGCGTTGGCGGGTACAATCAGGCCGCAGTTATTGCCTTCGCCTCAAACTGTTACGATAATTTTTCCAAATTGTTCGTTCGATTCCATAAACGAATGCGCTTCGGCGATCTGTTCGAACGGAAAGGTCCTGGCGATAATCGGCCGAAGGGAACCCGAGGTCAGTCCGTCAAGAATGAAAGCTTTGGCTGCGCTCAATCGCGCCGGATCGCGGATGATTTCGTGAATTATATAGCCACGCAAGGTCAGGTGCTTGCGCAGCACCGTGAACAGAGGGAACGGGGTTGGTTCGGGGCTCAGCCCTCCATATTCGATAAGAATGCCGCCGGGTGACATCGCGGATGTCAAAGGCTCGAATATTGAACCACCGATCGGATCGAATACCACGCGTGTGCCGTCCGGCCCCGCAATGCTATCCAGGCTGCTCCGCAGATCATCTTCAGTCGATGCGATGACATGAGCGGCTCCAGCCCCTAGTGTCCCTTGGGATTCCGAAGTCCGCCACGGAACTTGCGGCTGACATGGATGCGAACTTCAGAATCGGGACACTAGCGGAAGACGGAGACGCTGAAGCGCTCCGAGGGGGCGTCCATTCTCGAACGGCTACATCGAAGCGCGTTTGCATGATGTGTAGCGATGTTGCCTCTCTCGGATCCACGGAGCAGGCGGGCATGGATATTTCAATTTTCAGAAACGATTTGCGTGACTATTCAACCAGCCGATCCCAGGCCGCCATGGCATGATCGGCGACGGCCAGCAGCGTTGCGCGGGAAGCGCCGTCGCGCGCCTGGATTGATATGCCATGCTGGACGGTCACGAAATAGTTCGCCAGCCCATTGCAGTCCGTGCCATCCGGCAATTCGCCGTCCGTGACGGCCTGCTCGAATCGTTCCTGCAACCGTTTGATGTTCTCGACGCGCTTAGCCTTCAACATATCGCAGATGGCGGGATGTGCGCCCTCGCTCTGCGGAGCGGCGAGTACGATCATGCAGCCGCGCGAACTCCCGCCCTTCGTAAAAGCCTTCGCCGTGCTTGTGAGCACATGTTCGATAGCCTGCATTGCGGTTGGCGCGGTCGCAACGTTTTCCCAGATGCCGCTGCCTTCGGTCCTTGAATAGAATTCGATGACCGCCTGGAACAGGCCTTCCTTGCTGCCGAAGGCGGCATAGATGCTGGTCGGGCTGAGATCCATCGCGGCAATCAGATCGGCCATCGACGTTTCCTGGTACCCCTTGGCCCAGAAAACATGCATTGCCTGACGCAGGGCTTCATCCTTGTCGAAGGCGCGTGGTCGTCCGCGAGCTGCCATCATCATCCCTTTCCGTAATGACCAATACATAAATCACTTGACAGCGCTTTGCAACTTTGCCAACCATATATGTAACGATCATTACCCAAAAGGAGCATGCATCATGGCGGCATTGAACGGAAAGGTCGCATTGGTAACGGGCGGCAGCCGCGGCATCGGTGCGGCGATCGCAAGACGGTTGGCCAAAGAAGGGGCAATCGTGGCGATCACCTATGCACAGTCCGGGGACAAGGCGCGAGGCGTCATCGCTGATATCGAGACAGCCGGAGGACTCGGTCTGGCGCTTCAGGCCGACAATCGCGATGCCGGGGCCGTGGAAGGCGCGGTCGGCGAGACGGTCTCCGCCTTTGGCAGGCTGGATATTCTGGTCAACAATGCGGGCATATTCGACGTTGGGCCAATCGCCGATCTCGATGCGGAAACCTTCGACAGGACCATCGCGATCAATGTCCGCGCGCCGTTCCTCGCCTCACGGGCCGCCGCCAGCCGGATGTCCGATGGTGGGCGGATCATTTCCATCGGCAGCAATCTGGCGCAGCGCGTGCCCTGGCCGGAAATCAGCCTTTATGCGCTCAGCAAGGCGGCGCTGGTCGGCTTCACCAAGGGATTGGCGCGCGACCTCGGCGAGCGCGACATCACCGCGAATGTCGTTCACCCCGGTTCGACCAACACGGACATGAATCCGGAAAATGGCGACTCGGCTGATCTTCAGCGGGCGACGATGGCGATTCAACGCTACAGCGCCCCGGATGAAGTGGCCGGGCTTGTCGCCTGGCTTGCAGGACCGGAAGCCCGTTCCGTAACCGGCGCAGAGTTCACGATCGACAACGGCTCCAACGCATAGGGTCGTCATGTCAATCCAGCCTGCAAAGCCCACCGATGAGATGCAGAAGAAGCGCTTCATGGTCCCGGCCTTTGCGCTTGCGACCGCCGCGATCGTGACGACGGAGTTCATCGTCATCGGTCTTCTGCCGCTGCTGGCAGGGGATTTCGGCGTCACGCTCGGTCAAGCAGCCTGGCTGGTATCGACCTTCGCCATTTCAGCGGCGGTTGCGGGGCCGGCCGTTACATTGGTTGCGGGACGCTGGCCGCCGCGGGCGTTTCTCACGCTCAGCGCAATTCTGTTCGGGCTTTGCAATCTGATCGCCGCGATCTTTCCCTCTTTCACCGTCCTGCTGGTCATGCGCGCGATCCAGGGCAGCCTGCTGACCCCGTTCGTCAGTATCGCCAGTGCATCGGCCGCGGCCGGTGCCGGTGAACGGCGCGCCGGACAAGCTATCGGGCAGGTCAATATGGGCACAGTGATCGGCGTTGTCGTCGTCGTGCCCGCGATGGTTTCTCTTGCCGAGATGGCGGGCTGGCAGGCGGCCCATGCCGTGCTTGGCGCGTTCACGATCCTTGCGGCTGCCATGGTCGCGGCAAATACGCCGGGCGGACAAATGACATCGCCCGCGACATTCGTTCAGCAGGCGGATATCCTGCGGCGTCCGGATTTCCTTGGGCATCTGTTGCTCTCGACACTGCTCTTTACTGCGATGTTCGCCGCCTATAGTTACATAGCCGCGTATCTGGAGACGATCATCGGGCTATCGGGGCCGGATGTCGCCTTTGCGCTTTTCGGCTTCGGAGTGACCGGCATTGGCGGCAACTGGCTCGCATCGCGGGTTGTTGATCGCGACCCGACAGGGCTGACCGTGGTCGTCGCTTTGATCATTGCTCTTACAACGGCTGGATTATCCATTGTCACGACGCATTGGATCATCGCCACGCTGATCATGGGCCTATGGGGCGCGGCGCATATGGCGGCGTTCGTGGCCTGTCAGGTCCGCGTGATGTTCGCCGGGCGGGATGCGCCGGCCTTTGCCGGAGCGCTCAATATATCGGTCTGTAATCTCGGCATCGCCGCCGGTGCAATCTGGGGCGGCTGGTTCATTTCCTGGTTCGGCCTGGCAATGATCGGATGGGCCAGCGCCATGGTCGGCCTCGCGGCGTTGGCAACGGCGTGGATGCTATGGCGGCTGTCGCCCCGCTTGCACCTGTCGCGCGCTGCGTCGAAGAACGCCTATTGCCCCTCCGGATAAGAGCGCAATGGCGCGCATCGACGCCATCCATGCCACACGTAATTCCGACAAGCTCGGCCAGCTTGCGCCTGTCCTGCCGGATCGAGCAGCGAAACCGATTTCGGATCAAAGCTGACAGCGGCGTATCAAAAACATGCTCCAACGGGACGTTCAGCTCCGCTGGAGACACCATTCATACCGGCTGCGGATTGAGCCGCGCAAAGCCTTCCTGCCGGAAATAGGGGAAATACGGATAGGGCGGCATCACCGCGCTGACCTCGTCGAGCCTTTTGATCTGCTCGGGCGCAAGCGCCCAGCCGACCGCGCCGAGATTGTCCAGAAGCTGCTGCTCGTTGCGGGCCCCGATGATGACGGAGGAAACGGTCGGGCGTTGCAGCAGCCAGTTGATCGCGATCTGCGGAACCGTGCAGCCGGTTTCGGCAGCGATTTCGTCCAGCACATCGACGATATTGAAGAGGCGCTCATCATCGACCGGAGGTCCGAACTCCGCCGTCTGATGCAGGCGGCTGCCCTCGGGCAATGGCTGACCGCGCCGGATCCTGCCCGTCAAGCGACCCCAGCCGAGCGGGCTCCAGACCATCGCCCCGACGCCCTGATCGAGACCGAGCGGCATCAGCTCCCACTCATAATCGCGGCCAGCGAGCGAATAATAGACCTGGTTCGCGACATGCCGCGGATAGCCGTGGCGATCGGCAATGGCGAGCGATTTCATGAGCTGCCAGCCGGAGAAATTCGAGACGCCGATATAGCGGATTTTCCCTTCACGGACGAGTTGATCGAGCGTCGCCAGAACCTCCTCGACAGGCGTTCCCGCGTCGAAAGCGTGAAGCTGCATCAGGTCGATATGATCCGTATTAAGACGTTTTAAGGCATCCTCCACGGCCCGTATAAGCCGCGAGCGTGAGGAACCGGCATCGCCTGGCCCGTCGCCCATCGGCAATGTCGTCTTGGTCGAAATCAGCAACCTGTCGCGCCGCCCCTTGATCGCGCCGCCGAGAACCTCTTCCGATGCCCCGGCCCAACATTACTCGCTGGGGGCCGCGTTCCTTACCTTGCTTGGGGCTCGCTCCCACATGTCTACCAGCTTGTCCGAAACCGCGATCTGCTGCTCTATGAATGACGCGCCTTGGTCTTCCATTGCCCCGGCGAAAAAGACGAGTTTTTGAAAGGTGTCATTGTCAGAAAGGATCGCCCAAAGGAACGTCTGTGGAACGCCCTTTCGCATGGCGCCTTTCTGAATGCCTTCTACGAATATATGACGTTCATCGCCGTCTCCGGCCCATGTCGGAACCTGCTTTTTGCCCGCACGCACTTCACGCTCAGCTCTCCGCTCATTCGCATCGTGAACCCGCGACTTTGCGGTCAGGTAACTTTTGAACACGGCAAAGGCGACATAAGCGATGATAGAAAGTCCGGCTGTGGGCCATGCGAGAAACAGGGCTACCAAAAACAGTACAACCATCTGGTTTCGTTCCTTTTCAGACACCATCTGAGCGGCTGCACGACACCCCAAATGGGTTCCTGGCAAATCGTGCAGCCTTTTAGGAGATCGCCACCCAATCGCGGATGGCTTGATCATATCTCAGCGAAGTCACTGGCCCCCCACCTTCAGGTATGATTTCGACGATGATATCGCCATCAATATTTGGTGCAGCCGCTGCTCTCGCCTTAGCATCGCCTAAGCTTGGACAACGGACGGGCTCTTGGCCATCAATCGTCAATATAATCAAATCGCTCATCTAGTACCGCCCTAAATCCTGCCTTTTCAAGGGCTAGCACTGCCCAATCGAACAGGCAAGCGTGACCGGGCGGCGACTCTTCGACCGGGCGCCCCGGCTCACCTCACGACCAATCCGTGCGCTCCAGGTGACGACGAGCACTAAGCAGTATCCATCCATGGACACGATGATTGATCTGCTGGACGAGCGCGCCGATGTCGCGATCCGTGTGGGACCGCTACGGGCATCGCGTCTCCTTGCGCGCAAGCTCGGCGCGAGCAGCATGGCCGTCGTCGCGGCTCCTGGCTATCTTGAGCGGAATGGTACGCCCGAGACACTGGAAGACCTTGAGGCGCATAATCTCGTCGGCTTCAATTTCGCCCGCTCGGTCGAGGGATGGCCGTTTCTCGAAGCGGGGCGCGTCAGCGCCGTAGCCGCCAACGGCAATGTTCAGGTCAGCGACGGCGAAGCCGCGCGGCAACTTGCGCTGGCCGGCGTCGGGCTGGCGCGGCTTGCCATGTTTCATGTCGGGCCGGATATTAAGGCTGGCCGGCTGCGGACAGTGCTGGAGAAGCTCAATCCGGGCGACACGGAAGATATTCACGCGGTCTTCATCGGTCAGGGCGGTCATCTGCCCGCCCGCGTCCGCGCTTCATCGACTTCCTCGCCGCTGAAATCCTGTTACGGTAATCTGCCCGTCACCTTGATGCGCCATAGGCATTTAACTCCTCGACAAGAAAATCGAGAAATGCACGCAGCTTGGCGACGACAAAGCGTCGGGACGGGTAGACGGCATAGACGGTCGTTTCGACCGTTGACCATTCGTCAAGAACGGTACGCAGCCGCCCTGCGGCGAGATCGTCCTCCACATAAAGCCGAGGAATCAGGCTCAAGCCGAAACCTGCCCAAAGCGCGTCACGCAAGGCAAGACTTGATGAGACCTTGTATCTGCCATTGATTGGCATACGGATCGTTTCCTCGTCTTTTGTGAATGTCCACTCATCGACATGGCCGGACAGGGTGAACTGGATGCAATTGTGCATGGTCAGATCACGCGGCGTTGCAGGCACGCCGGATTGTTCAAAATAGGAAGGCGCCCCGCACAGAACATGCGGCATCGCCATCAACTTTCTGGCAATGAGACTGGAATCCTCAAGCTGGTCGCTGACGCGAATGGCGACATCGATTCCCTGGTCGACAATATTGATCCGCCTGTCATCCATGCGAAGATCGACCGACAGCTGCGGATATTGCGCAAGGAAACGCGGCATCGCTTCGGACAAGGTCAAAAGCGTCAGGGTCATCGGCGCATTGATGCGCAGCAACCCGCTTGGAACCTGCTGCATCGGTCCGATCACGCTGTCGGCTTCTTCCAGGTCATCCAATATGCGCACAACGCGATCGTAATAGAGCGAGCCCGCTTCGGTCAGGCTCATGCGCCGTGTCG
>JBHJOB010000089.1:0-37487 GCA_050330195.1 Rhodomicrobiaceae bacterium | reverse complement strand
CGCAAGACTGTCGCCGAACTCGATAAGCCGCCCAAGGTGAACCCGAGCAGACCACAGCCCAAAAGCCACCCCGCTCAACTGGAGATCGCATATGCCTGAGTTCCCCGGACAGCCCTGCGGCTGACCGACATGCCAAGGCATGATTTGCGGAACCATCGCGGCCCTCGCGCCTTTCCCTTATGCTATCTTCGAAGACATACCGCCATTGCCGACCTCGCAAGCTGTCCGCGGCAAACCATGCGCCTCCGCATCATTCGTGAGCCGATGCCGATCGCTCAGGACAGGCAAGGGCAGGGAGAGGAAGGCCATGTTTTCATCCGCCCCCTTGCGGAGTACGATCTGCAAGTCCACCGCTGCTCATTTCACCGCTATTCTCATTGCCATTGCCGGGCTCGCCCTTCCGATGCCCATCGCCCACGCGCAGGCCCAACAGGACGCTCCGCAGACCGAGCAGACCAATCCGAACGCACCCCGTGATAGCGGCACCGCATCGCCGGGAACCGCGCCCGTTGAACGCAGCGATGTCGCCGCGCCCACCGATTTTCACCAGGCGTGGTTCCCGGTCGACAGTCTGAACGCCGGATTGTCCGAACCCGGCGAGCCGCTCAATCGTGCGACACCGCGCGCCACGCTGGAAAGCTTCCTCGATCTGGCTGCAAACCAGGAATTCGACCGCGTCGCTCACCGCCTGAATCTCGCACTTGTTCCGCAGCAGGAACAGTCGGAGCGGGGGCCGGTGCTGGCTCGAAAGCTGCATGAAATCTTCACCCGCCGCGTCTGGATCAACTGGGACAACCTGCCCGACCGCCCTGACGCGATGGAAGTCGTCGGCACGGAGAGCAACCAGACTGCGGGAGAGCCGAGACGCTCCGTCGGCATTGCGACCTTGACGCTCGACGACCGCCCGGTAACGCTGCGGCTCAGCCGTCTGAAAACCCCTGACCGCTCACCGATCTGGCTGTTTTCCGCCCAGACCGTGGGGAATATCGACGCGCTTTATGAGCAGTACGGCCCCGGATGGCTTGAACGGAGAATGCCGGAATGGCTCAAACGCACGGGACCGGGCAATATCCCGCTGTGGAAGCTGCTTGTACTTCCGTTTTTGCTCGGTGTCGCGGTCGTGGCCGCGTGGGGCGTGTATCGCGGGACTCAGCTCATTGCGAGTTATGGGCGTCCCGAATGGGTCTGCCTGATAATCCGGAGATCGAGTGCGCCGCTCGCATTCCTGACGGCCTGCCTTTTCGGACAACTCGTAATCGGTACGATGCTGCCGCTCTCCGGTCCGGTCAACAGTATCGTCCAGCCAGTGCTGATGGCGGGTATCATCGCGGCGATTGCCTGGCTGGCGCTTCGCGGCTTCGACACGATTCTCGATTTCGCCTCGAAGAAGTACGTCTCCGATATCGGCAAGGAAGAGAATGACGCTTCGCGGCGTCTCTATACAAACCTTTCGGTGGCGCGCCGCGTCGCCCTGCTGATCGCATTTCTCGCGGCGGCCGGGCTGCTTTTTTCGCAGCTTGAACTTTACCAGACGCTCGGCGTCTCCCTGCTTGCTTCGGCGGGCATCTTCAGTCTGATCTTCGGCTTCGCGGCGCAGACCGTGCTGGGCAACATTCTCGCCAGCCTCCAGATCGCCATTTCCAAACCGATCCGCATTGGTGACTCCGTCTTTTACGAAGGCCAGTGGGGGAATGTGGAGGAGATCAACTACACCTACGTCCTGATCCGCATCTGGGACGACCGGCGTCTTGTCGTGCCGGTGCAGTATTTCGTGAGCAACCCGTTCGAGAACTGGTCGATCAAGACCAGTCATCTTCTCGGCACCATCAACATCAAGATGGATCATCGCGTGGATGTGGACGCGTTGCGGGAGAAATTCACCGAGATCGTGAAGAAGAACGACAACTGGGACGGCAAGGTCGAACCACAGACGCTTGTTACCGATCATGACGATGAAGGCATGACCGTCCGCTTCTATGCCAGCGCGGAGAATGCCAGCAACGCCTGGTATCTGGAATGCGCCATGCGCGAGCAGATGCTCGCCTTTGTCCGCGGCATGAAGGACGCGCCCGCCTATCCGCATCGCCGTCTCCTTATTGAACATGCCGGGAACGGCGAGGAACGGCTTCGGGAACAATCATGACCGGAGCGCAGGAACTTTTCCGTGGAAGCCGATGTTGTATGGCTATGCGATGCGCCGCCGAGGCGTTTCCCCCCAAGCAATGACAAGATACATGGAGAACTCGCTATGGGCCTATTCTCTAAAGACATCCAGACGCTCGATGACCTCTTCGTTCATCAGCTGAAGGACATATACTACGCTGAAAACCAGATCACCAAGGCGCTGCCCAAGATGATCGACAAGGCAACCAATCCGCAACTCAAGGAAGGTTTCGAGACGCATCTGGCCGAAACGCAAAACCAGATCCAGCGTCTTGAGCAGGTCTTCAAGATGCACGGCAAGTCTCCGGAAGGCACCGATTGCCCGGCGATTGACGGCATCATCGAGGAAGCCAACGATGTCTCCGGCGAAGTCGGCGACAAGCAGGTTCTTGACGCGGCTCTGATCGCCTCCGCGCAGGCCGTCGAGCATTACGAAATCACCCGCTACGGTACGTTGGTCGCGTGGGCCAAGGAACTTGGCCGCGAGGATTGCGCCAGCCTGCTCCAGCAGAATCTGGATGAGGAAAAGGCCACGGACAAGAAGCTGACATCCATGGCGGAAAGCCGGATCAACCGGGCCGCGTAACGCTTGAACCGAAGCGTCATGCGCAAATGATTAATGCGTGCGGTCTCGCAAAGGGCCGCGCGCATTTTTTGCCGATGAAACATACACCTCACCCGGCGCTACCTCCTGCAAATGACGCCTTTGGGGCGTCTCCTGAGCAAGAGGTGGAGCCATGGCTTCGAAAGAAACGAAAAGCAACGAGAGTAAGCGCCCAGTGAAACCGTCCGGCGCGCGCGGCGCGCCCAGTGCGCGGGACATTACCGAGGATGATCTGGCGCAGGACAAGATGGGAAACAATCAGCTCCAGGGCAACGACCAGAGCAATGTCCGCAATCAGCGCCATGCCCAGCCAGGCACAAAAACGGAGACAGATGGGATTATAGAGAGCCTTGAAAAACTGGACAAGGACGTGCGCGCCAAACGCGATCTCGGCAAAGGCAATCGTTCTTAGATCGGCGTTGATACTGGTGGTATGGAGGAGTTGACACATGCGACAGGGACAATGGCAGAGACAGGGCGGCGGCAGTGGCCGGCTGCTGTTTGCGCTCGTCGGAGGCGCAACCGCTTTCGCGCTGGCGAGTTTCTTAAGGCTGGGCAAAGCCGCACAAGGCGGCGAAACGCCCAGGCGCGGGAAAAACGCGGCCTACAATCCCGATGAGCCGGCCGCCTCGCGCGAACCCGGTGCTCCCGGCACGGTCCGTTCCGCAGGCCCCGAAAGCACGCGGAATGGCAGAAATGGCCGCTGGGACAAGACCGACGAGGAACTCGACGAGTCGTTTCCCGCAAGCGATCCGCCGGCCAATTATTGACCCCTGCTGCCGACGGTTCGGCACAATGACTTGAAAACGCGGAGGCGGCTGCCGCAACGAAGCAGTTGCCTCGGCAAGAACGCAGAGGCGACGCGCGGTAACCGGCGCATAGATACTGCCTGTCACTCGCCCTCAACCGCGCCCCACATCCTCGGCCGGTCGAAGCGCCCATCGCCAGTCAGTGGCGCATTTCCTTATTGCTCAACGTCCGCAACACTGTCGCCTTTTCCTCCGCCAGCGGAAGAACCGCAAATGTTCCGTCCGTCTCCAGGATGACGGCGCCAACATCCTCCGCGCGGGGGAACCCGTGAAGGCGGATCGCCGCCACGACTTCTTCCTCGGTGACACGCTCGTCGCGCATCTCGTCACGCAGAAAGCGGCCCTCGAAAAACAACATCCTCGGTTCCGACTTGATCAGCGCCTGGAACGTCTTGGAGCGTATCGAGAGCCATGCGATCAGATATTGCAGGGTGATCAGCGTAAGAAAGGCCGTCACGCCATCCGCGAGCGCGGTGTCTTTCGAGAGCAGGATGGTAGCAAGGATGGAACCGAGGGAAACGGTGACGACCAGGTCGAAGGCGTTCATCTTCGCAAGCGTGCGCTTTCCCGATATGCGAAGGAGTACGACGAGAGCGATATAGGCGAGTGTTCCGACAACCAGGATACGGCCTATATCGGCCCATGTGTCAAAAAACATGAATCGCCTCTTTCGATGTGTCCGGCTTGTTGGCCCGCGCTCACCACGATCGGTCCCGGCCAAGCTGCGGCGCCTGCACCGCTTGCTTGCCGGGACGTCGGTGGAGCTCGCTAAGTGCGGGCGCCACGGGCTGCAAGCGTCTGCGCCTGCTCCACCCACTTCTCGCGTTCGATGCGTCCGGGGAAGTTCAACTCCTCCCCGACCCGCGCAATATCGTCCTGATTGAACGCCGCGATCTGACGGAAAGTCGTGATATTCATGCTGTAGAGCTGGTTCCTGAGCGCCGGACCGATGCCCTTGATCTGGGTCAGGTCATCCCGTTTGCCGGCGGAAGCCGCAGTCGCGCTAGACGGCGGCTTGTAATACATATAGCGGCTCAGATCGGTGTTGCTGTCCCGATGCGCTCCGCCCACGGTCGCCGCCCACCATGCCGCAGCGGCGCTGACGAGCAGTGACGCGGTCATGATGAAACCGATAATGACGGTGGCATTCTTGGCGTCCCGTGCCGCAGACCGCGCATTTGCCAGTGCCTGATCGAGACGGGCCTCCGCTTCGGGAACGCTCAGGCCGGACTGGCTGGCGATGACCTGCGCAAGATAGGTCCGATCGTCGGAGCTGATCTCGGCGCCCGCAACGGCTGGCGCCGAGATCCTGCCGATTTCGCTGCGGGTTGCCGCGTCCGCCCGCTGATTGCTGCCTGCAGCGGGACGCAGAAGCGTGTCCGCCAGCGATTCGACGGCAGTACCGGCTCCAGCAGATTGTGCTGCTCCGGAAACCATGGACGTGGCCGCCTGGCCGGTGACGCCCAGCAATGTGCCCGTCGCGGACATGCCAAGAAAGACGCCGAGGAGCACGCCCGCCGCCCAGACCAGCACACCGTGGATGCCGTCGCGCATCTCAGCCTGATCGTCGCTGGCGTCATACGCGCGGGCACGGATTCGCCCGGCAACATAGGCGCCGAGCGCGAAACCGCTGACCTGAACCCAGATCAGCCAGAGCGCTGCGGCGATGATCATGATGAGCTGTGTCGTCCCTATTTGCTCGAACGGCGAGACAAGAGAAAGGCCGATGGCGGCGCCGAAAGTCAGCATGACGAAGGAATAGGCAGCGGCAAGCGCTCCACCTGCGAATACCGCGCTCCAGCTGACGTAGGAGCCTTCTCGCGTATCGACCGTTGGAGGAAGAGTTGTTGTGTTTGGCATTGATATCCCCATTTTTGGTGGCGCGTAAAAATCAGACGCGAGATCGTCCGTGGCCAAGCGCGTTCAGCCTCGAACTACGGTGAACAAGGATCGTTCCGCTTGTCTGAATCTCCATGGCCCGCACCGAAAAAACCCCCGCGCTTCGCCGGCCGGTCTAGCCGAGGCCGAGAAACGACAGAATTGCCAGAACGATGACGACCAGCCCGACGAGATAAATAATATTGTGCATGAGTAGAGTCCCCTTCCGTGTCAGTGCTCCGGCGCAACGGCGTTCGCGCCATTGCGTTAGTCAACAAATGCTTTGCCGGCCAAAGGGTTCCCTTGCCGCCAGGGTATTCGTCATGGGAACTGCGAGAGGAACACGAGGCCGCTACGATGCTTTGAACGGCCGGGGGCGGACCGCTCATCGTGATGCCGGGCCACGGAACCAACGGCTCCGCCGGGAATTACTTAGCCGGTAGATGCGTGATCCACGCAGGGCAAACCTGCGCACAGGGATCAATAAATTGACAGACGCGTAACGTGGCCTGTTACCGCGGCCACAAGTAAAAGGAGATCATCATGCCAGCATTGATAATGTGGTTACTGGGTGTGCCGATCACGGTTATCATCCTGCTTTATCTCATCTTTTGATTGGTGGACTGACCGTACGTTTCCGGCCGATTGCAGGATTTGATCGAGGATGGCGTCAACGAGCCTCTGGCGCCCGTTGGAGACGCCATCATTGCTGCGGCCAAAATTCGGAGCTGTCTGGATGCCGGGCAGCTCCGAAATTTATTGTCCATTCCGGTCGCGCAATCCTCCTATTATCCGCGATCCCATTCCGGTGAGAAGGCAAAATCGCAGATGCGCAGATGGCGCCCATGCAGAGCGCTGATCGCCTCCATCTCCGCCGGCTCCAGAGTAAAATCGAACACATCCAGATTTTCGCGGATTCTCTCCAGCTTCGTCGAACGCGGAATTGCTGCAACGCCATCCTGCTGGACATGCCATCGCAGGACCACCTGCGCTCCTGTCTTGCCATGCTTTCGCGCCGCTTCCGCGACCGCCGGTTCGCTGAACAGCTCCGCACCGCGCGCAAGCGGACAGTAGGACGTCACGCCAATGCCCAGTTCGCGGCAGACGCCGAGAAGCTGATCCTGTTTCAGATAGGGGTGATATTCGATCTGGTTGCATGCAAGCGGATGCTCCGAGCGCTCCGCCGCCTCGCGGAGCAGCGGGACCGTGAAATTCGACACGCCAATATTGCGCGCAAGCCCGCGATGGAGAAGATCGTTCAGCGCCTTGATGGATTCATCCAGCGCGATCGACTTCGATGGCCAATGAATCAGCGCAAGGTCGAGATAATCGGTCCCGAGCTTTTTCAGGCTGTCCTCGATGGACCGCTGCAACTCGCCGTTTTCCAGATCCGTATACCAGACCTTGCTTGTCAGAAAGATGTCGCCGCGCGGAAGCCCCGACGCACGGATGCCGCTGCCGACTTCCGCTTCATTCTCATACATCGCGGCGGTGTCGATGTGCCGGTAGCCAGCCTCGATCGCGCCCGCCACAAGCCGTTCCGCCTCGCGGTCCCTCAGCGTCCAGGTGCCCAGCCCTATGGCCGGGATGTTGGCTCCGTTTGCAGAAATATGATGCATAATTCAAGTCTCCAGCTTTGTTTGGCCCGGTTGGGCTGACGATCCCGGCCCCGGCTTCACCACGATGCGGTCATGTCCGCGGCAGGTCGGAGGGAAAATTCCATCCGCTGCGATTCCATCCCAATCCGCCGCGCTTTTTCCTTGAGCCGGCCGCCATGCTGCGGCATACCCCAAGGCCTTGCTTAACACATCGGCTTTCCTGGGGGTAAGGCGGCGCACGCCGTCGCCGCTCCGACTGTGACTTTTTAACAAAGGCGCAGATCGCACCCCCGCGCGGTTATCTTGCGGGATCAAACAATGACCATCGGTATAGACTTCGGCACGACGAACAGCGTGCTGGCGCTGGCGTCCCCCGAACCAGAGGACGGGGTCCGCGTCGCGCGTCATGACGGCGATGACAATGGCGGCAATTTCCGCTCGATCCTGTGTTTCATCAAGGACGGGACGCGGCCGGTCGTCAAGGCGGGACCGGCGGCCGTCACCGCCTATCTTGAGCAGGGAGGCGACTGCCGCCTGATCCAGTCGGTCAAGTCGCTCGCAGCCAATCCTAATTTCACGCAAACCTATATTTTCGGACGGAAATACACCGTCGAAGATCTGGTCGCGGAAATCCTCAAGGGGCTGCGGGCAAGCGCGGAAAAGGATGTCGGGCCGTTGGGCGGTGACGTCACGGCGGGGCGTCCGGTGCGGTTCGCCGGACAGTTCGTCGACGAGGATCTGGCGTTGCAACGACTGTCGCGCGCCTTCGGCCTTGCCGGATTCGACGAGGTTTCCTTCGTCGCCGAACCGCTGGCGGCGGCTCATAAATTCGCGGGCCGGATGACGAGCCCGAAAACCTGCGTCTTCGCCGACTTCGGCGGCGGCACCAGTGACTTTTCGCTCGTTCGCTTCATTCCGGACACGGATCGGCTGCGGATGGAGACGCTTGCCACTTCCGGCGTCGGCATTGCGGGCGACCGGCTCGACTACCGCATCATCGAGCATGTGGTGTGCCCAAAGCTTGGGCTCGGCTCGCATTATGACAGCATGGGCAAGCGCCTGCCGATCCCGACCCATTATTACGCTCGCTTCCAGCGCTGGAGCGATCTGTCCTTCCTGCGCGCGCCCGACATTCTGCGCGAGTTGCGCAGCCTCATGCGCATGTCGGAGGAACCGGAAACGCTGGAGCGGCTGATCTATATAATCGAGGAGGAACTCGGCTTCGATCTCTACCGCGCGGTTTCGGGCGCCAAGGCCCGGCTGTCGAGCGAAGAGACGGCGACGCTGGAATTCCGTCACGGTCCGGTGCAGATCTGCGAAGAGATCACGCGGGACGCCTTCAACGAATGGATCGCGGGCGACCTCGCGAAGATCGACGCGGAGATCGACCGGCTGTTCGCCTCATCCGGTATCGAGGCGGGCGAGGTGGATCAGGTCTTCATGATCGGCGGCACGTCCTTCGTGCCAGCGATCCGGCAACTCGTCGCCGCGCGTTTTCCCGTTGCGGAGTTCTCCGCCGAGGATGAATTCGTCTCCGTCGGGGCGGGACTTGCGTTGTTCGCCCGCGAACACGCTGAAGCCGCTTGATTGGTCGGGCCAATTGCACACGCTTGCCATCGACCGATCGAAACCTTTGCCTCCTGTCACACCCGCGAAAGCGGGTATCCAGCCAGGCTACTTTATCCGGCTGAAACGGTCCGGAACCGACGCGGCGGCATCATGTTCCGAAAGCTGAAAGACCTCCGGCGAGCGGACATGCTCCGGACGGACGCCGAGACCGATCAGTGAGGCCACACGGCGCTGTAGCCAGGGGACTTTCGCGACGATCCGCAAGGCCAGCGGCGGCTTCGGCGGCGCAGCGTTTTCCCCGAGGATCGGCGCGATGATCCGGTTCTGAACCTGCACCTGCAGGAACTGCGTTGCCTTGGCCGGCCATAATCGACGCCGGCGCACCTGCTCAAGCAGTTCGTCATCGAGAACGCCTTCCGCCAGTGGTCCGGCCAGAATGTTCGCCGCCGCGACGGCATCCTGAATCGCGAGATTGATCCCGACACCGCCGACCGGCGACATGGCATGTGCGCCGTCCCCGATCACCAGCAATCCCGGCCGGGACCAGCGCTCCAGCCGGTCGATCTTTACCGTCAGCAGTTTGACCTGATCGAACGAGTCCACGGCCTCGATTGCCCCCGACAGCCGGGGGGCCGATGCCGCGACGGCATTGTGAAAATCCGTCAGGTTGCCGGACAGGATGTCCTTAGCCGCGCCCTTGCGAATAACGAACGCACACTGATAATAATCGCCGCGGTCAATCGTGATGACGATATGGCCTGGCCCGGTATTCAGCAGCGGTTCGTCGCTCGCGGCCGGTTCCCGAGGCACTCTAAACCACAAGACGTCGATCGGCGCGCCGATATCCGTCACCTCAAGTCCGGCGCGCTCGCGGATGATGGAATTGCGGCCATCCGCGCCGATCACAAGTCGGGCGCGAACCTCCAGCGGCCCTTGCCCCGTTTCGGCGCGCACGCCCACGACCCGCCCGTCATCCTCGATCACGTCCCGCGCCTCCGCTCGCATCTCGATTGAAAATGTCGGCAAGCTCCTGGCGGCGCCGGTCAGATAGTCCAGAAAGTGCCATTGCGGCATGAAGGCGATGAACTTGCAAGCCGCGTCCAGCGACGAAAAATCCGCCACCTTCAGCCGTTTGCCCCCGAACACGCCCGCCAGTTCCGGCATTCGCTGATGCGGACGCGAGAGAAATCCGTCGAGAAGTCCGAGTTCGCGAATGTTTTCCAATGTCGAGGGATGAACGGTGTCGCCGCGGAAATCACGCAGGAAATCGGCGTGCTTCTCAAGGACGAGCGTCCTGCAGCCCGCGCGGGCAAACAGCAGGCCCGCCATGATTCCGGCCGGTCCGCCGCCAACGACGCAACAATCAACTTCCACTGTGCGACTCATCAAAAACCTGCCTTGAAAGGATATGAGCGTCCGCTGCGAAGATCGCGGCCCGTACTTGAAAACCATTGATCCAAGCGGCCGATGCGCCTGCCTGCCAACGCCCTACGGGTCGGTATCGGTCTCGGTGTTGTCCGCAAGAACCGCGCGCACCTTGGCGGCGAGATCTTCCATCGAGAAAGGCTTGGCGATGAAATTCACCCCGCTGTCGAGCACGCCATTATGGACGACGGCATTGCGCGTGAAGCCGGTCGTGAACAGCACCGGCAGTTCCGGCCGGAAGGCTGCAACTTCGTCAGCCAGCTTGCGGCCGCTCATTTCGGGCATGACGATATCCGTGAAAAGAAGGCAGATGTCGGCGCGCTCCCTGATCATGCCCAGAGCAGCGGATGGCGTCGCCGCCTCAAGCACCGAATAGCCGATTTCTTCCAGCAGGCTGACCGTCAGATGGCGGAGGTCATCATTATCCTCGACGACAATGATGATCTGCTCCTTCGAACCGGCAAGCGCGGAAGGCACCCGTCGAGGCTTTTTCTCCGCCGCCGGCTCTTCATTGGTGTGCCGCGGCAGATAGATCTTGACCGATGTCCCCTCGCCGGCTTCGGAATAGATCTTGATGTGTCCCTGCGACTGTTTCACGAAGCCATAGACCTGCGAGAGCCCCAGACCGGTGCCAAGGCCCGGCCCCTTTGTCGTGAAAAACGGATCGAACGCCTTGTCGAGAACCTCTTGCGGCATGCCCGCTCCCGTGTCGGTTACGGCGATCATCACATACTGGCCGACCGGCAGTTCGCGATGGGTGCGGGTGTACTCCTCGTCCAGAAAACAGTTGGCGGTTTCGATGGTCAGCTTTCCGCAGCCGGGCATTGCGTCGCGCGCGTTGACGGCGAGATTGAGCAACGCATTCTCGACCTGCGTCGCATCCACATGCGTCTTCCACAGACCTGCGGCGAGAACGGTTTCCACGCTGATGGCGTCGCCGAGCGTGCGCTGGAGCATTTCGGACATGCCGCTGACGACCTGATTGAGCTGCACCACCGACGGCTCAAGCGGCTGCTGGCGCGAGAATGCGAGCAGGCGCCTTGTCAGGCTGGCGGCACGGTTCGCTCCGTCTTTCGCCGATGCGATGAACTTGAGCGCGTCTTCGTCGCCGCGCTTGTGGCGCTTCTCGAACAGGTTGAGACTGGAAATGATCACCGAAAGCATATTGTTGAAATCATGGGCGATTCCGCCCGTCAACTGCCCGACGGCTTCCATCTTCTGTATCTGCCTGAGCTGGCTTTCCGCCTCCTTCCGCGCCTCTATCTCGGACTGCAATTCCTCATTCGCCTCGCGCAACTCGCGGGTCCGTTCCGCAACCCTTGTCTCAAGCAGCACATTGTTGAGCCGCACTTCCTCGGACGCCGAGGCGAGCGCGTCACGCAGCGCCACGAACTCCTTGAGCGAAGTTCCGATAGCGAAATCGGCCTTGCTGCTGCCCATGCCACGGCTGGCCTCGGCCAGGCTGGTCAGCGGGCGCGCGACGTATCCCCACAGTGTCAGCGCGACGATGGACATTCCCAGCAGCGCGACCAGGCCGAATCCGGCAAGCAGTTGCAAAGCGCTGTAAAGCGGCGCTTCAAGGACCGAATGCCGGATATTGGCTGCGACCAGCCAATCGGAAATGGATGTACGCTTGTAGCTGACATGAATTCTTTCGCCGAACGCGCTTTCGCCGATGAAGGTTCCTTCCGGCCCCTGAGCGCGGGCGAGAAAAGCGGGCGTTCCCGGCTTCCCGGTGAACTTCTCATTATCTTCCGTGCGCAGAACATACATGCCACGGCGATCGCCGACCCCGACGATCCAGTCCGGCGGCGTTACGGATTTCACCAGATCGAGCAACGCATCTGTGCCGACGCTGATATCGAGCAGATAGCGCGTCTTGCCATCAATGACGACCGGCGTAACCATGGCGATCTGCGGAACCTGGGATACATCGCCGACATACACATTCGAGGCGAACGGCGCCATGGCCGAATGGCTGGTCTCGAAGGGAAGCGGCGTCGCCGGCAAGGGCGCTCCCCATGGAAGGCGCGTCGTCAGGATGCGGTTTCCGTCCGGCGACCGCAGCCCGATATGCGCGCTCATGATCGATTTGACCTGCAACGCCTGCCGGTGAAAGGCTTCCCAGTCCTCGCTTTCGATCAGAGGCGACGTCGAAAGCGTCTGCAGGGTTGTGCGCAGACTGGCCAGATGCTGGTCCAGAACGGAAGACGCCGCATTGGCGACGCCGCGTCCCATCAGCTCATATTTTGTCCGCTCCGCTTCGGCGTAACGGGCAAGAAGAAATCCGGAGAACAGGATGCCCGGAATGACGAAGACGGCGACAACGGCAAGAATGACGACGCGCGTGGGAATGCCTTGCGTGAACAGCGGCGTTTCACTCGCGGTCCATGTCGTCCATTTCCTGAATTCCATTCCGCAGGTTCCATAATTGCCGGACAGGCCGGGATCAGGTCAGCACGCCCCAACTGCCAAACACGGCTTGATTCCCATTTGTCACCAATGATTTAAATAGGCGGAGCGCCGTCCACGGTGCAAGCGCCAACGTCGCGAGGGTTCCGCCGATCAGCCGTGCCGCGTCAGTCTCCGCGCCGGATCATGTCGGCGCTCGCTCGCTCCAGGGCGGCGATGCAACAGAGATAATAGGCCTCCCCATCATCCGGCGCCGCTCCGGCCAAAGACTCGGCTTTCGCGATTTCCTCGCCGAGCAGACGCGTCCATTCCTGCCAGTCGAGATGGCCGCTCTCGTGCAGCGCGATCGCAATGGCGATGGCCCGGGCCTGCCACGGATTGGCGTAAGCCTTGTTGCGGTCAAGCTTGTCCGGCGAAGACGGAATTGGCTGAACGGGATCGCTGCTCATGCGGACCTCACGACGTGCGCTTCATGTTCCGGATCGCGCTCCAGATAGCTTTCCCAACAATCGACAAGCACGGCGGTTCCCGGCTCCGCATCGGGTCCCCAGAGATCGCGCCCCTCGAAGCGAACGGAATAGCACCATTGCGGGGCTTCTCCCTTCCCGTGGGCGTTGGCGTCGGGGAAGACGTGACAGCCGTGAACGCGTTCGACGATGCCGGGCCTGCCGCGAACATAACCTGGCAGCCTGGTGTGGTGATGTGGGTTGATGATGCGGGCGCGAACGCGGTCACCGGCGGCAAATGTTGCCGGCTTGTCGGCATGGCGCTCGACGGGGCCGCCCCGGGCAAGGACGGCGGCAACATCTTCTTCTTTCAGGACGCGTGAGGGCCGGACGCCGCTTTCCGATGCCTGTCCGCTCTTCAGTTCATCCGCGCTCACAATGCCTGTCTGCTGCAGCAGGCGTTCAAGGCCAGTCAGCCAGATTTCATAATAGCTGGATTGCAGATAACGCACCGGATGCTGGTTCTCGCGCGCATGACGGCTCATGTCGATGTTCCATGCGCCGCTTGCGCCCATCGCCAGCGTCAGCCCGAAAACGCGCCGCTCCCACTCCGCATGGAACCGGTCCGCATCTTCAGCCTCGGGCGCGACGGGACCCAGACCGTGCATTCCGCCAAGATCGTGGGCGCCGTTCATGGCGCCTCCGGTGATTTGGCAAGGCCTGCGCCGATCATGGAGTCCCGCGTCACCAGCGCGGCGAGTTCGTCCTCGCTCAAGCCATCGGTCCCGTCCGGCCGCATCGGAATGACCAGATAGCGAACTTCCGCCGTCGAATCCCAAATGTCGATCCTGACGCTTTCCGGAAGCCTCACCCCGAACTCTGCTAGAACGGCGCGCGGCTCGGAGACTGCGCGCGAGCGGTAGGCGGGCGATTTGTACCAGATGGGCGGCAGGCCAAGCACCGGCCACGGATAACAGGAGCAAAGGGTGCAGACGACGAGGTTGTGCCGGTCGGGCGTGTTCTCGACGGCGACCATATGTTCGCCCTGCCGGCCGGTGAAGCCAAGAGAGGCGATCGCGGCTGTGGCATCGCTCAACAGCCAGTCGCGAAAGGCCGGGTCGGTCCACGTCCTGGCCACGACCTTTGCGCCATTGCGCGGGCCGACCTTGTGTTCGTAGATGTCTATGAGCCGGTCGACGGCGGCCGGATCGACAAGACCCTTCTCGACCAGCACCGATTCGAGCCGCCGGACACGCTCCTCCAGCTCGGAGGCGGGAGCTGCATGATGATGCGTGTGATCGCCAGTGTCGTGGCCGGATGGATCGTCGTGCATGGCGCGCCTGTTTCGTGATGATCTTGCGGTTGAACGGTCGGCAGGATAGCTAAATCCGTCCCGCATGGGGCCAGTAAATTAAGACCGGCGGCGGGCGATGCTGCGGCGCAAAACTGGACAGCGCATTTGCGAAACGCTTATGCTCGACCGGAGCAGTCGCGAGCCCATTTCCGCCGGGAGAAAAACGCTTATGGCAACGACACGGACGCCCAGAAAGTTCTTCGAGCCCCTGGCCATCGGCGCACCGGAGCCCATGCGGGAGCGGCCCATCCGGCTGGAGCGGATGATCCATTTCATTCCCGGCCACAATGAAAAGATCCGCGCCAAGGCCCCCGAACTTGCCGGCCAGGTGGACGTGATTCTCGGTAATCTGGAGGACGCAATTCCCGCGGATGCGAAGGAGGCGGCGCGGCGCGGCGTGATCGAGCTTGGCGGGCAGGATCTTGGCGGTGCGGGTCTGTGGACGCGGATCAACTGCCTGAACAGCCCGTGGGCGCTGGACGACATTCTGGAACTCGTTCCCGCCATCGGAAACCGGCTGGACGTGATCATGCTGCCCAAGGTCGAGGGGCCTTGGGACATTCACTATCTCGATCAACTCCTTGCCCAACTCGAAGCGCGCGCGGGCATATCCCGGCCGATCATGATCCACGCCATTCTCGAAACGGCGGAAGGCGTGAACAATATCGAGGCCATTGCCGCCGCGAGCCCGCGCATGCACGGCATGAGCCTCGGCCCGGCCGATCTGGCGGCATCGCGGCGCATGAAGACGACGCGCGTCGGTGGCGGTCATCCCGCCTATGGCGTGCTCGCCGATTCGGGCGGCGAAGGCTCGGCACGGGCGTTCTCGCAGCAGGATCTGTGGCATTACACGGTCGGCCGGATGGTCGACGCCTGCGCGGCTTACGGGCTCGACGCCTTTTACGGGCCGTTCGGCGATTTTTCCGACGCCGACGCCTGTGAAGCCCAGTTCCGCAATGCTTTTCTGCAGGGCTGCGTGGGCGCTTGGACGCTGCATCCGAATCAGGTCGCCATCGCGAAGCGCGTTTTCAGCCCCGATCCGGACGAAGTGGCTTTCGCGCGCAAGATCATGGACGCCATGCCGGACGGCACCGGCGCAGTGATGATCGACGGCAAGATGCAGGACGATGCGACCTGGAAGCAGGCCAAGGTGATCGTGGACCGCGCCCGGCTCGTTGCAGCAAAAGATCCTGAATTTGCCGTCAAATACGGCTTTTGACACCCGGCTATCACGAGCGGGCTGGCGGGCGAGCGGAAACTATGCTCGCTTTCCTCATCCCGCGCGCCATGAGGCCATATCCGAACCGCCGCGGAACCGAAGCTCACGGGGAAACTTTCATGAGGGACTTCAACCGGCGAAACGCCGGGGCGACCGGCTGATCCTTCAGGTCACGCCTCGGGCCGCGAAAAGTGACGCGCCGGAACGCTTTCATTTACGTCCGCATGGCATTAATAGATATAACAGACCCTGGAATTGGGCAGTTTTGAGTGTATTGGCAGAGATGGCCGGTTTGAAGACAGCGAAATATCAGCTTGGACAGGTGGTCCGGCACCGCTTCTTTCCGTTTCGGGGGGTAGTCTTCGATGTCGACCCCGTATTTGACAATACTGAGGAGTGGTACGAGTCCATTCCCGAGGAAATCCGGCCGCGCAAGGACCAACCCTTCTATCACCTGCTCGCCGAAAACGAGGAAACCGAATACGTAGCCTACGTTTCGGAGCAGAACCTCGTTCCCGACACGTCCGGGGAGCCGTTGCGCCACTCGCAGATTTCGGAACTTTTCGACGATCTGGAAGATGGCGTTTATCGCAGCCGCTTCGTCCAGGAGCACTAGAGCAAGATCCGATAAAATGGACACCATTTTTCGGAAAAATCGAGCTCGAAACAAAGAGATGCTCCGCTCGCAAGGCCTCGCTTGCGGAAATCTCTCCGCACTGCTTCGCGCAAACGCTCGATAGCGGGCGTGCCGGGCTTATCCGGAAAGCTGCAGGTTGATCGCCTTCGGACCCTTGCCGCGCGGATCGGGCTGCGTTTCGAACGAAACACGCATACCGCCATCCAGCGTCTGCACTTGCGAACGCTCGACAGCGGAAATGTGTACAAAAACGTCCTTGCCGCCTTCATCAGGCGTGATGAAACCAAATCCTTTCGATTGATTGAAGAATTTGACGGTTCCTAACTGGCGCATCTCCCTGCTCCCCATGAAAAGCAAACAAAGCTGGCCGATGCCCTGGCCAGCAGAGTCGAACGGCGATCATTCAGAAGACGGGGAAAATAATGGAGGGCTTCACACATGATGAACAGTAGGCACGTTGAAAGCTATTTCCACCGCGTCCCAAAAGACGCCAGATGCGTGCGAGTATGGTGTATAAAAAAAAACTCAGCAACTGAATTTCGCACCGTGAATACAATAGAGAAAGCAGGATTTATTTGGGTCTGGAATCGACGTTGGATCCATGAGGGTATTTGTCAAATTCTATCATATAAAGTATCATTGTATACAAAGTTGAGCGCCTCACATACGCCATATTCAACTTGATTTTCTCGGATGATGACTTCATCTCGCGATTGTATGCAGCCTCTTATCAGTTGTCAGACAACTGGAATGGTGCAGTGCGGCATTTTCATCAAGGATTTTTCCGTAAAATGAAGCAATCGGCACACTACTTTTTGCCAATGTAAAAACAGCTATGCAGCTATTGACGGCAGTTTCTCAGAATCTGCCCTTGCAATTCCGCCTCGTATGTAAAACTTCTGTGATGCCGCCGAATATTGCATAGCGGAATTTTTTTATGCACCCAGGGTGTGCCGCATGGGACATTTGAACGCCTCACAATATACCTGCGGGAGGCGCTCGATAGATCTTTATACCGGTGCATGTGGTCAAGAGATGCAGCTATCGATGATCCAATTGCCCGATCCCGCCATGAATATGGAAGATCTGAAAGAACGCGCACGCAGAGCCAGTGACTTCCTGAAGGCGCTCGCCCATGAAAGCCGTTTGCTTATCCTCTGCCTCGTTGCCGAACGCGAGCGGTCGGTTACGGAACTGGAGCAGATGTTGTCATTGCGCCAGCCTGCCGTCTCGCAGCAGCTCGCTCGTCTGCGCATGGACGGGCTGGTGACCACGCGGCGGGATGGCAAGACGATCTACTACAGTCTTGCCAACGACGACGTGCGCCGGATCATGGGCGTCATGTATGAGATCTTTTGCCGTGGTGACTCCGACATCATCGACATGCCGGCAAAGTAGCCGCCGGGACGCGGGGAGCCACAAGTTGACCGGGGCTGCTGGTCAGCCGAAATGCGTGCCCTTGCTCAGCGGGAAGCCACGCAGGAATTCCGCACCCAGCATCGGCTTTTTTCCGGCACGCTGGACGCGCGTAAATCTCACCGCCTGATGACCGCATGCGACGGTGAGCTGGGAATCCATCAGCACGCCGGGCTCGCCCCTTGCCGCCACCACGACCGACCGCAACACCTTGATACGCTCACGCCGTCCCGCCAGCAGCGCCTCGAACCAGGCACCGGGCGACGGCGAAAGCGCGCGGATCTGATCGTGAACTTCCACCGCCGGACGCGTCCAGTCGATGCGCTCCTCGTCCTTGGCGATCTTGGCCGCGTAGGTCACGCCCTCATTCGGCTGCGGCCGGCAGGAAAGCGGCCCCTGCCCGAGCCGGTCCAGCGTCTGCGCGATCAGTTTCGCCCCCAGCAGCGACAGTTCGTCATGCAACTCGCCAGCCGTCATGTCGGGCCCGATCGTGATGCGTTCGCCGGTGCAGATCGGACCAGTGTCGAGACCTTCATCCATCTGCATGATGGCGACGCCGGTTTGCCGGTCGCCTGCCATGATGGCCCGCTGGATGGGCGCCGCGCCCCGCCAACGGGGCAGCAGCGAGGCATGAATGTTCAGGCAGCCATGCTGCGGGGCATTGAGGATAGCGCGGGGCAGGATCAGCCCGTAGGCCGCGACGACAGCGACGTCGGCGTCAAGCGCGTAGAATTCGTTCTGCACGTCAGCCGTTTTCAGCGATTTCGGCGTATGAACCGGAATGCCCGCTTCTTCGGCGAAATTGTGGACGGCGGATTTGCGCGCGACCATCCCGCGTCCGGCCGGCCGGGGAGGCTGCGTGTAGACAGCGAGAATGTCGTGCCCTGCGGCGACGATCTCGCTCAGCGGCGGCACGGCGAAATCCGGCGTCCCCATATATATGACGCGCAATGGAACCATGGTCGGAATGGTTTCTCCCGGTTTTTTCCGTGAAAGGCGATTTAGGCGGACAGCAGATGAAGGCGCAAGCCTTTTAACGGCAGCGTATCCCGCAAATGTTTCAGTCGAACCACTAGACGGTTTCGTCGTCGCGCCGTGCCTTGCGGTAGCGCCGGATCAGAAAATCGCGTCTCAGCCGGGACAAATGGTCGATGAACAGCACGCCGTCGAGATGGTCGAACTCGTGTTGGGCGACGGTTGCCGAGTGTCCCTCCAGCCATTCCTCATGCGTCTCGCCATCGCGGCCGACGAACCGCATCAGGACGGAAGCCGGGCGCTCGACCTCGGCGAAGATCTTCGGGATCGACAGGCAGCCTTCCTCGTAGACGCGCATCTCGGCGCGTTTTTCCAGAATCTCCGGATTGATCATGAAGCGCGGCGCGGGCGGCTCGCCCTCGCGGGCTGCATCCATGACGAAAATCCGCCGCTGGACGCCAACCTGCGGCGCTGCGAGGCCGACCCCGGGCGCTTCATACATCGTCTCCAGCATGTCGTCGAGCAGACGCAGCAACTCCGCGTCCACACGTTCGACGGGCGCGGCAGGATCGCGAAGGATCGGGTCGGGAAAAAGCACGATAGGAAGCTTGGCCATGAAAGTGAAATAAGCCGATTGCGTGGGATGGTCAACGCCTGCACGAAGCGTTTCCATGTTCCGGTTTCGTTCAGGTGCGAATCGCCATAGCGTGCCAATGCTTTATGCGGGAGGAATATTTGAATGGACGGAATCCGGAGCTGGCAGTTCGAGGGGATCGTCATCGACCCCATTGCGGTGTTTGCCGGTCTTTCCGGGCTCGCTCTGGTCATCCTGCTCGCGCTCGTCATCGTCATATGGCGAAATGGCCGCCACCGCGCGCATGAGGCCACGCAGGCTCAGGCCGATGCAAGGCTGGTCGAAATGGAAATCGCGGCGCTGAAAGGCCAACTCCACACGATTTCCGAACTTGCCGGAGCCAGTCAGGCGGAACTGACCCGTGCCCTGAACGACCGGCTCGACCGCGTCGGCCAGTCGGTCGGCACCAATCTGGAGGAAACCGCACGGCGCACGTCGGAGCATCTCTCGCGCCTCAATGAGCGCCTCGCCGTGATCGACACCGCCCAGCGCAATATCACCGAGCTGTCAACGCGGGTCGTTTCGCTTCAGGACATTCTCGCCAACAAGCAGCAGCGCGGCGCTTTCGGCCAGCTCCGCATGGAGACCATCATTCAGGACGCCCTGCCCAAAGCGGCCTACAGCTTCCAGGCGACGCTTTCCAACGGCAAGCGGCCCGACTGCCTGATCCAGCTTCCCGGTTCCGACGCCCCGCTCGTGATCGACGCGAAATTTCCCCTCGAAGCCTTCGAAGCACTTCGCACCGCGGGGGACGAGATCGCGCGCAAAGAGGCAAGCCGGCGCGCCCGCACCGATGTGGGCCGGCATATCGAGGACATTGCGGGAAAATATGCGCTTCCGGGCGAAACGCAGGACAACTTGCTGATGTTCGTGCCTTCGGAATCGATTTATGCCGACCTGCATGAGCATTTCTCCGACATCGTTCAGAAAGCCCACCGCGCGCGGATCTTCATCGTCTCCCCGAATATGCTGATGCTGGCCGTGCAGACCATGCAGGCGATCCTCAAGGATGTGCAGATGAGGGAACAGGCCGACGTCATTCAGCGGGAGGTCGGCCATCTCCTCGGCGATGTCAACCGGCTGAAAGACCGTGTTCTCGATTTTCAGAAACATTTCGGATTGCTGGGGAGCGACGTCGAGAAGATCCTGACCTCAACGGAGAAGATCGCCAGCCGGAGCAAGAAGATCGAAGGGTTGGAATTCGACAAGACAACGCCGGAAGAGCTGCCCTATCCGAGCAACGGCGGCATGTTGTCGTAAGAATAAAGCAAAAAAGAAGGCGTTGGCTGACTGGGTAGGGGGGGAATCAGCACAACGCCCAATAAGTTTCTTCTGTTTTTTATTTCGTTTTTTTAGACTACTACATACAAGAGCAACAAAACGACTACGGAAACTGCTGCCACAGTCATTGCTCCGACTTGCCAGCTTGCTGCGGGCCGCATTGAAAACGACTGCCGCGCAAATCTGCTGGGATCACGTCTGTTAGGATCACGCAGGTCTTCAACCATGGTCGATCTCCTTTCCTCACTTGTTGGGCTAACGTTCTGCGGCTGGGGCGGTTCCAGATAATTCTTTCGCAGACTCGCTTGATCGTGCGGCAATTTCGCTCTTTAAGGATCACTTCCAGATTGCGGGACCGCGCACATGGCTCGATATCCCGTTTTCATGCGAATGACCGGGCCGGGAATGACATGTCATGCGGAATGAATGGCGCGATGCACGCCGGATCGTGATCAAGATCGGCTCGGCCCTGCTGGTGGACCGTGAAAGCGGCACGCTGAACGCCGAATGGCTGGCGAGCCTGTGCGAGGATATTGCGGATCTGAAGGCGCAAGGCCGCGAGATCATTATCGTTTCCTCCGGCGCAATCGCGCTGGGCCGGCGCGCGCTGGGCCTCGTACGCGGCTCGCTGAAGCTGGAGGAAAGCCAGGCCGCCGCCGCCGTCGGCCAGATCGCGCTCGCCCGGCTCTATCAGGAAACATTTTCCGCTCGGAACATGACCGTGGCGCAGATCCTGCTGACGCTGGGCGACACGGAGGAGCGCCGCCGCTATCTCAATGCGCGCAACACCGTGTCCGCGCTGCTCTCGCTCGGCGTCATTCCGGTCGTGAACGAGAATGACAGCGTGGCGACCAGTGAAATCCGCTATGGCGACAATGACCGGCTTGCCGCGCGCGTCGGTTCGATGATGAGCGCCGACTGCATCGTCCTGCTCTCCGACATTGACGGGCTCTATACCGCTCCGCCTTCCATTGATCCAGCCGCGCGGCGACTGGATGTCATCGAGGAAATCACGCCGGATATCGAGTCGATGGCGGGAGACGCGGGAAGCGAGTTGTCACGCGGCGGCATGGTGACGAAAATCGTTGCGGCGAAAATCGCGGTGAATGCGGGCGCGAGCCTCGTCATCACCAGCGGCAAGGTCATGCACCCCTTGCGGGGCCTCAGCGAAAATGCGCCCTGCACCTGGTTTCTCGCGGCAACCAATCCCGTGGTATCCCGCAAGCGCTGGATTGCTGGCGCATTAGAGCCGCGCGGCTCCGTGACCGTCGATGACGGCGCGCGGGCGGCTCTGGAGGCCGGGCGCAGCCTGCTGCCGGCGGGCGTGACGCAGGTCGACGGCCTCTTCGACCGCGGCGATGCCGTCATCATCCGGGATGGCAGCGGCCGCGAACTGGGGCGCGGCCTGATCGCCTATGCAAAAGCGGATGCGGAGCGGCTGGTTGGGCGCAAAAGCGCTGAAATCGAAAGCATTCTGGGCTACCGTGGCCGCGCGGAAATGATCCACCGGGACGACATGGCGCTGAACAGGAACTGAGATGACGATTTTGGACACGGCACATGCGATGGCCGATGTGGACGTCGATGGCGGCAATCTGGCCGGTCAGATGCAGGCAACCGGAGAGGCCGCGCGCGCTGCAGCGCGAAGGCTTGCACTTGCCAGCGAAGACGAGAAAAACGCAGCGCTCGTGACGATGGCGGCGATGCTGCGTAACTTCTCCTCCGCCATGCTGGAGGCGAACGCGCTCGATATCGAAGCCGCGCGCCTCGCCGACCGGCCTTCCGCCTTTATTGACCGGCTGACGCTCACCGATCAGCGCGTCGAGGCAATGGCCAGGGGGCTGGAGGAGATCGCCGCGCACGGCGATCCGGTCGGCGAGATCATGGCGTCGTGGACGCGGCCCAACGGGCTCGTCATCGAGCGCGTCCGCGTTCCCCTCGGCGTGATCGGCATGATCTACGAGAGCCGCCCAAACGTCACGGCGGACGCCGGCGGTCTGTGCCTCAAGGCTGGCAATGCCGTGATCCTGCGCGGCGGCTCGGAAGCGATGGCCTCCAACCGCGCGATCCATGCGGCGCTCGTTGCCGGTTTGCGGCAGGCCGGGCTCGACGAAGCGGCGATCCAGCTTGTGGGCAGCACCGACCGCGAAGCCGTCGGGATGATGCTGGCCGGGCTGAATGGCGCAATCGACGTCATCGTTCCGCGCGGCGGCAAGAGTCTGGTGGCGCGCGTGCAGGACGAGGCGCGCGTGCCAGTCTTCGCCCATCTCGACGGCATCTGTCATGTGTATATTCATGCGGCAGCGGATCTTGCCATGGCGCGCGACATTACCGTCAACGCCAAGATGCGCCGGACGGGCATTTGCGGCGCGGCGGAAACGCTGCTGGTCGATGAAGCCTGCGCGGCGACACATCTTGCGCCCATCATCCATGCGCTCATCGAGGCGGGTTGCGAGGTGCGTGGCGATGCGGCGGCACAGGCCGCCAATATTCAGGTCAAGCCTGCCACGGATGAGGATTGGGGCGCCGAATATCTCGACGCCATCATCTCGGTGAAGACGGTGCCGACCCTTGAAGCCGCGATGGCGCACATCGCCCGCTACGGCTCGCAGCACACCGACGCCATCGTCACGGAGGATGCCAGCGCCGCCGAATGCTTCCTGCGCGAGGTGGACAGCGCCAATGTCCTGCATAATGCATCCACGCAATTCGCCGACGGCGGAGAATTCGGCATGGGCGCTGAAATCGGCATCGCTACAGGCCGTTTCCATGCGCGCGGACCGGTCGGCGTCGAGCAATTGACGACATTCAAATACCGGGTTCGCGGGACCGGGCAGATCCGGCCGGTCTAGGTTTTACCCGGCACGATCTCTAACCGTCAGCACGCAATCCGTCTGGTGGAAGGACTTGCAAATTCATCTCCGTTGGGGAAGGCTTTCTGCGTCTGATTGACATATCAATCGGCCCAACATGCCGGAGCCTGTTCAAGCGAGACCCGCAAGGAATAGCTGCATGACCGCATCGGACGACGAAGCAGACAAAAGCGCGTGCATCATCGAGATCGAGCTTGACGAAACGTCCATCGGGCGGAACACGCCGGAGGTGGAACATGAGCGTCAGGTGGCGATATTCGACATCCTGGAGAACAACAGCTTTGCGCTGGATGACGGCGGTCCCGGACCTTACAGGCTGCGCCTCGCCATCCTCGACCGGAGGCTTGCGCTTGAAGTCTATGGAAAAAACTCGCCCCCGCTGAACACTTTCCTGCTGTCGCTGTCGCCTTTCTCACGGCTCATCAAGGACTACTTCATGGTTTGCGAAAGCTACTATGAAGCCATCCGCACGTCCCCGCCCAGCCGCATCGAGGCGCTCGACATGGGTCGCCGCGCACTGCATGACGAGGGCGGACAGATCCTCGTTCAGCGCCTGAAGGGCAAGGCGACGCTGGATCGCGAGACGGCCCGGCGGCTTTTCACGCTGATCTGCGCGCTGCACTGGAAAGGTGAGCGGGTTTGAATGCGCCGCCGCCATTTTCCGAGCTGCCCAAGGCCGTTCTCTTTGCCTGTAATTTCAATGCCGTGCGCTCGCCGATGGCGGAGGCGATCCTGAACCATCTGGCAGGCAGACAGGTCTATGTGGAGTCGGCAGGGGTTCGCGCCGGAGAGCTAGACCCATTTGCGGTCGCGGTCATGGAAGAGATCGGCATCGACATTTCCCGTCATACGCCGCAAGCCATCGACGATCTCTATGACAGCTCTTTCGATGTCGTGGTGAGCCTGTCGCCGGAAGCGCATCACAAGGCGCTGGAGATGACGCGCACCCAGGCCATCGACGCCGAATACTGGCCGACCATCGACCCGACGGCGGCTATCGGCGGCAGCCGCGAACAGATCCTCAACGCCTACCGCGACGTGCGCGACGGCCTGTTCCAGCGGATCAAGGCGCGCTTCCCGCAGCCGGGCGCTCCGGCACAGGTTTGATCCCGCGCCATTCGTCACAAGGCGGCGATGCCACCCCAGCCGAGCAGCCCCGTCAGCGCAAGAAGCGTTGTCGAGGGCAACCGCAACGGATTGATCCTGGCCTTGAACGCAACGGCCGCACTCAGCAGGGACAGCACAATGGCGAGGCTGGAGACGAATATTGCAAGCTCCAGACGGCCGGGATAGGTCGCCGAATAGGCGAAGGCGCCGCTGGTGAACAAGAGCATCACGGTGGCGACATGCCAGCAATAATAGCTGAGCCATCTGGAGGCTTTGGGAAGGTTCCGATCCGCCAGCAGCGGGCGGGCGACGACGGCGCCGCCCATGAAGGTGTGAACCGCGAAACCTGTCAGAGAAACAGCCGCCGCCGACCATAATAACACCGATTGCATCGTCGCCTCCATTTTGTAGAATAATAATTCTAGAATTAGGATTCTAAATGGGTCGAAAGTCAACATTCGAGGACCGCGTCATTTTTGCCGCCGTGGGGGCGGAGATCGCACGCAACGGCACGATCACGCTGCAAGACCTTTCGGCGCGCACCGGCGTCTCAATCGGTTCGCTCTATCATCGCTATGCATCGCGTGAAGCGCTGCTTGCCGCCGCCTGGTATGACGCGGTGCGCCGCAGCCAGTCCGGATTTCTGGCAGCCCTGCGGGGCGCATCGCTCGAAACGGGCAAACACGCCGCACTGGCGACGCCCCGATTTTGCCGAGCGGAGCACGATGCCGCGATCATTCTTGCCTGCTGCCGCCAGTCGGAGTTTCTGAAGCCGAACACGCCGGATGAGCTGGCGCTGGCGATCGCCGGCGTCAATGATGAGGCGAAGGACGAAATTGCCGCTTTCGCCCGGCGCGTGGACCGGCCACTGATCAATTGCCACCTCGCTCTTGTCGCCTATCCGCTCGCGGCAGTTAAGCTGTTCCTGCCCGACCGCGCGGTGCCGGAAAGTATCGATGTCGAGATCGGCAAGGCGTATGACGCCGCTATGCGGGCGTAACGGGCGCGCCGCCGCGCTTGACCGCGCCGTAATAGGCCCAGATCAGACGAGCCGCCGCCGAGCGGTATGGCTGCCATTCTTCGGCGCGGATGATCACCTCTTTCTCCGTGGGGCGGGCATCCAGCGCGAACGCCATCCGCGCGCCTTCGCGCAGGGCAAGATCGCCGGCCGGGAATATGTCCGGATGGCCCAGCGCAAAGAGCAGATAGACTTCGGCGGTCCAGCGGCCGATGCCCTTGACGGTGCAGAGCCGCGCGACCGCTGCCTCGGCTTCGAGATCTGCCAGGCTGTCGATGTCCAGTTCGCCGTTGAGAACAGCGGTAGCAACACCGCGCAATGTGCGGATCTTCGGCGCGGACAGTCCCGCCGTCTTGAGCACGCCATCGTCCACGTCGGCGAGACGCTCGGCGGACATTTCCCCGAGCGAGGCTTCGGCGCGAGCGAAGATCGCACGGGCCGCCGCGACCGAAATCTGCTGTCCGCTGACGATCCAGAACAGGCCACGAAAGCCCGGCTCGATAAGCCGCAAGGGCACGGCTCCCGCGGTCGTCAGCAACGGGTGGAATTGCGGATGAGCCGCTGCAAGCGCTTCGACATGCGCGGCGAGATCGGCCTCCGAGCGGATCGCGGGAGGAAGGTCGGTGTAGCGTCCTGCGCCTGCTTTCCTGCCTGCCCGGATCGCCATTCTATTCCGCGCGCCCGGTGATCATGAGCGCGAACGCATAGGCGAGCGCGACTTCCTTCAGCCGGTCGAAACGGCCCGACGCGCCGCCATGCCCCGCATCCATGTTGGTGCGCAGAAGCAGCAGATTTTCGTCCGTTTTCGCCGCGCGCAGCTTCGCCACCCATTTGGCGGGTTCCCAATAGGTGACGCGCGGATCGGTCAACCCTGCGAGCGCGAGAATATGCGGATAGGCCTGCTGACGGACATTGTCGTAAGGGGAGTAGGCCGCGATCGTCTCGAAATCCTCGCGGCTGGTGATCGGATTGCCCCATTCGGGCCATTCCGGCGGGGTCAGCGGGAGCGTCGCGTCCAGCATCGTGTTCAGCACATCGACAAAAGGGACCTCCGCGATGATGCCCTTGAACAGCTCGGGGTCGATATTGGCGACCGCGCCCATCAGCATTCCCCCGGCCGAACCGCCATGCGCAACGATATTGCCGGCGCTGGTAAACCGGCTGTCCGCCAGATAGCGCCCGGCCGCGATGAAATCGGTAAAGCTGTTGACTTTCTTCACCCGCCGGCCGGCCTTGTACCAGCCATACCCCTTGTCCTTGCCGCCGCGAATATGGGCGACGGCATAGACGAAGCCGCGATCGACGAGGCTCAGGCAATTGGTGGAAAATGACGCCGGGATCGCGATGCCGTAAGCGCCATAGCCGTAGAGCAGGAGCGGCGCGGACCCGTCGAGCGGCGTTTCGCGGCGGTAGAGCAGCGAGATCGGCACCGTTTCGCCGTCGGCCGCCGGTGCGTAGACGCGGCGCGTGACGTAATCGTCCGGATTGTGGCCGCTCGGCACTTCTTGCGTCTTGCGCAGAACGCGCTCGCGCGTGGCCATATCGTAATCGTAAACCTGGCCCGGCGTGGTCATGGACGAATAGCTGAAACGGAGCTGGTTCGTGGCGAATTCATAACCTGGGATGACGCCCAGCGAATAGGCTTCCTCGTCGAAGGCGATGCTGTGTTCGTCTCCGTCCGCCCACCGCCGGATCACGACGCGCGGCAGGCCGTGCTCGCGTTCGAGGCGGACGAGATGATCCTTGAAGACCAGCGTGTCGATGATCAGCCTGCCCGGCCGGTGCGGCTCTAACTCCGCCCAGTTCTCGCGCGGCTCGCCAATACCGGCCTCGACGATGCGGAAATCCTCTGCGTCGCCGGAATTCGTGAGGATGATAAGCCGCCCGTCACGATGCTCTACGGAATATTCGTGACCTTCGTCCCGCGCTGCGACAAGGACAGGCGCGGCGTCAACGGCGTGTGCGTCGATAAGATGAACTTCGGACGTCTGATGGTCGCCGCACTGTATGAGAATATAGCGCTGGTCCGAAGTGTCGCCGACCGAGACGAAAAACGCCGTGTCCGGCTCGTCATAGACCAGCACGTCTTCGCTCGGGCTGGCGCCGATACGGTGCCGGTAGACCTGGCGCGGGCGATGATTTTCATCGAGGCGCGTATAGAAGATCCACTGATTGTCCGCGCTCCACACACCGCCGCCGGTCGTTTCAGCGATCTCGTCGGCAAGATCCTCGCCGGTATCGAGATTGCGGAACTTGAGCGTATAGAACTCCGAGCCCTTGTCGTCGAAGCCATAGGCGAGCAGCTTGTGGTCGTTGCTGTGCGCCGCGCCGCCGAGCTGAAAATACGCCTTGCCCTCGGCGAGCGCGTTGCCATCGAGCAGGATCTGCGCCTCGCCGCCCTCTCTTGGCCGGCGGCAGAATTGCGGATGCTGACCTCCGGTCACGAAGCTGACGAAATAGGCCCATTCGCCATCGGGCGACGGCACGGTTGCGTCATCCTCCTTGATCCGGCCCTTCATCTCCTTGAACAGCGTCTCCTGCAGATCCGTTGTTCCGGCAAGAGCGGCTTGCGTATAGGCATTTTCGCTCAGCAGATATTCGCGGATGTCGGAGGCCAGCGCGTCCGGCTCCCGCATGACCTCTTGCCAGTTATCCGCGCGGAGCCATGCGTAATCGTCGGTGCGTTCGATGCCGTGATTCTCGATTGTCAGGGGGCGTTTTTCGGCGCTCGGCGCGGCCGGCCGTTCATTCGTGGAAGTATCTGTCATGGCTCCTGCCGGTTTTTGGTGAGGGGGTGCAGGCAGCACGCCCCTCAGCTCATGCGTTGAGGGCAGATAAACCCGAGCGCACGGCGGACGCAAGCAGCGTCAGTCCTTGGGTTCGAAGTTCAGCGCGACACCGTTGATGCAGTAGCGCTGTCCGGTCGGCTCCGGCCCGTCCGGGAAAACATGGCCGAGATGGGCATCGCAATTTGCGCAGCGGACCTCGGTGCGCCGGCTGAACAGCGACCTGTCGTCATGCTCGCTGATGTCGGCCCCATCGGCCGGCTTGTAAAAGCTCGGCCAGCCGGTCCCGGATTCGTATTTTGCATCGGACGAGAACAGCGGTGCGCCGCAGCATACGCAATGAAACATGCCGTCGCGCTTCTCGGCGTTCAGCGGGCTCGTAAAGGCGCGCTCCGTACCGTGTTTGCGTGTCACCTTGTAAGCTTCCGGCGAAAGCTGCGCCTTCCAGTCGGCATCCGTTTTTGTCGTTTTCTCGCTCACTCTGCGGTACTCCTTGCGACTGTTGCTGATTCGCAACCATAAGATTGGGACATGTCATTGATTTTAGAAGAGCTTGCAGATAACGCTACAGCTCTCAAAGGGTAAATTCTGCGGCATTTCTCGAAATGGCGGCATTTCTTACGGATCGATCACGGCATTGCGCGGCTTTTTTCATAACGATATAGGCAAGACCGGACATCTTGCGGCTGTTGCTTTCATGTTGTTCTTGCTCCAGTTTGCTCCGGGCGTGGTGCTGACGCCACCCTTTACGGGATTGCTCCAAGGCGCGGGATTCTGGCCGCCGATCAATATGGTCCTGCCGCTTTTGCTCGTTGGCGGCATATTGCTGGCAAACTTGCTTACGCTCGGCGGCTCCTTTCAAAGCAAGGACGGCCATCTGCCGCACAATCCGGCCTGCCCCAAGCTTCGCAAGACTATAGACTGCCGGCTATCCTCGTTGGAGCCGTGTTCAGGAGCACGAATAGCTATATCGGTAATGCTCCCGACTTCATGGCGAAATCCGTTGTCGAGCGCAACAACGTTCGAATCCCCGATTTCTTGCATTATAAGGGTTTGTCGCCACTCTTCCGGATCTCAATATTCAGAGCCCTGACGCCTATATTTTTCACATAACCCATTTGGTTACTCATGTTTTACCGTAGGTTCCGACTCTATTGCTGGTTACTGCGTCATTAAACCGCATGGTGATTTCAAACGCACGCGCCAGCTATTCATTGCATCGAATGCTACAGCTATCTTTATGGCTGGAAAGTTCGGATTTCCCACCCACTTTGTGGGGTGAATGCAGTGGACAAGGTGTGGAACCGCGTCTTCGAGATCCGGAAACATATATTCTTTTTCCAGCACATATCTCTTAATGAACACCATTCTTTGTGATTTTTAATGTTCTAAATTCACTGAAGGCGTGTGTTGACGCGGAAGGCGTAAAAGTTCCGATAAAATTTTCGACACAATTTGAACTATCCGTCACCGTGTTTACAACTAAAGCTCGCTAATTCATTATACTTTTCGTGCAGGTAAAGAGTTTTGCTTGAAAACAAATGTTTTTTGAATATTATGCTTCTCAGAAGTTAGCTTTATCCATTGGTGCTAACGAGAATTACGAGAATCAAACTAGATGGATTGCGAACTTCACCTCTCAAGCTCTGGAGAATACGGTCCCGGATGGATCCCCAGCTTCATCTGGAATTGTTTGAATGAAATCAACTATGTCCAAAAAGGACAGTGGGAGACCGCACATGATGGATATGAAATCCGATAACAACGAGTTGGTGGAGTTGACGACGACGATCGTCTCCGCCTATGTGAGCAATAACACGGTTGTTGCTGGTGATCTGCCGAACATCATCAACGACGTGCATGACGCTTTGTCGCGCGCCTCTGTCAATGCGACGCAGCCGCCGATGGAAGAATTGAAGCCGGCAGTTCCGGTCAAACGCTCGGTAACGCCTGAATTCATAATCTGCCTGGAAGATGGCAAGAAATTCAAGTCGTTGAAACGCCATCTACGGACGCATTACAATATGTCGCCGGAGGAATACCGCGAAAAGTGGGGCCTTCCGCACGACTACCCAATGGTCGCACCGAATTATGCACAGGCGCGTTCGCAACTGGCCAAGAAGATGGGACTGGGGCAGCGCCGCAAGTAAGCGGTTCTACTTCACGCAATTTTGAAGGCCTCCGCCAGACGGCGGAGGCCTTTTTTATCCTGCCTTGCGTGGATGCCTGCCGATACGCTTCGCTTACGCCGCGATATCGGAGCGATAAGGTTTCGCAAATCCGGCGCGGATCACATGGGCCATCTCCTGGGCCACATCTCTCGCACCGGCCTGCGGAAGCCGCAGATTGATGTAGAACACCGGCAGCGGCGGCAGACCTTCCGCCTTCCCAAGCACGCGAAGCGAATTCGGCACCGTAAGCGTCAGCATCGGCGCAACGGCCAGATCGGCCTGAAGCGTTGCGCAATAGGGGCTGAAGTCCTTCGTTTCGCAAGTCAGATGCCAATCCAGCCCTGCCTCGCCGAGCGCTTTTATCGCCGGGACACGGAACATGCAGGAATTGTCACCGAAAGTAACCGGCAAGGGGCGGCGCTGATAGGCTTCGCCGTTCTGCGCGCCAACCCAGACGAGCTGATCGGGCAACAGCAACTCGCCCCGGTTGCCGGGCTGAGCTTCCGTCGTCAAGGTCAGGTCCAGCCGGTTTTCTTCCAGCAGATCCAGCAGCGTAACCGTCGCTTCGCAGACCAGTTGAACGCGCACGCGCGGCCAGTTCTGGTTGAAGCTTTTGAGGATCGGCGGAATAAAGGGCGTGATGATGTCGTGCGGGATGCCCAGGCGGACTTCGCCTTCGAAATCGCGTGAAGTCATCATGCTCCAGACCTCGTCATTCAATGCCAGCATCCGCTGCGCATAGGCAACCAGCCGCTCGCCGCATTGCGTCAGCACGGGCCTGCGATTGTCGCGGCAAAAAAGGGCGCAATCGAAATGCTCCTCAAGCCGGCGAATCTGCTGACTGACAGCCGCCTGAGTCAGATTGAGCGCGCGGGCCGCACTCGTCATGCCGCCTGTTTCCGCGACAGTAACCATTGTCCGTAGCAATGTCAGATCCACGGTCCGGCGCATCGCTTTCTCCATAACGAACCCTAATGACCATGATCATAAACATTCGTTTTCCTAATGCAAGCTTTCGCATTAAATAAGGTGAGCGCGCGCATTTCCTAATCACTTCGATCATGAGGTCAGAAATGCTGATGAAGACGAACCAGTTCGATGCCGATGCGGGCATCCATAGAGAGCAGCCCTCGCGGCCGAGCCTGTTCACTCGGGCTGTCCTGCGCTTCGAGCGCTATCTCGATCACAGGCGGGAACGGCGCGACTTGCTGTCGCTTGACGATCATTTGCTCAAGGACATCGGTCTTGGGCGTGCGGAAGCCGAACGCATCGCGAGGAAGCCATTTAAATGGCTCTAGAACCGATTGCGCTCCCGCATCAATATAGATCCAGCGGAAACGCAACCATATACGGAAGACCACGAAGCTCCGCTCTCAATATTCCAGAGCGGAGTTTTTCGTTTTTACATCAGCTTCAACTGAACAGAGCGTTATAATGCCCCGCTTCAGCCGGAAATGTCGTAAGCCGCCAGCGCCGCCATATTGACCAGGTCGCTGTCCGTTGAGGCAAGCGAAGCGATCTGTACTGGTTTCGACATTCCGACAAGCAACGGACCGATGACCGTGCCGCCGCCCAGTTCCTGAAGCATCTTCGTCGAAATGCTCGCTGAGTGGAACGCCGGCATGACCAGCACATTGGCCGTATCCGAAAGGCGGCAGAACGGATAGAGGGCCATAGCCTCCCGGTTCAGCGCAACATCGGCGCCCATTTCTCCGTCATATTCGAAATCCACGCCGCGCCGGTCGAGCAGGCGCACGGCTTCGGCGACCCGCTCCGAACGCTCGCCGCGAGGATGGCCGAACGTCGAATAAGCCAGCATGGCCACACGCGGCTCGAAGCCGAGACGCTGCGCCACGCGCGCCGCCTCGACTGCGATGTTGGCGAGTTGCTCGGCGTTCGGCATGTCATGCACGGACGTATCGGCAACGAGCACGCTGCGCCCGCGCGAGATTACCAGCGAAACGCCGATAACGGTATGGCTGGGCTTGGGGTCGAGCACGTGCCGGACATCGGCATAGGCCGTGGACCAGTTTCGAGTCGTTCCCGTGACCATGGCGTCTGCATGGCCGCAGGCCAGCATGCAGGCCGCGAAAATATTGCGGTCCGTATTCACCATGCGCTGGCAGTCGCGGAACAGATAGCCCTTCCGCTGAAGTCGGGAATAGAGGAATTCGGCATATTCGCGATTATGCTGAGAGTCCCGCGCGTTGTGTATTTCGACCGCATCACGGCAGGGAATTCCCGCGCCCCGGAAGGTTTCCTTGATCTGCTCGGTGCGGCCGACCAGGACGGGCGTGCCGAGACCGGCATTGTAGAAAGCGTTGGACGCGCGAACGACCTGTTGCTCCTCACCCTCGGCAAAGACGACCCGCTTGGGCGTCTGGCGAAGCTGTGAGAAGATCGAATGCAGGAATGAGGCGGCAGGATCGAGTCTTGCATCCAGCCGCGCGGCATAGGCGTCCATATCCACGATCGGCTTGCGCGCGACGCCGGAATCCATGGCGGCCTTGGCAACAGCGGCAGGAATCCGGCTGATCAGGCGCGGGTCGAACGGCGCGGGGATGATGTAGTCCGGGCCATAACGCAGACGGCGCCCCTGATAGGCTGCGGCCACCTTGTCCGGCACGTCCTCGCGCGCCAGTTCGGCCAAGGCCTCGGCGGCAGCGATCTTCATTGCGTCATTGATGGTCGATGCCTGAACGTCGAGCGCGCCGCGGAAAATGTAAGGGAAGCCGAGAACGTTGTTGACCTGGTTCGGATAGTCCGACCGGCCCGTGGCCATGATCGCGTCGTCGCGAATCTCCGCGACCTTTTCCGGGGTGATCTCCGGATCGGGATTGGCCATGGCGAAAATGATCGGATTGGGCGCCATGCTCTCGACCATCTCCGGCGTCAGCGCACCGGCGATCGAAAGGCCGTAGAAAACGTCGGCACCTTCAAGAGCTTCGGCCAGCGTGCGAGCCGGCGTGTCCACGGCATGAGCGGACTTCCACTGGTTCATGCCTTTTTCGCGGCCCTTGTAGATGACGCCGCGCGAGTCGCACAGGATGGCATTTTCGTTCGGCAGCCCCATCGCCTTGAGGAGTTCAAGACAGGCAATTCCCGCCGATCCGGCACCGTTGCAGACAAATTTGACGTCTTTCAGTTCCCGTCCGGTCAGCTCCAGCGCGTTGATAAGGCCAGCCGTTGCGATGATCGCCGTGCCGTGCTGATCGTCGTGGAAAACGGGAATGTCCATCATCTCGCGGAGCTGCTGTTCGATGATGAAGCAGTCCGGGGCTTTGATGTCCTCCAGATTGATGCCGCCGAAAGAGGGGCCAAGATAGCGTACGGCGTTGATGAAGGCGTCCACATCCTCGGTGCCGACTTCCAGATCGATCGAGTCGACATCGGCGAAGCGCTTGAACAGCACCGCCTTGCCTTCCATCACCGGCTTCGACGCCAGCGCGCCGAGATTGCCCATGCCCAGAATCGCGGTACCGTTGGAGATCACTGCGACCAGATTGCCCTTCGCCGTATAATCGTAGGCAAGGCTCGGATCCTTGGAGATTTCCTCGACTGGAACAGCCACGCCGGGAGAATAGGCGAGGCTCAGATCGCGCTGCGTCGCGACCGGCTTGGTCGGCACGATTTCCAGCTTGCCGGGCTTGCCGCCCATCTGGTGAAAGTGAAGCGCGTCCTGACGCGTGAACGAGGTATCGGCTGACTTGGCCATCTTTCCGGACTTTCTTTTAACCGAGTTCGCCGCCTCTTTGGGAAACGCTTCGCTATCCGGCGTGCTCGAAGCCGCCAGTTCATCAATATCCAATGCCATGTTTTTGTCTTTGTTCTTGGGTGTTTCCAGCGAGGCGCTAATGCCTCTTTATAAGAACGCTTTTTGAATACATGAAACTAGCGCCAGCGCTCGAACGAAACAAGCGGTGCATTTCTCAAGGTCGGGACTTTCCAGCGCCAGTTTCACCGCGCTATGCCTTTCTGTAAGCATCTGTGTGGGTTTTGCATCAGCGCAGTGACGCGAGGTCCGATAAAATGGACACCATCCCCGCCTTCGCGGGGACACGTTTTTCGGAAAAACCGAGCGTAAAAAACAGCAGTTCGAGATCAAGGTCCTTTCCGCAAGGAAATGATCTTGATCGAGGCGCGATCCGGGGGCGTTCATGGCGGAACACGCGACAAACCGCGTGATGAAGGAAGATGGCGGCATCGCGTTCGGCGCGAAGCGGTCGGACACGGTGGACGCCGACATGGAGGCCGAAGCCCTCAGCGCCGGCATGACGCCGATGATGGCGCAATATGCGCGCATCAAGGCCGCCAATTCCGATTGCCTGCTGTTCTACCGCATGGGCGATTTCTTCGAGCTGTTCTTCGACGACGCCGTCAAGGCGTCCGCCGCCCTCGGCATCCAGCTCACGAAGCGCGGCAAGAACCAGGGCGAGGATATTCCCATGTGCGGCGTGCCGGTGGTGCGTTCGGAGGAATATCTGCAGAAGCTGATTGCGCATGGTTTCCGCGTCGCCATTTGCGAGCAGCTGGAAGATCCGGCGGAGGCGAAAAAGCGCGGCGCGAAATCGGTCGTCAAGCGCGACGTGATCCGGCTGGTGACGCCCGGCACGATCACTGAAGAGACGCTGCTGGATGCAGGCGCGAACCATTTCCTGACCGCCATCTGCGAGATGGCCGAGGGCGGCAAGCGGAACGGCTATGCGCTGGCTTCGGCGGACATTTCCACTGGTGAATGCCTGATCGGCGAATGCGCCGTCTCCGACCTGTCCGGCGAGATCGCACGGCTGGCGCCGCGCGAGGTTCTGCTCGCCGACGCTCTGAGCGGCGACAAGCCCCTGCGCGGCCTGATCGAACACGCCGGCGCAGCAATAACGCCGGTGCCCGACATCTATTTTCACCCCGTCGGCGGCGCATCGGCGCTGAAAAGCGAATTGGGCGTTGCCGCGCTCGACGCATTCGGCGCGTTCAGCAAGGCCGAGCTGGGCGCGGCGGGCGCACTTCTCAAATATATCGAGATCACGCAGATCGGATCGAAGCCGGTGCTGCGGCCCCCGAAGCGGACGAGCGGCGGCGGCCTGCTCCTCATCGACGCGGCGACACGGGCCAATCTGGAGCTGGTTCGCTCGCTCTCAGGCGGACGGCAGGGCACTTTGCTCGCGGCAATCGACCGGACGGTCACGAATGCGGGCGGGCGCGAACTGGCCGCGCGCCTCGCCAGCCCGCTCGCCGATCCCGCCGCCATCGAAGCGCGGTTCGACGCGGTCGCCTTCCTCAAGGACCGTCAGATGTTCCGCGCCAAATTGCGCGACTGTCTCAAGGGCGTGCCCGACATTGCCCGCGCGCTCTCGCGCCTGTCGCTGGAGCGCGGCGGCCCCCGCGATCTCGGCGGTATCCGCGACGGGCTGAATTGCGCGACCGAAATCATGCGCCTCCTTGACGAACCGCTTGCCTCCGACGGCGCGCCTGCCGAAATCGCCGATATTTCAAAACGCATCGGCGCGGAAGACGGCGCATTCCGCGAGAAACTCAACGCCGCGCTCGGCGACGAGCTTCCGCATCTCAAGCGCGACGGCGGCTTCATCCGCTCGGGCTTCAGCGCCGATCTTGACGAGAACCGCCAGCTCCGGGACGACAGCCGGGGCCTGATCGCCCGCCTTCAGGCGCGCTATGCCGACGAGACCGGCATCAGGACGCTGAAGATCAAGCACAACAACATTCTCGGCTATTTCGTCGAGACGACCGCCGCCAATGCCGGTCCCTTGCAAAATACGCCGCATAACGATGTTTTCCGGCACCGGCAGACGCTCGCCAACCAGATCCGTTTCACGACGCAAGAGCTGAGCGGCATCGAAGCGAGGATCACCGGCGCGGCGGATCGGGCGCTGGCGCTGGAGCTGGAGATATTCGCCGAATTGCGCGGACTGGCGCTCGCCGGAGAGCGGATGCTGACCGCCTGCGCCACCGCGCTCGCCGAGCTGGACTCTTATTGCAGCCTCGCCGAACTTGCCGAGGAGCAGAATTACTGCCGCCCGGTCGTCGATGACAGCACGGCATTCGCGATCTGCGGCGGGCGGCACCCCGTTGTCGAGCAGGCTCTGGCGAAAGAGCGCTCCGGGCCCTTCATTGCCAACAATTGCGATCTCAGCCGCCAGCGCCTCTGGCTCGTGACCGGCCCGAACATGGCGGGCAAGTCCACCTTCCTGCGCCAGAATGCGCTGATCGTCATCCTAGCGCAAATGGGCAGCTACGCCCCCGCCGCTTCGGCGCATATCGGCGTCGCGGACCGTCTGTTCAGCCGTGTCGGCGCATCGGACGATCTGGCGCGCGGGCGCTCCACCTTCATGGTCGAGATGGTCGAGACGGCGGCGATCCTCAATCAGGCGACGGAGCGTTCGGTCGTCATCCTCGACGAGATCGGACGCGGCACGGCGACTTTCGACGGCCTGTCCATCGCGTGGGCGGCCGTCGAGCATCTGCATGACGTCACAAGATGCCGCGCGCTGTTCGCGACGCATTATCACGAGCTGACCGCAATGGCGCAAAAGCTCGACAGCGCCACGAACGTCACCGTGGCCGTCAAGGAATGGAAGGACAATATCGTCTTTCTGCATGAAGTGATCGCTGGCGCGGCGGATCGCTCGTACGGCATCCAGGTGGCCAAGCTGGCGGGGCTGCCGAAGCCGGTGATTGCGCGGGCGCGGCAGGTGCTCGCCCAGCTTGAGAAGACGCAGGGAAAGCCAAACAGCGCCGTTCTGGAAGAGCTGCCGCTTTTCGCCGCCGCCGCGCCGCAAGCGCCCGAGGCGGACAACGCACCGCAGACGGACATCGAACTGGCTGCCGCGCTCGCCGAAATCGACCCCGACACGATGACGCCGCGCGACGCGCTCAACGCGCTTTACCGATTGAAGAATCTATTCATTAAATATCAGGACTGAAATGATTGACTAGGCTCAAAACCCAATCACTCAATTGATTTATATTAGCAAATCCTGATTCAGCTTCCTGCACGGGATAGGGGAGCGGATGATGAGCAGACTTTTTTGGTTGAGCGACGAAGCCTGGGGTGCGATTGCGCCATTCATGCCAAAGAACCAGCCCGGAGCGCGCCG
>JBHJOB010000088.1:0-8734 GCA_050330195.1 Rhodomicrobiaceae bacterium | reverse complement strand
TGCTCGTCCGTGTGCAGCGGCGTCGGCGTCAGGCGGATGCGCTCGGTGCCCTTGGCGACGGTCGGATAGTTGATCGGCTGGACATAGATGCCGTAATGGTCGAGCAGCATGTCGGTCACGGTCTTGCAATGCACCGGATCACCGACCAGCACCGGCACGATATGGCTGGGATTGTCCATCACCGGCAGGCCGCGGCCTTTGAGCTTGGCCTTCAGCGTGCGGGCGCGCTCCTGATGCCGGGCGCGCTCGATCTGGCTGACCTTCAGATGCCGGATCGAGGCGGCGGCGCCGGCGGCGATGGCCGGGGCGAGCGAGGTTGTGAAGATGAAGCCTGGCGCATAGGAGCGGATGGCGTCGCAGCAGGCTTTTGACGCCGCGATATAGCCGCCCATCACGCCGAAGCCCTTGGCCAGCGTGCCGTTGATGATGTCGATCCGGTCCATCAGCCCGTCGCGCTCGGCGATGCCGCCGCCGCGCGGTCCGTACATGCCGACCGCATGGACCTCGTCGAGATAGGTCAACGCATTGTACTTGTCGGCGAGGTCGCAGATCGCCTTGATCGGGGCGATGTGCCCGTCCATCGAATAGACGCTCTCGAAGGCGATGATCTTCGGCGTGTCGCTGGAATATTCGGCCAGCAGCGTTTCCAGATGCTCGGGGTCATTGTGCCGGAAGATGCGTTTCTCGCCATTGCCGTGGCGGATGCCCTCGATCATCGAGGCGTGGTTCTTCTCGTCGGAGAAGATCACCAGGCCGGGGATCAGCTTGACCAGCGTGGAGAGCGTGGCGTCATTGGCGATATAGGCGGAGGTGAAGAGTAGGGCGGTTTCCTTGCCGTGCAGATCGGCAAGCTCGGCTTCCAGCTCGACATGGTAATGGGTGGTGCCGGAGATGTTGCGCGTGCCGCCCGAGCCGGCGCCGACCGCGTCGATGGCGTCGTGCATCGCCGCGCGCACCAGCGGGTGCTGGCTCATGCCGAGATAATCGTTCGAGCACCAGACCGTCACGGGCCTTGGCCCGCCATTGGAGGCATGGTCCGGGCGCGGGAAGTGATCGGCCTGCGGATAGGCCCCGCAATGGCGCTTCAGATCGGCAAATACGCGGTAGCGGCCTTCCTCATGAAGCTGCCCGATCCGGTCCTGCAGAATTTTGTTGTAGTTCATTTTTGCCTCCCTTCAGCCGTACCGTGCGCCGATGCGCCGGCCTTTTTCCCGTTGCATGTCGAATTCGTATAGGTCGTCCGTATCCTGAATGAAATTGCTGCGCGTATCGCCGGACGGCTTCGATGGTTTTTCGTCAACGACGATCGGCTCGCTCTTGCGCGACAGAAGCCCCCAGCTCCAGAGCTTCTCGAAAGGCAATGGCAGCATGAGAAACCAGTGTTCGAGCACGGCCAGCCCCATGATCCCGGACAGGAACGCATAAAAGGCGATGTCGAAAGGCGTTGACGCGCTCGCCGTCTTCCAGATGAGCCATGCCAGAATTGCCGTCGAAATCGTGACGGAAAACGGAAACAGCCAGTTCATCGTCCTGACGCGAAGGAAACTCTTCAGATAGGCCAGATGCGGCGGAAGAAAGGCTTCGCTCACATTGCGCACGCCGAGAAACACGTTGAGCCGCGCGCTTTCATGCATCCACCACAGGATGACGAAGGTCCACAGGCCGACCTGATTGGGCGCGTCCCATGTCAGCCAGAGGCAAACCGCGGCGCTCACGATGATCGAAAGCTCGTGATAAAGGCTGACCTGCAGCGCGTGGCCGAAATGCCGCCAGCCCGAGCAGCCATCCGCGCACATCTTTTTCCGTGGGCCGGTGAGATAGCCCATATAGAAGCTGATCTCCTGCCAGGCCCAGATGGCAAGCCCTGAAGCGAAAGCGGCGTAAGCGCCGTTGACGCTCGCATCGTTGCTTGAAACGCTCAGGCCCCAGAATCCGGCGACAAGGACGACGACCGCGCCCGCCATGCTCCATTTGAAGGTCCGTTGCGGCAAGCCGTCGAGATAGAGGATTGCGCCGGTCGAGAACCACCAGAGGAAAAGCGCAAACAGGACAGGCAGGGCGTATTCCGACATCTATAATGCTTTCGCTTACCAGGCCGGAACCAGGCGGGCTTTTTCGGGAAGCGCATTGTCCTTGGGCGGAATGAAATAGAGCCGCAGGAAGGTCGTGACCGCGCGCGTCGCATGGCCGGCGAACTTGATCCGCCCCCATATGCCGCCCCGCTGGCGCGCCGCGTTCATCCCGTCACTGATTTCGCACAGCTTTTCGAAACCGGCGCGGAAGGCCGGATTGTCGAGATCGAGCGTGAGCGGGAGGACCTGCTTGGAAATCTCGGAGGTGATATGGAAGACCTTGAAGCCATATTCGCCCGGATCGACGCCGAGCGCCTTGTGGAAGGCCGGGCGGGCATGGTCGCGGACATACATGGTCGCGAAGACGGCGAGCAGGAAGAAGCGCACCCAGTATTTGTTCAGGCCCTGCAGCACTTTCGGATTGGCGCGCATCAGCAGCGCGAACGCCTCGCCGTGGCGGAACTCGTCATTGCACCACTGTTCGAACCATTTGAAGATCGGGTGGAAACGCCGGTCCGGATGGGCCTGCAGATGCCGGAAGATGGTGATGTAGCGCGCATAGCCGATCTTCTCGGACAGATAGGTGGCGTAAAAGATGAATTTCGGCCGGAAGAAGGTGTATTTCTTGGTCTTGGTCAGGTAGCCGAGATCGACGCCGATCTTGAATTCCTTCAGCGCGTCGTTGATGAAACCGGCATGACGCGCTTCGTCGCGGCTCATGAACTTGAACAGCTCGACGATGTCGGGATTCTTGCCGCGCTTTTTCATCTCGGAATAAAGGACGCAGCCGGAGAATTCCGCCGTGAGTGATGAGACGAGGAAGTCGATGAACTCCTTGCGCAGATCTTCCGGCAGGTCGTTCAGGTCGATATGCTCCCACTGATCGTTCTGCTTGAAGTGCCCCTTGTTCGGATCGGCGCGCATCTCCTCGATCAACTGGTCCCACTCGCCGCGCACGCTGCTCACATCCATGCGGTCCAGTTCGTCGAAATCCGTGGTATAGAAGCGCGGCGTCAGCATCGTGTCCTGCTGCGCGATCGCCGTTGTGTCCTTGGACAGCGACATGGAGTCGATGGTCATAGTTTTCTCCCGGAGGTGAAGCTGAATTCGCACAGCTCCATGAATTCCAGATCGCCCGTCATCCGTGTCCATTTGCGCTCGATGAGGCTGGCGCGCGTCACGGTCGCGTTGCGGCGGATGGTCATTTTCTCGCCGTAGGGAACGACGATCGGATCACCGTGAACGAGGACTTCGTCGCCCGGTTCGATTGCGATGCCATTGTCCAGTTCGACATGCGCATGGAGGCTGTCGAAGGTGTGCTCGACTTCAATGGTGCAGGGAACATCGAAGCTCTTGCGGCTGAAGAGTTGCCCGATCATTGCGTGTTGCTCCCGTTTGACATGAGGCTCGCGAATGCGCCCGCATTGGCCGGTCCGAAAGCGCGCAGGTCAAGGCGGCGGTCGGTGGCCGGATCGTGCAGGACGAAGCTGCCATCCTCGCCAACAAGCAGGCGGAAGGGCGTTTCGGCAGCCACGTTTTTCAGACGCCGCTCGCGGACAAGCGCCCGCAGCGTTCCGCGAACGAAGCCGTTCGTGCCGGGCTCCATTGTTTCGATTAGCCGGCCGTTTCGAGCGGAATAGACGGCGACGGCGCCATTTGGCAGATCTTCGAAGCGCAGGAATTCCTCCGCGACGGCTGTCTTCACGCCCACCTGGCTGTCGAGGGAGCCGGTAAGGCGTGCGGCCGCGACGAGCAGAAGCGTCATCACAACCAGTCCGCCCGCGGCGATCAGGAACGACCGCGGCACCTTCTCATATTGCATGTCCGGCTTCTCCGCCATCATGCGCTCCTCGCCATTGCGCCGGCGGCGGCATTGCTGTCGTCAGACGCCGACATAGCAGGACGCAATGGCCGAACATTGACCGGACCTTGAAGATTGTGGCGCGCAGCAGGCCGTGATGTGGACGCTGCAAGCGCGCGCGCCGCAATGTTCGCAACGTGTCCGGCGTCGGGAATGCAACGCAGCGTCGGCTCGGCCCGCTTCATCCGGATAGGGCGCGCATGGGGCCAGAGCACGGCATAGCTGATCCGTTCGTCGCCGGTCAGCTGGAAGGACACATTTCCCGTGCCATCGGCGGCAAATCTTGCCGACGCCGACGCGACCTTGCTGAACGGGATGTTCAATGTCACGGGCAGCGCAACGCCGATTCGCATGACCAGCCGTTCATCCGTGAGCGTATAGACCGTTGTGCGGGCCGTTGCCCAGGCAAGCAGGGCGAGAATGCCGCAACCCATGCCGGCGAGGGCGGACATCCAGAGCACGCCCATGGCCGCCTCCATGAACGGCTGGCCGTCATAAAGGGCCGTCGCCACCTGCCAGACGATCATCAGAGCGAAGTAGAAGGCGACCAGCCGGATATGAAATACGCCCCGTGCGATCGCACGCCAGTCCGGTGCGCCTCTCCAGAGTATGTTTTCTCCCGGCGGCAGCGGCTCGGGCAAGCCGGGCGCCTGTTCGAATGCGAAATCGTCGTGGCTCACAACAGCGTCTCCTGCCGCATGGGCGTTGCATAGGAATATCCGCCGCCATAGAAGGCGCAGATCCGTTCTTCCTCATCGAGCGTGACGAGGTCCGGATCGGCGGTCGTCGGTACGCTGGCGAATTGCGAGGAAAGCAGCGCATTGACAGTAATCCGGCCGGTTAGCGAGTTGATCTGGGTGAAGTTGACCGGCAGAAGCACCCGCAGCGGCCTGAGTGGCTGTGCATCCTCGCCGTCAGCAGCGGGCGTTGCGATCTGCATCGAAGTCATCGGCAGTTCGACCTCGAAATAGCGTGCGATATATTCGGCGCGATCGACCCAGACCTCGATCACCGTTCCCGCCTGCTCCCAGTCCGCTCCAATGACGGCCATGCCGCGCGGGTCGGGATCGTCAGCTTCGAGATAGAATTCCTCTGCCGCACGCAATGGCAGGATGCGCGGCTGGCCATTGAACAGAATATCGGGTCTTTTCGCACGCGGAGTATAAGCACCCGCGCCGACGCCGGATGTGAGCGGGTCGCCCGTCGGCCTGAAGGGAAAACCCGGCGTGCCGGTCGGATCTTCCAGCGCTGGTTCGCGAAGATCCTTTTCGACTTGCGGAACCGTCACGGTCGTGCCGTCGGACAGGAGAAAGGTTTTCGGGGACGGCATGAAAACGCCGTGATCCATCGGCTTGCCATCAACTTCCGAAACCAGCGGGTAGCCTTCGCGGCGGCTTTCGCGCTGAAGATAGATCAGCAGCCCGGCAAAAAAGATCCAGAATGCATAAAGCACGACCTGTGCGACGTCGATGTGATTTGTAATAGCGCCCGTTTCCATGAGCTGTCCTCCGCTCCTTATGGCCTAGCTTGGCATGTCCGCCAGACCGAATTTTCCCGTTGTCAAGGCGTCGCGGCCGCTCCTGGCCCCGACAAGCGGGCCGATTGCGACGAGCGTTGCGAACAAGAGAATGATTTCGAGGTTGTAGACGACGGCATAGCCTGTTGCCGGCGTCTGCAGGGCGACGCCCAACGCGCCGCTTTGCGCCAGCGCGTCGACACCGTCACGAATTGTCCCGCCCAGCGCGATTGCGACGCCTGCGGCCGTTGCGTTGACCGCTCCCCATGCGCCGAGCGCGAGGCCGCTCTGGCCGCCGGTCGAAAGAGCCATCGCCGCTGTCAGCGTGCCGACCGCAAACAGGCCGGCGCCGAAGCCTATGATGGCCGTGCCGCAGCGGAATAGAAGCGGCGTCTCCAGAGGTCCGGCCAGTGTGATGGCCGCGAAACCTGCGATTCCGGCCAGCGCGCCGAGACCCGATAGGCGATAGGGATCACCGCCGCGCGTCAATCGGCGTGCGGCAAGGCCGAATCCGGCCAGGCTTCCTCCCGCCAGCAATGCGGTAAGCGCCGTTGTCGCGCCGACGGACAGGTTGAGGATCTCGCCGCCGTAGGGCTCCAGCAGAATATCCTGCATACTGAATGCCGCTGTCCCGAGCCCGATCGCGACGAGAAGGCGGCTGGCGCGTCCACCGCGCGTGAATTCCTGCCAGGCGTCGCCAAAAGCGGGCCGGTCGCGATCAAACGCCGTGCGTGCCGGATTGCGCGCTTCCTGTTTCCACAACGCGATGACATTGACGATGAAGGTAAACAGCGCCACGCCCTGAATGACCTGGATCAGCCGTTTCGGGCTGTAATCGTCAAGCAGCGCGCCAAGAACCAGCGCACTGCCGACCATGCCGACCAGCAGCATCACATAGAGCAGCGCCACGACGCGCGGACGCGCCTCCTGCGGCGCGAGATCGGTGGCCAGAGCGAGCCCTGCCGTCTGCGTCGTGTGCATGCCCGCGCCTACAAGCAGGAAAGCCAGCCCGGCGCCAAGCGCACCGACCCATGCCGGGCCGTGTGCGTCCGGTCCGAGCACCAGCAGAGCGAAGGGCATGATGGCGAGGCCACCAAATTGCAGCATCGTGCCGAACCAGATATAGGGCACGCGCCGCCAGCGGAGGAAGGAGCGGTGATGGTCGGAGCGAAAGCCGATCAGCGCACGGAACGGCGCGAAAATCAGCGGCAGCGCGACCATCAGAGCCACGAAGCCCGCAGAGATGCCCAGCTCAAGGATCATCACGCGGTTGAGCGTGCCCATGAGCAGGACCATTGTCGCGCCGACCGTGACCTGAAAGAGCGAAAGCCGCAGCAGACGCGACAGCGGCAACTCCGCCGATGCGGCGTCGGCGAAAGGCAGCAGCCGAGGGCCGAGTTGCCGCCAATATTGCCAAAGCTGTGGGGTCTGCAGCTTCACTTTGCGACCAGCTCCATTGCCTGCGACATGTAGAAGCCGTTATTGACGCGAAGGGTCCGGGAAGGCCGCCAGACGCCGAGTTCCGCGCAATCCTCGATTGCGGCGCGCATGGCTTTTTCGCTGACCGGCTCGATGGCCGGAGCGCGATCCGCGCTCGGGAAGCAGCGGCCAACGGTGTGAATCGCCGTCAGCAGCGCCGTGCGCGGTGCGAAGGTGAACAGGATCGACTGACTCGTTCGTCCGGCAAAATCGCCGAGCACGCCTGCAATGTGATCCGCGTGGTAGTGAATGAGCGAATCCATGCAGACCACATAGTCGAAAGCGCCAAGACTTGAGGCCCGCATGTCGCCATCCACAAAGCGGACGGAGCCGAGCATCGGCTCGCGAAGCGCGCCTTTCATCGCGACCTTGATGAGCTTGGGAGACAAATCCACACCGACGACATCCGCACCGCGCCTTGCAGCCTCGATGGAGAGCGCGCCCGTTCCGCAGCCCGCATCGAGCAGGCGCGCACCGAGAAGATCGTCGGGCAGCCAGTCGAGCAGCGTCTGCCGCATTCTGTCGCGTCCGGCGCGCACCGTCGCGCGGATACCGCTGACGGGCGCTTCGGAGGTCAGCCGCTTCCAGGCATCGACGGCCGTGTCGTCGAAATAGGTCTGGAGCTGGTCGCGGCGCGTATCGTATGAGGCTTGCGGCATCAATCGAATCCCAGAAAGTCGAAGATTTCACGGTCTTTCATGGCCGTGCCGGTCAGCGGTTCGACACCCGCCCAGAGCATTGCGGCAAGCCGCAGATATTCCTCCTGCACGGCCTGCAATTCCGGCGACGGCTCCATTTCGAACAACGTCGATTTTTTCAGGCGGCTACGGCGGATGATGTCGAGATCGGGGAAATGCGCAATCCGCTTGAGCTGCGTCGTCTCGCAATAGCGGTCGATTTCGTCGGTCTGCGCGCTGCGATTGGCGATGATGCCGCCAAGCCGCACATCATAATTCTTCGCCTTTGCCGAGATCGCGGAAACGATGCGGTTCATTGCAAAGATCGAGTCGAAATCGTTCGCGGTGATGATCAGTGCACGATCGGCATGTTGCAGCGGCGCGGCGAACCCGCCGCAGACCACATCGCCGAGCACGTCGAAGATCACGACATCGGTGTCTTCGAGCAGGTGATGCTCCTTGAGCAGCTTCACCGTCTGCCCGACCACATAGCCGCCGCAGCCAGTGCCCGCAGGCGGACCGCCCGCTTCGACGCACATCACGCCGCTATAGCCTTCAAAGACGAAATCCTCGACGCGCAGCTCCTCCGTGTGGAACTCGACCGATTCCAGAACGTCGATCACCGTCGGGCAAAGCTTTTTCGTCAAGGTGAAGGTCGAATCATGCTTCGGATCGCAGCCGATCTGCAAGACCCGTTTGCCGAGCTTTGAGAACGCGACCGACAGGTTTGACGAGGTCGTGCTTTTTCCGATCCCGCCCTTTCCGTAGACTGCGAAAACCTTTGCGGTTCCGATCTTGTCCGTCGGATCCAGATGCACCTGTACGCTGCCTTCCCCGTCGGGAAGGGTCGCGCAAGCGCCGCATCCGGTATCGAGCATTAAATTCATGCCGCCACTCCTTCGTGAATGCCTTCGAGCCGGTCCTCAAGTTCTTCGCCCGCCTCGCGCAATGCGCTCAGCGTTTCGGCGTCAGGGGACCAGTAGTTCCGTGCGTGCGCTTCGAGCAGGCGGTTCGCCACCTTCGCCGAAGCGGTCGGGTTGAGTTCGGCGAGCCGCGCGCGCATCTCCGCGTCGAGAATGTAGGTCTGTGAGATCTGCTGATAGACCCAGGGCGCAACCTGCCCGGTGGT
>JBHJOB010000087.1:0-40693 GCA_050330195.1 Rhodomicrobiaceae bacterium | reverse complement strand
TCTTTCGGCGTGATCGACAAGGAGTAGCTGAGGATGGGCGTCCGGCAATGCGGGGCAGGCCGCAGCCGGATGACCTGCGGCGCCATGGCGGTCAGCCGGTCATAGCGGTATTCGGTCTTGTGCGTCAGCGCGACATGCAGCGTCATACGTCCTCCACGCTCGCCCCGCCGCCGCAACGGACACCGAATGCGAGAAAATCAAATATGCGTCCTGCCGGTTCCGGAATTCGGCCCGCCAAGGGAAAATCAAGGGCTTGTCTGAGACTGAAACTGACTCATAGAGGATTCTTGCGGCGGCGTGACAGCTTCCGCTTCGGGGCCGCCGTCTTTTTCCCAGCCGAAAAACGCTTCACCCAGTTCGCTGGTCAGGCCGATCAGTTCCTGCTGTGTCCAGTCATTGAATGCATGCAGGTCTTCCAGCAAGGTCTCGCTGTTTTCGGATTTCTGCAACTCAGCCTGGAACGTCGCGACCTTCTCGAAAGCGCGCTGCGAATTGCGCAGCATGAACTCGCAGCGAAGCTTGCCGACCATGCGCTCGATCTGGCCCACGCAGAAAGCGACGGAGCGCGGCAGCCTCTTGTCGAACATCAGGAAGCGGGCGACATTTGCGGGGTCGAAGCCGCGCGTATAGGTGCGCCGGAATGCGTGATAGGCCGAGGCCGACCGCAAGAGGGCGTTCCAGACGCTAGCGTTCTGTTCCGGCGTCAGATCCTGCATGACGCCGGTGGCGCGCTGGGCGAACTGCACGTCGAGCAGGCGGCTCGTCTGGTCCGCGCGCTCGATGAACAGACCGAGCCGGAAGAACGGCCAGCTTTCGTCGCGGTACAGCGTACTCTCTGCAACGCCCATTTCCGCGTAGCAGCCGCGCTTGATCTGGTCGCAACTGCGCGACAGGCGCGTTTCGGAAAAGTCGTTTTCGCTCAGGCCGAGCATCCGTGAATAGAAGTCATTGATCTGCATCCACATGTCGCTTGAGATCAGCGGGCGCAGGGCGCGGGCGTTTTCGCGCGCGGAGCGTATGCAGGCCAGAATGGAGCTCTGGTTTTCCAGCCAAGTGACGTAATAGGCGATGACGTTTTCCGCCGTCGCTTCGGCGTATTTCTTGTGAAAATTGTCCTGATCGGAATAGAGCGCGAGAATCCACGCCCAGCCATCCTCGTCCGGACGGGCGCGCTGGAAAGAGGATTGCGCCTCCAGAATGCGCGCCATGCTTTCAGCGCGCTCCAGATAGCGCGCGAGCCAGAAAGCGCATTCGGCGTGGCGCGATAATAGCGCGGTGCTCATCGACCGTCCCCTTTGAGAACCCAGGTATCCTTCGTGCCGCCGCCCTGCGATGAATTGACGACGATCGAGCCCTTCGGCAGCGCGACGCGGGTCAGCCCGCCCGGCATAACCCAGGTTTCCTTGCCGGTCACGGCGAAGGGCCGCAGATCGACATGCCGCGGCTCCACGGCGTCTTCGACAAGGGTCGGGCAGACGGACAGGCTGATCATGGGTTGAGCGATGTAGTTGGCGGGATTTTTTTTCAGGCGCGCGCGGCATTCGTCCAACTCGGCCCTGGTGGCTTTCGGACCGACGCAAATGCCGTATCCGCCGGACTCTCCGACCGGCTTGACGACGAGCTTGCTCAAATTGTCGAGCGTATAGGCCAGCGACGCCGGTTCGCGGCAGATATAGGTCTCCACATTCGGCAGGATCGGCTCTTCATCGAGATAATAGCGGATCATGCGCGGAACGTAGGCGTAGACGGCCTTGTCGTCGGCGATGCCGGTGCCCACCGCATTGGCCAGCGTCACATTGCCCTTGCGGACGGCGCGCATCAGGCCGGGGACGCCCAGCAGGCTTTCCTTGTTGAAGACTTCCGGGTCGAGAAAATCATCGTTCAGCCGGCGGTAGATCACATGGACCGGCTTGGGACCGGCGACCGTCCTCATGAAGACGCGGTCGTCCTCGACGAACAGGTCGCTGCCCTCGACGAGCGGCACGCCCATCTCGCGGGCAAGGAAGATGTGCTCGAAATAGGCGGAGTTGAAGACGCCGGGCGACAGGAGCACGATCTGCGCCTCGCCCAGAACCGGCGGGGCCACTTCGCTCAGCTTGTTTGCAAGATGAACGCCGTAATCGGAAACCGGCTCGATGGCGAAGCCTTCCATGAGATCGGGAAAGGCGCGCTGCATCAGATGGCGGTTTTCCACGACATAGGAAACGCCAGACGGCGTGCGGCTGTTGTCTTCCAGAACGAGAAAACGGCCATTCTCGTCGCGGATGATGTCCGTTCCGGAAATATGTACGTAGGTGCCGCCGGGCGGATCGTAATCCACCATAGCCTCGGCAAAATTCGAATTCCCCAAAACCAGATCGGCCGGAACCGTGCCGTCCTTCAGGATCTTCCGCTCGTGATAGACGTCCCATATGAACAGGTTGAGCGCCTTGACGCGCTGCTTGATGCCGGCATCCAGTTTTGCCCAGTCCTTCGCGGTCAGGACGCGCGGTATGACGTCGAACGGCAGGATGCGGTCGATCGCATTGCGCTCGCTGTAGACCGTGAAGGTGATGCCGAGCATGAAAAGCTCGCGTTCGGCATCCTTGGCGCGGCCGGCGAGATCGTTCAGCTCCATATGCTGCAGGCGCTGCCAGATTTTCGTCAGATCTTGGTTCGGGTGGGATTTGCTGCCGATGAGGTCGCAGAAAAATGGTCCGGCGTCGTAATCCTCAAGCGTCGCTGGAGAGCCAGGATTACGTAATAAGGTAACGGTTGCCATGCGCCTCTCTCACTAACAGGTCGATGCGATCCCCCTCGCATGTGTGTAAAACAGATTAGTTTTTTTGTGGTTACCAACAGCCTAACACATCCCTTCCAAACGGCGAAAGATCAAAGCCTGCACTCTTTTTAGGCGAAATCTTGCATGAATAAATGAAGACCGAGGCGTGTTTTTGAGCCGATCCTGCTTGCCAGTGTGCGATTTTTGCGATGTGCGGAGACTGGGGGTTTGCAGGGTGACTAAAATTCGGGCTCAAAGCGGTGAAGAATCGATCATTGCCCCATTTTCTCCTGTTGATTCAATCGCCGGCCTCAGGGGGCCCTGGAAAGAAATCGATGATGAAACGCATGATGAGCAGTGGCGTGGAGATCGCCTATATCGACGAAGGTGAGGGAGCACCGATTATCCTTTCCCATTGTTCCAGCGCGTCGCACTCCATGTGGCGGGCCTTGATCGATGAACTGACGCCCCGGCGCCGTGTGCTTGCGCCGGATTTCATCGGATATGGGCAGAGCGGGGCGTGGCACTGCCAGCGGACCTTCAGCTTGCGCGATGACGCGCAGATCCTCCTCGATCTGGCGGAGATCGCTGGCGAGCCGGTTCATTTGGTCGGCCATTCCTATGGGGCGCGGTCACGATTGAGGCGCTGCGGCTGTCGAAGGATATTGCCCGCGCGTTTACCGTGATCGAGCCGGTGTCCTTCTTCCTGCTCAAGCTGCGGGAGCGGACGGATGAGTGGCGGGCGATCGAGGATCTGGTCGATGCCGTGCAGCGGAATGTCCGCGCTGGCGATCGCGAAGCAGCGGCGGCGGCCTATATGGGTTTCTGGATCGGTCCGAAGAACTGGGAGATGACGCCGGAAAAGGCGAAGGCCGGTATCATGGCGACCATGGACAAGGTCAACAGTGAATTTCAGACGGCGAAAAATCTGGAGGGCCAGTCGCTCGCCAATGTCGCGGCGCTGCAGATGCCGGCGCTGTTCATTCAGGGTGAGCTTTCGCCTCAGCCGAGTCGGGCAGTGGTTGACATATTATCGTCTCTCTTGCCACAGGCCCGCGTCGAGACGGTCACGGGAGCCGGGCATATGAGCCCCATTACGCATCGCGACGCGATCAATGGGTTGGTCTGCGCGCATATTGCCGAGTGTGTGCCCGGCGCCTAAGCAGAGTTCGCAAAAGCATGTCCCCGCGAAGGCGGGGATGGCCTTCCCCGTTTTGCGAAAAAACTCTGCGAAACTTAAGGAATCGAAGCAGGCATTTGTTGGACAACCAATGAATGCCTGCTTGGTCAGCGTCGTTCTCGGGCTCTACGGGGGCCGGGGCAGGCCGTTCAGCGGGCCTTGGCGCTCTTCATGCGCACCCACTGGCCGTTGAGCGAGTCGTCCGCGATCACGTCCATGACGGTGTCGGCGAATTCGTGCGGATCGGCGACAACGCTGGCATCCATCTCCGTCGTCTGCACCTTCATGGTCATGTCTTCCGAACGCTCGGCGAAGATCGGCGTGTCGTAGAGGCCGGACATGATCGTGGCGACGCGGATGCCCTCATCGACAAGATCGCGGGCGAGCGGCCGGGTCAGCGCCAGAACGCCGCCTTCCGAAGCGGCATAAGCCGCCTGTCCGGACTGTCCGTCTTCCGCGGCGAGCGAGGCGGAATTGATGATGACGCCGCGAATGCCGCCTTCGAGAGGAGGCAGCGTCATCATTGCGGCGGCGGATTTCGTCGCCAGATAGAAGGTGCCCGTCAGGTTGATCTGCAAGAGGCGCTCGAAGCTGGGGATGTCGTGCAGCATCAGGCGGCCCGTATCGAAATCGCGCCATACCGCCTTCTGCTCAAGCGCCATGCCCGCGCAATTGATGAGGATGCGTTCAAGGCCGTGCTCTTCCCGGGCGAAGTCCAGCGCCGTATCCACGGTGATCTCGCTGGAAATTTCCAGATGCCGGTAGATGCCACCGATCCGGTCTGCAAGCGCTTCGCCTTCCTCGCGGTACATGTCGAGAATGGCGACCTTGCAGCCGGCCTGAGAGAGTTTTTCCGCGGCGGCGGCCCCCAGGCCTTTCGCGCCCCCCGCGACGATCGCTGCTACTTGACTGCCAAGTTTCATGGCTTTTCCTTCTTTTGTGCGGCTGGAATCAACGGCAGAAACGTTTTTATGTCAAACTGTTATTGCTGGCATCCGTCACATAGTTGAATGCGGTCCCGTAGACGAAAAGTTCGCAGGCGCCGTCGGCGATGCGCGGATGGCTGATGCGCACGCCCAGACAACCATCGTAACCCTTTGCCTGCGCTTTGGTTTCCAGCTCGGCGAGCGCCCGCTCAAGCGTCATGTTCATGAGACGCTCATAGCGCGTCATCTTTCCGCCGAGAGTGTTGGTGATGATTTCGCGAACATCCCGGAAGATATTCACCGCGTTCACCGCCGACACCCATATCATTTCTCCCTCCTTGACTTTGCGGTCCGAAGGCCGGTCTGTCGTGTAAAGCGCCATGTCCTATTTCTTTCTCGTGCCGTCCTCAGTTCTGATAATGACGGTTTGCGGCCGTCCAAAGATCAGGCGGCGCAGGGCCAGGAGGAACAGCAGCGCAAGCCCTCCCAGAATGAGCAGCCCGACCCAGTAACGTTCCACGAAAACGCGGTAATTGACGTCCCCCTGGCGGACGAGCGCCAGATCCGAGCCGATATGGGCGATATTGAGTGCGGAGTTGTCGCGCAACAACATGCTGACGGCGGAGAGCTGGTCGCGGCTTTTGACGATGGCCTGCCGCAGCGAGGCGCTGTCCAGCTGGTCCATCAGGCGCGGCTGGGCCGCAACTTCCCTCAATACGCGGGCGGCGGCGGTATCGTCCAGCTGTTCAAGATAGGCGGCGAGCGAATTCAGCTCCCTCTCCGAGAGGCCGCGCGCGAGTTGCCGCATGGTTGCCGACGGCAGGGAAAGCAGTTTGTCGCGAGGGCCCTTGTCGAGCTTGGCGATCCGCAACGCCGCCGCTCCGCTCTCAAGCGAAAGCAGCGCATCGAGCTGGCCCTTGTCGAGTTGCTCCGGCGAAAGCGCGTCCGGCAGTCCGTATTCAACCGCCTTCGGGAGCTGGTTGCCCGCAAGTTCGGCCCATTTCATCGCCTGTTCGAGCGACTTCAGCTTGACCGCCAGCGCCACGCCCATTTCATCCAGCGTGATGATCGCCTGTGTGAGCGAGCCGTCCCGCGCGCGCTCCAGAACGCGGGGTTCGCCTTCCTCGCCAACGAGCATGGCGGTGAGCCTTCCAAGCCGGCCCAACTCGTCCGGCTTCCGGTCCTTCAGGAACCTGGCAAAATCGGTATTCTTCTCGGCAAGAGTCAGCAACAAATTATATTTTTGCCGGAAATCCTGCCAGAATGCGTAGATCCGCTCGGCGGTTTCATCCCCGATCGTATCGATCTGCGCCTTGAGATCCGTTTCGATGGATCTGGCGATCTCCTCCTTGATCAGATCCTTGGCTTCCGCCGATTTCATGCGTTCCTCGATCAACGGGAAAACGCCTTCGCTCGCCTGATAGAGATCGCGTGCGATGAGCGCGAGGCCAACAAAGCCGGTGAATGAGGAGATGATCCGCGAGGCGACGAGACCGGCGACCCGGCGGCCCATCGTGGCGACCATTCGCGCAATGATCCGGCGACTGACGATCAGGACGATACCGGAGATCGTGCCGACATTCTCCAGCACGAGATCGGAGGTCTCGATCTGGGCTCCCGCCGCAAGCGTGTTGACGTCGACCTTGCCTTGCGTTTCCTGCTCGAAGACCTGCGCGACCGCGCCGCCATAGCGGCTCTGCAGCGCCGTGCGCACGCAGGCGATCACGGGATCGGACAAGCGGCTGGATGCGGCATCGAGCCTGTCGCCGAAATCCTTGCCTACGCCCTGCGCCAGATCGGTCAGCGCGCCCTTGAAGCCTTCGGAGCCGAAGGCCCGTTCGGCAACGGCGATGGCTGTCTGCTCCGCCCTCTCCTTGCTGATGGTCGAATAGGCGCGGTCGACGAGGGATGTGTCGGCGCGGACGATGCGGACCGCATCATCAATTTCGCTATCGAGGCGTGCGCTGACCTTCGCCTCCTGCCAGTGTTTGTCCACGAGCGCGCTGTAGTCGATTTGGCCGAGCTGTTCGGTCAGCGCGGTTTTCGTGATCGCGCGAAGCTGCGTGCGGACCTCGGGATCATCGAGATTCTGGCACTGCTCGATCGTAACCAGCGATGCGGCGTTGTTCTGCTGCGCATGGGCCGGCAAAAGCTGACCCGTCAGCAACGATAGGATTGCAAGCCCGCTGACGATGGAGCGGAATGAATGAGGCCTTGCGGACACGCGGACTCCCCGGCAGAGCAGAGCCGCCGGAATGGCGACCGCTATTGAAACCCGAGTCCCGTCCGTTCGGTTCCGGGACCCGCTGCTCCAATATTGCGCGGTCCGCTAAAGATTGAAAGACACTGCTGCAAAAAGCAGGCCCCATGCGATGAGCGTGACTTCGAATGGGTGCTGCGCCACGATGGGCGTCAGGATCGGGACGTCGATGGCGAAGTAGCGGGAGAGGATAATGAGAGCGACCAGAACGGTCGAGGCGGCGAACATGCCGAAGGACGGTGCGCTGAGTTTCATCTTTTTGCCTTATCGTCGAATAATCAGTTCAAAATCAATTGTTTGTCAAAACGAGCCGGGTATCTCGCCCGTAGGCTGCATGCTGTCGGCAGAAGCGCCCGCCAGCGCGGAGCGGATAGGCGCGAACGAGCGGCGATGATGCGGGGTTACGCCGAATTGCGCGATGGCATCGGCATGGCAGCGTGTTCCGTAGCCCTTGTTGGTGTGCCAGCTATAGACCGGAAATTCCTGCGCCAGATCGACCATCAGCCGGTCACGCGTGACTTTTGCGATGATAGAGGCCGCCGAGATCGACGGGCAGAGTTTGTCGCCCTCGACCACGCAGACGGTTCGCTGGGCGAGCTGAGGCGGGCGATTCCCGTCCACGAGCACGGTTTCCGGCGTCCGGGCAAGCCGTGCGACCGCCTCGCACATGGCCTGCATGGTGGCCTGAAGAATGTTGAGCCGGTCGATGTCGCGGACCTCGACGATGCTGACCCCGACAATGGCGCATTCGACAATCGCATCATGCAGGATGTCGCGCCGCTCTGCAGTCAGGCGCTTGGAGTCGTCGAGCCCGTCGGGTAGGTCCGCGGTGGGGAAAATCACGGCCGCAGCGACGACAGGCCCGGCCCACGGTCCGCGCCCGGCTTCGTCGACGCCCGCAATGAGCGCCCGCGACGAACCGGCCAGCCTGTGCTCGGTCTCGATCGTCGGCGCTGGTGCAATCCCCGATTGTCTCATGGGCGATTAAACTGCACGCCCGATCAGCGATCGCAAGTGGCATTATCAGGATTTGAACAGGTCAAACTGCGGGGATGGCGCGCGCGGGGGATCGAACAGATCGCAGCGCAATGGCGTGCGGTCACTGTTCAGACCCAGACGCGCCGTGGCGAGGCGGAAACGTTGCCAGATCAACTCCGCATAGGGGCCGGCGCCGGTCTGTCTTTCGCGCCACTCCGATACGTAATCCTTGCCGCCGCGCGTCTGCCGCACAAGCGACATGACCCGCCTTGCCCGCTCGGGAAACTCCTCCTCCAGCCATTCCTGGAACAGCCCGCTGATTTCGAGCGGCAGGCGCAGCAGAACCGAACCGGCCCGGCTCGCGCCCGCTTCCGCGCAGCGTTCAAGAATGGCCTCGATCTCGGCGTCGTTGATGGCCGGGATGATGGGCGCGACCATGACGCCCGTTGGAACGCCAGCCTCGGAAAGCCGGGCGATCGCTTCGATGCGGCGCTCCGGGGTCGAGGCGCGCGGCTCCATCTTGCGCGACAGGCGGTGATCGAGGGAAGTCACCGACAGGCAGACTTTCGTCAGACCGCGTTTGGCAAGCGAAGCAAGAAGGTCGATGTCGCGGAGCACGAGAGCCGATTTCGTGACGATGCCGACCGGATGGCTCGTGCGGTCCATGATCTCCAGAATCTGCCGCGTCAGCGTGTAGGTTTTCTCGATCGGCTGATAGGGATCGGTGTTGGTGCCAAGCGCAATCGTCTTCACCTGATAGCCGGGACGCGAAAGTTCGTGCTCCAGACGTTCCGCCGTGTTCGTCTTCGCGATCAGCACGCTTTCGAAATCCAGCCCGGCGGACAGGCCGAGATAGCAATGCGTCGGCCGGGCATAGCAATAGATGCAGCCATGCTCGCAGCCGCGATAGGGGTTGATCGACTGATCGAAACCGATATCGGGCGAGTCGTTCGTCGAGATGATGCGCTTCGCCTGCTCAAGCCGGATTTCCGTCTTGAAGGCTTCCAACTCGCCCAGGCCCTCCCAGCCATCGTCGAAATCCTCGCGAAGCTGGGCGTCGAACCGGCCGGTGAGGTTGGTGCGCGCGCCGCGTCCCCGCCGCCGCTGCGTGTCGACGGCGGGCTGATCGGGGGAGGCTGGACGTGGTTTTGCGATCGGTTTGCGGGCCATGCCCGATCATAGCTTAAGGCGCGGAACAAATAAAGAACAAATGCGTCGAATGAACAGCTTGTGGAAACGTGTTCAGCCGCTATGATCCGCAGCCATGATTTCCGTCGTCATCCCGACATATAACGCCCAGCACGATCTCGGACGCACGCTCACGGCGCTCATTCCCGCCGCGGTCGAGGGGCTCGTCAAGGACGTCATCGTGGCCGATGGAGGGTCCGACGATCTGACATGCCGGATTGCGGACGAAGCGGGCGCGCGTGTCGTGCGTTCGGAAAAGGGCAGGGGGCAGCAGCTTGCCGCCGGAGCACGGGAGGCGCGCGGGCGCTGGCTGCTTTTTCTTCATGCCGACACGGTCTTGCAGCCCGGCTGGGAGGAGGATGCCTTTCGCCATATTCAGGGTGTCGAAAGCACAGACCGGCCGGACCGCGCGGCCGCATTCCGCTTCCGGCTCGACGATGACGGTTTCCTGCCCGCCTATGTGCAATGGGCGGTGGCCCTGCGCTGCCGTATTCTGCGCCTGCCATACGGCGATCAGGGGCTGCTGATCTCGCGTCGGCTCTATGACGAGGTCGATGGTTTCCGGCCGATTGCGATGATGGAGGATGTCGATCTTGTGCGCCGCCTCGGCCGCAGGCGGATCACGCTGCTCCGCTCCGATGCGCTGACCAGCGCGCGCCGCTATCGCGATGACGGTTATATGCGGCGTATGATGCGCAATTCGGCATGTCTGGCGCTGTTCTATCTGCGCCTGCCGCCGCGCCTGATCGCTCGGCTCTATGGTTAGAAGCCGCAACGGACGGGCGCGTCAGCGTCTCATCATCATGGTGAAGGAGCCGCGGATGGGCGCGGTGAAAACACGGCTGGCGCGGGAGATCGGCCCTGTGGCGGCCTTGCGCTTCTACCGCAGCGTTACCGCAAACCTGATCCGCAGGCTGGCATACGATCCGCGCTGGGAAACGGTTCTGGCGGTGGCTCCGGATCGCGCATTGCGGAAAAGGTGCTGGCCGGCGGACGTGAGGCGCGCGACGCAAGGCGGCGGCGATCTGGGTGCACGGATGGAGCGGTTGCTGCTCGCATCGGGGGCCGACAGATCGGTGCTGATCGGATCGGACCTCCCGTCAGTTCGCGCCGCGCATATTGCCGATGCGTTCAGGGTGTTGACGGGCCGGGATGCCGTGTTCGGTCGTGCCGAGGATGGCGGATTCTGGCTGGTGGGGTTGAAAACATTTCCGCGCATTGGCGGGCTGTTCGACAATGTACGCTGGTCCGGTCCTCACGCGCTGACCGACACTCTGCGAAACATTCCGCCTCGCCGGGCAGGCTTTGCAGCGACGCTTTCGGATGTCGATAATCGACGGGATTACGAAATGGTTGCTGGCGAAGGACTCTGCGTGACGCTTTCCCCCGGTCGCGGCGGGCAAAGGCGCAGCCTTCAGTCTTTCTCGTGAAAGCCCTGCTCGATCAGCGATGTGAGTGCTTCCATCGCTTCCTCCGCTTCAGGCCCCTCGGTCTCGATGACGATGCGCGATCCCGGTCCTGCCTGCAGCATCATCAAGCCCATGATGGACGTGCCGTTGACGGTTGCGCCGTCTCTCAGGACGGTAACTTCGGCATCGAATTTCTCCACGCATTTCACGAATGCCGCCGACGCCCGCGCATGAAGCCCGCGCGTATTGATGATCGTGACTTCGGCAAGACATTGATAGACGCCTGAAGCAGGAAGACTGGTCATGAAAAGCCTGACAGTTTGAGGCGAACTGGCGCGCCGGGTGAAGTATGCACCAACGGATCAGTGAGGGAAAGTCAAATGAGTGTGTGTACAGTATGCAGGGCGGGTGTTAAATGACTGAAACCAAAGAGATTAACTGCCGACATCCTCAAAAAAAGCTTATAGCGAAGTCTTATTTCCGAACGACTTTTATATTGATTCCAAACGGTAAAAGCACAACAGGGCGTGTAGGGCAATATTCCATCTTGCGGCGCGAGGCAAGTGCGAATGCGGATCACGCAGATTATACGGCTATTTACCGGCCCGCTCCCGCCAGAAGACGCAGGGAGCGCGTCAGATGCGGGCGGTCGATCATCCGGCCATTCAGCCCGATCGTGCCCACCCCCGGATTGGCGGCGAATGCGTCTACGATCGCTTGTGCCTCGGCAAGTGTTTCGGGGCTGGGCGTGAACGCTTCATTGATGGCCGCGATTTGCGCCGGATGGATGGCCATCTTGCCGGTAAACCCGTCGCGGGCGGCTTCTCCGGCCTCGCGCCGCAGCCCCGCTTCATCGCGAAAATCGGCATGGATGGAGTCGATGGGCTGGGCGCCGCAGGCATGCGCGGCGAACAGGCAAAGATTGCGCGCCAGCATGAACGGCGATGTGAAATCGCCGGATGCATCGCGCGCGCTGGATGCGCCGAGTTCCGCGCTCAGATCCTCCGCGCCCCATGCCAGCCCTTCAAGCCGGGGATGCGGCTCCGCAAATGTATGCATCTGCAACAGGGCGAGGGGCGTTTCGGTGGCGATTGCGATGATGGCGATGTCCTCCGCAGCCGTCCCGCCTGCGATCCCGGCTATGAGATCGGCGCAGGCCGCCACATCGGCGCGTGAATTGACCTTCGGCAGCATGATGCCAGCCGGACGCTGCGGCAGAACGGCTTCGAGGTCGCCGCGTGTCAGGCCTGTGCCAAGATCGTTGACGCGGACATATAGAGCAGGGCCGCCGCTCCGATCCGGGTGAGAGCCAAGGAAATCGGCCGCGGTCTGCCGCGCGCCGGTCTTGGCGTCGGGCGCGACGGAATCCTCCAGGTCGATCAGCAGCGCGTCCGCCTCGCTCCCGTAGGCCTTGAGGAGTTTGCGCTCGTCGTTGGCCGGCACGAAAAGCAGGGAACGCGGCTGCGGTCTGAGGCCTGCCCGGTCGATCGTCATGACTGAACGGGCCGTTTGTGCATGAAGGCCTGGCGCGTGCATTCGGCGACGAGCTTGTCGTCCTGATTGAACGCTTCATGACGGAACGTCACGATCCCCGCCGTCGGCCGTGACTTGCTTTCGCGCTTGCCGAGCACCGTCGTGCGGATGTGAACCGTGTCGCCGTGAAAGAGAGGATGGGGAAACCTGACGTCGGTCATGCCAAGATTTGCAATGGTCGTGCCCAGTGTCGTGTCATTGACGGAGATGCCGATCATCAGCCCCAGCGTGAACAGGCTGTTCATCAGCGGCTGGCCGAACTCGGTCTGCGTCTCGCAATAATGCCGGTCGATATGCAGGGGCTGAGGATTATGGGTGAGGCAGGAGAACATGGTGTTGTCCATTTCCGTCACTGTGCGGCGCAGCGGGTGATCCACCACCATGCCTTCGTCCAGCTCTTCGAAATAATAGCCCTTCATCATTCGCCTCGTCTTTTTGAAAGCCGGACCGCTTCATGGAGCCGATCCGGGTCTACGCTTTCATCTTTATTATACACGCCTGCCTTGGCCGAACCCGCAGCAAAGATCAGTAACGGAACTGTTCGGCCAGGATGCGCTCGTCCAGCTCGTGGCCGGGATCGAATAGCAGCCGCAGGCCGATCCCGCGCTCCTCGGCAATTTCCACCTTCAGAACATTGCGGAATTCGGTGTGATCGGCAACCGCGCTCATCGGCCGTTTCTCCGGCTCCAGAACTTCGATGACGACCATCGCCGAACTCGGCAGCAGCGCGCCGCGCCATCTGCGGGGCCGGAACGGGCTGATCGGCGTCAGGGCCAGAAGCGAGGTGTTGATCGGCAGGATCGGCCCGTGCACCGAGAGATTATAGGCCGTGCTTCCGGCCGGTGTCGCCACAAGAACGCCGTCGCAGATCAACTCCTCCAGCCGGACCTTGCCATCGACGCTGATGCGCAGGCGCGCCGCCTGATGGCTGCGCCGGAACAGGGACACCTCGTTGATGGCAAGCGCCTTGCCGGGCGGGCCGTCCTGCAGGATCGCGCGCATACGCAGCGGATAGATCATGTTCAGCTTTGCCTGAGCGAGCCTCTCGGGCAGGTTTTCCACGCTGAAATCGTTCATCAGAAAGCCGACCGAGCCGCGATTCATGCCGTAGATCGGCATCAGCGCCCCCATGAACTCGTGCAGTGTCTGCAGCATCAGGCCATCGCCGCCCAGGGCGACAACCGTCTCGGCCTCCTCGGGGCTGGCATTGCCGTATCTTTCGATAAGAAGCGCCCGCGCCGCTTGCGCCTCCGGAGTTTCGCTGGCAACAAAATGGATCTTGTCGATTGGGTCGTGGTCCTTCTTCAAAGATATGATCATGCGCTCGATCTCTTGCCCTCGTGCCGGTTCCCGTGAGAACGGCTATTCTCTTTGTCCGATCCGGCGAAAGAGTGGTGAGATCCATACCATGGAGTGACCATTATGAGTGAAAGCGAACATCGCGCGGTACAGGCGCCGCATGACCGGCAGCACACGACATCAGACACTGAAACCCGGGATGATAATGCGGTCATTCTGGTTTACACTACATTTCCCGCATTGGGGGACGCGAAAAACGCCGGACGCGATCTCGTTGCGCGGGGGCTGGCGGCATGCGTCAATATCTTTCCGCAGATGACCTCGATTTATGTCTGGGAGGGCAAGGCCGAGGAAGCTGAAGAGGTGGTCATGATCGTCAAGACCACCGAGCAACGCCGGACGGCGGTTCTTGACGAAATACAGCGTCTGCATCCCTACGATGTCCCCGCAAGGATGGTCATCCCCGTGACCGGCGGCGGCGAGGATTTCCTGAACTGGATCGGATCGCAATGCCGGGCCGGTAAGGACTGATCCTTATTTCCCCGGATCGCTGGAAACAATCCTCCGCCATTCGGTCCTCAGTTCCTTGCGACGGACCGATACCCGGCGAGGCAAATTACACTCGCGCGGCTGTGGATTAAGGTCCGCTTTGCACGCTCGCTGGCCGCTTGCCCCAAACTCTCGCCTCAAAAGCTGCTTAGGCAGTAGCTCCGGCATCTTCGGACGAGGCGGGGAATCATTGGCTCGTTCCTGTGAATCCGGGAGACTTTTGGCGCAGCGATCGGCGCGACCGGTCGGCCAAATATCAATCATGACGATTTTGTAAGGTTTATGGCTGGAATGTGGCGGGGGCAAATGCGAGGTTATGCACCAAATATCCACTGAAACCGGTGCATAAATGTAATTCTCATCCCTAAATTGCGGGCCGTATATCGGCATATTGACGCGTTATGGAAAACTATGAGCCGCTTTAGGGCCAAATTGTGACGCGCAAGCGGAATGAGTGTTGCGCCGCCAACACATGAACCGGCGGGTGAGCTAAAAAGGCCATGCATTTCAACGTGTTAACTGCAAAGACAACATACTTGCAAAGGCAGGTTGCAAGGGTCATCTTAGAGTCAAGAGATTCTGGAGTTGAGCGCGATGGCAATGCATCCACTCAAAAATTTGGCGAAGGTTCTGGGAATGACAGCGGTTCTGTCGCTGGCTGTTTCCGCACCGTCTTACGCCTTCACTGAAACGAAGGTTCCACCGCCTATGGCCCAACCGGCTCCCGAGGCGGAGGCGCCCGCGTTGCAGCTTGAAAAGCCGCAGGACGGCCCCGGCCTGTCGCTGACGACGCCTGATGACGGCTCTGGCGGAACCGAGCTGAAGATACCCGGCGTCGGATCGATCGGCAAGTTGCCTAAACTCGACTTCGGCCTCGAACTGCTCTACGGCGGCGATAGCGAGCAGGGAACGAACTCGGCTGGCTCCGGGCAGAATGATGACGTTCTGATCAAGGGCAAGATCAGGCACCGCTTCTAGAAAGCGGTTGGCCAGACGCGATTGATATTGGGGCGGCCTTTGGTCGCCTCTTTTGCTTGGCGAGTGACGATTGGATGTTCTGGCGGCTTGCTGCATATGCGGTACACGGTTTTACGGCTCTTGGAGTGCTGCTGGGGTTTCAGGCTCTCATTGCCGCCGCCGCGCATCGCTGGGAAGAAGCCTTCGCCTGGCTGGGTGTTGCCCTGATCGTTGACGCTATTGACGGACCGCTCGCGCGGCGCATCGGGGTTGTGGAAAAACTGCCCCGCTTTTCCGGCGAACGGCTCGATCTCATCATCGACTATTTCACCTACGTCGTCGTACCCGCCTACATCATCTATGAAGCGCCGCTCGTCCCGCCGGGGCTTGCTTTTGCCGCCGCGGCCTTCATCCTTCTGGCGTCGCTTTTCCACTTCATGGACAGCAAGAGCAAGACCGAGGACGGTTTTTTCGTCGGCTTTCCTGCCGTCTGGAACATCGTGGCGCTTTATCTTCTGATTTTCCCGATCCCGCCCGGCCTTGCCTTCGTGGCGATCCTCATTCTGGCGCTGCTGACATTTCTTCCGCTGAAATGGATTCACCCGGTTCGGGTCGAGCGTTTTCGGATGGTTACTTTCGCTGTCGTGGCTGCGTGGACGGCGGCAACCGTGGTTGCGTTGATCGAAGGCTTTCCGGCATCTCTCGCCGTCCAGATCGTCATCGCGGCATCCACCGTCTATCTCGTCGGGGTGGGGCTGGTCCGAAGCATTCGCTGAGCCTGGGAAGCCCTCCTGACTTCATTTGCAGCCGTGGATGGAAAGGCACGGCGCGGCGAAATTGGCGCAATCGCATCCAATTTGCGTTGTACTGCTCTGGGCAAACGCGCTAGAGCGACATACGCTAGAGGGGAACGGATGCGGCGGTCCGGGACTTCTATCCCCGGCAAGGATTTGATCGAGCGGTTTCAGCCTGCGAATCCGTCGATGGCGATTCACCACTTTCAACGTTCAGATCGGGAAGGAAGAGGCGATGGAATTGCTCATGGACCCGGCAGTGTGGGCAAGTTTCTTGGCGCTGACCGTGCTCGAAATCGTCCTTGGCATCGACAATGTGATCTTCCTCTCGATCGTCACGGAAAGGCTGCCGAAGGATCAGGCCCGAAAGGCCCGCCAGATCGGTCTGGCGCTGGCGCTGGCGTTCCGGATCCTGCTGCTGTTGTCCATCTTCTGGATCATCGGCATGACCCAGCCGCTCTTTGCCGTTGCCGGCTACGAGTTTTCCGTTCGCGACCTCATTCTGATTGCCGGCGGGCTTTTCCTCATCGTCAAGGCGACCCAGGAGGTCCATGGCGAGATCGAGGGCGAGGCTCCGCATGAAGCCAACCAGAAATCGGCCGCGGATGCAGCGTTCAGCGCCGTCATCGCCCAGATCGTCGTCATCGACGCGATCTTTTCCATAGACTCGATCATCACTGCGGTCGGCATGGTTCAGCACGTCGAGGTCATGATCGCAGCCGTCGCTATCGCCATCGGCGTCATGTATGTCGCGGCGGAGCCGGTTGCTGCTTTCATCGAGCGTCATCCGACGACAAAGATGCTGGCTCTGACCTTCCTGATGCTGATCGGCGTCGCGCTGATCGCTGACGGCTTCGGCTTCCACATTCCGCGCGGCTACATCTATTTCGCCATGGCCTTCGCCGCGGCGACGGAATTGTTCAATATCATGGCCATTCGCCGCAAGCGGTTGAACAGAACCAGCATCATGAAGGCCAGCCGGTCCGCCAACATCCGGCCATAGTATAAATTAATGTGCGTTGGCAGCATGTTACGTCAATTGGTGAGGGGCAGCGGAATGTTGCATGGAATGGTAGGAATGACACGGTCGTGGTTGCGTTTGCTTGGCATTGCGATCCTGGCCGCAATTCTTGCCACACCGGCCGGGGCGGAGGAGGTCCGGATAGAAATTCAAGGCCTCACCGCGCTGGGAAATCTGGAGATCGCGCAAGGCAGATCCCTCAAGACCGATGGGGTTGTCCTGCTCCTGCACGAGGAGCTTTCGCATAACCGGATGGAGGTGATCTCCGCGCTTCAGGAATTGCTGCGTGAAAGAGGCATCAACTCGCTGGCGATCACGCTGACGCTTGGGCTGAACGAGCGCCGCGGCCTCTTCAATTGCCGTGTCGAACAGGACCACCGCAACGAGGATGCGATCATCGAGATCGCCGCCTGGGTCGACTGGCTCAAAGAACAGGGCGCGTCGCGGATCACGTTGGCAGGCCACTCACGCGGCGGCAATCAGGTTGCGGTTTACGCGGCCAAGGATGCGGACAAGGCGGTCAACGGGCTGGTGCTGATCGCCCCGATTGCGGACACGGCGGTGAGCCTGCAAAACGAGTACGGGCAACGTTTCGACCAGCCCTTGCCGCCGATCCTTGCCGAAGCGGAAAAGTTCGTCTCCGAAGACCGGTCTTCGACGCTGCTGGCCGGCGTTCCCTTTCTGGTTTGCCGCAGCGCCGGCGTCACGGCGGGCGCATTCGTGAACTATTACGGGCCGAATCAGAACCTCTATACGCCCAGCCTGTTGCCTCATATCCAGATGCCGATACTGGTGGTGGTCGGCGAGTTGGACCCGCTGGCGAACGAACTTCTGCCCGCCGTGCAGGGAATACCCGGCGTCGGCTCGATTGCCATCGAGACGGTCTCCGGCGCCGATCATTTCTTCCGCGATCTGACAGCGGATACCCTTGCCGACCGCATCAAGACTTTCGTGGACGGCCTCAAATAACGAGCTGGCCGAGAGGCACCGGACGCAACCTCCAGCCGTCGGCAACGCTACATCTTCACATATGTGCCGGGCGCTTCGTCCAGAGCGGCGTCCGCGCCGTCTCCGGGATTGCGAGCCGGAACCTGTTCACCCGAGAGCGAGCGCAGCCATTTTGCGTAGTCCGGCCACCAGGAGCCGGCGACCTCCGTTGCCTGTTTGAGCCAGTCGTCGAGGGACGGGCTGGTCTTGCTGTCCTCGACGCCGGGCAGCCAGTGCATGTATTTGCCGAGCGATGGCGGATTGACGACGCCTGCGATGTGGCCGGACCCGGCCAGCACGTAACGCAGCGGTCCGCTGAACAGCTTTGCGCCGCGAAACACGGACAGGGCCGGCGCGATATGATCCTCGCGTGTCGCCACATGGTAGACGGGCAGCGTCACCTTCGAGGGATCGAGCTTCACGCCGCCCAGCGTCATCTCGCCTTTCGCAAGCCTGTTGTTCTGGTAGAACTCACGCAGATAGAAGCTGTGATTGGCGGAGGTCATCCGCGTTGCGTCGGAATTCCAGTAGAGCAGATCGAAGGGAAAAGGCTGTTTGCCGAGCAGGTAATTGTTGACGACGTAAGGCCAGATCAGGTCCTTCGGCCGCAGCATGTTGAACACGGCGGCCATGCGCGATCCGTCGAGATAACCGTCTTCGGCCATGATGGCTTCCAGCGCCGCAAGCTGGGCATCGTCGATGAACATCTTGAGATCGCCGGGATCGGTGAAATCGAGCTGAGCTGCAAGGAAAGACGCTGAATTGACGCGGTTGTCGCCCTTTTCGGCCATATAGGCGAGGGTGGAGCCCAGCAAGGTGCCGCCGACGCAGTAGCCCATGAGATTGGCCTTTTCCTGGCCGGTGATCCGCAGCACTTCCGCGAGCGGCTGCAGGATGCCCTCCTGCATGTAATCCTCAAAGCTCTTGTGCGACAGGCTCTTGTCAGGATTGACCCACGACACGACGAACACCGTGAAGCCCTGATCGACCATCCAGCGGATGAAGGATTTCTGCGGCACCAGATCGAGGATGTAATATTTGTTGATCCACGGCGGCACGATCATCAGCGGCAACGCATGCGCCGTCTCCGTGCTCGGCTCATATTGGATCAGTTCCATGATCGGATTGCGGTAGACGATCTTCCCCGGCGTCACGGCGAGGTTCTTGCCGACAGCGAAGGCGCTGAGATCGGTCTGCCTCAGCTTCAGCAACTCGCCCGACTCCTCCAGATCCTTCAGAAGTTGCGACATGCCCTTGACGAGATTCTCGCCGTTGGACGACATGGTCGTGCGCATGACTTCCGGATTGGTGAAGGGGAAATTCGACGGCGAAAGCGCGCTGGTGATCTGGGTCAGGCGGAACTGGGCGCGGCGGCGCGTCTGTTCCTCGACGCCCTCAGCGCTCTTGATGAGATCCTCGGCCCAGTTCGACGAGAGCAGATAGGCCTGTTTGCAGAAATCGAAAAAGGGATTTTCCGACCAGTCCTGATCGCGGAAGCGGTTATCGCCGGGGGCGGGTCTGATCATCGGCTCGACCTTCTCGCCCATGAACCGGCGATTTGTCCGGCCCCAAAGCTCGATCATGTCTTCGGCCAGCTTCGTCTGCTTCGCGGCCAATTCCTCGGGCCGCGCGGCCCAGGCGGCCATCACGGCGGCAATGGCATTGCTGGCCTCGTTCAGCTCATAGGCGACGCCTTGCGGGCCGTCCGCACGCTTGCTGTCGAGCCACCGGACCAGGGCGCGGCTGCCGACATCCATGAACACCATCATGTTCCGGGTAAGTTGCTCAGGATCCTTGAAGGCGTAAGGGATTTCGAGGTCGGAGCCCTTTTGTCCTTTATCGTCAGCCATTTTCTCTCCCGCGGTGGATCATGCGCCGCCGATCCGCAAGCGGCTCGACGAACCGGCGCGCGGCAGGCGTTGCGCTTCCACCTTTGTCTGCAATCAATTCTCTACATAATTCGGACTGAGATCAACGCAAGTCTCCGCTTGCGATACCCACCATGCATTTTGTGTAAGGGGTTGGCGCGAGCCTGCGCGCCTGGCGTTGGAGCCATGCCCGCTTTCCTGCGGCAGTGCATTTTTCTGGCTCAAGGCAGATGAATGCTCAGTGATCTCTTCCCGCAGTGCAGCAGAAATGCTATGCAATGCCTTAATTGAAACGAATCGTTGCGCATAGTTTGGGGGTACGCGTTCGGTAAGCAACCGATTGAACGCCAGAAAGAAAGATCATGCTGCGCGGTATAAAATTCACAGCTTTCGCAGTTTGCGTATTGGGGGCGGCTGCACTGTCCGGCTGTGCTGAAACAATCTATCCTCGCCTGCCTAGCTTGACAACCAATACCGGCTCTCTGTTGACGCCGACGGAACAGCAAAAGGCCATTCAGGATCTGACCGCCGAGCAAAAGCAGCACGGCAGCAAGGCCGCCGAGGAGATCCAGCGGGGCAATTAGGCCGCTGCGGCAAATCCGGTTTCGGGCCCCGCATGCATGTCTGTCCGCACAAGACGGAGCGCCAATTCAATCACGCCGACCTGCATTAGCCTCCGCGCCGACGAAAAAGGCTCTGGAGCGACACACCAAATCCGTTTAGAAATGGTCGCTCCACGAGGCGCGGCCATGTGCAGCGCCCGTAAAATGAAAGAACGTGAACCGGCGCGCCGCTCCAGGCCCATCCGCCCGTCGTGGTGCGCACCCTTAACGGCGATCCGGAGTGAAACTCGTGCCGAACCAAGATCAGGATTTCCACCGCATCAAGCGGCTCCCACCCTACGTTTTCGAGCAGGTCAACCGGCTGAAGGCGCAGGCGCGAGCGCGCGGCGAGGACATCATTGATTTCGGTATGGGCAATCCCGACCTGCCGACGCCGCAGCACATCGTCGAGAAGATGACCGAGACGATTGCGAAGCCGCGCACCAACCGCTATTCGGCCTCCAAGGGCATTCCCGGATTGCGCCGCGCGCAGGCCGCCTATTACGAGCGGCGTTTCGGGGTGAAGCTGAACCCGGAGACGCAGGTCGTCGCAACGCTCGGCTCCAAGGAAGGCTTCGCCAACATGGCGCAGGCGATTACCGCGCCGGGCGATGTGATCCTGTCGCCGAACCCGACCTATCCGATCCACGAATTCGGTTTCATCATTTCCGGCGGTGTGATCCGCTCCATTCCGGCGACACCGGGCGATGAGATGATGGCCGCGCTGGACCGCGCCGTGCGCCATTCGATTCCAAAGCCGCTGGCGCTGGTGCTGAACTACCCCTCCAATCCGACGGCGCTGGTCGCCGATCTGGATTTTTACAGGGAGGTGGTCGATTTCGCCCGCAAGCATGAGTTGATCGTGCTGTCCGACCTCGCCTATGCGGAAATCTATTTCGACGTGCCGCCGCCGCCATCGATCCTTCAGGTCAAGGGCGCGATGGATGTTGCCGTCGAGTTCACTTCGCTGTCGAAGACCTATTCGATGCCGGGCTGGCGCATGGGCTTCGCTGTCGGCAACGAGCGGTTGATCGCGGCGCTCGCGCGCGTGAAATCCTATCTCGATTACGGCGCGTTCACGCCCATTCAGGTTGCCGCAAGCGCGGCGCTGAACGGCCCGCAGGAATGCATCGACGAAACGCGGCAGATCTACAAGGGTCGCCGCGACTGCCTCGTGGAGGCAATGGGCCGTGCGGGCTGGAACATTCCGGCGCCGCCCGCGACCATGTTCGCCTGGGCGCCCTTGCCCGAGCGGATGCGCGAACTGGGCTCGCTTGAGTTTTCCAAATTGCTGCTGGAGAAGGCTGGCGTTGCCGTTTCGCCGGGCGTCGGCTTCGGCGAATATGGCGAAGGCTACGTCCGCCTCGCCCTTGTGGAGAACGAGCAGCGAATTCGTCAGGCCGCGCGCTGCGTGAAAAAATTCCTGTCCGAAGCTGCCCAGACCATGCATAACGTCATCCCGCTGGCATCGGGACAAACCCGGTAGCGCGTCCGGCCAGGTGACGATCCGTCATTGCAAGACCCCGCGCACGTCGGGGATCTTGCCGGCGGGGACGCGGCTGAGGGGCTCCACGCCCCTTGGTTCGGCAAAGGATATGCATGGGACGAGGTGAATGGAACCGCTCAGGATCGGATTGGCAGGGCTTGGCACGGTCGGGACCGGCGTTTTGCAAGTGCTGGCGGAAAATGGCGCGGCGCTGGAAAGGCGCTGCGGCCGCGCAGTAACGGTCACGGCAGTCTGCGCGCGTGACCGCAACCGTGATCGCGGCGTCGATCTGAGCGCGTATGAATGGTTCAGCGATCCGGTGGAGCTTGCGCGCAGCGGGGCCATCGACGTCTTCGTCGAGTTGATGGGCGGTGACGACGGGCCAGCGAAGGCGTCCGTCGAAGCGGCATTGCAGGCGGGTAAGCATGTCGTCACTGCGAACAAGGCCCTGCTGGCAAAACACGGTACGACGCTTGCCCGGCTCGCCGAAGCGAGCGGCGTCGCGCTGAATTTCGAAGCAGCGGTGGCGGGCGGCATTCCCATCGTCAAGGCCATGCGTGAGAGCCTCGCCGGCAATCAGGTCGGGCGCGTCTATGGCATCCTCAACGGCACCTGCAATTACATCCTCACGCGGATGGGCACTGAAGGACGGCCATTTGACGAAGTGCTCGCCGACGCACAGCGTCTCGGCTACGCCGAGGCCGATCCGACCTTCGACGTCGACGGGCACGACACGGCGCACAAACTCGCTATCCTGACCAGCCTGGCTTTCGGGACCGAGGTTTCATTCGACACGATCTATCTGGAAGGCATCCGCTCGATCACGCCTGCCGACATCGAAGCCGCCGCCGAGCTGGGCTACAAGCTGAAGCTGCTCGGCGTCGCCATCCGGACAGAGACAGGCATCGAGCAGCGCGTGCATCCGACGATGGTGCCCGTGAGCAGCGCGATCGCACAGGTGGATGGCGTTCTCAACTGCGTTGCGGTGACAGGCGATTATTCCGGAGACATCATGCTGGTCGGTCCCGGAGCAGGTGCGCGTCCGACGGCATCCTCCGTCGTCGGCGACATCGCCGATATTGCTCGCGGCGTCGCATTTCCGGCTTTCGTCGCCCCGGCAAGCGATCTCCAGCCCCATGTGCGGGCGCAGATGCGCGCCCATGAAGGCGGCTATTATATCCGGCTCGCCGTTCATGACCGGCCCGGCGCGTTCGCGGCCATTGCCCAGCGCATGGCGTCGGAGGGGATCTCGCTGGAAAGCATCGTCCAGAAGCAGCGGCCCGCCCTGCCGCGCGGATCGGACAGGATCAGCAAACCGGGTGCGCCCTTGCCGGTCGTGATCATCACCCATGAGACGACGGAAGCCGCCATTCGCGGGGCGCTGGATGCCATCGAGGCCGACGGCCATGTCAGTGAAACGCCGCAGATGATCCGGATTGAAAGCCTGTAGGTTTGCAAGATGGGCCACAAGGTCAAACGGGGGCAATGATACGTTCCATGTTCATGCGTCGTTGTCCTCGCTCTCCATTCATGCATCAATTTTACCGGACTTCGGCTGTTGCCTCCGTTCGGCTCGGTGCACCAGGCTGTGGAACCGGGCTGACATTGCAGGATTGAAATGCGAGTGTCAGACTGGTTGCATATAATGTGACCGTCCGCGCCCGAATCGCGCTCATTATCCCGTTGTCGAAGGAAATTCAGCCATGCCCAATGAAGAGGCCAAGACGGTGCTTCACCGCGCTCTGTCCATCGAGGTCGCGCGTGTAACCGAGGCTGCCGCCATTGCCGCTGCGAAGTTGCGCGGGCGCGGCAGCGAAAAGCAGGCGGACCGGGCAGCCGTCGACGCCATGCGCCGCGAACTCAACAAGCTGGATATTGAAGGCCGGATCGTGATCGGCGAGGGCGAGCGCGACGAGGCGCCGATGCTGTTCATCGGCGAAGAGGTCGGAACCAGGCAGGGGCCGAAAGTCGATATCGCCGTCGATCCGCTGGAGGGAACCACGCTGTGCGCCAAGGCCATGCCGAACTCGATGGCGGTCCTGACGCTGGCGGAGGGGGGGGCGCTTCTCAATGCGCCGGATATCTACATGGACAAGATCGCCATCGGGCCGGGCTATGCGGATGGGCTCGTCGATCTTGATCTGAGTCCCGCCGAAAATCTGCGACGTCTCGCCGAGGCCAAGCGTGTCACGGTTTCCGATCTCACCGTCTGCATTCTCGACCGGGCGCGCCATGCGAAGCTGATCGACGAAGTGCGCGAAGCAGGCGCCGCAATCCGCCTGATCGGTGACGGCGATATTGCCGGCGTGATCGAAACCGTCGAGGCGGCCGAAACCGGCATCGACATCTATATGGGCATAGGCGGCGCTCCGGAGGGCGTTCTGGCCGCCTCGGCGCTGCGCTGTATCGGCGGACAGATGCAAGGCCGCCTGACCGCGCTCAGCGATGATGAACGCAAACGCGCCGACGCCATGGGCCTGACCGACCTTTCCCGCAAATATTCCATCGAGGAAATGGCCAGCGGCGATGCGATCTTTGCCGCAACCGGAGTAACCGACGGATCGATGCTGGAAGGCGTAAAGTTTCATGGCGACTGGGTCGAGACCCACACCGTCATCATGCGCGCCGCGACCAAGACCGTGCGCTGGCTGAAGACGCGCCACCTCACCGCCGGCAAATTCGCATAGAACTTCTCCGGCAAGGCTGGCGGCACGGGTCGCCGAATCGCGTTAACCTTCGGCTCATCTGACGACAAGAAGGTGGGACGATGAGTGCGGCGCTGACGTTGAGCGATGAGGAGAGCCGGTTGGACAGCGGAGCGTTTCTCGGGGTTACGCGCTCGCTGAAAGAGCAGATCTGGCGCGAACGTCTGACCGGCGACCAGACGCGCCTTGCCGCCGCCATCAGCCAGAATCACGACCTGCCCGAACTGCTTGGCCGCATTCTCGCCGCGCGCGGCGCGACGCTCGAAACCGTTCCCGATCTCATGGCTCCGACCCTGCGCGCCATGTTGCCGGACCCCTCCAGCCTTCAGGATATGGATGCAGGCGCGGCACGCTTCGCCGATGCGGTTTGCAAGGGCGAGAAGATCGCGGTGTTCGGCGATTACGATGTGGACGGGGCCTGTTCCTCCGCGCTGGTCCGCCGTTATCTGAATGCGCATGGCCGCGATTGCGTGATCTACATACCCGACCGCATTTTCGAGGGTTACGGGCCGAATGTCGCCGCCATTGAAGGGCTGATCGACGAGGGCGCGCAGCTCATCGTTACGGTTGACTGCGGCGGGACCAGCCATGAGCCGCTCGGCGCGGCCCGCAAGCTCGGCACGGATGTCGTCGTTATCGATCACCACCAGATGGGCGAGGAGCTTCCGCCTGCCGCCGCCGTCATCAACCCCAACCGGCAGGACGATCTTTCTGGGCAGGGGCATCTGTGCGCGGCGGGCGTCGTCTTCCTGTTCCTGATCGCGGTTACGCGCCATCTGCGCCAGGCGGGCTGGTATGCCGGCGGGCGCAAGGAGCCGGACCTGCTGAGCCTTGTCGATCTCGTCGGGCTCGCCACCGTTTGCGACGTCGTTCCGCTTCAGGGCGTCAATCGCGCCTTCGTCGCGCAAGGGCTCAAGATCATGCATCGTCGCGCCAATGCCGGGCTACGGGCGCTCGCCGACGCCGCTGGCCTCAAATCCGCGCCGACGCCTTACCATCTCGGCTTCATCCTCGGCCCCCGCATCAATGCCGGCGGGCGGATCGGCGACGCGGCGCTGGGCGCGCGGCTGCTCTCCTGCGACGATGAGAACGAATCGGCACGGATCGCGGCGACGCTCACCCAGCTCAATCGCGACCGTCAGGAAATGGAGCAGCGCTGCTGCGAGGAAGCCTTCGCCGCCGCCGAGGCGCGCATCGAAGCAGATGCCGATCTGCCGCTGATCGCGGTCGGCTCCGAAGACTGGCACAAGGGGCTTGTGGGCCTCGTCGCCAGCCGCCTCATGGACCGTTTCCGGCGTCCCGCGCTGGTGATCGCCTGGGACAAGGCGGCAGGGGAGGGTACCGGCTCGGCGCGCTCCATTGCCGGTGCGGATATCGGGCAGGCGGTGCGCGCCGCGCTTGACGCGGGGCTGGCGAAAAAGGGCGGCGGCCATGCGATGGCGGCGGGCGTGACCATCGAGCGCGCCCGCCTGGCGGAGTTCGAGGCTTTCGTCGTGGACAAGCTGGCCGGCAATGTCGCAACGGCCCGCGAGGCCGCCGCTTTGTCGATCGACGGCGCGCTCACGCCGGAAGGCGCGACCTCCGAATTCATGGACATGCTTGAAAAAGCCGGCCCCTACGGCATGGGCAACGCCACGCCGCGCTTCGTTTTCCCCGCGCACCGGATCGGCTTTGCAAAGCAGATGGGCGAGGCGCATGTGCGGTGCTCGCTGAAATCGGGCGGAGGCAAGACCATCGGCGCCATTGCCTTCCGGGCGGTCGGCACCCCGCTGGGCGATGCGCTGCTTGGCGGCGACGGCCGGGTCTTTCATGTCGCGGGCCGTCTCCAGCGCGACAATTGGGGCGGCCGTGAGAAGATCGAGGTGCTCATAGAGGATCTGGCCGATCCGGCGCGACAAAAACGCTGATCCTCGTGCATCTCCCGTTATGAGGACTTGTCAGCTCAGCAAATCGTGCCTATACCGATGTCGTTGAAACGCGCTCCCTTCGTCTATCGGTTAGGACGCCAGATTTTCAATCTGGAAAGAGGGGTTCGACTCCCCTAGGGAGCGCCAAAATCCCTTAAAATCAACAACTTAGGGGAAAGTAGGGCACAATAGTTGCCTACCTTTTCATTATGCTTTTTCCCTTTGGGTCCAAATCCTACGAGAATCTGCTCATGCATTGCTGTGAGGCCTGGAACAAGCTCATCGATCAACCGTGGAGGATTATCTCCATCGGGCTGCGTGGTTTCACATCGATTCCGGTCCGGCAGGTCGCAGTTCAGCGATCTATTCCAGCAGATGCAGGCATATGCCGTGCAGTGTCAGCTTCAGCTTCAAGACCGAGCCTCTTTCGCCATATACGCAGAATGACGGCAATGCTATCGAACCATTTTCCGACACATATTGGCAGACGAGCTGGAGCTGGCCGCCTCCGACAACCAATATCTCATGGCAGAGCTCGACGGTCGGCCCATCGGAGCCATGCAGATCATCGATCCGCTCACGGAACAGACCCATTATTGGGGCGAGATCGAGCCGAACCTGCGCGCCATCGACATCTGGATCGGAGCGGCGGAGGATCTCGGCAAAGGCTATGGCGAAACGATGATGCGGCGCGCTTTCCAGCTATGCTTTGCTGAGCCGGCGGTGACAGCCATCGTGATCGATCCGCTGGCGAGCAACATTCGCGCCCACAGATTCTACCAGCGTCTGGGCTTCGAGCCCGAAGGGCGGCGTATGTTTGGAGACGATGACTGTCTTGTGCACCGTCTTACCCGCGAGACGTGGCGCAATCAGTTTCCAGACGATTGAACACCCTCTCCGGTCGCAGCGGTCCGGAGCCCACCTTTCCGATCGTTTTGGAGGTTCAATTCAGCCTGCCTACAGCGTCTCTCAGACAAAGATTATTCTCAAACAAGAATTCGCTGCCCGCGTTCACGACTGCATCGCTTCCTTCGCCATGTCGCCGAGCGCGTCGATGCTCGCCTCGATGCGTTCGTCCCAATGATGGCCACAGCTCAGGCGCAGGCAGTTGCGGTGGCCTTTCGTGGCGGAGAAGACGTCGCCCGGCGCAAAGCAGATGCCTTTCGCGATTGCGGCTCCGAACAGGGCGCGCGCATCGACCGCGCCGGGCAGTTCCAGCCAAAGCACGAAGCCGCCGGCTGGTCGCGTGACGCGCGTCGATTTCGGGAAGCTCTTGTCGATGGCGCGGCTCATGCGGTCGATATTCCCGGCGAAAATCCGGCGTATGCGGCGCAAATGACTGTCATAGCCGCCTGATGCGAGGTATTCGGCAAGCGCGACCTGCGGCAGCGCCGCCCCGCACAAGGTCGTTGCGAATTTGCCTTCGAGCACGCGGGCCATATGGCGGCGCGTCGCGATCCAGCCGATTCGGTAGCCGGGCGCGAGCGTCTTGGAAAAGGAGCTGCAATAGAGGATATCGGCATCCGGCGCGAGCGCCATGAACGGCTTTGGCCGCTCGCTGCCGAAATAGATGTCGCCGTAAATGTCGTCCTCGATCAGCGGCACGCCATGACGGTCCAGAAGCGCGAGGATCGCGCGTTTCCTGGCCTCGGACAGCACGCAGCCCAGCGGATTGTTGAAGCTCGACGAGAACAGGCAGGCGCTCACCCGGTTTGTCGCAAGGGCTTCCTCCAGCGCTTCAACCTGCAGCCCCTCATCGGCGTCGGTCGGCAACTCCAGCGCCTTCAGCTCCAACGCTTCGAGCACCTGCAGCAGCCCGAAATAGGTCGGATATTCGACAGCGACCGTATCGCCGCGTTTCGTCACGGCGCGCAAGGCAAGCGCCAGCGCCTCGGTGCAGCCATTGGTGATAGCGACGCTCTCCGGCGTCAGCAATTGGCCACAGCGCAGCGCACGCCGGCAGATCTCGCTGCGCAGACCCTCCTCGCCCCGCGCTTCGATATAGGTATTGTAGCGCGCGCCCTTGACCCGCGCCGCCCGGGCGAGAAAGCGGTCGAGACGGCCGGCGGCAAGGATTTCCGTACTCGGGATCGCGCAGCCGAGCGGCACAAGCTCAGGACGGGAGGCGCATTCATGCAGTTCCAGAACGCCGCTGGAGATGGCGACCTTGGCCGGCGCCGTGCCCGGCGTCGAAAGGCCCGGTGTCCGGCGGTTGCGCGCCGCGCCTTGAGCGACGTAGAAGCCGGATTTCGGACGCGCTTCGAGAATGCCGCGATCCTCCAGCAGGCGGTAGGCCTGAAGGGCCGTTGATATGCTCATCTTGTGCCGGACGGCCACGCTCCGGATTGACGGCGCGCGCATGCCTGGCGTGAGCGTTCCGCCCTCGACAAGCCCCGCGATCTGTCTGGCAAGTTCCTGGTAGCGGAAGCCGGCCTCGTCATTATCGGGGGAATTCAAGCTCATGGGACAGTCGGCTCCGTCAATCTGTGCTGACTTTGAGGGCAATAAAGACGAAATATGAAATCTGTATCGGTTACAATTGCAGTTCTCTGTGTCTGTTGCAAGCCGGTCGTACTGATAGGCTGCCCATGTTGAACCACGTCCGAGCGAGGAACCATGACGCGGCCCCTGACCAAATTCGCCAGAAATGAAATCATGTCACTGACCGAAGGTACGCCGGAATTCGATCTGGCCGAGAGCGTCGGGCCGGATCTGAGGCTCGGCGACCTGATCGGCAAGAGTGAACTGGCAGATTTTCTGGATATGCCGCTCGCCTACGGCAGTGCGCCGGGCCGTGCGGATCTGCGCAAGGCGGTGGCCGGCCTTCATGGCGCCGCCCCGGACGATGTCGTCATTACGGTCGGCGGCATGCAGGCGCTGTCACTGATCGCCGCCATCCTGTGCGAAAAGGGCGATGAGGTGGTGGTGACCTCGCCGCAATTCCCGAACACGCTCGCCGCGCTCGGCGCTACGGACGCGGAAATCAGGTCGCTTCCATTATCGTTCGATGACCGCTACCGCCTCGATCCGGAAACGCTCGGCGAGGCGTTGTCGCCTCGGACGAGACTGGTCTGCCTGACGTCGCCGCAGAACCCTTCAGGTGTCCTCACGCCGACAGAGACGATCTGGAAGGTCGTGCGGCTCATGGAGAGGGTCTGTCCAGACTCCTGGCTGCTGATCGACGAGACCTACCGGCACGCGCTTTACGGCAGCGACATCGCTGCGCCGAGCGTGATTTCGATCAGCCCGAGAATTATCACATGCGCGTCGCTCTCAAAATGCCACGGCGCGCCCGGCCTGCGGCTGGGCTGGGCGATCACCCGCGACGAGACGCTCCGCGAGCAACTCATCCTCGCCAAGTTCAACGGCGTGATCTGCAATTCCACGATCGACGAGGCTTTGGGTCTGAAAGTGCTGCAGCGCCATGACGCGATTGTCGGCGAGCGGCGCGGGCATTTGGCCGACTGCCTTGAGCGTGTCGCCGACTGGGTACGGGCGAACGACGCTTTCGTCGAATGGGTGCGTCCACATGCGGGGGCATTGTGCTGCGTGCGGCTGAAGCCTGCAGTGTTCGATGCGGCGGGCGTCGAGCATTTCTATACGGCGCTTCACCGCCAGGGCGTGCGTGTCGGCAATGGCGCGTGGTTCGGCGAGGAGCCGCGCGTCTTCCGGCTCGGCTTCGGGCTGCTTCCAGCGGCGCAGCTCGATGCCGCGCTGCGGCGGATGACGGCGGCGCTGCGCCAGGCACAGGTGGCTGCGGCGTGAAACGCCATCGAGAAGACCGCCGCCCGATGGGTTCTGGAGATGCGCCGTCAACTTCAGCACCTCCGCTTCGGCCTGCGGGCTCCGCCCCGGCGGATTGAAGACCACCATGACGACGGACCAGAAAATCATTCGCGCCAAGGTTGCGTTGCTGGAGTTGGCCAAGCAGCTTGGCAATGTGAGCCACGACAGCCCCTGACAAAGTCGATTCACGGATTGCCATCCGCGATCAGGATCCGACGATTACAGCACCCCCGCCCTGCTGAAAACGAGTCCCGAAATGTTCGCGGATGCGGTCGGCCAATGCCTGGGTTACCTCATTCGGTTCAGGACCAAGCCGAATGACCGCACGAGCATGACCCAGACGAGGCGCGCCATCGTCTGTATCCAGAACTTTCAGCCCCGGCATCACGCGGCTCAGAGGTAGTGGCGCGGCTGCTAGGCCGGCCAGAACGGCCGCCGTGATGGCTTCATACGCATCTGATCGGAAAACGATATGATAAGTCCGCCCGGCGGCCTCCAGCGCTTCCAATGTCGCCCGACGCCATGCACACCCCTCGGGGGCCAGAGCAAGCGGAAGCGGATCGCGTGTCCAGACGTCGGATCCTTTCGCCACAACCCAGACCAACGGCTCCTCATGCACGACCTCGTCATTGGGGCGCCAGGCAACTGCCGCGCCGGGCGCCAGGATGGCCAGGTCAAGCTCATTGGCCTCCAACATCGACCCGAGCTGTGAACTCGAACCGACAGTCGCCTCGATCGAGACGCCTGGATAGCAAGCTCCAAAGTCAGCGAGGATCTCGGAAAACCGGACCCCACCCACGTCTTCAATCAATCCGACCCTGACGCTCCCTTCGAAGACAGGCGCAGCGAAAGCTTCGCGGGCGATCCGCTCGGCCTCGATCATCCGGTGTGCGTGCGGCAGCAGCCGTTCGCACGCCGCCGTCGGCACCATTCCAGCGCGCGTGCGCTCGAAAAGGGACCGGCCGAGCGTGTCTTCAAGCTTTCGCAGTTGCATGGACAAGGCGGCAGGCGTTCGTCCCAGCCGGACTGCCGCGAGCTTTACCGTCCTCGTTTGTGCAATCGAGACAACGGTTCTCATGGCCTCGAGATCAAGCCGGGCAGCCGGCGCGAGCTTGGAGCTTTCAGTCGTGTTCATGCGATTAAGTAAGCATAGCTGAATTCATAGGTCAATTAAATTAGCTTTTCTGAACTCATGAAAGCTCCCATTCTTTGTTCGAACGACGAGCCAGGAGAGCAGAAATGATCACGATGCTGACAAAGGGGGCCTTGCGCTGGATGGAAGAACACCGCCGGCGTGCCGAACTGAGAGCCCTGCTCAAATATGATGACAAGATGCTTGATGATATCGGGCTGGTTCGGGCCGAAATACTGGCCGCGCTTGAGTTGCCGGTCGAGACAGACGCCATAGCCACTGCCAGGAGCCGGTCGGAGAAAGCGCAGTTTCCAGACCGTTGCACGGATGCAAAATGAGCGCGCTTGTGAAGGAAGCGGCTCACTGGCGGACCGGGGATCGCTAACGGAATGAATGGCGTCGGTCTCCCGTGATGCGCAGCCACGGGAGACCGTAATCGTTCGGAACCGGATATGTGGTGGCTGAAACAGGAAGATACGGCTGGACAGCTAACGGTCGATCCAGACGGTTTCAGTATTTGACTGCCAGCCTCGCCTGTGAAGCTCAGGCAAGTCCTGATTTTCCTTTGGGTAGCCAAGGCATAGATAGCCGGTCAGCTTCCAGTTTCCCGGTACGTCGAAAAGTTCACTGACCGTCTCGGGATCGAGTATCGAAACCCAGCCGACACCGACATTCAGCGTGCGGGCAACAAGCCAGAGCGTGTGGATTGCCGTAACCGTCGAGTAGAGCAGCGTCTCGGGCATGGTCTGTCTGCCAAGACCGCGGCCCTCGACCGGCGCAAGGTCGGTGAAGAAGGCAAGATGCACGGGGGCGTCCCTGAGACCGGCAAGCTTGAGGGCGTCATATGCACGCCGGGTCTCATTTTCATAGATCCGTCCAGCTTCGTCTTTTGCATTTTCAGCAGCGGATAACCGCCTGACGACGGGCAGGCGAGTTCACCCGAATGATGCGCCAGGGGCGGCTGTTCCCAACCGACGGCGCGAGATCAACCGCCGCCTCGATTGCCGCCATGGCGCCGGGTTCAATCGGATCGGTGCGAAAGCGACGAACGTCTCGCCGCCACCGCAATGTCTCGATGAGCTTCAGATAGTGATCCGCCGTGAATTCCATGCCGGGCTTATAGCAGCCTCGCCAGTTTTTGCGAGATGGATGCGTCGAGAATTATGATTTGAACGACTTGCCAATCGACCATGATGCGAAGGACAGCGGCTGTGCGCTAAGCTTTCGATGATCGGAGGCAAGCTTGGCCATGAGGATGTTATTGAACACGCAGATCCGGGAATCCGACTTGAGCCCGGCAAGGATGGTGTGTCGCTCACCCTGGTTGCGAGCCTACCAGTCCAGTGCCGTCACATTCGCGGTTTCGAGGACTGCCGTCGTGACGGGCCACGGTATTCGCGTTGCCACGCGCTTGACGCCATCACCGACCGCTACGGTGAGCGCACAGCCCATGTCCTCGCGATGCAGCTCGAATATCCGGTACGGCGAGGTCCGATGACGGGTTCGAACCGTGAAAGCACGTCCCCTCCCAAAAAATGAGGCCGGTTGTAGGGAGACGGGCCGCTCGTTCGTCCTCGGGAGGTCAAGCAACGAAAATAGAAGAAAAGCCATGAGAAAGATCACGATCATCGAACACATCTCGCTGGACGGCGTGATCCAGGCGCCCGGCGGGCCGGACGAAGATAGAGACGGTGATTTCGGACATGGCGGCTGGATCGTGCCGCATTCCGATCCGGCCGTGGGCGAGGCCATTGTTGCAGCTCACGGCACGGCCTTCGATCTGCTGCTGGGCCGCCGCACCTACGATATCTGGAGCGGCTACTGGCCGAAAATCACGAACAATGCAATGGCGGACAGTCTGAACGCCGCCACGAAATACGTCGCGACGCACAGGCCGGAAGGCCTCGGATGGGGTCCGGTCGAGAATCTGGGCGCAGACATCGCGGAAGGCGTTCGCGGCGTCAAGTCCACGGACGGCCCTGATCTGATCGTTTGGGGCAGCTCGACGCTGACACCCGTGCTGCTTGAGCAGGGTCTGGCCGACGAGGTTCTGCTGCTCGTCTACCCGGTCCTGCTGGGCGGCGGCAAACGCTTCTTTTCGGATCGTGCCCCGCGCGAACTCGCTCTCGTCAACTCGAAGGCCGCCTCCTCGGGCGTACTCGTCAACACGTACCGACACGTTGGTTCGCTGCGGACGGGATCTTTTGCCGAGCCTGAGAAATGAGGCGGCGCACGGGACAACGCTTCCGGACACGGAGCATTGGTCGGATGGCGGCAGTACAGGCCAACGCCGACTTCGAGCAACAAATATGGAAGGGCGCAAGGAAATGAGCATTGCAGCACAAAACGGCTGGCGCGACGCCTCCGGTATGGTCTGGACGGGAAGGGCAATGAGCGGATTGTTCATCCTGTTCATGTTGGGGGCGTCGGTCATGCCGAAATTCTTCATGCCCCAGATCAGCGGACCGACCATGGTCCAGCTCGGCTGGCCGACGAAATACACAGTTCTGATCGGCGTCTTCGAGCTTGCCGGCACGCTTCTCTACGCATTTCCCCGGACGGCAGTTCTTGGCGCCGTCATTCTGATGGGGCTGCTGGGAGGCGCGATGGCGACACAGCTTCGGATCGACAATCCGCTGTTCAGCCACATCCTTTTCAGCCTCTATCTCGGCTTGTTCATGTGGGGCGGTTTGTGGCTGCGTGATCCGAAGCTGCGGGCGATTTTCCCGATCAGGAGGCAGTAGCCTGTCGCGAATGCCAAACCGACCACCAAAGGAGAATGACCATGACCAACCTCGTGACCTGCCTGTGGTTCGATCACGGCGAAGCCGGCAAGGCGGCCGCGTTCTATGCCGCCACCTTTCCCGACAGCCATGTCGACCGGGTGAACGCGTCCCCGTCCGATTATCCCGGCGGCGAGGAAGGCAACGAACTGACTGTCGAATTCACCGTGCTCGGACAGGCGTTCATTGGCCTCAGCGGCGGACCTGGCTTCAAGCCGAACGAGGCCGTCAGCTTCATGGTGCTGACCGGGAACCAGGAGGAGACCGACCGCTACTGGAACGCGATTGTCGGCAACGGCGGCAAGGAGAGCATGTGCGGCTGGTGCAAGGATCGCTGGGGCCACTCCTGGCAGATCACGCCGAAGCGGCTGATGGAGTTGACAACCGATCCCGACCGCGCCAAGGCCAAGCGTGCGATGGAGGCGATGATGACGATGAGGAAGATCGACATCGCCGCGCTGGAAGCCGCGGTGGCTTGACGACCCGCCCCTTCAATAATCACCTTGCAGGATAGCGGTCGCATGACCCGGCAAGCCAGAACAGGAGTTTTGCATGAAACTTGTTCTCCAAGAGTTCATATCGCTCGACGGCGTGTCACACGGCCCCGGCGCACCGGATGAGGATACCAGTGGCGGTTTCACCCGCGGCGGATGGTTCGGGCCCTTCATCGACGAGCGTTTCATCGAGATCGTCAGGGACTGGGTCGGTCAGGCCGACGCGTTCCTGTTCGGGCGGAGGACTTATCAGAACTTCGCCCGGGATTGGCCGAAAATGGACAATCCTGAAGATCCGGTGGCGACCGCCCTCAATCATTTGCCGAAATACGTGGCGACCCGAAATTCTGTCGACGCCAGCTGGAACCCGACGAGGGTCCTGTCGCAGCAGGTAGAGGAGAAGGTCGCCGAACTGAAACGTCAAGCGGGACGCGAGGTGCAGGTCCATGGCAGCGCCGAGCTGGGCTACGCGCTTCTCTCGGCCGGGTTGATCGACGAATTGCGCCTGGTCGTCGCGCCGGTGATCGTGGGGCAGGGCGCAGGCTCTTGCCAGCCGACGGTCCGGCAATCGGTCTGAAGACGCTGCACCGCCAAGACACGCCTGGCGGCCTCTCAATCCAGGTCTTTGAGCCAACCGGAACACCTGAATTCGGAATCTACGGAGCGGCGTGAGGATTGCCGAGGAGGTCGAGGCGGCGTTCTCCCAGATGGCCATCGAACAGCCGCCCTTCGGCAAGCTTCGCGTCGCCAATGAGTTGAAGAAAACGCGGCATCACCGTGTCACCGGCCGGCGTTCGCTGCGTCTGGCTGCGGCACGATCTGGAGACGATGAAGAAGCGGCTCCAGATGCATAGGCAGCCACATCGGCAAAGCGAGCCGTGGACGGCAGAATTCGCTCAAATTCCGGTCGCCGCCCGGCGATGCACAGGCCGCTGGATCCTGCAGATCAATCCGCCGGCGGAACGGTCACGCTGATAATCCGATTTGTCGCACTTTGGTGAATGAGTAGATTTCCGCTTGCCGTAACGTCCACATGCCGCACGATTCCGGCATAAATCCCTCCCGATGGAATCGGCCAGCTCTGAAAGGTCTCAGTTCGCGGATCAAAGCGCACGAGGGGTTCGGGTCGAACGCCGGATTCATTGTACCAGATGATATCGTCGATAACCGCGATCGCATAGGGGTGCGATTTGGGTCCGCTGGGCGAGGGCCATTCCTTCACCTCGCCGGTGTCGGGATCAAGTCGCCCGATGCGCCCTCGCGATGAGTTCACGTACCAGATTGCGCCGCTGGAATCGATTGCCAGCCTGCGTATCCTGGTGTCCTCGTCCGGCACCGGATATTCCCGCACGGCCATCGTCTCCGGATCGAGACGTATCAGCCTGTTCGACCCGTTGCAGGCAATCCAGGGAACGCCGCTCGCATCAAGCTTGATCCCGTAAGGCCGCGAACCTGCCGTGGGGAGCTCGACAATCCTGATATCGCCGGTCTTTGCGTCCAGACGGCCCACGCGATTGGAGTGCTGCATGGTGAACCAGATGATGCCCGCCTTATCGACGATCGCCGTATGCGGATCACGCGCTTCGGGATTTGGCATCTCGAAAACGGTAATCTCTTCCGTTTCGGGATCGAGCTTGCCCATCGTTCCATTGCCGTTGCCCGTGTACCAGATATTGCCTTGATGGTCATGGAACACCGAATGCGGCTTCGCGCCGGCCGGGAGCGCATATTCTCGCATCTCATTGGTTTTCGGATTGATGCTGCCGACAAGATCGGCCCATTGTCCGGCCCACCAGATCTTCCCGTCCGGGGCTTCGATCGGGTCGCGCGAACGCTGCCCAGGCGTCGGCGTCACCCATTCGCGGAATTCGACTTGCGTCTTGCCATCCACCAGCACGGCTTGCCGGTTCACATCCTTGGGAAAGTGCTCGGCAAGATAGGTTGCAATCGCGTCAAGCTCCTCCGTACCCTCGAGGTCCATCATCGTCGCGATCAGCGCGCGCCATTCCTCATCCGCATAGCCCAGGCTGCGATTAACATTCTCGACTCTATGGCAGGCTTGGCAAAGGCCTTCGACAAGCGACTTCCCGGCTCCTTCAGGAAGATCCGATGAATTGGCTTGCGTAGAAAGAGACGCAAGCATTACGGCAGCAACGCCTAAACTCCGCGTGAACATCGCGATCCTCCCATTGCGCGAACGAAATCGCACATTTTAATTGCCGAATTGCTCCAGATTGAGAAAAAAACTGCGGAGCTTGTCAATTCAAAGTTGTATAGCACTCATAATTCAGAAGAAAAATTCGAGTCGAGAATTAGGATGTCTCCTCGCTCGTCTCAAGCGGTCCTCGGACAAGAGAAGGCTGCTCGTCTCTGACGGTTCCTTGCACACTGGCGCTGCGAGTGCTGTTCGTTCTTCTGGCCATTCAGCGTTTCGCGGGGTCACACTCGTTTAGCCAGCATAGAACAGCGACCTCAAGCAGTAGAACCGAGCCGGCTGATCGAAGCACCAAATCGGGTTTGTGACAGAGATGGCCGACAGCCTGAGTTGATTATCTTGTGAGGACTCATCCAAAGCGGTCCTGCAAAACTCCCGCAACGCATATCCGGCGAAGAACGACAAACCAGCTAAGTCATTGAAAACGCTTGGCTGGGGGACTAGGATTCGAACCTAGATTGACGGAGTCAGAGTCCAATTACCAAAACTTAAGCGTAACAATATCAACTACTTAACCAGACGCCCGTTGCAATTTCTGCCTCACAGTGCTGCACAGTTCGCCACCGATCTCCGCAAATTCCCCGCACGGAATGGCCTGCGGGAATCCGAGACGATATAATCGGATGTTCTCAACATCACGGATCAGATCGGCACGATGCAGCCAAAGCCTTCGCCGCGAACAGATACGAACGACCTCAGTCATCAACTCATGTTGGCTGCGGGCTCGTTGCGACCACCGGGTTTGTCCTCGTATCCATTGCGGCCAATCTGCGCTTCGGCGTTTCGCTCTCCATCACGCCTTTCGATCGCGCCATTTACGGAACGCTCTCGGTCGCAGCGGACCTGATGAAAATCGTCTTGCCTCTGGCGGTGATGATCCTGTGGCGGAAAGGGGAGCGGATATTTGCAATCGCGGGAGCGGTTTTCTGGTTTGGCGCGGTGGCCTTTTCCTTATCGGCCGCAATCGGTTTCGCGGCGTCGACACGCAGCCATACCGTGACATCGAATGAAAACCTGAATGAAAGCCGGAAAGCTTGGGAAGCAAAGATCATCCGTATCGAGGAGCGTCTTGATCGGCTGGGCACAGCGCGACCGGCGAACGTCATCGGGGCAGAGATCGACGGTCTTCTGCGGACGCCGGGCGCTGAAGGCTGCAGGGCCATCAATGGCCCGGTCACGCGGGAGATTTGCCCGGAAGTGGACCGGCTTCGCCGGGAGCTCGCGACCTCGAAAGAAGCTGCGTGGCTCGAAGCGAATCTGGAAGCGGATCGACAGGCCTTCTCGGCGGTGCCGGAAACCGCTTCGGTGGCGGATCCGCAATCCACCGCGCTGAAGCAACTGACCGGAGCCGACGAGGACGGCGTTCGTTCAGCCATTGCCATGCTGATTGCGTTCCTCGTCGAATTCGGCAGTGCCTTAGGGTTTGCACTTATAATTCTGGCTTTTCGTCGTTCAACTCCCGAGCAACTCGGTACGTCCGCAGCGGATCAATACCCGCCGAAATCATGTGAAGGTCCGCGACCGCGCGACCGAATGCCTTCCAAGCTTCAGATCGCGAAAACGCCGGATGACCTCGTAGCCCGATGGGCTTTGGATCGCCTGGATATCGTCGGTTCAGGATCGATACAGGCCGATGATGCCTTTCAGGATTTCCGCAAATGGTGCTTGACCCACGATCTGCGGTCTCTGACGCCTCAGATGTTCGGGCGGCGATTCACGAAAGTTCATGCAGCTATGGGGGGCCAGAAGATCCGGCGCCGGGGCCGCGCCTATTACGTTGGCGCGACTTTGCACAACGTCGGAGCAACGCCCAAAAATCAAAATAGAGCCGGTCAGAAAATTGAACGGGCAGGCGCGTAGGAGACGCCTGCCCGAAGCTCTTATGACCTCAAAGCAGAACGCAGTTCCTCGATTTCCTGCCGAACGTCCGCGCTGAGCAAGCCATTCTGTTCGAGGAGTTGCTCAAGCCTGTCGAGCCGCGCGATTGCTTCGCTGTTATCCTTCGCACCGATCGCTTCGCCCAGAAGATGGTGGAGTTGCTGCAGCGCACCGAGGGTGAATTCGCTGATCCACTTGTCCAATCGGTCGCGGAGCTTTTTCGCGCGTTCCGCGACCGCCTTGTGGCAATACGGATTGCGCAGACATTTCTCTGATGCACGCAAAAGGGCCGGTGCAACAAATGCCTGCCTTGTTTCAGTTGGCGGTGGCGATGCCGCTTCCGCCAATTCTGGAAGGGTTGCGCCGCCAAGCAGGATAGAACCAATCAGGATCTGAAAGAAGCGTTTCATGGGGACCTCCATTGTCGAGGTCTCTCATTCTTCACATGATCCGGCGAAGCCACTCAATATATGCCTGCGCATCATCCCAGCTCACATTGATCAAGGGACGCCGGTCACGGCCGCAACCCGCATCCCCCGGACGATAGCCATCCATCCCGCCAACGGCCGCGGCAAAATCCCACTCCCAAAACATCACAGGATAACGCCCAACGCCCAAACGCTCAGGAATGGCAACCTCGTGCTGCGGGCGTTCATCGTTATCTCGGCTTTCCTCATCCTCCGACGAACCCATCATGAAACGTCCGGATGGAACTGAGCCTCCCCCATTGAAGTGGTCCGACTCGAACTATGGGTATTTCCCAATGAGGAGGACTGGAAATGGGCAAGCGACACAAGCCGGAAGAGATTGTTGCGAAGCTGCGGCAGGTCGATGTGCTGACTGGGCAAGGCAGCACGGTGGCGGACGCGGTACGCCAGATCGGTGTGACCGAGTATACCTACTACAGATGGCGCAAGGAATATGGTGGCCTACAGACGAACCAGATCAAGCGGATCAAGGATCTGGAGCAGGAAAACGCCCGGCTCCGCAAAGCGGTCTCGGATCTGACGCTGGACAAGCTGATCCTCCAGGAGGCTTCCAAGGGAAATTTACTCACGCCCTTCGCGCCGCCGGATGTGTATCGAACATGTCCGGCAAACGCTGGATGTGTCCGAGCGTCGGGTTTGCCGGGTGCTCGGCCAACATCGTTCGACGCAGCGCAAAGTGCCGTGTGGCCGTGATGATGAGGATCGGCTGACGGCCGACATCATTGATCTTGCTCGCCAGTATGGCCGATACGGTTATCGGCGGATTGCCGAGTTTTTGCGGCGTGCCGGCTGGCAGGTCAATGACAAGCGTGTCGAACGGATCTGGCGGCGCGAAGGGCTCAAAGTTCCAGCCAAACAACCCAAACGCAAGCGGCTGTGGCTCAATGACGGTTCGTGCATTCGGCTGCGTGCCGAGCGGGCGAACCATGTCTGGTCGTATGATTTCATGGAGGACCGCACGCATGACGGGCGGAAGTTTCGTATGCTGAATGTCGTCGACGAGTTCACGCGGGAATGTCTGGCGATCCGCGTCGACCGGCGCCTCAGGAGCACGGATGTGATCGATGTGCTATCCGATTTGTTCATTCTACGCGGCGTCCCCGGTCACATCCGTTCAGACAATGGGCCAGAATTCGTCGCCAAGGCGGGCAGGCCTGGATCCATACCGTTGGCGCCAAAACCGCCTATATCGAGCCAGGCAGCCCATGGGAGAACGGCTATATCGAGAGTTTTAACGCCCGCATGCGCGACGAGTTGCTGAACGGCGAACTCTTCTATTCATTGAAGGAGGCGAAAATTATCATCGAGAACTGGCGCCGCCATTACAATGGCGTTCGTCCCCATACATCCCTTAACTATCGATCACCAGCACCGGAAGCCTATGTGCCGGACCGCACCGCGTTGCCGTCTCCGCTCGTAGGCGCGGCTCCGACGGCAACGCTCGACCTAGCCATGCGGCCAACGCTGCACTAATATTCAACTTGGACCACTCCGTGGGGGCTGACCA
>JBHJOB010000086.1:0-37248 GCA_050330195.1 Rhodomicrobiaceae bacterium | reverse complement strand
CCGATAACGCATGTCCGGCTCCATTTTCTGAGTCTCACAATCAGAAAATAACCGGTTCGCGCCGGAATTGCCGGGCATGCGCCGCCACACACTGACTCATTCCCCGGACAGCCCTGCGCTTTCGCGGGAATGACGAAAGAAACTTTGTCCGTCTGAACTGATTTCGATTCAGGTCAGCGAATACCAAACTGGGCGAGCGGCCAATAGGCCAGCATGTCGCCCTCGGCGATCCCGTCGGCCTCTTCGGGAACTTCGATCAGACCGGTTGCGGCCTGAAGTCCGGCGATCAGGCCCGAGCCGTCGCGCTCGTATTTGCGCATCACGGTTCTGCCGCCTGCTGTCTCCAGCCAGCCGCGGTAAAATTCGCGGCGATCCTGCTTCTTGCGCGGAATTGTGAAGCCCGCAGGCAGCATGATCCTTTCCGGTTTCCGCCAGGGCGCGCCCGCCAGGCGCAGCAATGACGGATAAACATAAAGCACCCAGCAGACGAATACCGCAACCGGGTTGCCCGGCAGGCCAAAGACCGGCGTCTGGCCCACCTGCCCCATCATCATCGGACGGCCGGGCTTGATCGCAAGCTGCCAGAGATGACACGCGCCCAGTTTTTGCAATGCCGCCCGAAGATGGTCTTCCTCGCCTTTCGACGCGCCGCCGGATGTAACGATGACGTCGTATTTGCTGGCGGCATCGGCGAGCGCACCTTCCACCGCACCCGGCCGGTCAGGCAGGATGCCAAGCGCATGCGCTTCGACGGGAAGCGCGGTTGCCAGACCAAGCAGCATCGGCTGGTTTGCGTCATAGACGGCGCCGGCCGGAAGGTCCGCACGGTCGGCGGCGTGCAATTCATCCCCGGTCGAGAAGAACGCCAGTTTCAGCTTGTCGAAAAGCCGTACACGGCCAATGCCGGCTGAGGCGAGCCGCGCCAGATCCTGCGGCCGCAGGATGTCCCCTGCGCTCATCAGCGTCTCGCCTTTGCGAACGTCCTCGCCAGCGCGGCGGCGGTTGGCGCCCTCTTTCAGCTTTGGCGGAATGGTGACGCGCGCCGGTTCCCCCCGTCCGTTAAGTTCGACGTCGCAATCCTCCTGCATGATGACACTGTCGGCCCCGGTGGGCATGACCGCGCCGGTGAAGATGCGCGTTGCGGTGCCGGAGGCATGCACGGGATATGCGTGCCGCACCCCGGCTGCGAGACGCAATGCAATCGGCAGGCTGGTCGGCTCGGAGCGATTCAGGTCGGCATGACGCACCGCATAACCGTCCACGGCGGCATTGTCATGCGCGGGAATTGGACGGGGCGCTGCGCAGTCTTCGGCCAGTACGCGGCCAAGGGCTTCGCTCAGCGGCTCGCCGGAAGCGTCAACGACCGGATGCAGCCGCTCTTTCAGCAAGGCGATCACATCGCCGTGCCGCAGGCGGTCGCGGTCATGCGTGAAGCAATCGTCCATGAGCTTGCGCGCGCTCACGCCGCTTTCTCCTTCGCCACGAAACGCTCCGCTTCGGCGTGATCCGCGGGGGTATTGATGTTGAAGAAGGCGGGAGGATCGCCCGGCGGAAAGTCGACGCGCCGCCAGGGTTGGCTGCGCACGAACGCCATGACCTTCAGATTGCCGGTTTCCTCTAGAAAGCGCGTCAGCGCCGGCCGGCAGGCGACCGGCCAAAGGCCGAAGACCGGCTGCGGGTAGTCCTCGCTGAAGGCGATGGCAATTTCGCCGGGGCTGTCTTTGCTGCCCTCCGCCAGCCGGGCGCTCAGATCATCGGGAAAAAACGGGCTGTCCACGGAGCAGGCGATGACATGCGTCACGTTGGGGCGGTTCCCGGCGGTCCAGCCGAGCGCGGCGGCCATCCCGGCGAGCGGTCCCTGATAATCCGCGTTGTGATCCGGCACGACCGGCAGGCCGAGCGCGGCCAAGCGCTCGTCAGGCCGGTTGACGTTCAGGATGACCCCGCCGGTCTGCGCGGCAAGACGGCGTGCGGCGCGTGCAATGAGCGGCTCGCCGTTCAGCTCCAGCCAGAGCTTGTCGGTCTCGCCCATGCGCCGCGACAAGCCGCCCGCGATGACAGCGCCGAGCAGTTTCATGCGTCCGCTCCCTTGCGGCGATGGCGGGGTTCTTCCTCGTCAACAGCGTTCGGGTCGCTGTCGAAGACGATCCGCTCCGCGCCGGACAGCGCCATGAAGCGCCGTCCCCGCGCGCGCCCGATGAGGGTCAGGCCGGCCTGCTGCGCCAGTTCGACGCCCGCCGCCGTAAAGCCGGACCGCGACACCAGCACCGGAATGCCCATCATCACGGTCTTGATAACCATTTCCGAAGTCAGCCGCCCCGTTGTGTACAGAATCTTGTCCGCGCCGTCCGTGCCCGTATCGACCATCCAGCCGGAGACCTTGTCGACTGCATTGTGCCGTCCGACGTCCTCCATATAGACCAGCGGCTGATCCCCCTTGCACAGCACGGTGCCGTGGATTGCGCCTGCTTCGAGATACAGCGACGGCGTCATGTTGATCTTCGAGGTCAGCGAATAAAGCCAGCTCGTCTTCAGCGGCGCCGCGATATCGGCAAGGGACTGCCGCCCGAATGCGCCCATCACATCCTCGAAGACGGTGCCCTGCGCGCAGCCGGAGGTGCGCACGCGCTTCTTCATCTTCTCCTCGAAATTCGTCTCGTGCTCCGTCCGCACGACGACGACATCGAGATCCTCATCATATTCGACAGCCGTGACCGGATTCGTGCTATCCAGCATCGCCTGATTCGCAAGAAAGCCGAGCGCAAGCAGTCGGGGATGATCGCCGATGGTCATCATGGTGACGACCTCGCGGGAATTGAGGTACAGGGTCAGCGGTTTTTCGTTGATCACGAACAGCTCTGCTGTCACGCCGTCCTGATCGACGCCGCTCACGGCCTTGCACAGCCCCTGTTCCAGATCGGGCGGCGGCACCAGATAATTGTTTGGCTCGTAGATGCGTTTTGACATGTTACACAGTGTAGAGAAGCCACAAAGCTTGTGCCAAGCCTTTTCGCCGCACGGTGAAAACGTGTAAGACGGCGGCAATTCAGCCAGCAGATACCGCCGGGAAGGAATGACAGGAATGGTTACGAAAGAGATGATTCTGGAGCGCCTCAAGCGCGTCAAGGGACCGGACCTCGACGGCGACATTGTCTCGCTGGGCCTCGTGAGCGATATTCTGATCGACGGGGGCAAGGTGATTTTCTCCGTCAGCGTCCCGCCTGAACGGGCAAGGGAGCTTCAGCCACTGCGGGAAGCGGCCGAGAAGTCAGTGGCCGGGATCGAGGGCGTGACCAGCGTCATGGTTGCGCTGACCGCCGAGCGGAAGCCGGGGTCGGGGGCTTCCCCCGTTCGGCCGGCCCCGCGCGCCGATCAGGCAGGCAGCGTGCCGCCGCCCATGCAGGGGCAAGCGGCGAGAACGGGCGGTTCCGCGCCCAACCAGGCGGCGGGCGTTCCCGGCGTCAAGGCGATCATCGCGGTGGCGTCCGGCAAGGGCGGCGTCGGCAAATCGACGACTTCGGTCAATCTGGCGCTCGGGCTTTCGGCGCAGGGTCAGAAGGTCGGCATACTGGATGCTGACATTTACGGCCCGTCCATGCCGCGTCTGCTCGGCGTTTCCGACAAGCCGACCGCCGAAGGCCGCGTGCTCAAGCCGTTGGAGGCTTACGGCATCAAGGTCATGTCGATGGGCTTCCTCGTCGAGGAGGACGCGCCGATGATCTGGCGCGGGCCGATGGTGATCTCCGCGCTCACGCAAATGTTACGCGAAGTCGCCTGGGGCGAGTTGGACGTCCTCGTGGTCGATATGCCGCCGGGAACGGGCGACGCGCAGCTCACCATGGCGCAGCAGGTGCCGCTGGCGGGCGCGGTGATCGTCTCGACGCCGCAGGACATCGCCCTGATCGACGCCCGCAAGGGTCTGAACATGTTCCGCAAGGTCAATGTGCCGATCCTCGGCATCATCGAGAATATGAGCTATTTCCTTTGCCCAAGTTGCGGGGAACGCTCGGATATTTTCGGTCATGGCGGCGCGCAGGATGAAGCGCGGAGGCTGGGCGTGCCTTTCCTCGGCGAGGTTCCGCTGCATATGGACATAAGGCGTCATTCTGATGGCGGCACGCCCATTGTGATCTCCGATCCGGGTGGCGCGCACGCTGCCACCTATAAGGAAATCGCCCGCATTACGGTGGAGCGACTGACCGCCGAACAGCGCGAATCGGCAGCAAGCGCGCCCAAGATCATCATCGAATAATCGGCAGCAAATTCAGCGGATTGCCCCTGGCTTGGGAGCCTGGGAATTTTTGCAGGTTTTTGCCTAATTACACATAATTGCCAGTTTAGAATTAGTATGATTTACTTTTGCATACAGAAGAGGCTCTACACGCGTGGCCTGATCAAATCGTCAGCATCTTTCAGGAAATCCAGCGCAATCAATAAGATGCCTCTGGGAGGAATGCGTTGGTCAATCGGGCCGCCCAACCAGCATTGTCGGAAGAGGACCGTCTGCGCGCGGACGTGTACCATTTTCTTGCGGCCTATCTGGTCACCAAACCCGGCCCCAGCGCGCTGACAGCCGCCAAAACGCTTTCAGGCGACGAGAGCGAATTCGGTAAAGCCTTTTCCACCCTTGCCCGCCTTGCGGGAAAAATGAACCATTCCGAGGTCGCCGAGGAGTATGACGCCCTCTTCATCGGTCTGGGGCGCGGCGAGCTGCTGCCCTATGGTTCCTATTATCTCACCGGATTCCTGAACGAAAAACCGCTGGCGAAACTGCGCAGCGCAATGCGCGAGCTGGGTATTGCGCGCCGCGAAGACGTGAGCGAGCCGGAAGATCACATCGGGTCGCTGATGGAGATGATGGCTGGCCTGATTCTTGGCAGCTACGGCCAACCGGCCTCGATCGATGTCCAGCGAACCTTTTTCATGACGCATATCGAGCCTTGGGCCGGACATTTCTTCGCGGATCTGGAATCGGCGAAAGGAAGTCGTTTCTACCAGCCGGTCGGTACGATCGGCCGGCATTTTATGGAGATTGAGAAAAGCGCGTTCGCAATGGATTAGCGCGGTTCTTATAGGATGCGTCCTATGTCGGCCGCGCTGCCGGAGGATGCAATTGCTGAGGAGCGGAGGAATTCCACCAGAGGGAATTTTTCCAGAAGAGGAGAAAAACAATGTCTAAAGATCGTGACGAAAAATCCGTCGCTGATCGTAGGAACTTCATGAAACTCGCGACCGTCGGCACCGTGCTGGGCGGGGCTGCAATCGCCGTTGGCGGAGCAGCGCGCGCGGAGGTTTCTCCTGCTGAAGCGAAAGGCACGGGCTACCGCGAAACGCCGCATGTGAAGACCTACTACAAACTGTCCAGATTCTAGGGCAGGAAACGCCGCCGCGACGCTCGCGCGAGCCAGCGACACCATGATCCGAAACGCGGACGCTTGCCAAGGCCAGTTTGAAGACAAGCGCCCAATGGGAGAACGTCAATGCTTAGGAAGAAGGTAGGTGGGGTTGCAAAAGGCGCCCGTCTGTCGTCGACCCTCGCAGCGATTTCGCAATCTGCTGTGAACAGACGCGACTTTTTGAAGAGGTCCGGCCTGACCGTGGGCGGTCTTGCCGCCGTTGGCTCGCTGAATGGCTTGAGCACTACGAAGGCCGCCGCCGCAACCGCGGGTGGCAGCTCCATGAAAATCATAAAATCCGTCTGCACGCATTGCTCCGTGGGTTGTACGGTGCTTGCTGAAGTTGCGGATGGCGTCTGGGTGGGCCAGGAGCCGGCATTCGATTCGCCGTTCAACCTCGGCGCTCATTGCGCGAAAGGCGCGGCCGTCCGCGAACACGCTCACGGCGAGCGGCGTCTGAAATATCCGATGAAGCTTGTCGGCGGCAAATGGACCCGCATCTCGTGGGACGACGCCATCAACGAGCTTGGCGATCAGATGATGAAGATCCGCGACGAGTCGGGACCGGATTCGGTCTACTGGCTCGGCTCGGCCAAGCACAACAACGAGCAGGCCTATCTGTTCCGCAAGTTCGCGGCCTATTGGGGATCGAACAACGTCGACCATCAGGCGCGTATCTGTCATTCCACCACGGTTTCGGGTGTCGCCAACACCTGGGGCTACGGCGCGATGACGAACTCCTACAACGACATTCACAACTCCCGGGCCATCTTCCTGATCGGCGGCAACCCTGCCGAGGCGCACCCCGTCTCGCTGTTGCACCTGCTGAAGGCGAAGGAGGAGAACAACGCCCCGCTGATCGTCTGCGATCCGCGCTTTACGCGTACGGCCGCACACGCGAGCGAGTATGTCAGGTTCCGTCCGGGTACCGACGTGGCGCTGGTCTGGGGCATTCTCTGGCACATTTTCGAGAATGGCTGGGAGGACAAGGAATTCATCCGCCAGCGTGTCTGGGGCATGGACCAGATCCGGACGGAAGTCGCGAAATGGACGCCGGAAGAAACCGAGCGTGTGACCGGCGTTCCAGGCAGCCAGCTCAAGCGTGTGGCGCGCACGATGGTGGACAACCGCCCCGGCACGGTGATCTGGTGCATGGGCGGCACGCAGCATACCAACGGCAATAATAACACGCGCGCCTACTGTGTGCTCCAGCTTGCTCTTGGCAATATGGGCAAGGCGGGCGGCGGCACCAACATCTTCCGTGGTCACGACAACGTCCAGGGCGCGACCGATCTCGGCGTGCTGAGTCATGACCTGCCGGGCTATTACGGCCTTACGCCGGGAGCGTGGGCGCATTGGGCGCGTGTCTGGGAAGAAGATCTCGACTGGCTGAAAGGACGCTTCGTCCCGACGAAGGCCGATCCGGAGAAGTCGATGATGAACGAGACCGGCATCCCGGTCAGCCGCTGGATCGACGGCGTGCTGGAAGATGTCGAGAACATGGATCAGCCCGCCAAGGTCCGCGCCATGGTGTTCTGGGGTCATGCGCCGAATTCGCAGACCCGCATGAAGGAAATGAAGGATGCGATGGAGAAGCTTGATCTCCTGGTCGTCATCGATCCTTTCCCGACCGTGTCAGCCGTCCTTCATGACCGGCAGGATGGCGTCTACCTTCTCCCGGCAACGACCCAGTTCGAAACGGTGGGCTCGGTGACGGCCTCGAACAGGTCGCTCCAGTGGCGTGAGAAGGTGTTCGATCCGCTGTTTGAATCGAAGCCCGATCACACGATCATCAATCTTTTTGCCCGCAAGTTCGGCTTTGCCGATCGCCTGTTGCGCAACATCAAGGTTGAAGGAGACGAACCGGTCGTCGAGGACATTACCCGCGAGTTCAACCGCGGCATGTGGACCATCGGTTACACCGGGCAGTCGCCGGAGCGGCTGAAGCTGCATATGGCCAATCAGCATACGTTCGACAAGACGACGCTGATCGCCAATGGCGGCCCATGCGATGGCGAAACCTACGGTCTGCCATGGCCATGCTGGGGTACGCCGGAAATGAAGCATCCGGGGACGCACATCCTCTACGATCCGTCAAAGCCCGTGTCTGAGGGCGGACTTCCGTTCCGCGCCCGTTTCGGCGTGGAGCGTGACGGCGTCAACCTGCTTGCCGAGGGCTCCTGGTCGCGGGACTCCGAGATCGAGGACGGTTATCCGGAATTCACCATGGCCATGCTCAAGCAGCTTGGTTGGGATACCGACCTGACCGACGACGAACGCGGTGTGATCGGACGGGTTGCAGGCGTTCCGGAGTATTCCGCCTCAGCCACGCTGTCGCCGGAGCAGGAGGAAAAGATCGGAGCGGTGAACTGGAAGACCGACCTGTCAGGCGGCATCCAGCGTGTTGCGATCAAGCACAATTGCGCACCCTACGGGAATGCCAAGGCCCGGTGCGTGGTGTGGACCTTCCCGGATCCGGTGCCGCTGCATCGCGAGCCGCTCTACACGCCTCGGCGCGATCTGCTCGACAAATATGCCACCTATGAAGACCGGAAGTTCTATCGTCTGCCGACGGCTTACGCCTCGATCCAGAAGAACGACTTCTCCAAGGACTTCCCGATCATCCTCACCTCCGGCCGTCTGGTCGAATATGAGGGCGGTGGCGACGAGACCCGGTCCAACCCGTGGCTGGCTGAATTGCAGCAGGACATGTTCGTCGAAATCAATCCCGCCGACGCCAACGATCTTGGCGTCCGGGATGGCGAACAGGTCTGGGTGCACGGGCCGGAAGGCGCAAAGGTCAAGGTCATGGCCATGGCCACCGAGCGTGTCGGCAGGGGCGTGGCGTTCATGCCGTTCCACTTCGGCGGCCATTTCGAGGGCAACGATCTGCGCTCGAAATATCCGGCTGGAGCGGACCCGTATGTGCTCGGCGAGTCGACCAACACAGCCCAGACTTACGGCTATGACTCGGTCACTCAAATGCAAGAAACCAAAGCGACCCTGTGTCGGATCGAACGGGCATAAGGGAGGAATTCACTATGGCTCGCATGAAGTTCCTATGTGATGCGGAACGCTGCATCGAATGCAATGCCTGCGTCACTGCGTGCAAGAACGAGCACGAAGTGCCGTGGGGCGTCAACCGCCGCAGGGTGGTGACGATCAACGACGGCAAGCCGGGAGAGCGTTCCATCTCGGTTGCCTGCATGCACTGCTCGGATGCGCCCTGCAAGGCCGTCTGTCCGGTGGACTGCTTCTACGACACGGAAGAAGGCGTCGTGCTGCACTCCAAGGATCTGTGCATCGGCTGCGGCTATTGCTTCTATGCGTGCCCGTTCGGCGCGCCGCAATTCCCGCAGGCGTCCAATTTCGGCTCACGCGGCAAGATGGACAAATGTACCTTCTGCGCCGGTGGCCCGGAGGAGGCCAATTCCGCTGCGGAATTCCAGAAATACGGCCGCAACCGTCTCGCCGAGGGCAAACTTCCGCTTTGCGCGGAAATGTGCTCGACCAAGGCGCTGCTTGCCGGTGATGGCGATGTCGTTTCCAACGTCTATCGTGAGCGCGTGGTATCTCGCGGCTTTGGCGCGGGCGCCTGGGGCTGGGGCACGGCCTATGGCAACAGGACGTCAGGCTAAGCGCGAACGGACTGTTTGATGACAGTGAAGGCGGCCTCTTGGCGGGGCCGCCTTCCATCGACTATGATATTGTTTGGAATTCGATGCGCTCGCGCCGCTGCCGGCGGGCAGGTTGCGACCGCCCGGGAGGGCAAGATAATGAAAAACGCAAGTCACACCGCTTCCGCCGCCACGATCAGGGGATTGGCCGTATTTCCGGCATTGAGCGCCGCCATCGCCCTGATCTTCGCTGCAATCTTCGTCTTCAGCACGCCAACCGCTGTCGCGCAGGTCTCCGGGCCCGACCAGCCGCTTGAGGGTGTGGTGCCGGGCAACACCACTGATGGCGCTTCGGCGGATGCCGAGCTGTGGCGGCAGATCCGTCAGGGCGCGCAGGGCACCGTGGCAGGGCAGGACCCGCGCAGCACCCAGTTGATCCAGTCCGATGGGTATTACTGGCAGGAAACCCGCAACGGTCCGCTGGCGCTTTATACAGCATGGGGAATCCTCGGGATTATCTTCCTGGTATCGATCTTCTTTGCCATACGCGGCCGCATCCGCGTCGAGCACGGCCTTTCCGGGCATACGATCAAGCGTTTCTCCCTGGTCGAGCGCGTATCGCACTGGCTGCTTGCCTCCAGTTTCATTGTGCTGGCGCTGACAGGGTTGAACCTTTTGTTCGGTCGTGACCTGATCATTCCGCTGATCGGCAAGGAAGCCTTCGCGGCGATCACGATCTACGGGAAGTTCATCCATAATTACGTGGCGTTCGCCTTCATGGCCTCTCTCGTTATGATCACCGTCCTGTGGATCGGGCGGAACCTGCCGAACTGGCACGACATTGTCTGGATTCTGCGCGGCGGCGGCTTGTTCGGAGGCGGACATCCGAAAGCGCGCAAGTTCAATGCAGGCCAGAAAATTCTGTTCTGGCTGGTCATCCTTTGCGGCATTTCAATATCGCTGTCCGGCTGGGCGCTTCTCTATCCGTTTCAGACAAGCATGTTCGGCGAGACCTTCGCACTGCTCAACTCCTGGTTCGGCTGGAATTTGAATGCGAATCTTTCCGCCGTGCAGGAGCAGCAATATCAGGCGCTGTGGCACACGATCATGGCGGCTTTCATGATTGTCGTGGTTATCGGCCATATCTATATCGGCACCGTCGGCATGGAAGGCGCGTTGTCCGCCATGACGACAGGCGAGGTCGATGCGAACTGGGCCCGGGAGCACCATTCCCTGTGGGTGGAGGAAGTCGAGGCTGAAGCCAAGGCCGAAGCCGAAGAAGCCAGGCGCTCCGCCACGGATGACGGGAAGCTACAGCCCGCTGAGTGAGGCTTCGCTTGACAATCCTCATAAACGCCGCCGCGGGATTACGGTCTGCCTGGAAGGGCAGATTCGCGGCGGCTTTTCTTTTTTTCGTGGCGCCGGCTTTTTTCTCGTCTGTACCGGGCTTAGCCGATGACCTGCCCGATACGCTGAAAGGTCATGGCGGTCCGATCAAATCGATCTCGGTTTCCGCCGACGGGACGCGCGCGCTCACGGCCTCCTTCGACTATTCGATCATTTACTGGGATATTTCCGCAGCCGAAGCGCGTATCCTGCATCGGCTGATCGGGCATGACGGCGCGGTCAACGATGCCGCGTTCGTGCCCGGCAGCGACCACGCCGTATCGGTCAGCGACGACGGTTCTCTCGGCATATGGGACTTGACGGCAGGCACGCTGATCACCCGGATAAATGCGGAGAATTACAAGGTTCTCGACGTTGCCGTTTCGGGCGATGCCGCCAAGGCGGCCGCCGCGCGCTGGGATGGCACGGCGAAGCTCTACGACCTTGCCAAGCGGGCCGAGATCGCAACGCTCAAGCACAAGGGCAATGTCAACGCGGTCGTCTTCTCAGGCGACGGCTCGAAGCTCTACACCGCCGCTTATGATGGCGAGATCATCGAATGGGACGCCGCGACGGGCAGGCAGATCCGCCCGATCTACAGTCACGGCTGGGGCATCAACTCCATCGCGCGCATCGACGATGACCGCCTGTTGTTCGGCGCCCTTGACGGCACCGTAGCTATTGCCGGTATCAGCGAGGCCGATGTGCTCACCACCCTGGCGGCGCGCGAACGCCCGATCCAGAGCGTGAAAGTGTCCGACGACGGAAAGCTGATGGCCTATGCGGATGGCGAAGGTGTCATTGAGGTCTTCAGAACCGATACGGGCGAAAAGATTGCAGGCGCCCCCGTGGCCTTCGGCCCGGTGTGGGATTTCGCTTTCGTTCCCGGCAAGAACCAGATCTATCATGTCGGCCTCGACGATTTCGCCATGCGCTGGCAGGTGGCCCCGCTTGAGTTGGCCCGGATCCAGTCGGAGATTCCCCGTCGGTTTCAAATGGAGGCCAGCGACGATCCCGGCGAGTTGGAGTTCCGGCGCAAATGCAGCGTCTGCCATACGCTGACCCCGGACGACAAGAATAGGGCGGGACCAACGCTCTACGAGGTTTTTGGCCGGAAGGCGGGCGGTCTGCCGGACTATCCCTATTCGCCTGCGCTGAAGAACGCGGATATAATCTGGAACGAGAAGACCATCTCCGAGCTCTTCGATCACGGTCCGGACGTTGTTGTGCCGGGAACGAAAATGCCGATCCAGCGGCTGACAAGTGTAGAGCGCCGCGACGCGCTGATCCGCTTCTTGAAAAAAGCCACCACGTCGATAGATTGATCTATAAGTTCTGGAAAACGTGGCAATAAAAAGCGGCGTGGCGGGGGACACACCAACAAATGCTGGGAGGCAGCTGATGAAATCAGTCATTATTGGCATTCTCGTGATGATCGCGCTCAGTGCGGTCGCGTGGGGGATCATGGGGACGCAGGAAGTGCCGGTCGCGGACGCCTATACGTCGAAAAATTCCGTCCGGCTGAATTAACCAGGCTCGGAGCTGAAAAATGAGCGAGAATTTCAACATGTCGATGCGCAAGTTCCTCAAGCAGGTCGGCGTGACCTCGCAGCAGGAGATCGAGCGTGTCGTGCGTGAGGCCGATATGGCCGGACAATCGAAGCTGAAGGTCAAGATGGTGCTGACGGCAGAGGGCACGGATCTTCATCACGAGGTTTCCGGGGAGATCGACGTCTCCGATGCGTAGGCCAGATGCGTGATCGCCTTCCGACATTTCCGCCGCTCCTGACGGGGCACCAGCTTGCCAGCGGAGTTCCGCCGGCCGACTGGGCTGTTGCGCGTGCGTCCGAAGCAAAGCTGGGAGCGGGCGATCTCGGATGGTCGGAGGACCGGGACAATCTGCGCCTGGCGCTCGTGCTGGAGCCGGAGGTGGCCCGGCCGCGATGTCCGGAGATCGTCTATGCCGCGATGGTTGCGACCGGCGATGCCATCGGCGCGCTCAGCCCCCCGGAACTTGCAATCACCTATCGCTGGCCGTCGATCATTCTGGCGAATGAGGCCGAGGTCGGCTTCGTCGATCTTGTGATCGCCGAGAACGAGGAACACGGCATTCCGGCCTGGATGGTGCTGTCGATCCACCTGCGCTTGCGTCCTGGCAGGAACAGTCCCGAACCCGGACGCGATCCCGGCCAGACAAGCCTGTGGGACGAAGGCTGCGGCGATCTCGGCCGCTCGGAGTTGCTGGAATCGGTGTCCCGGCATATCGTCAACCTGATCCATGGCTGGTCCGAGGACGGTTTCAAGCCGATCCACGAACAATGGTGGGGACGTCTCTCGGTCACAGCCGCCCTCGCCCTGGGCGCTTCGGACGATCACGAGGGCGACACGCTGCTGGGGCTCGACGAAAGCGGCAATGCGCTGCTGAAGACAGCGTCCGGCGCGAAGGCGCTCATGACCACGGATGCTCTGGAGCGTTTGCGCAAACAGCGCGGGTCCGGGTCATGAAGTTCCTGAAGACCATTCGATTCGATCCCTCCGACACCCATGTCTTCGACCATCCCGCGGAACCTGACGAATGGGCGGTCCCCGGCGGTTTCGCCTTCGCTGGCGCGACGGAAGACTCGCTGACCGGCAAGCGCAGGCAGGCATTCAGCAACGGCTTTCTCTCACTGGAAAGCTTCGGCCACTCGACATTCACATCCGTCGCCGAAATTTCCGGCAGCCAAGCCGAGGCGCTGATCGAAAATCTTGCGCGGCAATTTGCCGAACATCACGGCGCTCCGTCCGTGGAAGCCGCCCGGCCGATTGCACGCGAAGAGATCGAGTTCGTCGCGGATCTGTGCCGGGAGACGCCGATCAACACAGTGTTTACGCTTCGGCGCTTTTTCGATGAGGGAGACGAGATCCGGGAGGAGTTCCGCGTGGTGGACCCGCCGGGCGAGAAGCCGCATGCGCGCGTCTGGGATGTGGTGGAGGATTGAACATGGACTTCTGGAAATCCGCCGGCCTTCATCTCGTGCAGCGCAACGAAAATGGCTGGCTGACCGTCACGCCGGATTACTTGCGCGCCTATTACACGCGCCCGGAGATTCATCCGGTCGCCGAATCCTGCGACGCGGAACACGCGCTTTTCGAGAAGCTGATGGCGGACCCCTTCGCCGCTGTCGAGCGGAGCGAACTCGACGCCATCGAGGATCATGACGCCGCCGACAATTACCGTGTGGTGCTGCGCTTTCGCGACCATCTGGTGGAGCATGGAACGCTTGAGCAGGCCTACGCAAATCTGTTCAGCGGCGGCGCGATCGCCATCCCGCCGGTTTTTATCGACCAGATGGTTCATCTGATCCTGCGCAGCATCCTGCGTGACGTTACCGATCCGATGCAGCTTCGCGCCGCCGAGCTGTTTTTCCGGGAACAGGCCGTCACGATCGGTGAGGATGAGGTCATGCTGGCGGATCGCGAGATCGTGGAAATGCGTGCCGAGGACGGTGGTTTCGGGGGGCTGGGCCAGTTGCTGGCGGAGTCGAATGCGCCGATCCGCGATGTGACGCTCGACGTGATGACCGAGGAAAACAAGGCGCGCTACTGGGAACGGTCCGATCGCTTCGACATGGCGGTCGATTTCCGTTTCACGCAACCGGCGCCGGACGCGCTTGGCCGCGTGATCGAGGCGTGGATCCTGCATTTTCATCAGGTGCGCACGCGCGTGCAGGCCGTTCAATCCATACGCGACGAGCGCTGGTCCTGGCACATTGGCTGCGACGCTGAGGCGACACGGATCCTGAACGCGCTTTACAATGGCGAGGAGGTTTCCGAAGCGGAACTTTACAAGATCCTTGCGCTGTACAGGCTGGAATTTCTCAACCCCGATGATGCTATGGACTCGCTTAAGGGGAAGCCGATATACTTGGCGCTCGCGATGAATGATGACAGAAAACTCGTCTTCAAGCCGCAGAATCTATTGACGAATTTACCGCTTCAGCGGGATTGAAGCGCAAGGATCCGAAGGCGCGCGGCGCGGACGGATCGGAAAATGAACCGGGAGGACCAACGATGGCGACGGCCACACATCGAAGTTTCGCTGACACCGCGGCAGCCAGGTTGATCGCGCTCCTGATCGCGGTGGCGATTGCCGCGCTCTTTGTCTTCAACTGGAGCGATGAAGCGGAACAATTGCTCACTGGAACCCAGCCGGGAATTCCGATCATCGAGCAGCAGGTTCAGGTCAGACCGGTCAATACCGGCTTGCAGAACTGTCTCGACCAGCGGATTGGCGACGTGGAGAAGATGAGGTCGGACGGCCTGATCAACGACGCGAAATATACCAGCTTCCGCCAGCGCGCCGAAGACCTTTGCCGTGCGCAGCATCCGGGTTAGGCGCGGCCATTGCATCGTCTCACTGCACGAAAGCCCCGCCTTCGCGGGGATTTCGAAAACGGCTTAATCCTCAATCAGGAAATCATCCGCCGTCAGGCCGTTCTTCCGGGCTGCAAGATAATCCTCGGTCGTCCGCACGCGCGGGCGCGCCTTCAGCGCAAACGGATCGTCACCGCTATTCGCCATCGTCTCGACACGGCAATCCTCGCACATCTCGATGATGCGCGAGCGGGCGCTGTCCGCGAACATGGAATGCTTGCCGGCAAGTTGCGTCTTGATCCGCGTGATCGTTGATTTCGTCGCGAAGGGCTTGCCGCAAACCACGCATTCGAACGGTTCCTCCTCGTAAAGCGTGATCGGCTGCATCGCGGCGGGCAGGAAATTCAGCCTTGGATCGAGACTGAGCGCGTTTTCCGGACAGGTCTTTACGCAAAGCCCGCATTGCACGCAGGCGCTTTCCGTAAATCGCAGCTTGGGCTCGCCCGGCGTGTCCATGATCGCGCCCGTCGGGCAGGCCGATGTACAGGCCATACACAACGTGCAAGCCGCCTTGTCGATGTCGATCCGCCCATACGGCGCGTCCGCCGGCAGTTCGATCATGTCCGGCTTCCCGGACGCGGCTTCGTGCAGCTTGCCGAACACCATTCGGGCAATGTCGCGCTTGCTGCCAACAGCGGTAAAACCACCCTGCGGCAGTGTTGAGGATGGCGCAGACGCCCAGATCGCTTCTTCCACCTGGTCCGGATCGTTGTCCGCAATGATCGTGATCGGCGTGCCGCTGCTGAGGGCTAGCCGGGAAACGATATGGTTTGCGAGTGCCGCCTCGCCATGCAAGGCGTCGATCTCGTCGGACCGGGCAGGATCGGCCAGCACCACGACCCGCCGTACGCCACTGGCAAGCAGCGCCGCAAGCTCGACATGGCCGACAGACGTCGCGGCGTGAAGAGATACAGGCAGCATGTTTGCAGGCAATCCCCGGCCGAAGCGTGCCAGGGCAGCGATGGTTTCCTCGCCCGCCGTCTCGTCGTGGAGCAGGATTGCCGGCATCTCGCCGCCCGCTTCGCCATAGGCGCGCAACATGGCCTGCACCTTGCCGATCGTGTCTTCGCGGCGTGGATAGCGATAGCTGATGGAATCGGTGGGGCAGACCGCATGGCAAGAGCCGCAGCCGCCGCAAATCCCGCTGTCGACGCTCACATGGTCGCCAGCCTCGCTGATCGCGCCTGCCGGGCAGACATCCAGACATCTGGTGCAGCCGGTGATTTTCGAGCGCGCATGGGCGCAGGTCTCGGCTTTGACATCGACATAAATCGGCTTTTCGAATTCGCCCACCATGTTGGAAAGCGCCAGAACCGCCCGCAATATGGCGGCAGGATCGCCCGGATCGACGCGCTTGTATCCATTACGATGCCGGTGGCCCGTGACGAGCGGCGTTTTGCCTGAAAGATCGAGAATCAGGCTGCATGTGGATTTCGCCCCGTCGCGCGCCATGACGTATTTCAGCGTGTCGCGCGAGGACGGCATGAGCGGGGCGTATTTGTCGACCGTGAGCGAAAATCCGCCGAAAGACCCTTCCACCCGAGCAATATCGCCGCGATATATCGGGATGTCGCCATAGGATGGCAGCATGAAATCGTCGTCATCCGATAGAAGCAGCGTTACGGAGAGCTTGGCCGAGAGCAGTTTCGCGGCCTCCAGCGCCTGCTGGCCCGAGCCGTAGACAAGACACATTCCGTCGGAGCTGATGGATTTGAGCTGCGCGGGACGTGACTTGTATTCCGCCGACGCGATAAGGCTGGCGATTTTCGGCGTGGCCTGGCTGCCTTCTGCCGACCAGCCCGCCGTCTCGCGGATATTCACGAACGCAACCCGGCCGGCCGCCTCGTGCTCCTCGGCTACCTCCTGAAAAAGGGGCGCTTCCTGCGTGCAGGCGACGAGAATGTCGTCTCCGCTGGCAAGCGCCGCTTCAAAATTGGGCAGTTGCGCGCGGCAAAGCTGTGTGTTGAGCGCGCCGATGTCCCGGCCCAGTGCGCGGGAAAGCTTGCCTGCCTCTAGCGGCATCGTCTTTTCGCAATCGCACACAAGGCATGTGCGGCGTTCCTGCTTCATTCTTGTTGTCCTTGCTCGAAGTCACTTTAGAGTTATTATAAGTTTAGGCGTGCAGGAGGTTGATTGTACAGCCGTTTATGCATCGCGGGCGAGGACTTGGTTTTCCCATAAATTTGCGCCAAGCTATGTGTGGCCGCCGATTGCGATTGGAGCAATGTCTTGAGGACAGTCGAAAACCGGGAAATCAGCATCCCGCTTGGAATCGTCGTCGAAAAACGAAAATCCACGCATCCGTGGGGTGACTGGATCTGGAAACCCGTTGCCGTGTTCATGAATGCGCCGGAAGGGGCCTCATGGATTGAGATGATCCGCAGCAAGGATTACGTGCGTTATCATGCGGCCACGCTGCGGCTCACGCTGCATCGCAAGGAAACGGAAGCCTTGCAGCTGAACCTGATGCTGGATGAACCTGAACTTTACGTGGTCCTTCAGGATCATGGCCGTGCAGGCTCGAAATTCCCCTACGAGCCGCACCTTGTGACGGCTTCGTCCTACAATGCGCAGGATTTCAACGATACCGACGCTTACATCATCGAAAAGGTCGCCATGCCGGAAGGCGTTGCCGCCCTGATCCAGGCCTTCGTGGAGCAGCATCATGAGGAAGACGTCTTCAAGAAGCGGCGGCGGGACAAGCTGGATGTCGAGGAAGTGAAATTCGGCAAGACGCCGATTTTTACGCCCCGCACCAGGCAATAGGTCAGGAAGCGAGCGAAAATGTCCGACCCTGAAAACACCAGCTTGCTCTCTCGCTGGTCGCGGCGCAAACGGGCCGCGCGCGAGGGGGAGGCCACTGAGGCAGAGCGCCAGCCTGTTCCCGAGACGGCGAAAGAACCGGCGGACGCCGAAGCGATCGCGGAGCGCGAAGCCGAGCTGGAAGCAAACCGCAAGGCAGCGGAAGCTGTCGACCTGACGAAGCTGGACAAGACCGTCGACTTCTCGGTTTTCATGAAGGCTGGCGTGCCTGCCCTGCTTCGCAAGCAGGCGATGGCCGCATTATGGCGATCCGACCCTGTTTACGCGAATGTCGATGGGCTCGTCGATTACGGCGACGACTTCGGCAGCCCCGACCTGATCATGAAGACATTCAAATCGGCTTGGCAGTCCGGGCGCGGCTATCTGAAGGAAGAGCTTGTCGCGCGCGCGGAAGATGCGGCAGCGAAGCCAGATCCGGCAACGGCCGACGCGCGCAATGCGGATGAAGCCGATCCGGACGAAGCCGCAGAGAAGGATCTGACGGAATCCGCCGAAGCCCCCGACATGGCTTCAGAGGAGGATGCTCCCTCGAAAGCCGCGCCGGCCTTGCCGGAAGACGTCGCTGCGGACGAGGAAGCGCCGTTTGCCCCGGAAGAGGAACCGATCCCGCGTGTCTCGCTACGCCGCCGGTTCGCGCTCGAAAAGAGCGAGATCCGATAAAAAGGACACCATTTTTCGGAAAAATCGAGCTTAAATAAACAGATGCAGATCAGGATCGTTTCCGTGAGACATGATCCTGATCCAGGGCCGCCGGATCAGGAGCTCGATCTGGGGCGGGATCAGTTTCGATGGGCACAGTTCTTGTCATTCCCGCACAAGCCGGAATCCAATACGCCGCAGCATATCCGGTGTTTACCGGATACCCGCCTCCGCGGGTATGACATCTGTATGCGTGACAGCCCCGCTTTAAAGATTCGGGTCCGCCAGATGGTTGCGCAGCATCTCCTGGTAAACCTTGGTCATTTCCTTGACGAAGGGCTCATGTTCCTCGACATTGAGGACATTCTTGGCGACGTGAGCGCTATAGCGGGCGGCCGCGTATAGCATGATCATATGCAGGGCCGTCGCCTTGACGCTCCGGTTCTGGCGGTTCGCCATGTCGATGAACCTGTCCGCCAGTTGCATGAACTTGACGTCCGTAATCTCTTCAGGCGCCTCGTCAGCGTCCGTCTTTGTGCGTTTGGATTTTTTTTCGCTGTTCATTCAATCTCAGCCTGTCGGGTTGGGCGTGAACACGCTGTTCGCCGTGGGTATTGCTGCAAGCCCCTGAACGGCGCGTGCTTCCACCATATAGGTCGTTGCGAAAAGCCTATCGGGCCATGCCACCTCATGCAAGATGCAGCGTCAAAGGTTGTTGTTGCGCTGTCCACTGCAAGCGCAAGCCGCGTCGTGACGCCGGCGAAATACAACTGTTCCGATTGCTGTCAAGCAGAATGCGGCTCGGCGTGCCGCATGACCGCGCGCGAGCGGTGGACGGATGCCGGGGTGTTGGCGGCCGACTATTCTCAGCAGCCGCAAAGATCAAGCGAACGCGCGCAGCGTCAATATTGCCGCGATGGCGAGAGCCCGCTATTCGTGGCTCAGGAAGTTGATGATCAGCCGGTCGAATTCGTCGGCCCTCTCGACGTTGGACAGATGGGCCGCGTCAAGGATTGCCAGGCGTGCATTGGCAATTCCGTCCGCGATGGCTTCGGCCATGACCGGCGGCGTCGAAGGATCGAGCGCGCCCGCAATGACGAGAACGGGCGAGGTGATTTTCGCCAGGTCGGCTCTCAGATCGACGTCGCGAACGGCGGTGGCGGCGGCGACATAGCCATCCGGCGGCGTGTCGGCAATCATGGCGATCAGCTTGGCGGTTTCGATGGGATCCTTGTCCATGAAATCCTTGGTGAGCCAGCGCTGGATCGTGCCTTCGGCCACGACCTGCATCCCGTCGTTCTGCACCATCGCCAACCGCTGGTTCCACAGCTCGGGTTGACCGAAATAGGCCGAACTGTTGGCGATGACGGCGCGGCTGAGGAGTTGAGGCGCATTCGCCAGCAACCACATGCCGACCATGCCGCCTAGCGAAAGACCGCAAAACGCAACGGGCCCGGGATTGAGTTTTTCCAGCAGCTCCTTCGCGTCGAGGGCAATGCGCTCGATCGTGTAAGGGCCTTCCGGCACATCGGAATTGCCATGCCCCCGATTGTCGTAGCGTATGACCCGGAAATGATCCGTCAGCGCCGGGATCTGCGGCTCCCACATGTCGAGCGTCGAGCCGAGGGAGTTCGACAGCAGCATCGGAGGCAGGCTTCCATCGCCGTCAATGCGGTAATTCAGCGTTGTCCCGTCGCTTGCGGTGATCATCGGCATGGCCATCCTCCCCGGAATCTGCAGCGCCTTCATGAAGCTGGCGCGTCATTTGTTCGGCAAGGCAAGATAGCGCCCGGCCCCATCACCGGGAATCGCTTGAAAGCCTGCCAGGAGCAGAATAGGCCAGAGGCAGGTGAAGGCAAGCGGGATTGGCGGTTGCAGTTACCGCCGCAAGGCGGGCAGATATTTTTATCCGCCGATGTGCTTGTTATGTCTGCGAAATTCCGGCCGCAAGGCTCGCAAGCGTCAGCTCGGCGCCATCGCGGCCTCTTTGCCGTAGCGTAAATGCAGCATAAAGATTACAGCAAAAACCGCCAGCGCAGCGACGTTGTAGATCGTATCCGTCGGCCAGACCAGGGCGATACCCGTGACGAGCATCGCCGCGCGCAGCGGCAGCCCCAGACGGCGTTCGCCATATCCCTCGATGCCTGCCGCGATTGCCCAGAGGCCGAATAGGGCGAAGAAGAAGATCTTGAGCATCACCAGCCAGTCGCCGCCGAGAAACGGCGTATAAGCGAAAAGCAGCGGCACGAAATACAGCCCCTTGGCCAGCTTCCAGGCGGTGAAACCGGTCAGCATCGGCGGCGACTTTGCGATTGCCGCAGCGGTGAACGCCGCCAGCGCCACTGGCGGCGTGACGTTGGAGTCCTGGCTCAGCCAGAAGATGATCATATGCGCCGAGAGCAGCGACAGAGTGAGGATTTGAGGCGAAAAGGCCTGTTCGTGGAGCAGGGACAGGCTCTCGATGGGCAGGGAACGGACCAGCGCATACGCCTCGTTTTCGGCCATCGGGGCTGCGAGCAGCGGAATCTTGTCGGGCGCGGCGATCATGAACACCGCCTTGGCCTGCTCCGGAAGCGTCCCGCTTGCGAGCATATCCACAAGCTGACCCTGCAGAATGAGCTGATTGAGCGCGGGAGCGGACAACGTCGCCAACACGATATAGGCGGCAGTGACGGGTAGCCCCATGCCGAGGATCAGCGAAGCGAGTGCAATGAGGACCATGGCGAGAATCAGCGAGCCGTCCGCCCAGTTGGTGATCATCAGTGAGAACGTATTGCCGATGCCTGCGGTCGCGATGACGTTGACGATCAGCCCGACCGCGCAGAGCAGCACGCCGGTCATGATCATGTTCCGCGCGCCAAGCTCCAGCGCTTCGATAATCCGGCGCGGTCCCATCCGGTTGGGCGTCAGCCAGGAAGCGACAACGCAGGTGATGATCGCGAAGCCGGCCGCATAGGTCGGCGTATAACCCGAGGTCAGCAGCCCGATCAGCAGCGCGACGGGGAACACGAATGAGGGGCCGCCATTGCGGAAAACCTGTCCCAATGTGGGACCGTCGTCAGTGTCCAGCGCGGTCGCGTGCGAGCGCTTGGCTTCGATTCTCACGAAATAGCCCACCGTCAGGAAATAGAGGATCGCCGGGAGAATGCTGACCGTGACGATGGTTGTGTACGGGATCTGGGTGAAGGCGGCCATGACGAAAGCGCCCGCGCCCATGATCGGCGGCATGAGCTGTCCGCCCGTAGAGGCGGCCGCTTCGACGCCGCCCGAGAAATGAGCCGGAAACCCGGCGCGCTTCATCAGCGGAATGGTGATCACGCCCGTCGAGGCCGTGTTGGCCACCGCCGAGCCGGAAATCGTGCCCGTCAGGCCGCTGGAGAGCACAGCGACGAAGCCGGGACCGCCGACCAGCTTGCCCGCGACGGAGCGCGAGAGATCGACAATGAACTCGCCGGCGCCGGATTTCAGCAGGAACGCGCCGAACAGGATGAACATGAAGACGTAGGTCGAGGAAATCAGCGCGATGCTGCCGAAAAGCGCGTCGTCGCCATAGATCGAGCGGAACATCAGCGTTTCGAGCGTCAATCCGCCGAAACGGAACACGCCGGAGATCATGTCGCCCCACCACGAGATGTAGGTCAGGGCGATGAGAATGAGGACGGGGATGATCAGGCCGGTCGTGCGCCGCGTGAATTCAAGCGCTCCGGCGATGCAGATGAACCCGGCGGCCCAGTCAAGCGCGTTCAGCCGGACGCCGCGCGCGTAAATGGCGTCTTCGGCGTTGACGGCATAGAGAGCGGCCGCGGCGACGAGCACGCCGAAACCGATGTCGATGGCGCGAACCCACGGTTTCCTTGCCCAATCCGCCTTGGAAACCGGCCAGACAAGGGCGCAAAGGAGCGTGAAACCGGCATAGTGAAAACCGTTCTGGAACAGCGTCGGCACATTGCCGATCGTGTTCATCCAGATATGCAGCAGCGAAATGAACACCGCGAGCACGAGCACGGCATAGCCGATTGCCGTCCTGTTCTTCAGCCAGGCTTCGTCTTCACGCGCGGAGGCAGCACCGTTCATCCCGGAACTCCGGATCGGATCGGAAAAGGCAAGCGGAGAGGCCGTGATCTGACCTCTCCGCTGTTCAGGCTTATTTCGCGATCAGGCGATCGGGAATGTTGATGCCCTGTTCCTGGTAATATTTGGCGGCGCCGGGATGCAGCGGAACCGGCAGACCGGCAATGGCCTGGTCGAGAGCCATGGCCTTGGTCGCCGGATGAATGGCGTTCAGGAAGGCCAGGTTCTCAAAGATCGTCTTGGTAATCTGGTAGACGTCATCCTCGGGAATATCTGCATGGGTCGCGAGGAAGTTCGGCTGGGCAATGGTCTGGATTTCGTCGGTCTGGCCCGGATAGGTTTCAGCCGGAATCTTGTAGGCCGTCCAGAGATCCCTGCCAGCATCGGCCTTTGCGACCTGCTCGTCGGTAAAGGCGAGCAACTTCACATTGTCGCCCGCTGCCGAGAAGAGCTGCGTAATCGCACCGACCGGAACACCGGCAGGCGCGCTCAAGCCGGCGGCCTTGCCGTTCTGAACCGCTTCCGCGCTCGGCCCGTAGCCTGCATAGAGCAACTCGTAATCGTTATCGATGTCGATGCCAAATCCTTCAAGGATCGTCTTGTTGGAGCCGATGGTGCCGGAATTCCTGGCGCCCATCGCCATGGTTTCGCCCTTGAGCGCAACGATGTCCTCGATCGTGCCGGTCTTGGCCTTGTCAGCCGCGACGACGAAATGCTCGACATTCTGCCAGAGCATGGAGACGGAACGCAGATGCGTTTGCGGGCCATCGGCTTCGACGGGGCCGGTACCCCTTGCGGCATAGAAGCCGAACAGACCCTGCAAGATCGCGAATTGGGCTTCCTTGTCACGGAGCAGCTTGACGTTTTCTCCCGAGCCCGCGGACGAAATCGCCGACATACCGATTTTCTGGCCCGGCTGCAGCTTGACCTTGACCAGCGTGGCCAGAGCGACGCCGACCGGGTAATAGGTGCCGCCGGTCGAAGCGGTGGCGAGGATGTAGTTCCGTTCCTCGTCGGATTGGGCCAGCGCCGGGCCGCTCGAAACGCCCGATGCGATCGCGGCAAAGGCAAGGCCGGTTGCAAGAATGAATGGTTTCATGTGGTTCCTCCCAAAATGCATTCAGACATCGGGAGCACGATAGCGGCCCCCTATGAAAAAGTCCAAGACGGACGCCAGAATAATCGGAGACGCAACCGTCTGTATAGCCACGTTTTTTTGTGAAGCGGAATTTATTTCCCGATCGGGCCGCGAAGCTTCATGTTTGCCTGCATTGTAGGCACATTCGCGCTTGTACGGCTAGTCACCGCATTTATTCGATGCCGTCAGGATGACAGGCAATATTTCAAAGAATTATCCCGTGATGACTTTAGTGTCTCAAGATGAAACCTGCTGAAGACGGTCGGGACGTTCGATGATGATGAGACCACGCTCGACCTTGACGATCCCCTGCGCCTGAAAGCGCGCGAGCATGCTCGTGACCCATTGCCGCGTTGCGCCGACGATGCTGGCGAGTTGCTCATGGGTGATGCGGCGGTGAACGATGATGCGCGTATCGGCGGATGCCTTGTCGAGCTGGGCAAGAATGAGCAGGAGTTGCGCCAGCCGTTCCGCCGCCGAGCGTGTGCCCAGCATCTGGACGAGCGCCGAATAGCATTTGCCCTTGGCGACGAGCCCTTCGATCAGGCACATCGCGAAGGCGGGCACGCTCATGGCCAGCCGCCGGACGGCCGCGCCGGGCAGATAGGCCAGCTTCGTCGGCTCCATCGCATTGGCCGACCAGACGTGAAACCCGCCGCCGAAGACTTCCGGCCCGCCGACGAAATGTCCCGGCGTCCAGTAGGCAAGCGTGATTTCCCGGCCGGAGGGTCCCGCGTAGTAGGTCCGCACGCGACCCGATTCGATGAGATAGATGCCCCGATGCTGGTCGCCTTGCAGAAAGATCGTTTCGTCGGCCTTGAAGGATTGGCTGGACCCGATCCGGCGCAGCGACTGGATCTCGTTCAAGGTGAGCTGATCGAGAAAGGCCGCGCCCTCGTTTAGCTCGGAGAGCACTTCCGTCAGATAGACCGCCGACACATTTTCCTGCGTCGGCTCGGTGAGCGCTCCGGGACGCTTTTCCTCCAGACGGCCATTGGGCAGGGCTTCTTTAGTCGGCATGACTGACCTCTCGGGGAAGTGAAGCAAGATAGATGCCAAGCGCGTCGATTTCCGCGTCGCTGAGCGCCGTGGCAATGGCAGCCATTGTGCCGGTACTGTCGTTTTCGCGTTCGCCCTCGCGAAAATCCCGCAATTGCTTGACGAGGTAGTCGGGGTGCTGTGCGGTCAGGTAGGGCGCATGAGCGGGTATCGCGCCGCTCGATTGTCGCGGCTGAGGCATATGACAGGATGCGCAGGCGGGGATGCCGCGCCTTTCATCGCCATCTTGAACAAGACCGGCTGCGGATGACGCAGATTCGGCGCTGCCGTCCGGTATGATCGGCGGCGGTGGTTCGAGTTCGGAGAAATAGCGGGCCGCCTCGGCGTACTCCTCCTCGGAGATCTCCGTGACGATCCCGGCCATTTGGCCGCCGTCATTGCCGCGCAGGCCTGCCAGGAAATCGCGAAGCTGCTTTTCGATATATGCCGCCTTCTGGCCAGCGAGACGCGGAAACTTGCTCATGCGGCTGACGCCGTCATATCCGTGACAAAGGCCGCACATTTCCTGCGGGGGACCGTCATGGCCGACGCCGCTGGCGCGGGCCTGAGAAGACCACGCCAGAAGAAGCGCTATCAGTAGAACAAGTAACGGGTTAATGCGTCTTGTGGCCGCCATGTGCGCTGTGATCCATCTCCGCCGCCGCATCCGGCGCGCCCGCCATCACCATTGCCTGCACGTCAAGTGTTGCGCCGGACCGGAAGGTCAGCCGGATCGGCACCATGCCGCCTTGCTCCAGCGGCATTTTCGGCCCCATCAGCATCAGATGCAGTCCGCCCGGCTTGAACTCCGCCTTGCCGCCGGCGGGCACCTCCACCGACTCCAGATGCTGCATGGTCGCGACGCCATCCACGACCTGCGAGAGATGAAGCATGACCATTTCGTAATTGTCGCTGGATGCGCCGACGAGTTTCTGCGGCTTGGCGCCGTGATTGGAAATCGTGAGATAGCCGCCGTGCGTTTTCAGTGTCGGCGGCGCTAAACGGACCCATGCGCCGGTCGCCATGAGGCCGGTGTCGCTTGCCCGTGCCGGCGGCGTGGATGTCAGGGCGGTCATGGCAAGGAGGAGCGCTGCGAGCAGCCGTGCCGGGAATTTCAGGGAAGGCATTCGTCGATCTCCGTCAGTTGATCGCTTTTGCGTATTCCCGCATCAGCGTTGCAAGGAACAGAGCCGTGGCGTTCGGCTCCATCGGCGGGCTCAGGCGCGCCGCCAGGCGGCCCTCAGGGTCGATCACTGCAACGAAAGCGCTGTGAAAAACCTGATAGTCCTTTGCGTCGGGCGTCTTCTTGTCGAGCCGGACGTAGCCTTCGAGGCTCTCGACAACCCTGGTGATCTCCGCCCAATCCCCGGTCGCGCCGACGAAGTTGGGACTGAACGCCTTTACGTAGTCGCCCAGCACAGGTTTGTCGCGGTCCGGATCGACGCCGACGAAGACGACCTGCGGCAGCCGGTCGGGCCGGACGCGCAGCGTGAGTTGCTCGACGACCTGCGTCAGATTTTGCAGCGTGAACGGACAGATGTCGGGACATTGCGTGAAGCCAAGCAGAACGAGGCTCCATTTTCCGGTGAACTGGTCCTTCCCGAAGTTCAGCCCGCGATGGTCGGTCAGCTCGAACTCGGCCAGCGGCTTGGCGGGCTCGACCTTTTCGGGATCGCCTTTTGCCGCGTGTACTGCGATTGGCGCGGCGAGAATAGTGAACAACAAAGCCGCAACCAGACTGATCCGCAATCCCCGCGCAGGTGGGGAGTCATCGTCTTCAGATCCCCGCCTGCGCGGGGATTGCGATAAACTCAACATGCGTGTCTCCCTCATGCATTCTGCTGGGCGAAAGCCTTGAGGCTTTCCTCCCGGATTTGCTCCTGACACTGACGGCGAAGGCGCAGGAATGCGTCGTCGCTCATAACCTCGAAGCTGCGCGGCCGGGGCAGGTCCACCGGGATGTCGGCGATGATCTGGCCGGGGCTGGCGCTCATGACGAGAACGCGGTCGCCAAGGAAAACGGCTTCGTCGATGTCGTGCGTAACAAACAGCACGGTGATGCCGAAATCGGACCAGATTTCCAGCAGGCTTTCCTGCATCATGTGCCGCGTCTGGCTGTCCAGCGCGCCGAAGGGCTCGTCCATGAGCAGCACGTTCGGGTAGGTTGCGAGCGCCCGCGCGATGCCGACGCGCTGTTGCATTCCGCCGGACAGCTCCGCCGGGTAGCGGTTGGCGAATTTGGTCAATCCGACCATCGCAATCATGGTGTTCGCGGTCGATTCCGGCTCGTCAAGTCCGAGGATATTCGGGCCGAATGCCACGTTTTCGCGCACGGTCTTCCATGGGAACAGCGAATATTGCTGGAAGACCATGCCGCGATCCGGCCCCGGCTCGCTGACCGGCTTGCCGTCGACGAGAACGCGGCCGCATGTCGGCGTGACGTAACCGGCCACGCTGTTGAGCAAGGTCGATTTTCCGCAGCCGGACGGTCCGAGCAGGCAGACAAACTCGCCCGGCGCGACGTCGATGGATGTCTCTGCCACGGCGAGATGACGCGAAGCGCCCTTGCCAAAGGCGATCATGACATTCTCGATAGCGACCGCGCCGCGATCGTTGCGGAATTGTTTCGCGCCGGCTGGCGTCAGATCGGGCTTTTTCTCAAGATTGATCACGCTAAGCATGAAGCTTCGTCCTTTCGGTCGTGAAGTCGGGTGCGCGGGTATCTTCGCCCGACAGTTCCGTGCGAGAGGCCATCAGGAACGCTGTCGCGGCGAGAAGAGCGAAACCGGCTACATTCAGCCAGACGCCGACCGGCTCCAGCCAGTTGGCTGTGGCGACGCTCATGCCGAGCATGGTCAGGCCGACGATCCATGACGGGTAGCCGCAGCAGACCACCCAAGTCATCGTCGCGCCCGTCAGTGCGACGAGACCCGCGCCCACCCCCGTGCCTGCCATCGCCGCGCTGCCTTCGGCGACGCCACAGGTCCGGCTGCGGGCGTCGTTCAGCGCCCAGATGGCGCCCAGAATGAGCCCCAGCAACAGCATCATCAGCATTTTCTCCGGCACCAGCGTCAGACTCCATTCGGAGATGCCATTGCCGAAATCCATGTTGAGATAGCCGATCTCGACCAGCCACTCCTCGCGGGCGATCGCGATCGCGTCGGTGATCGAAGGCGTTGACCGGAAGATGCGTTCGATATTTGCGGGCCAGTCGAAGACGGTCGTGTAGTTCGGCCATTCACCGAACTGCACGACAAGCGCCGCCAGAAGCCCGGCATAGTAGATGGCGACCCAGCCGAAGCCGATGGCGAGCCATGTGCCCCAACGTTTTCCGATTGCCGCCGCCATGTTGCTCAGCGCCTGTTTCACCGTGTCCTCCGCTGCCATTTCAGGAAGGGCCGCGTCGCAAGGCGGACGGCATAGGTCGAGCCGGTGCCGAGCAAGCCGATGCACAACATGCCGACGACGATGTCGGGATAGTTGATCAGCGAATAGGCGTTCCAGGTGAAGTAGCCGATGCCGTACTGGCCGGAGATGATCTCGCCCGCCAGCAGCGAGAACCAGGAGACGCCCATGCCGATGGCGAGGCCCGCCGCGATGCTGGGGAGCGCGGCGGGCAGCACGACATGCCGGAAGATCTGCATGCGCCGCGCGCCGAGCGAGCGTGCCGCGCGCACGAGGACTTCCGGTGTCTGCTCCACCCCGTGCAGCGTGTTGAGGATGATCGGGAACAGCGCGCCGAGAAAGGTGATGTAGATGATCGAGCTTTCCTCGGTCGGCCACATGAGGATTGCGAGCGGTATCCATGCGACAGCGGGAATCGGCCGGATGATCTCGACGTAGGGCATGACGAGATCGCGCGCCAGTCTGGAGCGCCCCATCATCAGACCGATGAGGATTCCGATGATCGTCGCCAGCGTGTAGCCGATCAGGATGCGCTGCATGCTGACCGCGATGTGAATATAGAATTCGCTGCCCGCCAGATGCGTGAGCAGCGAGGCGAAAACCCTGGTCGGCCCCGGAACGTTCTCGAAATTGATGTAGAAATTGAATTTGTTTTCGACGGCCAGATGCCAGATCAGGACGCCGATGCTGAGCGCGCCAAGGCGCATGGCCCAACTGGCGATGAATGAGAGCGCCGGGCCGCTCGCTGCCGCCAGCCGGTCCGAAAGCGGCTGTGGCGGCGACTGCTCCACCGGAGGCTCAATCGATCCGCCGTCCTGCTTTGCCACGGTGTCTTGCGCCGCTTTCGTAATCGGCGCGGTGAAAGCTGTTGCTGTCGCTTCGGCTGCGCTGCCTGTCATTGAACCTCTCCGCTCGTCGCCTGCCCTGGTGTGAGCGGAGGCGGATCGCCCGCCTCGCGCTCTCTTTGCCGATCGAAATCAGCGGCTCATGATCACGATGCGAAGCTGGCAAGGGCCTCGTCAAAGCTCACCACATCGCCTTGCACCTTGCCGGCATGGGTCTCAGCTTCCTCTTTGCGCATGAAGGTGGAGAAACTGCCGTCGGGGGCTTTGACATAGAAGGCGGTCTTGCCGAAGAGCTTCAGCCCCGTTTCGGCGTCATAGACATAGGTGGCGTTGAGCTTTGCGCCGGTTGCGTTGAAGTCGGCGACAGCCTTGAGGAAAGCGGTCATATCCGGGTAGGTCGAGATGCCGTCGCGCGAGTGCCAGATCTCCAGCGGCAGTCCCGCATTCGCCTCGACCGGATCGACCATCTTGCCTTTCTCGGCTTCATAATCGACGCCCATATCCTTGTAGGCGGCCTTCAGATAGTCCTCTGTGATCCATGCCTTGATGTCGAGCGGCGGTATCGCCTGTTCCTTCAAGAGCACGCCGTGATCGAGAACGAGCGCATCGACCCAGGGGTCCTTGATGGTGGGGTCGAGCGTCAGGTGGCCGCCCTTGGAGAAGTACAGATACAGCACCTCCTTCTCGACGCCGGTCCATTTCTCCATCATCTCGGTTGCCTTGAGCGGATCGGACTCGATCCACTTGCCCGCGTCATAGACTGCCTTGATGAAAGCCGTAACGACCTCCGGATATTCCTCCGCGAAGTCTTTGCGCACGACGACGCCGTGCAGATAGGGCACGCCCGTTTCGCTGCCGTCATAGATCTTGCGGCCGGTTCCACGGAATTCCATCAACTCGGACCACGGACAGAAATCGGCGTGGGCGTCGATCTTGCCAGCCGCGATATTCGCCGCGCCGACGGCCGGGGCCTGGTTCTTGATCTCGAACTTGCCTTGCAGGCCATTATCCTGCGCCGCTTTCAGCAGCATTCCCCATGCGGCGCTGCCGACGGGCGTCGAGACGGCTTTGCCTTCCAGATCGGAGAGCTTGTAGAGATCGGACTTCACGGGCACGACGATGGCGTTGCCCGAGCCCTTCAGATTGTAGCCCGTGCCCGAGACATAGAGCGTGCGCAGGCTCTCGGTTTCCTGAAATTTGGCGCCATTGACGACGAGCGGATAGTCGCCCATCACGCCGAAATTCAGCTTGTTGGCCAGCATCTGGTTGGTGATCGGGCCGCCGGAGGAATAGTCGCTCCAGGAAATGTCATATTTGACATCAGCGTATTTGCCGTCCTTGGGCAAATGTTTCTCCAGAAGCTTCATTTCCTTGACGACGATGCCGGCGGTGTATGTGTCGGTGCACATGCTTTGGTGGCCGATCGAGATGTTGATCGTCGTGGCCTGAGCGGTGGCGGCCGTAAGCGCGATGAGGCCAGCGCCGATGAGAAACGTCGAGTTCAAGCGCATTGGGTAATCTCCCCTGTCTGAACGGGCACTTGTCAGTCTTTGCGCTTATTAAGAGCAATCCGCGTGCCAGACGGGCAGGAGCGAGGCCGTTTTCATGCAGGGTGTTGAATTTATTATAGTTTTAAATTTGACCAGCAATCGTGCGGTTGCATCTGCAGCGGATAAGTGCCTGAAGTTGAGGCGGTTTCAGCAACCGTGACGCGGGAAGTTGGGCAGGTTTGGCGGCGTCTCCAATACAAGTTTGCATTTGAGGTGGGCACGGCCATGGGAGATGAGATGTCGCCATTCCACACTGCCGTCTTGTGAAGCCGTCGATTCACGAAAGTCGCTTTTGCTGAATTTGATTAAAATTGTTCGCGTTTAATCAAATGATTTGTGAATATAGGTTAATTTTTTGCACGTCTAGATTGTATATGCTGGTACTATCCCAAATGGACTGACACTACTTCCTGTCTAGCCGATATTTAGTCTCGATTATATTTGATCCTGTTTATATTGAATTTTTCATAATTTTAATTGGTAAATATGAATGTTTAGCTGGAATTTGTTTCGTGGCGTAAGATTGTGGGCCCTTTCGTTTCGGCGTCTGTGCCTTGTCAAAATATATGGCATGGATCTTCATCCAACCTGTTCTCTTTCATTGAAGGCAGTCCTTGACCGAACACATCCACGAGGAGTGCATGTCGGCGCCTATAGCTATGTTGCTTTCGATGCCGTGATTTTTACTCACGACATGACCCGAGGCTTGCGCACCGATACATATATCGGCGAACGCTGTTTCATAGGCGCGCGGTCGATCATCATGCCGGGCATACGTGTGGGGGACGGGTCTATCGTCGGGGCCGGCAGCGTCGTCACGCGCGATGTGCCGCCGGGATGCATCGTGGCCGGCAATCCGGCGAAGGTTCTGCGATCGGGAATTCGCACCACTCGCGGCGGCTGCATCAAGGGTGAAGGTTATCTGGCGCGGGAAGATAAGTGGCTTGCCGAGGCGGAAGCGCATGTTGCGGCCGGATGATCGGCTCCGAGCCGCTTACCAGCGTCCCAGCCGGGCCCGGAACTGCATCGCATCCAGCCGTGCATAGATGCGCTCATAGTCGATGCCGCGTCCGGTCGCATCGTGCGTCAGACGGCGGATTCGCAGCACCTGCTCATTGGGGCGGACGCCGAGCAACGCGGCCTGCCGCTGCGAAGCGGGGACGACGTCGATGGTCAGATCGGCATAGCCCAGCTCCGTGTCGAGCTCGCGCTCAAGCAGCAGAAAAATATCCTGATTCTGCAGATCAAGCTGAGCCAGCCTCTTGCCGATGTCGAGCGGAAAGAAGCTGATATCGAGCGAGACCACGGTGCCGCCCGCGATACGCAGCCGCTCGATCCGCGTAACCTCGCCGCCGGGCGTCAGCGAAAGCGCATCGCTGACCTCGCGGCTCGCCGCCGCTTGGGTGACGCCGAGAACATCCGAGAACGTCTCGACTCCGAAGGGCGCCATGATCTCGCCGAAACTCTGAAGGCGCTGAAGATCATGAACGGCAGTCAAGCGGCTGACGAAATAGCCCTTGCCGCGCTGGCTTTCGATGGTTCCGGAGCTGCGCAAATTGACGAGAGCCTGCCGGACCGTGACGCGCGAGCAACTGAATTGCGCCATCAGATCGTGTTCGCTTGGAAGCTGCTCTCCGCGCGCGAACGTGCCTGCCGCGATCTGGCCGCTCAGCCATTGCTGGATTGCGGCATATTTGGGCTGTTTCGCAGGGGCGTGCGGTTTGGCTATGGGTTGAAGATCCTGCATGGCGTCGGTCCTGGCGTGATCTCCGTTTATGGGTTGCTGTCCCGCCGTCCGCCTGGACGGCAGATTGATATTAAAGGCTTGCGGCGGCTCCTTCGCTCAATCGCTTCACCGCCCACCGCACATTTTTCCGCACGTCCGGGTCGGGATCGTCGATCACTATGTCCAGCATCGGCAGCGCCCGGCTGTCGCCAATTTCGCCCAGTGCGCTTGCCGCTTCCTTGCGCAAATTTGCCTGCTCGTGCTGGAGGCATACGGCGATTCCATCGACGGCGGCGGCAATCCGATGACGTCCCAAGCTCCGGATCGCCTTCAGCCGCACCTGCCAGAATTCATCGTCGATCGCCGCGCGCAAGCGATCCGCCGCAGCCGCCCCGGCATCCATCTTGCCGAGCGTGTCGGCGGCAATCTCGCGGACCATCCAGTCCTGATCGCCAAGCGCGTGGGTCACGGCGTCGGCTGCGGTCTGCAGCTCGGAAAAGGCCAGCGCACTGACGGCTGCGCGGCGGACATGGGCAGCGGCGTCCTTCGTCGCGGCTTTCAGTGCAGGGATGGCTTCTTCCATCTTGAGGAAGCCGATCACGCCGACCGCCTGCACGCGCACGCCGGGGTCGCTGTCCTGCAAGGCATTCAGTGCAGGCTTCAAGCTGTCCGCGCGGCGCAGCTCCTTCAGCCCACGGAGAGCATTCATTCGCACGAAAGCCGATGAATGCCCGACCAACGGCAGGATCGGATCGGCGGCCTCGGGGTCTTTCAGCTCGGCCATGCTGTCGGCGGCGGCCAGCGCCACCTCGCTTTCATGATCGGTCAGCGCCTTGGCGAGCGCGGCGGCCGCTTCAGGTCCGTCGAATTCGCCCAGCGCCTGAGCCGTCTGTGTGCGCACGCCGCTATCGGGGTCGTCCAGCATCCCGGCTAGAAGTGCAACCGCCTGCGGATCGCCACTGTCGGCAAGCTCCATCACCGCGACGCGGCGCTCGCCCGCATCGGCGGCGCGCAGCTGTTCGGCAATGTCTTCAAGGTCGCTATAGGCTTCGAACGGATCGGCCATGGTGCCTCACTTCAGGAGATAGGGAATGTTGACGGTGACGGCGCCGGTCGGGCAGTCGGCCTCACAAGGCATGCAATACCAGCACTCGTCATAGGCCATGTAGGCCTTCTTGCTCATGTCGCTGATGCGCAGCACGTCCAGCGGGCAAACGTCGACGCAGACAGTGCAGCCCTTTTCGGCGATGCATTTGGCGTCGTCCACGACGACCGGGACGGTTGTGTAAGTCGGGGCCAATGGCATATGGGTGTCTCCGTTAATTCTCTGCTTCACCTCTCCCCGTGGGAGAGGTCGGCACGTAGTGCCGGGTGAGGGGGAATGGAGTTTCGCTTTCGGCTCGCAATGCCCTCACCCCATAGGAGAGAGAGTGTTCTCCGTTCGCCTCAAGCCGTGGCGCGGACGCGCTGCTTGTCGTAGAGATCCTTCTCTTCATCCGCGATAGGCACGATGTAATCATCGACCGGCACCTTTTCGGAGGTCATCACGCCGTTTTTCTTCGACAGGACGGTGTGACAGAACCAGTCTTCATTGTTCTTCTCCGGATAATCGGTCCGCAGATGATACAGGCCCCAGCGGCTTTCGGTGCGGTACAGCGAGGCATGGGCAGCCATGTCGGCGCAATCCACGATGGACGCCGCTTCAAGCGAGCGCATCAGCTCGTGAGCGTTGCGCACCATCATGTGGTTTTCCATGTCGTTGCGCACTTCGGCGAACCGTTTCTGCGCCAGCTCGTATTTCATGGTGACTTTCGGCGGCTGGAGATAGTCGTTCACGAGCCGCCGCGTCTTGTATTCGATCTGGTTTGGCGGGATGCCGTCTTCGCGCTTCGTCGGGGCGAGCACGCGCTCCTGCTCGACGGCGATGTCAGCGGGATCGAAGTCGACAAAATCGACATTTTCAGCGAAGTCCATCGCATCCTCACCCGCAATTGCGCCATTGGTGAACGCGCCGAGCATGTAGTTGTGCGGGACGCTCGCCATGTCGCCCGCAGCATAGAGGCCGGGGACCGTGGTGCGCGCAAATTCATCGACGAACACGCCGGATGCGCTGTGTCCGGAGCAGAAGCCGATCTCCGAAATATGCATCTCGATCATGTCCTTGCGGTAATCGGTGCTGCGGTTTTCGTGAAAGTCGCCGCGTGTCGGACGTTCGACCGTATGCAGAATGGTTTCGATTTCGGCGACCGTATCGGAATGCAGATGGTTCAGCTTGAGGAAGACCGGCCCCTTGCCCGATTGCAGCTCGTTGAAGAACTCCAGCATCATCTGACCGGACCAGTAGTCGCATTCGATGAAGCGCGCACCCTCATTATTGGCTGTATACGCACCGAACGGTCCGGCGACATATGCGCAGGCGGGGCCGTTATAGTCCTTGATCAGCGGGTTGATCTGGAAGGATTCGAGATTGGCGAGGCCCGCGCCCGCATGGTAGGCCATCGCATAGCCGTCGCCGGAATTGGCGGCGTTTTCGTAGGTGCCGAACATGTAGCCTGACGTCGGCAGGCCGAGGCGGCCAGCCGCGCCCATGCACAGGATGACGGATTTCGCCTTGACGGTCAGAAACTCCGCTGTCCGTGTATTTACGGCGATGGCGCCCGCGATGCGTCCGTCCTTGCCAGTCAGCAGGCGCGTGGCCATGTAGCGGTTCGAGATCAGCAGGCGCGCGCGGCGGAGCTGTCGGTACAGCGCTTTCTTGACCGTGTCGCCGTTCGGCATCGGCAGAACATAGGTGCCGATATGGTGCACCTTCTTGACGTCGAAGTCGCCGTTCTCGTTCTTCTGGAAGCGGATACCGAAACTGTCCAGCTCCTCGATGATCGAGTAGCAGTTCTCGGCATATTTGTAGACGGCCTTCTGATTGACGATGCCGTCATTGGCGATGGTGATTTCCTTGGTGTACTGTTCCGGCGTCGCGTGGCCGGGGATCACGGCGTTGTTCAGCCCGTCCATGCCCATCGAGATCGCGCCCGAGCGTTTGACGTTCGCCTTCTCCAGCAGGATTACGGTCGCCTTCGGATTTTTCTTCTTGGCTTTCAGCGCGGCCATCGGTCCGGCCGTGCCGCCGCCGATCACCAGCACATCGCAGGACACTTCCGATATGCCGTCTTTAATCTCGTCCATGCTCATGGGAAAAGTCTCCTTATGCGCTGCTGTCGGCTGTCTCGCGGGCCGCAAGTTCGGCCAGAAAGGTGAATGGGTAGATGCCGCGATGCTCGCCGTCGGAAAAGGCAATGTTGACGGCATAGATGCCGACCGGCTCGACGGCGGTGATGCGGATGTCTTCAGGGTATTGCGCGCGGTCGTCGATTTGCGCCCGCAGCGCGCCCGCCGACCGGCACTCGCGCCGCAGAATGGTCGCGCCGATTTCGCTTGGCCGTTCGTCCGGCCAGACGATGCGCAACAGCGTCCCCTTATTCAGAACCTCAAGGCGCTCCGGCGTCATGCTGGCATCTCCAACAATACATGTTGAGAGACAGCATCAGCCACGCTCGAGCGAGGCGATAGCAATTAGTTGCCAAGCCGCAATATTTTTAGAAACCCTCCAAAATTTTCGCTCTTGGCAAGTAATTGACCGACGCAGCGGCCGGCGGCTGCCATTTTGCTCTCGATCAATGCGGGAGTGCGTCACATGACCTATGTCGTCACCGACAATTGCATCCGGTGCAAATATATGGACTGCGTCTCGGTTTGCCCGGTGGACTGCTTTTACGAGGGTGAGCACATGCTGGTGATTCATCCTGATGAATGCATCGATTGCGGCGTCTGTGAGCCGGAATGTCCCGCCGAGGCGATCAAGGCGGATACCGAGCCCGGACTTGAGAAGTGGATCGCGCTGAATTCCGCGATGGCGCAGATCTTGCCTGTGATCACCATGAAGAAAGATCCGCCGCCCGACAGCGATGAATGGCTCGGCGTCCCGGACAAGCTGGAAACGGTTTATGGCACCGAAAGCCCCGCGACGGTCTAGAGACCCGGAAATCGACACTCAAAGCACAACCCCTTTGAAACGGAACCGATCATGAGCAATTTCAATGAGGAAACCGTCCTGTCGGTACGCCACTGGACGGACGATCTTTTCAGCTTCACCGCCACGCGCAGCCCGTCCTTCCGCTTCGTCAACGGCCAGTTCACCATGATGGGCCTTGAAGTCGAGGGCAAGCCGCTTCTGCGCGCCTATTCGATGGTGAGCACCAATTACGAGGAAGAGCTGGAGTTCTTCTCCATCAAGGTGCCCGACGGGCCGTTGACCTCGCGTCTGCAGCACATCAGGGAAGGCGACCGCATCCTCGTCGGCAAGAAGCCTGTCGGCACGCTGGTGCTCGACAATCTTCTCGATGGCCGCAATCTCTACCTGCTCTCCACGGGCACCGGAATTGCGCCCTTCATGAGCATCATCCGCGATCCGGAAACCTACGAGAAGTGCGACAAGGTCGTGCTGGCGCATGGCTGCCGCAAGATCTCCGAACTGGCTTACGGCGAACAGATCACCCAGGCGCTGCCGAAACATGAATATCTGGGCGAGCTGATCCAGGAGAAGCTGATCTATTACCCGACGGTGACGCGCGAGCCCTTCCACAATCGTGGCCGCGTTACAGACCTGATCAATTCGGGCCAGCTCTTCAGCGACATCGGGCTGCCGGTGTTCGATCCCGAGCAGGATCGCGCCATGCTCTGCGGCAGCCCGCAGATGCTGGGCGACATGAAGCAGATCCTCGAGAGTCGCGGTTTCGTCGAGGGCTCCAGCGGCAAACCCGCAAGCTATGTCATCGAGAAGGCCTTCGTGGAGAAATAACGCCGCGCAACCACTCTAGTGGCAATTGCTCCGTCTTTGTCGCCCCGGCTTCTGGCCGGGTTTTTTTGTTGAGTAGGCAACAAGCTCTGGATCAGGTTTGGTGGGATACTGAAGGCGCATGCTGATTTTTCGTCTTGCGGATCAGTAAGTTGTCCACCGCCGCTGGAAAAAATATCGTGACCTGCCCGACTGCGATGAAATATCCACAACCCATGGCAAATTCCTATAATCATATTATATTAATATTATTTATTTGTCGCGTGCGTACATTTATTAGCTAGAATTTTTCATTTTTGTTATAACAATTTGCGGTCAGCGATGGCGAGTGCGGGACGAAAACATG
>JBHJOB010000085.1:0-28190 GCA_050330195.1 Rhodomicrobiaceae bacterium | reverse complement strand
GCGGTGTCCTGAGGGCAACCCAGCCGAGGCGGGGGATCATCGCGGCAAGATCGTAGCGGCGGTTGAAGCGGTACTCGAATTCGGCAAGTGCGCGCGACGCGTGCTTTCCGCTTACGGCGCGGAAAGTGCTCAAGAGCGCGCTCTTGACGTTGCCGAGCACGGTGTTGACCCATTTGAAGGCAGGGTGACGGGCGGCCCCGCGGCCCGAGCCGGTCACGATGGCCTCGTGCGTGCAGCCGGCATCGGCGAGGCCGCGAAAGCAGCCCAGACCATCGGTGACAACTTTGGTCCCCGGCTTAAAAATGCGCTTGGCGATGGTCTTGATCTGGCTTTTGTCGAAACGCTTTATACGCCGTATTTTCAGGCGCGCCGGCTTGCCGTCCCCGGTGGTCTCGACGGCCGCCACGATCGGCATCTTGCCGGGACTGCCGCGCCCGCGCTTGCCGCCCGAGCGCTCGCCGCCCAGATAGGCATCGTCCATCTCGACGCGGCCTTCGAGCGGCTTGCCGGCATCGCGCTCCATCATCACCTGCGCCAGCTTGTGGTGGATCTTCCAGGCCGTGTCGTAGCACACGCCCAGCCGGCGCGACAGCTCTAGCCGCGAAATCCCCTGCTTGGTCTGCGTCATGAGGTACATGGCGCGGAACCAGACTTTCAGCTCAAGTTTGGTCGAGGCGAAGATGGTGCCAGAGATCAGCGAGGTTTGGGCATGGCAGGCATTGCATTGGTAAAGGCCGCGCTGCTTGATCACGCAGTAACGGCCGCCGCCGCATCTCGGGCATGCGAAACCCTCGGGCCAGCGCCATGCAAACAGGGCGGCGCGGCACTTCTCCTCGGTGCCGTAAAGCGCCTCGAACTGCGCATCCGATAGGCCCTTCTGGAATTGCACCTTGTTGCGTGGCATGTCGTACCTCCCACAAATACTGACGACATCAACGATTCGGCTGGCGGAAACATGGCTGAGGATTGTTGGTAATCAGGAATTTGTAAGCTCTCCTGCGGCCACGCATCCCACGCCAGACCAGCGTGCCTCGTCGTAGGTACCCAACAGGGCGGTGCTGCGATGGACGATCCGCGTATTTGATCGCGGCCATGGCGAACGGTGCTTGTCAGGCGGTGAAATCCTCATCGCAGTCAGGCTGAGCTGACGTACTTTCGGCGCGTCCGTTCCTGATGCAAGCGTGTAGGAATTGGCCATTTCCCGCCACAAACCCGCATCCGCCACCATTTCCGTCGCCACATTCAGCATGCTTGCGATAGCGCCGCGGAATGCAGCGCCCGGATCGCCTTCACGCGTATATTGATGTGACGCAGTGGCTCGCCGAACTGTTCGATCCGCCGCCTTCTGAAGAAAATAAACGCCAAGACAGCACCTGAGCGTCGCCCGTCGGCCCGAGATCGGGCAAGGAGATTGCCATCCGCACCGGCCCCCTTGGTTTCAGCGCTTGCCTTTCTTCAGGCTCCGCGCTTATTCCTATCTGACAAGCAACATGATGCTCAAAGTGATGGACCTCCTGAAACTTATTGCTCTGGATGACGACGACTTGAAAGTGGTGTCCGCACACCTGCAGGACGCTGTCCTCAAGGTCGAGGACATGGCATACATACCCCGTGAACGACGCTTCGCTGCTCTTCTCAATCGCTTCGACTGGCTGACTGCCGACGAGAACATCGCCGCCAATGGAGGACATTTCGAAAGACGCCGCTGTGCGCTTCGTTTCGAAAAAGTACATCATGCGCAATTCAAGGCGCTGTCGCTGGAAAACAGCGCGCAGGTCCTGGAATTGCTGTCGGTGATCTTTGATCCCGGCGAAGCGCCAAGCGGCTTCATCACGCTGACATTCGCCGGCGGTCCTGCCGTCCGTTTGCAGGTCGATTGCATTGAAGCCGAATTGCGGGATTTGGGGCCGAGCTGGAAAACGGCGCGCAAGCCTGAACATCCCGATGACGATAACAATTCCGATCTTTCGAGCTGAGGCCCATGGTACGCCGACTGAAATCCAGCGATCCTGCATTCGAGACTGAATTCGCCGAGCTTCTTTCCGGCAAGCGCGAACAGTCGCTCGACGTTGACGATACGGTTCGCGACATAATCCGGCAGGTTCGCGAGCGCGGAGACGCGGCGCTGATCGAATTCACAAGACGCTTAGACCGGCTCGAACTCAAACCGGGAAAAATTCCCCTCAGTTCCCAGGAGGTCGACAGCGCCATCGCCGAATGCGAGAAGGACGACCTGCATGCCCTCGGCGTTGCGGGCGAGCGGATCGAAGCTCATCACCGCCGACATCTTCCAACCGATGATCGTTACACGGATTCTGCGGGGGCGGAGCTGGGCCATCGCTGGACGGCCATCGAATCGGTGGGTCTTTACGTGCCCGGCGGTCAGGCCAGCTATCCCAGTTCGATGCTCATGAATGCGATCCCGGCCAAGGTCGCCGGAGTGCCAAGGGTCGCAATGTGCGTACCGACGCCGAACGGCCAGATCAATCCGCTTGTTCTCGCGGCCGCCCGGTTGAGCGGCGTGAATGAAATTTATCCCGTCGGCGGCGCGCAGGCGATTGCGGCTCTAGCTTACGGGACGGAAACGATCGCGCCGGTCGCCAAGATCATGGGCCCCGGCAATGCCTATGTGGCTGCCGCAAAGCGGCAGGTCTTCGGAACGGTGGGCATCGACATGATTGCCGGTCCGTCCGAAGTGCTGATCGTCGCCGATGCTGAAAGCGATCCCGCATGGGTTGCAGCCGATCTGCTCGCTCAGGCCGAACATGATGAAGCGGCCCAGTCGATCCTGGTTACCGACGACAGCAGTTTCGCCGATCGGGTTGAGACCGCAGTTGCGGAACAGCTTGCCAGATTGCCGCGCGGTGACGTGGCCGGCGCCAGTTGGCGCGACAATGGCGCGATCATTCTCGTCACGTCATTCGACGAGGCGCCCGCGATCATCGATCGCATCGCCCCGGAGCATCTGGAGTTGGAAATCGAGGATGCGGAAGGCTTGATGGGCAAGATCCGCAATGCGGGCGCCATCTTTCTTGGCCGCCATACGCCGGAAGCGATTGGCGATTACGTCGCCGGCTCGAACCATGTCCTGCCGACGGCCCGGTCGGCGCGTTTTTCCTCCGGTCTTGGCGTTCTCGATTTCATGAAGCGCACCTCGATCCTGAAACTGAACGAGCGAAGCCTCGCGGCGCTCGGGCCCGTCGCGATGACGCTGGCCAGATCGGAAGGGCTGGACGCGCATCTCCGCTCAATCGCCATCCGTCTCGGCATGGAGGAATAGGAACCGGCTTCCCGTTCCGCACACAATCCCATGACAAAGCTGATGCAACCGAACCCGCCACCCGCCTTCTCTGGGATGCGCATAGGTCTGCTTGGCGGATCATTCAACCCCGCGCATGACGGTCATCGCCATATCAGTGTTACCGCTCTGAAACGCCTTGCGTTGAACAGGGTATGGTGGCTCGTGACACCCGGTAACCCCTTGAAACGCTTCGATGAGCTTGCCGATCTGTGGGAAAGGATGGCCCAGGGGCGCAAAATATCCGCGCATCCAAGGATCGAGGTTACCGATTTCGAGGCCGGCCTTTCCTCCCCCTACAGCTTTGACACGCTTCGGTTTCTCAAGAGGCGCTTTCCCCGCGTACAGTTCGTGTGGATCATCGGCGGCGACAATCTCGCCCAATTCCATCGGTGGAGAGATTGGCGGCGAATCTTCAGGACCGTGCCGATCCTCGTCGCCGACCGTCCCGATTTCCGCCAGGCAGCGCTCGCATCAACGGCCGCAAGGCATTTTGCGGGAGCGCAACTGCCGGAAAGCTGCGCGATCCGCCTGCCGGCCATGACGCCGCCTGCCTGGACATATCTATCGCTGCCGCTATGCGATATCTCGTCGACGCAACTCCGGCAGGGAACCGTTGCGTTAAAATCGCGTTGAATCACTTAAATTGCTGAGACAGCATCAAATATTCTTAAGTCCTGTCGGGAGCGGTCTCTTGAAAATCGCAGTGAAATAATGCACATTTCATCTTGTTGGGAGACTTATGCGGGGCATCATCCCTCGCGTCGGTCCGGATGCTTCACAATTCGTGAGGAATTCGGTCCGACCCGCCAGTTCAGATATGAAAAGGATAGCGAACTGATAATGCACACTTCGACAGGGGCGGCCCTTCGCGGCAAGCCTGAGGCCGAGAAAACTGCAACGCAGGAAAGCTCGGCGGCAATCCTAACGACTGTGCTCAACTCCCTTTCCGACGCAAAAGCCGAAAATGTGGTGCCGATCGACCTGCATGGAAAGACGTCGATAGGCGATCACATGGTTATTGCGTCCGGGCGCTCGCAGCGGCATGTCGGCGCGATCGCGGAGCAATTGCGCGAGACGCTGAAAGACAGCGGACATCGCGAACTTCGCGTGGAAGGCCTGCCGCATTGCGACTGGGTCCTGATCGATACGGGTGACGTTATCGTGCATATTTTCCGGCCCGAAGTGCGCGAGTTCTACAATCTCGAAAAGATGTGGTCCGCGGAACGGCCCCACGATCCGGTTGCCCTGTAACAGCGGAAGCAATGAACGCCCGGCTGCTCTGAGGCGCATTGCGCCTGGAGCTCCGGGATGAAGCTCAGCATCTGCTGCATCGGCAAACTAAAGGACGACGCCGAGCGCTCGATCGTGCAGCGCTATCTGCGCCGTTTTGAGCAGCTTGCGCCTTCTCTGGGCCTTGCAGCGTCGGTTCCGGTGATGGAATTGCCGGAAAGCAGGGCCGGCAATGCGGTTGCGCGCAAATCTGCCGAAGCTGCAGAAATCAAAAAGAAGATGCCGGCAGACGCTCGGCTGGTCATGCTCGATGAACATGGCAAGACGCCGACCAGCGCCGCCTTCGCCGGGCAACTCGCCCGGAGTCGCGATGAGGGCGTTCGAAATTTCTGCATCATCATCGGCGGCCCCGACGGCCTCGACCCGGAGTTTTTGCGGACAGCGTCGATTTGTCTGAGTCTTGGCCGGATGACATTGCCGCACGGTCTCGCTCGCGTCGTGCTTGCCGAACAGCTTTACCGCGCCGCGACAATTCTGGCCGGGCATCCCTATCATCGCGAATAGAGCAGGATGAACGGCAGCAAACAGTTTTCCGCTCGTCGTTTCGCCCTCACGTTCCGGGAGCGGGAGACCATGATCGCATGAAACGTATGGTCCGCCATCGCATTGCCGCGATTTAACGTGAACTTAAGTGGCTTATTTTGTACGCTGGTTTAAATGAGCGTGTTCCCAATCGTGCCGATTCCAGCGATTGAGGGCCATTTGTGGAATCACTCCTAAGTTCTCGGAGCATGAACGGAATAGTCACGAGCAGATCGGGCGTGTTTACGCAATTCCGCATGACAGCCGCGTCAGGCATGTTCGGCTGCGTGACTGCTTGCGCCATGTCCGCCGGAATGATCGTGGCGGACGAGGTTCAGGCGCAAGAGGCTTCGACGTCCGGACCGGTCAGGCTGGCTCAGAAGGACAGCGGCAATTCGATCAAATCGCTCGATGGCAAGACGATCGACATCGACGAAGCGCGCCGACTGTTCGAGCAACATCAAAGAGAATTGGAACAGCTTGAAGCCGAGCAGCAGGGCCTGAAAAGCGAAACGGAAACGCTCAGCGAGGAAAGCACGCAGCTTCAGGCCAAGCTGATCGCAGCGGCCCAGCAGGTCCAGCAGGCGGAAAAAACGCTGACGCGCTCGGAAGACGAGATTCAGGAACTTTCGAAACAGGAAGCCAAGATTCGTATCGCGCTTGAGGATAATCGCGCGAAAATCGCCCAGATGCTGGGTGTGATGCAGCGTATGGGGCGCCAACCGCCGCCTGTAATGATGACGGAGCGGAACGACGCGCTGCGCATGGTTCGCAGCGCCATGGTGCTCGCCTCTTTCTTTCCCGGCTTCAAGCAGAAGGTCGACCAGCTTTCCGAGACGCTTGATGATCTGAATGCGATCATCGCCAAATCGAGAGAGGAACATGCCCGTTTTGCGGCCGCGCAAACCGATTTCACCCGGCTCAAGTCGGAAATCGATACGCTGCTTGCGCAAAAACGCGGCAAGATGAAAGAGAACACTGAGCGCCTGGCGAAACTTGACGCTGCGGCCGCTCGTCATAGCAAGGCGGTCAGCAATCTCGGAGATCTGCTCCAGAGGCTCGATTCGGACATTTCGAAACGGTCCGATCTGGCTGCCTATGAAGCCGAATTGAAGAAGCTGGGCCCCGCGATCGAGTTGAAGCCGTCCGTGAAGAAGGCTGCTTTCGTTTCGCCTGGCCGGATGAAGCCAGCCGTTCCGTTCGAAAAGGCGAAGGGATTACTTCCTTTCCCGGCTCAAGGAAAAAGGCTGCGAACATTTGGCGCAAGCGATGATACGGGTGGAAAATCCGAAGGAATTTACGTTGAAACCCGCCGTAGTGCCCAAATAACATCGCCCTCGGACGGTTGGGTCATTTACGCTGGACAGTTTCGAAGTTACGGGCAACTCTTGATAATCAATGCTGGTGGAGGGTATCATATTTTATTAGCAGGTTTAGATCAGATTTACACAAGTGTTGGTCAATTCGTTCTTGCTGGAGAACCGGTCGCGGCAATGGGTGCAGGCCCAGGGCTCACGACGGGTTCAGTGCAGTCACGAAATCCTGTACTCTACATTGAGTTTCGTAAGGATGCCCGCCCCGTTGATCCCGGCCCCTGGTGGTCGGAGGGTGTGAAAGAAGGTTGAGAATATGCGGAAATCAGACTTTGCGATCTGGGTGTTTGTTGTCCTCGCTTTCGTAGCGGCGGGCACCTCAATGATTAACGCCACGCGCTCGCAGTCGGCCACGGCCGAAAATTCGGAAATTTACCGGCATCTCGACCTGTTTGGCGATGTGCTGGAGCGCGTCCGGTCCGACTATGTCGAGGCGCCGGACGATGGCCAACTTATCGAGGCGGCGATCAACGGCATGCTGGCCGGGCTCGATCCTCACTCGACATACCTCAATCCCAAGCACTTCCGGGATATGCAGGTCCAGACTCGCGGTGAATTCGGCGGTCTCGGCATCGAGGTCACGATGGAGGACGGTCTCGTCAAGGTCGTTTCTCCGATCGAGAACACGCCTGCGGAAAAATCCGGTCTGCTTTCGGGCGACCTGATCACGCATCTGGACGGCGTTTCGATCCAGGGGCTGACGCTCGAACAGGCGGTGGAGAAAATGCGCGGGCCGGTCGACACCGAGATCAACCTGACCGTTCTTCGACAGAACACCGAGCCCTTCGATGTGAAACTCGTGCGCGATGTCATTCGCATTCATCCCGTACGCGCCAACATGGAAGGGGAGGACATCGGTTACCTCCGGATCAAGACCTTCAGCGAGCAGACTTCGGACGAATTGAAGCGCAACATCGCGAAGCTGAAGAAGGAAGGCGGAGACAAGCTCAAGGGCTATATCGTCGATCTTCGCAACAATCCGGGTGGTCTTCTCGATCAGGCGATCACGGTTTCGGACGCCTTCCTCGATAAGGGCGCAATCGTCCTGACGCGCGGCCGGAACGCGAATGAAACGCAGCGCTCCAATGCTCGTGTCGGCGATCTCGCCGATGAAAAGAAGATTATCGTGCTGATCAATGGCGGCTCGGCTTCGGCGTCGGAAATCGTTGCCGGTGCGCTTCAGGATCACAAGCGCGCGATCGTTGTTGGAACGCGTTCTTTCGGCAAGGGCTCCGTTCAGACCATCATTCCGCTTGGATCGAATGGCGCGATCCGCCTGACAACCGCGCGTTACTATACGCCGTCAGGCCGCTCCATTCAGGCCAAGGGCATCGACCCCGATATCGTGGTCGAGCAGGAACTGCCCGACGATCTCAAGCAGGCTGCAACGAAGGTGACGCCGCGCGGCGAAGCCAGTCTCCGCGGCCATCTGAAGAACGAGGATGGCGAGAGTGGCGGCAGCCTAGCCTACGTGCCGAAGGAAAAGGAAAAGGATACCCAGCTTCAATATGCTCTCAAGCTGCTTCGTGGCGAAGTGACTGTCGAGCAGAAAAAGGTGGAGATCCCGGCAAATAATAGCGTGTCGGCGCAATAAAGCCGATTTCGCTGGGTACAAAGGCGTGTTGGGGAGGACATTTTCCTCAACACGCCTTTATTGTTGGGTGCAAAGCTGCTTTTTGCGCGTGACGATTCAGATAGTTCGGTATAAGGGCGTCTGAGTGTCGCATCGGAAGGCGGGCATCGCTTTTCGTGCCTTTGAGCCATAAAACAGACGCATAGATTCCCGCTTGATGCTGGGCTGGCGCCCAATCACGAGAATCACGGCGGCACACGTTAGGCAAAGGAGCCATGAGACTTCTTTTCTATACCGCGACAGCAATATTCCTGATCTTCGCGGGTGTGTTTGCATTTTACGCACTCCAGCCATCCGACGAGGAAGGCGCCGCGAAGGTCGTCCTGAGCATTGACGCTAACGAGCGTGAAGCGGTTGTTGCGGAAGATCCCGCTGCCACCGAAGCCGAACCTGTCGAAAAGACGGCGTCCCGGTTGATTGACGAAATTGAGCAGGCGCAGGAAGCCGAGACGGCCGAGCCCGCTGATCTCGCTACGGCGCGGGACGAGCCGTTTGCGTCAGACGGGCTCTCGACATCCGTGATGGTCGAACCCACGCGCGAGCAGCAGCAAGCCTTGGCTTCGCTGGATCAGACGGATACCCCGTCGGATTCGCTCAACTCGACCGCGACGCCGGATGCGCCCGCCACCACCGAAGACTTCGTTCAGCAGGACGCAGCTGCGGAGGTCCAGCAGGACACACCGGCCGAGAGCGCAGATACCGAACGCTTTATATTGCCCGGCACGACGATTGTCGGCTTCAACGATGAGCCTGCAGAGTCGGACGTTCAGCCCCAGTTTGCCGAGCAGGATGCTCAGGCCGATGCTGCGCTGGCAAACCGCCTCGACGCAGTCGAGCCGGTGACTTCCACGCCGGTCGAACCTGAGACAGAGCCCGCCGCGCCTCTACTGCAAGTCGATACGGCGACGCTGTATGAACAGCCTGCGCCACAGGATGCGCCCGTTTCTTCGGGGATTTCCGAAACGTTCCCCGACGACCAGGCTGCTGAGCTGGAGGAGCCGCTGACCGATGCTGCGCCCGAACAGGATGTTCCGGATGCGCAACCTGAGGAGGCTGCCGACAGCGAAGCGGCCGATGCCCTCGCCGACACGCCGCAGCAAACCGCTGAATTGACCGCCGACGAGCAGGAACTCAGGGCAAATTTCAATGCGTTTCTCACCGAGATGAGCGAGCGCAAGGAAAGCGAAGCCACGCAGGCGCAGTTGACGCCCCCGCCTTCGCCCGCCAGGCGTCCCGGCGATATTCCGCCTCCCTCGAAAACAGCCGCCTTCAGCGGCTGGGCGGGACAGCAGATTTCAACCAATGCCGTGCCGACATCGAAGCAGCCCCGCGTCGCCATCCTGCTTCGCGGCGTCGGCCGTGACGATGAGAACAGCAGCAACGCCGTCACGAAGCTTCCCTCCGCGATTTCTCTGGCCTTCATGCCGTTCAGCGGGCCAGCCCAGCGTTGGGCTGTGCAGGCGCGGGAGCACGGCCATGAAGTGCTGATTCAGCTTCCGTTGGAGCCTTCCGATTATCCGGTCAACAATCCGGGCCCGGAGACCTTGCTTGCCAGCGCCTCGCCCGATGAGAACCTTTCGAGGTTTCGCAGCATTCTCAGCCGGTTCGATGGATATAGTGGCGTCACGAATTATCTGGGTGGCAAGATGCTGCAATCGCGCGATGCTCTGCGGCCGATCCTCGAAGGGATCAAGTCGAACGGTCTGATCTACGTCGGCGAAGGCAATAACAGCCACGAGCTTGTGCGCAATCTCGCTGGCGAACTCGGCGTTCGCTACGGAAATGCGGATATCATGATCGACTCGTTTCCGGCGCCGGAGGCAATCGACAAGGCACTGGACGAGCTTGTAGCGCTTGCCCGCAAGAATGGTAGCGCCATAGGCATGGGATACGCCTCCCGAACGACGATCAGCCAGCTCGAAAAATGGTCCCGCTCGGATGCGGCCAAGGGCGTGACGCTCGTTCCCGTTGGCGCACTCGCGCAGACGCCGGGCGCTTCATGAGTCGGAGCGAGACCACCACTAGCCGGCGGCGGGATCCTGCGCCTCTGCCTTACCGGCCATGCGTCGGCATCATGCTGATCAATCGGGATGGTCTCGTCTGGATCGGACGCAGGCTGACTTACGACGAGGTTCACGCCGGAAGCTGGCAAATGCCTCAGGGCGGGATCGACAGGGACGAAGATCCTGCAAAGGCCGCGTTTCGCGAGCTTGCCGAGGAAACGGGCGCGGTCCGCGCTGAATTGCTCGGCGAGACGAAACAATGGCTGCAATATGATTTGCCGAGCGCCATTGTCGGTCGTGCCCTTAAGGGCAAATATCGCGGACAGACACAGAAATGGTTCGCGATGCGTTTCACGGGGGACGACAGCGAGTTCAATATTCATGCGCCCGTGGGCGGTCACGATCCCGAGTTCGATGACTGGCGCTGGGCATTGGCCGACGAACTACCGCCCTTGATCGTGCCGTTCAAGCGCGATATCTACGAAGCGGTGATCGAGGAATTCCGGCCTTTTCTCAAATAGCTTGAGCGATCGACGCAACGCAGCTCGCGCGCCGAACTTGAGGCGTCACGCTGGCGCAGGCGGAACGGCTTCTGCATTTTCGCTCTGTGTCGCCTCAGCAGGCCGCGTACGAAAATGCGGTGGAACGATCAGCTGCAATTTCTGCGGACTCATCGTTATATTCAGCGGCGGAGGGAAATACGGCTCACCGTCAAGCTGCGTCGCAATCTTCTGACCGCCTGTTACCGCAACATTGCCGCAGGGTAATATCTCCACCTTGGAATGTTTTCCCGCCCGCCCCATGCCAATAGCCAATATGGCGCCCGCCAGACCAACTCTCGTCCGCGTGGTAATGATTGCCGCGTGAAACTGCATGGATTGAAGGTGCTGCTGACGCGCGATCCGGAAAGGTCCGCCATAGCACTGCACCTTGGTCACGATCAGCCAGCTGCAGCGGCGGGCCTGCCCATCGACCTCGACATCGAAAAATGGCTGTTTGGAAGCCAGCTCGCTGAGAACGGGCCAGACATAGGCGAGTTTGCCCATCCGCCGTTTCCACGAGGTATCGAGCCGCGACAGCACACGGGCATCGAACCCAGCACTTGCCATCAGGCTGAAAAGCTCATTATTGGCCCAGCCTGCGGGAACGGCAATGCTCGCGCCACGCAAGAGGTAGCCTGCAACCGCTTTGGGTCCATGCCGCATTCCGATCTCGTGAGCAAGCACGTTACCGGTACCGATCGGGATGATGCCCATCGGCAATTCGCTGCCGACCAGGCCCGAGGCCACCCCGCGCACGGTGCTGTCGCCGCCGGCGGCAATCACAGCATCGAATCCGCCTTCTTCCACCGCGAGCCGGGCCAGACGGCGGTCATCCTCCAGGCTTTCGGCATGGGTGATCGTCAGTTCGGCGCCCTGTTCCCGCATGTGCCGGCAGACTTCGTGCAGCATCCAGCGCCGACGCATTCCCGCGATCGGGTTGTGAATGATCAGGAAGCGCTTACGGCCATGCGCCGAATTGCTCGTCAAAGGCGATCCATCGGCTTGGTATGATGCAGAGTGATTGGGCATCAGCAATTTCTAGACCGGCCGGCCGGCAAATCGAAACGAAAAACGCAGCACGCAACGAGCTTGCCCTGACGCAGAGCGGTTCAATGGCGTGCCGGGCAGCTCCACATTTGCTTTTGCGCAAGATTCGAGCAAATCGGCGGAGACAAATCTGCGAGCCTCGGATACACACACAACGTGGCACAGATAACTTCAGATATGAACGTCGAGCGCATCCGCTTCGGCATAGGCTGCGCGCTGATCGGCATGTTCGGCATGGCGGTCATGGACACTTGCGCCAAATTGCTCGGCGCGGGCTTCGCCATCAGCCAGGTGATCCTTGCGCGCAACGGCGTAGGGTGCCTCGGCATTCTGACCTATATCATGTTCAGCGGCGGCGATCTGTCCCGGCTGCGGCCGCGCGCGCCCGGATTGCTGGCCATGCGTTCGGTCGCCGCTCTCGGCGCCGGCTTCCTGTTCTTCACCGGCCTGCGCTACATGCCGCTCGCCGACGCATTTGCAATCGTATTTGCGGCGCCACTCTTCATTACGGCGCTGTCCGTTCCGATTCTGGGTGAGGAAGTCGGCATCCGCCGCTGGGTGGCCGTGATCGTGGGATTTGTCGGCGTGCTGGTCGTCGTACAGCCGGGCTCGTCAAGCTTCCGGCTTGAAGCCTTGCTTCCGCTTGGAGCAGCCTTGTGCTACGCGATCGCGATGCTCATCGGCCGCAGGATGACGCGCGAAATGAATACTTCGGCCATCATGTTCTGGCCCGGCCTCGTCGCCGTCGCCTTCACCTTGATGCTGATGCCGACGGACTGGAAGACGCCGGGGCTGGCCGACGCCGCGCTGTTCGTTTTCATGGGCGTCATCGGCACGCTCGGCATGTCCCTGATCACGCAGGGCTATCGCTATGCCCCGGCAGCCGTGATCGCTCCGTTCGACTATTCCGTGCTGATATGGGGCGTCATCTTCGGCTGGCTGATCTGGAACGAGGTGCCGAGCGCAAATGTCTGGATCGGCTCCGCGATCCTGACCGCGAGCGGGCTGTATATCCTGCAACGCGAGACCCGAAAGGTGAAACCGGTCCAGCCGGTTGCAGGACCGCTTGGCCCGACCTCATAAGATTCCGGTCAACTTTTTCAGCACTCATGAGTTTTAATAAAGCTGTTGCATCAGGATCAGTGAATTCGGATATGATTGTATCGGACTGAGGGATCGCATGTCTGGTGTCTTGAATCGATTGAGCCGTCTGGTCATTGTCATTGCCACCCTTCATTTCGGGGTTCTGGCCGCTCATGCCGACGTCGAAAGGCCGACGGCCAAACTCATCAAGCCCAGCAAGGATGAAGCGCTATTTCTTGACCGGCTGATGCAGGCGGAGTCCGGCGGCCGGCTGGACGCTAAGAACCCGCGTTCGTCGGCGCTCGGGCCGTTCCAGTTCATCCAGAGCACTTTCCATGACATCGTCATGCGCTATTTGCCGGAACTGGCCGAGGGGAAAACCTATCCCGAGATCCAGCAAATGCGAACCGATCTGGAGGCCTCGCGTCTCGCCGCGCTCATCTACACGCGGGAAAATGCCGCCTATCTGAACGAGCGCGGTGTTGAACCTGAGGCCGGCCATCTGCGGCTTGCTTTTTTGCTCGGGCCGACCGGCGCGGCGAAAGTCATTGCCGCCGAGCCGAAAACGCCGGTGTCCGATCTGCTGAGCGCCGCCGCCGTGGATGCCAATCCCTTCATGCGAAATATGAGCGCCGAGCAGCTGATAGACCGCGCCAGGCGCGAGGCGGCAGGCTTGAAGCCATTGCCGCTCGTGGCGCTCGCCAAGGCGAAGACCGCTCATCCGCAGATCAAGGTGCGCTGCAATCTGAAACTGGCGAGTTGCCGGAAGTGGCTGGCGCTGGCGAAGAAGCGGCTCGCCCGGAAGATCGCGCGCACCGAACGCCGCGAGAAGAGCGCCGCGAACTGAGCCGTATCTGTTTGTTGCAAGCGAAAAACTTGTCCCCGCGAAAGGGCATAGGCGCTAATATCAACGAAAAGCAAGTGTAGCAAAGCGATGGGTCGAGCATTCGCGAGACGCATCGCTTTGCCGGCGGCGGGTTTCGCTTGCGCTCTGCCCGCCCTACAGGACGAATGTTAGCGCCTATATGCAAAGGCGGGTATGGTGTCCATTTTATCTATGCCGCATCTTCTTCGATCACCGGGCCTCCACTTCCTGCACGCAGGATCATGCCGAACAGGTCGCGCGGATCGTCCGGGTCCGCCAGAAGATCCAGCTCTTCGTAAAGCCCGGTGCGCTCAAGCTGATCGCGCACATAGCGCAGGGCCGAGAAATCCTCCGTGGCAAAACCGACGCTGTCGAACAGCGTGATCTGCGTTTCGTTGCGGCGGGCAGGCGCGGCGCCTGTCATGACCTGCCATAGCTCGGTCACGGGATAGTCCTTCGGGAGCTGCTGGATCTCGCCCTCTATCCGGGTCTGCGGCGGATATTCGACGAAGATGTCGGAGCGCAGCAGTATGTCCTTGTGCAGCTCGGTCTTGCCGGGGCAATCGCCACCGACCGCGTTGATGTGGACGCCCGATCCGATCATGTTGTCGGTCAGGATCGTGGCGTATTGCTTGTCGGCGGTTGCTGTCGTGATGATCTGCGCGCCTTCGACGGCAGCTTGTGAGGTGTCACAGATGGCGATCTCGAACCCCCGATTTGCAAGATTCCGCGCGCATCGCGCCGTTGCCGACGGATCAATGTCGTAAAGCCGCAACTTGTTCACCCCGAGCAGCGCCTTGAAGGCCATGGCCTGAAATTCGGACTGCGCGCCATTGCCGATGATCGCCATCGTATCCGCGTGCTTCGGCGCAAGATATTTGCCGACCAGCGCCGAGGTTGCTGCGGTGCGTAGCGCGGTCAGGATCGTCATCTCCGAGAGCAGCATCGGATAGCCGCTGCCGACATCGGAGAGCACGCCGAACGCCGTCACCGTCTGAAGGCCGTGGCGCGTATTCTTCGGATGCCCGTTGACATATTTGAAGGCGTAGACGCTGCCGTCGCTCGTCGGCATCAGCTCGATGACGCCCTCATTCGAATGCGATGCGATGCGCGCCTTCTTGTCGAACTGCTCCCAGCGCTTGAAGTCCGCTTCGATATAGTCGGCAAGCTCGTGCAGGAAGGTCTCCATGCCGACCGTCAGCACCAGCTTCATCATCCGGTCCACGCTGACGAACGGGACGATATTGATCTTGTCGTGTCTGACGGTCATGGGATATCTCCTTCCGGGCTCCATTCAAATTTTTGCGGCTGCTTCTCAATTCCATTTCAGCGGCGTCAGCCGGTCCATGACCTTGCGACCGAACAGGCTGCCGACAAGATCGACCATCAGCTGCGCCGTGCGTCCACGATTGTCGAGAAACGGGTTCAACTCGACGATATCGAGCGAAGTCATCAGCCCGCTCTCATGCAGCAACTCCATGACCAGATGCGCCTCGCGAAACGTCGCGCCGCCGGGAACGGTCGTGCCGACGCCGGGTGCGATGTCGGGGTCGATGAAGTCTACGTCCAGGCTGACATGGAGCATCCCGTTTGCATCGGCGACCTTCTGCAGAAACGGCTTGAGCAGGCGCACGACGCCATGCTCGTCGATCTGGCGCATGTCATGAACGCGCACGTCATATTCGCGCAGCAGATCGTGCTCGCGACCGTCCACCGAGCGGATTCCCAGCATGCATACATCGGCCGGGTCGACGGTCGCGTGAAGCGGTTCGCCGAGAAGCGCGTCAAATCCCGGCAATCCGCAAAAATAGGCGACGGGCACACCGTGAATATTGCCGCTCGTGGTCGTTTCAAAAGTGTTGAAATCGGGATGCGCATCGAGCCAGAGCACGAATTGCCTGCGGCCAACCGCCTTCGCATGCGCCGCCGCACCGGGAACTGTACCGAGCGCAAGGCTGTGATCGCCGCCAAGCCATAGGGGAAGGCTTCCCGCATCGAGCTTCTGTTTTGCGATTGGCATGATCCGCCGCGCCCAGCCAGACGCTGCCTCCAGATCCTTGAGCACGGGATAAGGTGTTTTCAGGCCGGACACCTCGACTGGCGAAAGATCGCCGCAATCCTCGACGATGCAGCCGAGGTTTGTCAGCGTCTCCCCGATACCGGCAATGCGCAGCGCGGTCGGCGCCATGACGGGGCCGCGCTGGCTCGCGCCGGTATCGACGGGCACGCCAAGCAGCGAAATGTGCTTTCCGGAGCTGGATCTGGTGCCACCTGGTTTTTTCATGGCGCTCTCATTATTTCGTCTATGATCAATATGATGATTTGAACTGGCGGAATCGACCTGTCATTCAGGCATTATGATGGTTATATTGAGCAAAATGAAAGATCATATTTGGCAAAACGGTGGATCGTATGGATGATGTCGATATCAGGCTGATCGCCGCGCTCCGCCGCGATGCACGACGCTCCGTCTCCGAACTTGCGCAGGAAATCGGGGTTTCGCGGGCGACGGTCCGCGCCCGGATGGACCGGATGATCGAGACGGGACAGATCGTCGGCTTCACCGTGCAGATGAAAGGCGACCTGCAGGATCAGCCGATTCGCGCGATCATGCTGATCGAGGTGGAGGGGAAGTCGTCGGATCAGGTCGTGCAGCGGCTCGGCGGGATGCCGGAGATCATGGCGATCCATACGACCAACGGGCGCTGGGACCTGATCGCAGAAATCGGCTCATCGGATCTGCCGAGCTTCGACGAGACCTTGCGCCGTATCCGGCTCGTCGAGGGTATTTCGGGGACAGAGACGAACCTGCTGCTCTCGACGCGGAAGCGCGTTGGCGGGCGACGGGCGACATGAGGAACAGAATGGCTGGTGCAATTCGGTCGGACAGCTCCCTCTCCCATGGGGAGAGGGATGGGGTGAGGGAAAAGGTGATTGTTATTGCGCCCCGATTCCCCTCACCCGGCACTTCGTGCCGACCTCTCCCCACGGGAGAGGTGAGAAGTGATTAGCTTAAGCGCCCTTCTTGCCGCTGAACAGTTCGGCGAAGTAATCGACCATTTCGGGCACCATCTTGTCGCCCCAGCCTTGCGAGCGGGCCAGACCGAGCGCGCTCTTGGCGGCGCCGGACATGAGGCTCGGCGCTCCGAATTCATCCGCCATCTGCGAATAGTAGCCGACGTCCTTGCGCGCATTGGCGACGGAGAAGGCAAGCAGGATCTCGTTATCGATCGCATGGCCCTTGATGAACTCCATCATGCCCGATTTCAGCGGCCCCGCCGACATGACCTCGAACAGCTTCTCGCGCGGCAGTCCCGCAAGATCGGCCATCGCGAAAGCTTCCGACATGGCGCAGGCGGTTGTCATGGCGAAGAAATTGTTGATCAGCTTGAGCGTATGTCCCGCGCCGAGCGGCCCGACATGGAAAACGTTCTCGCCCAGATCTTCGAGGACCGGCTTGACCTTGTCGAAGACGCCCTTGTCGCCCGCGCTCATGATGTTGAGCTTGCCCTCGACGGCGTGTGACGGCGTGCGGCCGAGCGGTGCGTCCATGTAGGAGCAGCCCTTCGCCTCGACTTCCGTCGCAAGCATCTTGGTCGAGCCGGGAAGCGAGGTGCCGAAGTCGATCACGATGGTGCCCGGCTTCAGTCCGGCAATGACGCCATCCTCGCCAAGCATCCGCGACTCCACCGAGGCCGATGTGTCCATGCACATCATCACGATGTCGGCGGCCTGGGCGATCTCGCGCGCCGTTTTCACTTCGGTTGCGCCGCGCGATACGGCCTTGTCGATCGCCTCGCGCGAGCGGTTGGCGATAACGGTCATCGGATAGCCGAGATCCTGCATCCGGCCGACCATGGCCGAGCCCATCAGTCCGAGCCCGATAAATCCGATAGCTGGTTTGGACATTTCGTCTCCTTACATGAAAGCGCGCTTTTTCAAGCCTTTTTGAATTTCGTAGATCGAGCCCTTCGCCACAGGTGGCGGCAGAGGAATGCGAACCGGCACGGGCTCAAGGCGCGGTTCGATAGTGGGCGAGCCGCAAAGCATCTTGCTGTTGTAGTCGTCAAGGCTCTCGAAACGTGTCATCGATCCCATGACAGGAAAGGCATCGGCCGCCATCATCTCGTAGAACAGCAGCCGCCGGTCCCGGTCGGAGCGGTTCGGCGCCGAACCGTGCACGATGCGGGCGTGGTGAATGCTGATCGAACCGGCCGATCCGGTCAATGTCACCGCGTCCTTCATGTCGAGCCCGGAGGCTTCCAGATCCATCGCGCCAACGAAAGCGCCGTCCGTGTGATGATCGAAAATCGGACCTTTGTGCGTTCCGGGAAATACCATCAGCGGGCCGTTTTCCTCGCCCATGTCGTCGATGATGACGCCGATGGCGAGCACATCGTCATTGGTATGCGGATAGAATGCGAAATCCTGATGCCATTCGACCGCCGCGCCGCCGCCAGATGATTTCATGTTCAGCTTGGTCGTATGCAGCCGGATGTCCGGGCCGACGAGGTCGCGCGCCGGAGCGAGAACATGATCGGAACGCATCAGCCCGTTCATCACGTCGGAGATCAGATGCGGGAACTTGATGCGCCGGACACGCGGAGCGTCCGGCTGATGATCGTCCTCAAGGTCAAGCCGGTCGTTCGAGGCGGTCATGCCGCGCGCTTCCTCGATGAAGCGGGCAATCTCCGTGCGTACGGCCTCGATCAGTTCCATGGGCACGCGATTTTCCAGCACGAGATAGCCGTGCTCACGGTAGAACCGGACCTGATCCTCGCTGAGGACTTCCATTTTGCGGCCCCATCACAAGCCACGCGCCAAAGGCCGAAGGGCTTCGACTGCGGTTGGTTTATCGATTAAGCAGCCAGTGTATACTTCAAAACTCAAAACCGCCATATGCCGAAACAGGTCGAACCCGGTTATTGTCGTGAGGCCCGCCGCACGAGCGTCTATCAGGAAAACCGTGTCGATCGGCGCGTAGACGGCGTCGAACGCCCAGTCCTGTCCGCCGACCAGCGCCGCATCGAACGCCGTGCCGGGATAGTGGTCCATGCCCATCGGCGTTGCGTTGAGCAGTCCGTTCGCCGTACGCACAGCTTCGGGGATTTCGTCGACGGCCTCGATCGCGAAGACGCGCTTGCCCGACGGATCGGTGACGCGGGCGACATCGCGGCAAAGCTGCGGGTTGAGATCCCACAGGTCGATCCGCTCCGCCCCCAGATCCAGCAATCCGGCCACCAGCGCGCGTGAAACGCCGCCGGCTCCCGCCATCGCCACCCGTCCCGGCGCGGCGTCGCCGAATTGCGCGGCCCATACGCTTTTGAATCCGGTGTAGTCGGTGTTGAAGCCCTGGCATCCGTCCGGCTCGAAGCGGAGCAGATTGGACGCACCCAGCGAGCCCGGATAGTTGATTTTCCCCGCCAGCCTGTGCGCCCGTGTCTTGAACGGATGCGTGACGGTTACGCCGTCGAAGCCCTGGCCTGGTAGGCCGGCGACGTGGTCTTCGAAATCGAAAGCCGTCATCTCGACTGTATCGAAGTTGGTGAAATCGAGCGTCAGCCCGGCCTCGCCGCACAGCAACGCCTGCGCAGCGGCGAAGCGCGAGCGTCCGATATGCTCGCCGATCAGCCCGGCCTTCAGAATGCGCCCGGCCATCTACAGGAACACCGCGACGAGGCCCGGCCAGGCCAGCAGAATTGAAAGCGCCAACAATTGCAGGCCGATAAAGGGCAGAAATCCCTTGAAGATGTCCGTCAGGGAAATGTGCGGCGGCGCGACCGACTTCAGATAGAACGCGGCCGGGCCGAAAGGCGGCGACAGGAAGCTGACCTGCATGTTCATGCAGAAGACGACGCCGAACCAGATCGCCACATGATTGGGTTCGAGTTGGCCGAAAAGACCGATTTCATCGACCGGCAGACGCCGTATGATCGGGAGAAACACGGGCATCACCAGAAGCACGATGCCGACCCAATCCATGAACGCGCCGAGAATGAGGAAGATGAGCATCATCAGGAGAATGATGCTCATGGTCGGCAGCTCCGCGCCGATGATGAGATTGGCGACATAGGCCGGACCGCCGGCAATCGTGTAGGCGCCTGCCAGTGCGGTTGCGCCGATGGTGATCCAGATGATGGTGCCGGTGGATTTCAGTGTGCGTTTCAGGCTGCCCCAGACCAGCTCGAACGACGCCGTGCCCCGCGTCACCGCGATGATGAACACCGCGATCACGCCCATTCCGGCCGCTTCGGTAATGCCCGTAATGCCGCCATAGATCGAGCCGAGCACTACGCCGATGATGACGATCGGCGCAACCAGTCCCTTGCCCATGTGCCAGGAGGTGCGAAGCCGCTCGACGCCGAAAACGCCGAAAATCAGCGCAAGCGCAACAAAGGTCACGCCGCCGATCCAGGCAAGATGATGCGGCATTCCCAGAGTTATCGGATCGACGCCCACAATAGCCCTGTTCTGACCTGTCAGTGTGAGGAACAGTACGCGCAGGAACAGCGCGGCGCCAAAACCGCCGATGAGCGTCAGGAAAAAAGTGATGAGTAGCTTGCGTTTCTCGACGGGGTGCGGATCGTCTGGCGATGGCTCAAGCAGCGGTGCGTCCTGCGGACGGAGCCGGGTGCGGACGATGATGTACAGAATGATGAAGCTCGCCAGCATGAAGCCGGGCAGGAACGAAGCGGTGAACAGCGCCTTGATCGAGGTCTCGGTGATCAGGCCGTAGATGATCAGCACGATGGATGGGGGGATCATGGTGCCTAGCGATCCGCTGGCGCAGATCGTGCCGATGGCGAGATCCTGATTATAGCCCAGACGCAGCATCTGCGGCAGCGCGATCAGGCCGAGCAGGACGATTTCGCCGCCGATGATGCCGGACATCGCCGCCATGATCACCGCCATGATCGAGGTGATGATGGCAATACCGCCGCGTGTGCGCTTCAGCCAGACATTCAGGCTCGAATACATTTCCTCGGCGATGCCCGATCGTTCCAGTAGATTCGCCATGAAGATGAATAGTGGAATGGAGATCAGCACATAGTCCGTGAGCAGCCCGTAAACGCGCTGGGCGAGAATATTGAGGGGGCCGGTGCCGAAATTGGCGAACAGCAGATCGGGGCCGAATTTCATCACCAGCACGCCGACGGCAAGAAAGGCCGAGGCGAAGCCCAGGGGCATTCCGATGGCCAGCAGGAACAGCATGGCCAGCAACAGGACAAGCGAAATTGTGCCGATATCCATTTACTTGCTCCGCTCCAGGGCTTCGGTATGGAGCTTGATGTCGTCAATGTCGTCGACGGGTGTGTGACGCTCAGGCGGGCGGTTCCAGTCCATGATCAGGTTGGAAATGGCCTGCACGGTGATAAGGCAGACGATGATCAGGACCATCGGCTTCAAGGTGGCGGGGATCGGTGGATCGAACGCAGTGCCGAAGGTTTCCCAGCGCAAGAGCTTGTCGCGCGCTTCATTGAAGCCGCCCCAGACAATGGCGCAAGCGAAGAGGACGATCAGCGTGGTCGAAAGTACGTCGCAGGCTTTCTGAAGCCAGCGGGGCATGATGTCGTAAAGCAGGAAGATGCGGATGTGGCTGCGCTGCTGCATGGCGTAGAGGCCGGAGAACAGGAAGACGAAGCCTGCCATCCACAGGGAAAGCTCGTTGGCCCAGAGCGTAGGCCGCTCGAACACATATCGCAGGATGACTTCATAGAGCATGACCAGCACCAGCGCGGCGATCAGGATCATGGTGATGCGGCCGATCAGCAGGCTGATGCGATCCATCCACCCGGTGACTTCATGCTCAATCATGGACTTCCCCCTCATGCGAAACAGCGTACGAAGGCAGGCCCATGAAAGACCTGCCTTCTGCCTTGTTTAGAGCCGGCGCCGTTATTCGGCGATCAGGCCGAGCGTGGTGAGAAACGCCAAGTGGCTGTCGACAAGCGCGCGGGCTTCAGGCGTCTTTTCCGCCCAGCCTTCCCATGCGCCCTGAGCGGCCTTGCGGAATGCAGCGCGATCCTCTTCGCTCCATGCGTGGATGGTGACGCCCTGTGCGGTCAGTTGCTTGGCTGCTTCCGGATTCTTCACTTCGAAGGTCAGCGCGGTCTGGAACGCCAGCTTCTGCATGGCGACGTCGATGATGCGCTTCAGATGATCGGGAAGCGCTTCCCACTTGTCCTTGCGGCAGGCCAGATGGTCGGACGGCATGGAGTGGAAGCCGGGATAGTTGGCATGCTTGGCGATGTCGTAAAGGCCAAGGCCGACATTGTTCGCAAGCACGGATGCGTCCGCGCCGTCGATGATGCCGGTTTCAAGCGCGGTAAAGATTTCCGTGAAGTCCATCACGACCGGCTTGGCGCCGAGCGAGGCGAAGATTTCCGTCTCAAGGCCCGGAGGCGAGCGGAATTTCCAGTCCTTCAGGTCGTTGATGCCGGCGATCGGCTTGGTCGAGGCGAAGCTTTCCTGGCCGTAGACCCACCAGCCGATCAGCTTCATGTTGTATTTGCCGTAAAGGTTGTCGGCCGCTTCGAAGCCGCCATTATACAGCCAGGCATATTGCTGCCACGGCGTATCATAGCCGCCCATGATGTCGCCCACGAACTGGAAGGCGGGGTTCTTGCCGGTCTGGTAAGCGCCGCCCGTCATGTCGCAGTCGAGGATGCCCGAGGAAGCCGCGTCGAACGTCTCCACCGACTTCACGACCGAAGACGAATAGAACATTTCGATCTTGAGGCCGCCATTCGACATCGTCTGGACGTCGTCGACGAATTGCGCGGCCAGTTTGCCGGATGCGGTCTCAGGCGCATAGTGGGTCTGAATGCGAAGGGTTTCCTGCGCGTTAGCGCTAACGGCGATAAGCGACGCTGCCGCTGCAGCGAAGAGCGTGATGGTTTTCATAATTCCTCCCATGGGCGCCAGCTTGACGCCAACTTCTGACATAGAGCAGACATATTTTTGATTATGCCCGCCCGAAGGCTATCCCGACTTTCGCATAACTGGCAAGTTTTTACCGTCCCGCCAGCGGGGAGTCCATTAAAAATGATCTGATGTTTTTTCTCCTTTGTTCAATTAGATGTCTGACATGTCGCTACTATGGCGATATACCTTGTATATCTTGTGAAGATCAGGACTCAGCTCCATGCCGAGGCCCGGCCCCGGCGGAACAGTGATCATACCACTTTTGACCTCCGGCAACGCCGTGACGAGATCGCGATACCAGCTGTTATAGAAGGCGCGGACGCTTTCCTGAACCAGCGCATTGGGGGCGTTCAGCGAAAGATGCGTCGACGCCGCAAGCACCACGGGACCGGTGCAGTCATGCGGCGCGATCGGCAAATGCCAGGCTTCCGCCATTGCTGCGATCTTGCGCGCCTCCGAAAGTCCGCCGCACCAGCCAATATCGAGCATGATCACACCAGCGACGCCCGTTTCCAGCAGATCACGGAAGGCCCAGCGCGAGCCGAGCGTTTCCGAAGCGCAGATTGGCGCCGTCGAAGCCTCGGCGTAGCGCTTCAGGCTGGCGAGACTGTCCATGCGGATTGGATCTTCGTGCCAGAAGGTGTCAAAAGGCGCGAGAGCGCGGGCGATCCGCATGGCGGGGAGCAGCTGCCACATCGAATGGAACTCCACCATGATGTCCATTCTGTCGCCAGCCGCCTTGCGTATCTTCTCGAAAGGCTCCAGCGCGGATTTCAGATCGGCGGTGGAAATGTGCGAGCCGCGCGTTTTCTCGGCCGCGTGATCGAACGGCCAGATCTTCATCGCCGTAATGCCATCTTCCAGCAGCGACAATGCGAGTTCGTCGGCGCGATGCAGGAAGCCGTTCAGGTCGTCATATCTGGCGTCCGCGCCCGCGAGCCCGTAATTGCCTGTCGCCTGGCCGGTAGCCTTCTTGATGTATTCGGGCCCCGCGCAAGTGTTGTAGGTCCGGATTTCGGACCGCGTGAAGCCGCCGAGCAGCTGGGCGATGGGCTGCCCCGTCGCCTTGCCGAAAAGATCCCAAAGCGCGATGTCGAAAGCCGAATTTCCGCGCACTTCCGCGCCGGTGGAGCGAAATCCGAGATAGCCGACAAGGTCGGCGGCGAGCCGGTCGATCTGCAGCGGGTCGCGGCCGATGACGCGCGGTGCGACATATTCGTGAATATAAGTCTCGACCGTTTTGGACATGAAGAAAGTTTCGCCGAGGCCGGTCAGCCCCTCGTCGGTGTGCACCAGCACCCACAGCAGGTTGGGACGTTCCTCGATGCGCACGGTTTCAAGCTTGGTTATCTTCATGGCTGGCCCTTACGCGATCCCGGCATCGAAAAGCGCCCGAACGCTGAAATCGAAATGCTTCTCGATTGCCTCGCTTGCCGCGCGTGGATCGCCCGCGACGACCGCATTCGCGAGTTGAACATGAATGGCCGCCATCTCCGAGCGCTCGGATGCCGAGTTGAACGAGCGCCATCCAATCGGCCAGGTTCGCCGCGTGACGCCTTCAAACGCGCCAATGAGCAGCGCAAAGACAGGATTTCTCGATGCCTGCGCAATGTCGCGATGCAACGCGAGGTCATGCTCCATCACTTCCTCGGGCGCATTTGCGCTTGCGCTCATCGCCTGAGCGTGACTCCGGATGCTGGACGCCTCCTCCTCGCTCCGATGGAGAGCGGCGAGCGCTGCGGTCCGGCTCTCGATCGTGCGCCGCACATCGTAAATCTGCCGCACGGTGATCTGCTCGGTCAGAATGCCATGTTCGATGAGCGGGGCTATTGCTCCGTAATCCAGCGGTGCGATGGTGGAGCGTTTGCCGGTATGCAGGTCGATCAGCCGGAGCGCGGCAAGAGATCTGAAGGCTTCCCGAACGACCGTCCGCGACACGCCGAGTGTCGCGGAAAACGCCGCTTCGCTGGGCAGGCGGTCGCCGGGGCCGAGTTCATGCTTGCGGATATGTTCGGTGATCGCGCCGATTGCCGCTCGAACAAGGCTGGAGGTTTCCGGTGGCTGGCATTCAGGGGATGCGGCGTCCAATGATCGTCCTCAACTCTGACGGAACCTGTATGACAGGATGAGGGTAGGCTGGCGCAAATATGATGTCAAGGAACGGTGCGGACGCCGGTCAGTCCGATCAGGATGTGGCGAAGTCGGCGATTGCGCGTGCGAGCAGATTGGCTCCCTGCTCGACATCGCGCCATTCCGTGTGCTCGTGCGGTGAATGGCTGATGCCGCCAGCGGACGGCACGAAGATCAGTCCGGCGGGGAGGTGGCGGGCGAAGGTCTGCGCGTCGTGCCCCGCGCCGGACGGCATGATGCGCGCCGCGACGCCGGAGGATTTCGCGATCGTCGCCAGCCGCTCCGCCACATGCCGGTCGAGCGGCGCGGGCGGCAGCCAGCTTTGCTGCGCGATGTGGACGCCGAGCCCATGCGCTTCGGCGGCGCGCCCGATTTCAGCGCGGCACGAGGCTGCGAGCACCTTCATGCGGCTTTCCTCGATATCGCGCCCGATGATCGAGAAGACGGCTTCGCCGGCTATGCTATGCGGAAAATTCGGGCTGAGTTCGACCTTGCCCACCGTCAGCCTGGTCTCCGATCCCGCCGCCTCGTCCATGATCGCGGGGATAGCCGCGCCGAAATCCGCAAGCCCTCGGAAGGCGTCGCGGCGCATGTCCATGGGCGTCGTGCCGGAGTGGTTGGCCTCTCCCTTGAGCGTCACGGTCCAGTTGAAGACGCCGGAGACCGCGCTGACAATGCCCGCCGGGATGCCGGCGCGTTCGAGAACCGGCCCCTGCTCGATATGCAACTCCAGAAAGACGCTGAATTCACTCAAATTTCTGGGGGCGACCCTCGTCGGATCGAAACCCTGCGCCCGCATTGCGTCGGCAAGCCGGACGCCTGCATCGTCAACAGCCACCTCGATCCATTCCGGCCCGACCTCGCCGCAAATCGCCTGCGAGCCGAACATGCCGCCGAAGCGGCCTTCCTCGTCGGCCGTGCACACGATCTCGACCGGGCGAACCGGCGCAAGTCCTGCGTCCTTCATCGCGCGTACCGCTTCGAGCGCGGCGCAAACCCCGAGCGTCCCGTCGAGTGTCCCGCCCTGCGGCACCGTGTCCAGATGCGAACCAGCCAGCACGGCCGGACCGTCACCGACAATCCAGCGGCCAAAGACATTGCCCGCCGCATCCATCCATGCCGCCAGCCCTGCAGCTTCGAAGCGGTCCATCAGCCAGCGGCGTCCGGCCATGTCCGCGTCGGAAAAGCTGACGCGGTTGATTCCGGGTAGCGTCCCGGCGCGCCCGAGCGCATTCACGGCCTCAATGTCGGACTGCAGCCGTTCGAGCTTGATCGAAAGCGCATTGATCGGATTTTCTTGCTGATGGTCAGGCATTTAGCTCTCTGGCTTCACAGTCCGTAATTCGGGGAAGCTATTATTATGATCAATTTTTGACAGTAGTTAATTTATCATGAATAATATGATGGTTTCAATCCCAGTCCGACGGCCCCTTCTCAGGAGTTCTGCCGATGCTGACAAATCTCAAGAAAATCGCCGCGGCTTTTGCGCTGACGGCTCTGGCCGCCGTTGGAACGGCGTCCGCACAGACGCCGCCCGGCGTCCTTATCGTCGCCCAGATTGCGGAGCCGAAATCCCTTGATCCGCATACGGTCACGGCGGTCAATGATTTCCGTATTCTGATGAATGTCTATGACGGTCTCGTCCGCTACAAATCCGGGACGCTCGAAGTCGAGCCCTCGCTGGCTGAAAGCTGGACGATTTCCGATGACGGCAAGACCTACACGTTCAAGCTGCGTGAAGGCGTGAAATTCCACGACGGTACCGATTTCAACGCCGAAGCGGTGAAGTTCAATTTCGAACGGATGCTGGACGAGAAGCATCCCCAGCACAACACCGGACCGTTCCCCCTGAGCTTCTTCTTCGGCGCGGTGGACACCGTCGAAGCGCCGGATGCGCAGACCGCCGTCTTCACGCTGAAGGAGCCTTATGCGCCCTTCCTGTCCAATCTGGCCTATCCGACCGGCCTGATCGTCTCGCCCGACGCGGTCAAACAGCATGGCGAGGATTACGGCCGCAATCCCGCCGGCACCGGCCCGTTCAAATTCGCCGAATGGGAATCGAACGCCAAGGTCGTCGTCGAGGCAAACGCTGACTATTGGGACGGCGCGCCGAAGCTTCAGGCTGCCGTATTCCGCCCGATCACCGACGCCAATACCCGCGTTGCGGAAATGCTCTCTGGCGGCGTTGACGTGATGGTCGAAGTCCCGCCGGACAATGTCGCGACTTTTGCCAATGACGCCACCTTCACGGTGCTTGAGCAGGCCGGCCCGCATCTGTGGTTCCTGATCCTGAACACGAAGGAAGGCCCGTTTACGGATAAACGCGCGCGCCAGGCTATCAATTACGCCATCGACAAGAAAGCGCTCGTCGACAATGTGCTTCAGGGGACCGCTGTTGTCGCTGCCGGTCCGACGCCGCCTGCTTTCGCATGGGCCTACAATGAAAGCCTTGAGCCCTATCCGCACGACATCGAAAAGGCCAGGTCGCTGCTCAAGGAAGCGGGGGCGGAGAATGCCTCGCTGACATTTTACGTCACCGAAGGCGGCTCGGGAATGCTCGATCCGGTGGCCATGGGGTCCGCGATCCAGGCCGATCTTGCCAAGGTCGGGCTTGACGTCAAAATCGAGACCTATGAGTGGAACACCTTCCTCGGCAAGGTCAATCCCGGCCTCGAAGGCAAGGCCGACATGGCCCAGATGTCATGGATGACCAACGATCCGGACACTCTGCCGTATCTTGCACTGCGCACGGAAGCCACGCCGGACAAGGGCGGCTTCAATTCCGGCTATTATTCCAACGCGAAAGTGGATGAGTTGCTCGAAGCCGCGCGCCGGGAGACCGACAGGGACAAGCGCGCCGCGCTCTACAAGGAAATGCAGACCGTGGTGCAGGAAGACGCGCCGTGGGCGTTCGTGGCGAACTGGAAGCAGAATGCGGTGACCAGCGCCCGCGTGGAAGGCTTCGCGCTGGAGCCATCCTTCTTCCTGCTGCTGCATGATGTGGTGAAGAACTAAACGACTCCCTGTCCCAAAGGTGAGCGCTTGTCGCTCACCGTAAAGGTTCGCGAGTGGGAGAGGGTTGGGGTGAGGGGATCATGTGCCTGATCAGGTATTCAAACCCCTCACCCGGCGCTATGCGCGCCGACCTCTCCCCAAGGGAGAGGTAATAGAACGAATGAGGCCAGACCCATGTGGGGATATATCGGAAAGCGGCTTCTGATAGCCATCCCGATCCTGTTCGGGCTCTCCATCATCGTTTTCGGCATGATGGCGATGATCCCCGGCGACCCGGCGACCGCCATTCTCGGCGCCTACGCCACGCCGGAAAATGTCGAACGGCTGAACAGCCAGCTCGGCCTCGACAGGACTCTCGTCGAGCAATATTTCATCTGGCTGGGCAATCTGCTGCAGGGCGACATGGGCCGATCCTACGCGCTCAACCGTCCGGTGGCGGATGAAGTCTTCGAGCGTTTCGG